>DBRL01000004.1:0-4267 GCA_002305925.1 Candidatus Peregrinibacteria bacterium UBA1369
GAAAAAATACGACTTGCGCCACGGGTTTCCCCTGCTGACCACCAAGAAAGTGCGTTACGACGGGGTGCTGCGCGAGCTGCTCTGGTTTATGAAGGGATCCACCAATATCAATGATGACCTGACCCAGCACACGCCGATTTGGGACAACTGGGCCCTGCCTGACGGGGAGTTGGGGCCTGTCTATGGCTATCAGTGGCGCAAATGGGAAAAATTCAGGCTCAACGCCGAAACCGGTCAATATGAAAAGACCCACATCGATCAGATTGCCAATATCATCAGCCGCATCAAGACGCGGCCGGATTGCCGCCGCATCATCCTGACCGCCTGGAACGTGGGAGATATTGAGGAAATGCGTCTTCCTCCCTGCCATGCTTTTGCCCAGTTTTACGTCATCAACGGTCGGCTGGATTGCCAGCTTTATCAGAGGTCTGCGGATTTCGCCCTGGGCATACCGTTTAACATTGCCAGCTATGCCACCCTGCTGATGATGATCGCCGGCGAGACCGGCCTGACCCCGGGCATTTTCACCCACACCATCGGTGACGCGCACATCTACGTCAATCACATTGATGGATTACTGACTCAGTTGACCCGCCGGGGGCATGCTTTGCCAACCCTGAAAATCGCCGACAAGCCATTTGACAAGCTGAAGTTTGAAGATTTCGCCCTGGAAAACTATCACCATGATCCTTTTATCAAATTTGAAGTAGCAGTCTGATGACCAATTTCTCAATTATCGCTGCCGTAGACCAGAAACTGGGACTGGGCAAAGATGGACGCCTGGCCTGGCACCTGCCCGAGGATTTAAAGTATTTTCACAGGATTACCCGGACTACCGAAGATCCCGTTTTGGAAAACGCCGTGATTATGGGGCACCGCACCTGGGAATCATTGCCGCCCAAAGCCCGTCCGCTGGCCGGCCGCATCAATTGCGTGATCAGTACCAGTTCGGAGCTGGATCTCCCTGACGGCGTCCTGCAGTTTGACTCTCTGGACGAGGCTCTCACCGCGCTTGCCACCAGTGACAGGGTGGAACAGGTCTTTGTGATCGGTGGGGCAACGCTCTACGCGGAGGCCATACTTCATCCAGACCTGGAACGCATCTATCTGACCCGTATCGAGGCGGATTATGAATGCGACGTTTTCTTCCCGGAAAAGATACCGGAAGATTTTGAAATTGTATCGGCCACGGAAACAATGGAAAGTGATGGGCTGGAATACTCCATGGTGGTACTTGAACGCGAAGTGGACCACAGCAAAGACCAGTTCTTTGAGTTTGGCCACGAAGACAACGGGGCGGACGCGGAAAACTGACTCTTACAGCTGTCCGATGATTCGCCGCAGATTGTCCGCCAGCGCCTGGTCCTCCATTTTTACGGCCAGCTCGAGCATTTTTTGGTAGTCGCTTCTGTGGGTGCGCATCAGTGCCAAATCCTTCAGGCTGGCCACCCGCGAATGCAGAGCATTGTATTCCTTGGCATAGCAGGCCTTGACCATCTGCCCGTTGCCGGCCCGCTCGAAAAGCTCCCGCGCCCGGACGAGCGAGCCCTTTTCATATAAATATAGAGCTTCCCTCTCATCCACATATTTCCGCAGGTCCGCTTCGCTGGACTTGCCGGCATAGGAACGGGCTTTGCTGAAACTGTGCTGTTTGACGTGATAGAGCACGGCATTGTGATAGACAGTCTGCAGGGTCTGGATTTCATCAGCAGAGTCCAGACCGGCTTTTTCCAAAAAGAAAACCGCCGTGTCAAACTGCTGGGATTTCAGACTTTCCACTGCCACATTATGATAGGCCGCCTTAAGGTTTTTGTTGACCAGTTCACGGTCGGAGGAAAGGTTGTAGGCCAGCTGGGCGCCACGCAGGAACTCGCGCGGCTCTACCTGTATCTGTTTGTCCCGGAAATCGGACACATCGAGCAGGTTGGTGGCAATCAGTTCTACAATCGGCAGCACCTGCGCGTCTTTGTCATAGCGGGCAAAACTTCCGGCCGTGGCCTCAACATCAATGCCCTTGAAATGCAGACAGACGTGACCGGGCACCAATTTGATCCGCAGATCCTGCAGGGGATATTTCAGCGAATATAGAAAGGCGTAGAATGTGACAATCTGGTTGCAGTCGCCGATCATTTTCTCGCCGCGGTCGGGATCGGTCAGCAGTTTGCCGAAAGAGGCGCCCTCCAGATACTCGAACCTCCCGGCATGGGGCCGCAGAAATTCCATAATTTGCGTCAGCAAGACCAGTTTTCCGTCATCGCCGGGCGCCCCCGGTACTGGCAGGCCTAGCGAGGCCAGCTTTCCCTTCACGCGCTGCAGGTCGATGGTGCTGGCATTGGCAAAAGTAAGGAAGGCGGCGGCAATTTTCTCGGCGTTGGCATACATTCTTTTGCGTCGGCTTCTGCTGAGGTATTTATAGCCCTTGAATTTGGCCTCCAGCCAGAGATTGACTATCACCAGATGTTCCTGCATCAAAGCCAGAATTTTTTCCTGGGCTGCAAATATTCCCAAGAATGCCACGCGTCGCAGCAGCCGGTCCAGCTTTTTCTCCAACTTGTCGGCGTAGCGCGAAAAAGGATTCCAGACTGGGTTGATCATTTTTTCTTGCCGGTTAACGCTCCCAGCAGACCATTGATCACCGAGACCACCAGACTGAACAGCAGCGCCCACCAGAAATTCTCCACAAAAAAGCCCGGCACCAGCTCCCCGGCCAGCATCACCAGCAGTGCATTGATGACAAAGGTCAGCAGTCCCAGAGTGAGAATATTCAGGGGCAGCGTCAAAATCATCAGGATGGGCTTTAATACGGTATTAATCAGTCCCAACCCGATTGCCGCCACCAGCGCGGTAGTGAAATCTTCTATCTGTATGCCTGGCAGCAGATAGGCCGTGGCATAAATGGCAATGGAGAAAATGATCCAACCGGCGATTATGCTCATTGTGTTTTGTATTATTTACGCCAACAGCATAGACAAAAACGCTGGAGCTTTCAACAGGCACTGCGCCAGCGGCGCTATCTCCACACGATGCAACTGATGAAACGGCTGAGGGCGGTCTGCCTCGGGTCGAAGGGCTAGTTCTCCAGCCAAACGGTCAGTCGCAGATAGCTGCCATTGGGTGGGGCTTCCTCAAACTCATAGCCGGAGGCCTGTAAAGCTTCCTCAATGAGCGGCAGCAATCCGGGCAGGTTCTTCACCAGGCCGGTGGTCAGCAGTTTCCCGACCTGTACATTTGCCTTCGGTAAAACTTTCAATTTCAAATCAATAATGCTCTGCGTGATGGCAACCACATACTTGGCGGCCAGGTCGTTGATTTCATAGTCGGAAGGGACCAGCACGCGATAATTGGTCTGCAGTTTTTCCAGCACTTCGGGTACTTTCTTGGGCGGGGGAGGGGCGTCGGGTTCACGGCGGGCAGCCAGGCCGTCAACCATGCGGTTAAAGCTGGTCACAATGTTTAAAATATCCATTGAAGTCGGCGGCAGACTCACCGGTGCACGNNTAGGATCAAAATCGGGCAGCAGCGCTTGCTCATCTTCCACCAATTCAAAATCAGCGCTGTTCGTTGGCAGCAGCCTGACGTTGTTACCGTCTCGATAGCAAAGTTGTCGGTGGGAATTGAGACAGAGACGGTAAGTTTTTCCATTTTTGCGATTTATTACTTCAATCACCCTGGTCGGATCTTTTTCCAGAATCTCCGCCAGTTTGAAATCGTTCAGGGGCTTAAAGGCCTGTTTAAGGGAATCAATGGACATCTTGCTCTGCTCAAAAAATATAAACAGAATACTTTTACATTAAATTAAAAAACAATTCAAGAACCGGTATATACAAGTAATTTGCCTGAAAAAAATTATTTGATACAATCACATGAAGCTCAAATTTAGGAAAACAAACACAAACATATCTCCTCAATATTTCGCAGCTTCACCGGCAGGAACTAGAAACTTGCCACCAACACAAAAGCTCGTCGAAAAATCGTTCTCTTCGCCTCAAGTCATCTCTTCCGACGCAAACAAAAATAAAATTGATCTTTGTTGGGAACACCTGGTGTCCACTCGTTCAATAAAAAAATGCCCACAGGGAAGAAAAGTCCCGGCCTGAGAACACATACAAGCTATGCAAACCCGCCCAATCACAAATTGGGTTATTTGCATAATTTGACCGCAAGTCAAAAGTCTTACAAAGTATATTTTGCAACACGATTCAAGGTCTGTCCACAGCCGATTCTTGATTAATAATTTTAGACGGTTATAATGTTATGATTTTTCCAA
>DBRL01000004.1:4318-10323 GCA_002305925.1 Candidatus Peregrinibacteria bacterium UBA1369
AGGAATGACAACGCCCTAGAACGTTTTGACCTCTCTCAATCTTTGCTGGGCGATGGTTACCGGCACTTGACCAGGTCGGTATCCGTTTAAAGCTACTCGGTGAAGTACTTTAGCCTTTATGGCTTCTACATTCACTACCGGTCTTCACTGGCCGGCGGGTGGTCCGTGGCAGGACTGTAAAAAACAGCCAAAGCCTAGGCAATGATTCGGATAGGTCAATCCACAAATCTCAAAAAACAAAAACAAAAGCTAGAGTTCTCACCAATATTAATTTTTGAGGACCCATTAGCGCCTGAGATTTGGACCCCCACTTCGGTGGGGGTTTTTTTATGGTCTGATGTCCAGGCAGAATACAGCCGCTGTCTGTGGCTTTCCAAGCCCTGGGTTTCAACTAAAGCACTATGCCCAAATCGTCGATTGCCTTCAGCACAGCATCCTGGAACAGCGCCTCTTTTTCGCGCAACCTTTCCTCTTCCTCATTTAGTTTGCGGCCTTGTCCCAAAGATTGCCGGATCTGACGTTTGAGCAGAGTAAACTTCAATTGATCCAGGTCCAGCAGGCCGGCATTGTCGACGCGGCAAAGTTCCACCATGATCTGCTGTCGGTACTCAAAGCAGACCCGGTCGGGGTGATCGGCCGGCAATTTGGCATATTCCTTGGCGCGCTCTGCCAGATAGGAAAGCTTCCCCATGAGAAAACGATAGGTTTCACGGCCGGGTTTCATTCTGATCATCGGGCCGGGAGGTGGCATATAGTCAAAGAGCTGATCGGGAATTTCATGGTCCGGCGGAGGCAGAGAGGGTTTGAAATTGATGTCTTTCATTGGCTGGAACTATTAAGACGTTTTTGAAAATTACACAAATATAAAACACGAACAGGTCAACACTTGTCAAATCAAAGAAAAGTTTGACAATATAAGTAAGACACATTTAAATATAATTTGTCTGTCTGCCGCACCGCATTTTACCACTCCAATAAATGCTGAAACTGCCCGGCTACAATCTGAGCGAGCTGCCCGGTAAATTCCCCGATGCCGTTCTGAAAGAGGCCAAAAAAGCGGTCTTTCGTGATGAAGTGTTTCGCGACCGCGAAGAGGTGAAAGGCTTTACCATTGACGATATTGAGTCGGCCGATTTGGACGATGCCATTTGGCTGGAAAAAATTGGTCGTGGTTGGCGCGTCCAGGTGACCATCAGCGATGTGGACACTCTGGTCAGAAAAGATTCATATATTGATCTGGAGGCTCTCTCACGTGTGCACACGCATTATTTTCCGGCCCGTGAACAGGGAGAGAGAACACTGCCCCGCTATTCTATACCCATGTTGCCGCATGTGCTTTCTGACTATCGTTTGAGCCTGCGCGAGGGCCAATTACGGCCCACCATCACCGTGGAAGTTACCCTGTCTCCACAGTTGAAGCTGCTCGGCATACAGGTAAAGAAAACCGCCCTCCGTTCTCTGCGCCGCCTTGGTTTGCGCGAGTACGCCGCTACCAGGGTAATCGGCGACCCGGGTCTGCCGCTCTGGAATTATTATCAGTTGGCGCGGGGCCTCAATAGTAAACGCTGGTCGGAGGGGCAGGGTATAGCTTTCCAGGAACTCAGCGAGGGGATCCGCACCAACGAGGATGGTGTGGTGGAGGAGGGTAGTCTCTCGGTTTCCAGCCTGGTGGTACAGGAATTCATGGTCCTGGCCAATCATGCCGTCGGCATATTGCTGCGGGAAAATAGACGGCTGGCCCCTTTTCGCAATCACCTGCCGGATCGTCGCAAGGCACCAACGCGTCAGCAGATTATCGCGGAAATTGAACGTACTTCCGACTATCTGCAATTGGTGGACAATCTTCGCTCCACCTACAATAAATTTCTTGGTTCAGCTCGCTACGAGGCCAAACCGGGCCAACATTTCGGTATCGGCTTGCCGGTATATATTCATTTTACTTCACCGATACGTCGCTATGCCGATTTGGTAGCCCACCGCGTGGTCAAAGCGCTGATTGACGGGGAACGTCCGCCCTATCGCCGCGCCGAAATGATTCAATTGTGCAGCTACCTCAATCAGCGCGCCCGTCGCCTGGCCACTTTGCGCAGCATCCAGAGCGGCACCAATTCGCTGCACAATTACCGTAGTTATGGACACCTGCTGCAGCGGGAGAAAAAACGGCGGGAAGATTTTGTAGTCAAATTGCTGGATTTCCTCAAAGAACATCGCATCGGTAACGCTTTTTTTGAATTTTCCGCCAGTGACGGTTTCAACATTGAATTAACCTGCCGGGCCGCCGTGCGTTTCGAAAAAGTGCGCCATCAGGTGCTGGTTACGGCACGGGCCGACAAACAGACGGTCAAAAACGAGGCGGCCCGGCTGCTTTATCGCAAAATCCGCAGTCTGGTTGCCGGAGCAGGCAAAGCGGGGAGGGGACGGAACAGCGATGACAGAAGCGCCGCCCAGGCACATCGCCCTCACAGCGAGAGTAAAACAGAGGGGCCGCTGGCCGAAATATATCAGTATTGTCAGGAGCAAAATCTGGAAACACCGACTTTTCATTATGAATGCTGGAGCGGCGGCCCGGGCCCGATCAGCTGCCATTGCCGCCTCAGCGAAGCTCTCCGCGTCACCGGTTATGGTGAGACGCGTGAAGCTTCCCGCCGGGCCGCCGCCGCGAAAATGCTTGAATACCTTAAATCAGGGCAGCGCCTGCCCTACGGCTCCATCAAACCACCGCCGCTGCCTCCGGTGCTGCCGCCGCGTTAATCTTTGGGCCACCTTAATTTTGGGCGATTTCCGCCTCCAGCGTCTCCACCCGGGTCTTGACTGCCTCAAATTGAGCGACGCGTTCAGCCACCAGGTCGGGATCGGCTTTCTCGCGGAATCCGGGAGTCAGAATCTTTTCCAGTTGCGACAATTCGGCGCGGCTCTTTGCCAGCCCATCCTCCAACATGGCGCGGAATTTAACTTTTTCCTCTGCCGTGGATGCAATCAGCACTTTGCCGGAAACAAAAGGTTTCACCACTGCGGTCTTGGCCTCCAAATCTGCAAAATCCACCGCCGCCAGTCTGGCCGCCAGGTCGAGCATGCCTGCGCTGACGGAAAAATCGGGACAGATCGTTAATTTGTCTTTGAACCCTTTGCCCAGAGCCTTGCGGAACTCGCGCGCAGCTGTGACCAGGTCAATCATTTTTTGCATTTCCACTGCCGCCTCCCGGTAATTTTTCGCCTCATAGCCTTCAACCTGCAGAAAATGTTTCTCGGCCAGCATTTTTTCACTGCCAAAACGGGCCATTTCTTCGTGGATGGCTTCACTGAAAAAGGGCATGAAGGGATGAATCATCTGCATTATCCCATCAAAGACCGTGAACATCGTTCCCTTGATCTCTTCGGTGTTTTCGCTGGCTGTTTCCAGCTCAATCTTGGCAATTTCCAGATACCAGGCGCAGAAGTAATCCCAGCTGAAATGATAAATCAGCTCCAGGGCAACGCTGAATTCATAATTGTCCATTTTCTGGCGATAGGCCTCCTGAACCTCCTGCAGCCTGCCCAGTATCCATTTCGAGCTGTTCATTTTCAGACTGGCGTAGTCGGGGGCGCGCAGCTTGTAGTCGCCCTCGCCCTTCAGTGCCACCAGCTTGGCGGCGTTCCAGATTTTATTCAGGTATTTGGCGAAAGCATCAATCTTTTTTTCATTGAATTTAACATCCAGGCCGGCTGTCGATCCCAGTATCATGCCGGCGCGGAGTGCGTCGGCGCCATATTTGTCGAGCATTTCGCGCGGCTCGATGCCATTGTTTTTTGACTTGGACATTTTTTGTCCTTTGGCATCGCGGATCAGACCGGTGAAATAGATGTTTTTCCAGGGTATTTCGTTATGACGATAGGCCGTCAGAATCAGCATGCGGCAGGCCCAGAAGAGCAGGATATCTCTGCCCATCACCATTGTGTGCGTCGGGAAAAATTCGCTGGCACCTGGATTGTCCGGGTCGAGCAGTCCCAGGCTGGTCAGGGTAGAAAAAGGCCATTGGCCGGAGGAAAACCAGGTGTCAAAAGTGTCGCTTTCCTGTTCCCAGCCCTCACCCTGCGGGGCTTCCTTGCCGACGTAAATTTCTTCGGCCGGAGTGTCTTTCTGCCTGTACCAGACAGGCATGCGATGCCCCCAGATAATCTGTCGGGAAATATTCCAGTCGCGCAGATTTTCCAGCCATTGGACAATCTGTTCCTTCAGGCGGGCCGGATAGACCTTGATGCGGCCGGAATTAATCAGCTCCAGGGCGCGCTTTTTCAGACTCAGTCCTTCCTTGTCGACATTGACAAACCACTGTGAGGAAATCAGTGGTTCGATCACATCTTTGCCGCGCTCGGCAATCGGTACCTTATGCGTAAAATCCCCCACCGAAAGCAGCACCCCCAGCTTCTCCAGATCCTCCACCAGCCTCGCGCGGCAGGCCTCCACGCTCATGCCCTCATAGGGCTGGCCGGCGGCGGGAGTCATTTTGCCGAATTTGTCGATCACCTGGATCTGCTGCAGCTGGTGGTCATTGCCAATGTCATAGTCGGTGAAGTCGTGGGCCGGAGTAATTTTAACCGCTCCCGTACCGAAACCTATTTCAATTCTCTCGTCGGCGATAATTTCCACTTCGCGTCCAACTACCGGCAGACGCAATTTTTTGCCGATCAGATGGGCATAGCGCTGGTCCAGGGGGTGCACGGCCACCGCCGTGTCGCCCAGCATTGTCTCGGGACGGGTGGTAGCAACCACGACATTTTCGCGGTCGTCCAGCTCCGGCACCAGATCCACCAGTGTCAGGCCCGTCGCCGGGTCTTCGCCGTCGCTTGAATGATCGGCCGGTTTTTCCGCCAGCGCGGCGATTTTGCCGCGCACATTTTCATCATATTTGGCCAGCATTTCCTCGCGTCCGCTTTCGCCCGCTGCCGGAAGCTGCCGGATTTGATAAATCACATATTGCCTTTCGATCTCCACCCCATCGGCGTCAGTCTTTTGCACCAGCATTTCGCCAATTTTCAGCTCCGCGCCGCCGCCCGGCAGCACCAGCAGCCAATGATTGCCGCTGTCCCGCAGCAGCTCCGCGCCCTCCAGTCCGGCCAGCTCCACGCGGCGGCGCTCCGGCCACTGCACGGCTTCGGTCAGGGGATACTTGATTCTCCAGAGCTTGCCTTTTTCTTCCCTGTATTCCACCTCCACATCGGAAATAGAGGTCTGCGAATAGACCGACCAGTGCACCATGCGACTGCCCCGATAGACCAGGCCGTCCCGCCACATACGGATAAAGGTGTCATAGACGACTTCACTCACCCCGGGGGCCAGTGTAAAAATTTCCCGTCCGAAATCCGCGGACATCCCCAGCGATTTTTCCTGCTCGCGCATGTAGGACGAACGGTCGATGCAGAAGTCATAACAACTCTTCCAAAAATCCTCGCGGCTCATCTTTTCGATTTCCACGCCCTCGGCACGCAGTTTGCGCTCATAGACGACCTGCGTCTGGATGCCGGCGTGATCCTTGCCGGGAACCAGCACTACGCGTTCTCCTTTCAGGCGATGATAGCGGCCCATGATGTCCATTACGGTGTGCCCATAGCAGTGTCCCAGGTGCATTTCGCCGTTGGCATTGGGCGGAGGCATGGTTATGTCAAAAACCGGAGCGTCCGCGGCAGAGTTTTCCTGGCTTTTCTCCAGCGTGAAGCAGCCGCTTTCTTCCCAGCGGCGGTACAGTTCTTTTTCCGATTTGCGGAAGTCAAAATGTTGATCGAGCATCGTGTTTGGACTAATTGGATGACGCAGGTCGAATTTTAGCAGCAGCCACGCCATAAACCAATCCCAAAAAACAATTTGAAATTTTCGCCGATTTTGCTATATTCCATACGTCCAGCGTTTGATATTGCTCTTTTGCGGTACTAGTACAATGGTAGTACGCCGCCTTGCCAAGGCGGAGACACGGGTTCGATTCCCGTGTACCGCTCCATGAAAAATTACAGCAGCCGCGCAGTGGCTGAGG
>DBRL01000012.1 GCA_002305925.1 Candidatus Peregrinibacteria bacterium UBA1369
TGGCCAGATTATTTAATTGACTTTTTCTTTTTTTGTGTTATTTTGATTTTTGGATGGTTCATCATTCCATGATCAACGACAAAATGGAAGAAATACTGAAAGAGCTGAACCTGAAAGAAAGAGAAATCCTGGTCTACGATTATCTGTTGCGCTGCGGGCCCCAACCGGCCAGTTCAATCGCCCGCCACCTGGAGCTAAACCGCTCTTCCCTCTATCTGACGCTGGAAAAGATGATACGGCAAGGAATTATATCGTCACTACCCAGAAACAACCTGCAGATATTCATGCCGACACCGGCCGAGACCCTGCTGCAAATGCTCAAGAAAAAACAGCGAAGCGTCGCCGAAAAAATCAAAGAGGCCGAGGAAGAGATCGTCAATCTACACAAGCGCAAAGCCTGGGAACGCTCCGCCCCAAAAATTCATTATTATCAGGGGGAAAGCGGATTACTGCAATTGCTGGACAATATACTGCTTCAGCGACCAAAAACTGTCCAAGCGTTTATCGCCGGACGGTTTTTTGATTTTCTGGATACAAAAGTCAATGACTATCCCAACAGGCGCAGCAAACGAGATATTTTCGCAAAAGTGATCCATCCCTTCGGCGAAGAGAGCGGGAGCTGGAAAAGCAATATCGCCCTGCGCCGCGAGACACGAACTTTGCCCAGGGAATACGATCAGGGCATCGACGTGATCAGCCATGGGCAAAATGAGACTACCCTGATTGCCGCCGGCGAAAACTTTGCCCTCAGCGTCGAAAGCAGTCTGTTCAGGCGCATACAAAATGCCATCTTCCAGTCTTCGTGGCTGATAGCAAAGACTACCTGACAATACTTTTCTCTTTTTAGCAAAATAAAGATTATTTACTTTTGGCCGCCCTGACCCTAAGTTTGTTGCGTATGAACAAACATGGGTCTCAAAATTTCGGCTTCTTCTTCTTTGCTTACTTTAAGCATCGGGTTGAGGCTTGATTGAATTTGGACAAATCAGAAGCCCCAGCCCGGACGGGTTGGGGCTTTTTTAGTTTTTCATACAATGTTTTTTATAACTAACCAAGAGCAGGATGAACAATAAGACAAGTGAGCAAAAGTACGGGGTGGGACTGGAAATGGAGGGATTTATCGTCAATTGTGAAAGAACCAGGGAAAGAATTGACGGGCTGCCGGCCAGCCAATGGGTGATGGAAAGGGTCAGACAGACCATACCGGAACTGGTTCCCTACCTCTCCTTTGAACAGGCCTCGGTGATGCTGGAGGTGAAAACCGATGTCTTTGCCGAGCCGGCCGAAGCGATACGGCAGGTAATGTCGATTCGCGGACAGATTGACCGGTTGCTGACGGAGGTTGGCTGCCGACTGGTGTTCCAGCCGGTCTTGCCCGATGAGTTTGAATTTGTACCTGCCACCAATGATCCCAATTCCCGTACCCATCAACTGATCCGCGAGTGGGGCTGTACTCCCCAGGGCATCGCCATGCTGCATGCCACGGCTATCGCCTCGCTACAGGTCAACGACTCACGGCCTTTCCGACATGTGCTGAGCGCTCCCGACAAACTGGAAAGAGCCCGGGAAATACACAATCTTTACAGCGCCAACTTTGACCGCCTGCGCACCCAAAACGGCCCTCAACGCAACAGCCGCGGGATGACGCGAATGGAAAATCTGCTTTTTTTACTGCCTTCCGTCAAAGGAGAGACCTTTGCCCGCCATGGCTATGACAACCCGCTCAATGTAGCATTGCCCGGTCATTTTGACGATGTGGAAAGTATGAAACGGTGGATGTGCGCCCATTCCGATGTCGACAATCTGGAAGACGCCAAATGCAAAAATGAACATGCCGTAACCGTCAAGGTGAAAAGGGACCGGAATGTCTGGGTTGCCGAAAGCCGGGTGTACGATGCCGTAGACACGGAACAGGCCATCGCCGAGACCGTGGCGATCAACAGCAAGCTTCTGGAGGGGCTGGAACAGGATAAATCTAACCATATCTAGCCATGAGCAAAATATTAGTGATCGACACCATTGTCGAAGACAGGTCGCTCTCGCAGCGACGCCATCTGGAGGAGATTTTGGGGCGGGATTTCGCAGGGGTGTCGTTTCTGGAAATTCATCCGGCCACGGAAGGGGCGCGGTTGGAACTGCTGGCCCGGGAAAAACCCCAGGCGGTAATTTTTTCCGGTTCGGTGCGCTCGGTCTATGAAGATTTTCACTGGAAAAAGGATTTGCAGCTGATTTTTGACGCCGTGCTGGAAGCCGATATACCCGTGTTGGCCAACTGCTTCGGCGCTCAGTTTCTGGCCCAGCAATTGGGCGCAAAAGTTAGTAAAAATTCACGCGGAACCGAATTCGGCCCGATTCGGATAAGTTTGACCGAGGAGGGCGCCGGCCATCCGCTGCTGTCCGTTCAGCGCGATAAATATGTCTTTGCCAGTCACGGCGACATCGTCGAGACCCTGCCGGCCGGCGCCCGACTGCTGGCCTACAATGAAAACTCACCCATTCAGGCCTATCAGTACGGCAAAGTGCTGGCTACCCAGTTCCACTCCGACATACCGCTGAACTGCGCGGCCGCCCTGCTGGAAAAGCGCAAAGAGCAATACCTGCGCGAAGGGGTGCTGCGCGACGAAGCGGACTACCTGCGGCTGAAGGACAGCCTGGGGCTGGTAGATGAGTCGCACGCGCTGCTGAAGTATTTCCTGGAAAACCCCGATCTGGCGGGTNNACATCTCCAGGCGGCTGATATTGGCTCCCAGGTCGCGCAATTTGCCGTCCAGGTTGTCGTAGCCGCGGTCGATGTACTGAGTATTGGAAATCTGGGTCGTTCCCTCGGCGGCCAGGCCGGCCAGGACCATGGCGGCGCCCGCGCGGATATCGATGGAGGCGATGGGGACGCCTTTCAGACGGGTGGGGCCGGTGATTTTGGCCTGGTGCGGGTTGATGATCTCGACGCGGGCGCCCATTTTTTCCAGTTCGGTCAGATAATTGAGACGACCCTCGAAAAGAGTTTCAAAAATGCGTGATTCCCCCTCGGCCTGGGTAAGCAGTACCGAAAAAGGTGCCTGCAGATCGGTGGGGAAAGACGGCCAGACCGCCGTGCGGACGGGCGTGGGGGCGCGCAGGGCCGGGGATGGCTTGATGGCGACGGCCTCTTCTTCCAGCTGATAATTGGCGCCCATCTCATCGAGTTTCTGCCAGAAACTGTCCAGCTGCCAGGTCGGGATGCCCTCGATGCGCACTTCCCCGCCGGTGAGCAGGGCGGCGATGGCGAAAGTCCCGGCCTCCAGATAGTCACCGGTGACAGTATATTCGGCCCCGTGCAGTTCGCTAACGCCCTCAATGGTCAGGTAATGCGTGCCGATGCCGCTGATTTTCGCTCCCATGAAATTGAGAAAATGGCAGAGATCCTGCACATGCGGTTCGGCGGCGACGAGTTTCAGTTCAGTGCGACCGGGCGCCAGAACGGCCATCATGATGGCGTTTTCCGTGGCGGTGACCGACATTTCCGGCATGATCAGCGAAGCCGGGCGCAGTTCGTCGCGCTGGAGGTGGATGCGGGTGTCGGAGCGGAGTATCCGCGCGCCGAGGCGTTCGAGCGCGTAAGTGTGGGCGTGGGCGGAACGCTTGCCCAGGACGCAGCCGCCGGGGAAGTTGAGGTCCAGCTCGCCGAGGCGCGCCAAGACCGGTCCGAAAAGCAATATGGAAGCGCGCATTTTACTGACCAGACTTTCGTCAATGGCGGTATTTTGCAGCTCGGCCGCCTCAATAGTGACGGTATGCTCCTCAAAAGTGGTTTTTGCGCCGAGTGAATTGAGAATTTTCAGCATCGCCTCCACGTCGCTGATGCGCGGGACATTGTGCAGGGTAACTTTCTCACGGGTAAGCAGAGCGGCACAGATAATCGGCAGAACCGCATTTTTTGCCCCTCCTACGCGGACGGTGCCGCTTAATTTTTGCTGTCCCTGGATAATGAACATAATTGTGTTGAAAAATGTTTCTGCGAGAGGAAACTTTCGAGATTATATTGCATTTTTACCTTTTTGCAATATCCTTAAATCTATAATGGATATATCAGCTGCAGAAATCACGGGTTTGGAAATTGTGGGAGACTTGTACGGATGCCCAAAAGAAATTTTATTACAGCTTAAAAGCAATGATTTCAAAAGTAAGCTGTCGGCACTGCTCAAGCAGGCCGAATTACAGGAAGTTGGCTCGGTGTACCACGATTTTGACAGTGGTTTTACTGCATTGATTGCTTTGGCCGAATCGCACCTTGCGGTACACACCTGGCCTGATCACGGGTATGTAAGCCTAAACATTTTTGTCTGTAACTATACGCGGGATAACACTGAGAAGACCAGGCAGATTTTCCAGACAATCAAGTCCGTTTTCCAGCCACTTCGGGAAAGTTGCCTTGAAATAAAGCGTAATTCATAAATTTTTAAGATGCCACAAATAGAAAAGCTTATTTCACAGATTGCTGAGCAGACTGGCAGCTCGGTGGAAGAAGCCTCGCAGTATCTTGAAAACAAATTAAGTGTTGCCTTCGACACCGAAGAGCTACTGGGCTCGATTCAACGGGAGTTGGGGGTGGTTTTGGAAAGAGACAATTTTGGTACTGAAAAGAAGGAGAGGACAAACGACATTACTCGAAAGAATAAAAAATATCGCTTATCCTCAATCCCGCAACAACTCTTTAACAGGCGGCTGGGGGCAGTTCTGCCTGGCCAAACCGTCCTGCAACTGTCCGGCGTGGACAAGAGGGTCGGCAACAAACAACTGTTTGAGGAGCTGAGTTTTCATTTGAATGGAGGAGAAAAAGTTGCCCTGGTTGGGCAAAACGGCATTGGGAAGACCACATTGCTGAAAATAATTGCAAATCAGGATGAAGAGTGGCAGCGAGAATCAGTTCTGGACATAATGTATGTTGATCAGCATTTATTTCAGGAATCTTGCCAAGAAACAGTACTTGATGTGCTCTTTTCGAGAATGGGACAAGACGGACAGATTATCCGTTCAAACCGTCAGATGGAACTGGCAATTGCCGAAAATCGTCAAGAGGATGTCGACATGGATGCATATCTGGAAACGGTGGCTCAAATGTCTGAAGGCGATTTGTATTATCTGGATGGAATCATTGAAGAGCTGCTTACATATTTTGGTTTCTCCACTTCTGATCTCGCCAGGCAGTTTGACACCCTGAGCGGGGGGGAAAAACTTAGGCTGACATTGGCCGCAGCGATACTCAGATGCCCCGATATTCTGGTAATTGACGAGCCAACGAACCACCTCGATATAGAAGGCATTATTTGGCTGGAAGATCTGTTTAAAAGGATGAAAAGTGCTATTGTATGTGTTTCTCATGACAGATTTTTTCTGCAGTCCTGCTTCGACAGTGTGGTCGAACTGCATGAGGGCAAGACCAAAAAATACAGTTTAAACTATGAAAGGTATCTCGAGGCCAAGGCACATGAAATGGATTCCATGGAAAGCCGTTCAGCGGAACTGATGGCGGTCAAACGTGAATTGGAACAATATATCAACCAGCATAAAGATAACCCCCTAAAGGGGGCTATTGTCGCACGAAAAAGAAGATCTTTGGAGCAACTGGAATTACCACCAAAAACCACCCAGGAGGCTCTGGCCCGTCTGAGGCTTAACGCTGCTCCGTTGCAGGGAGATGTCCTTTTCACCAGCAATTTGCAGGTAGGCCATGCTCCCGACCAAATTATTGTCGGGGGAATCAACCTGCATCTGACAACTGGACAGAAACTTGCTGTAATGGGACCAAATGGCGCAGGAAAAACAACTTTCCTCCGAACAATCATGGGCGAGATAAATCCACTGGGTGGAGAGATGCGATTAAATAAAAAAACTGTGATCGGCTATCTTTCACAATTTACTGATCGAATGGAAAACAGCCAGGTCTCTGTCATTGACGCACTAGGGGAGTTCGCCTCTGTATCGCGGGAGCAGGCACAGCGAGCCCTTGCTTTGATTAATATCCGTGGAGCCGACGTTGTAAGAGCAATTGGGAGTTTTTCCGGGGGAGAAAAAGTTAAAATTGCTGTTCTTGCCCTGATACTCAAAAAGCCCAATCTGATTCTTCTTGATGAACCCACAAATCATCTCGATTTGCGCTCAAAAGAAGAGCTGATAAGAATAATCGGGGATTTTGAGGGCAATGCCATCGTGGCGACCCATGACAGGTACTTTGCCAGCAGGATGGCCGCGAGAACTCTCTTTATCAATGAGTCGTCCGCTGACATAATTGATACTGAACAGGCGGTACAGAATTTAAGCAGTAAATGGATTGAATGATAAAAGAACCTTTGTTTTCTGTGATTGTTCTTTCTTCAGCTTCCAACCTGAAGAAAGGCAGATCGGTGAGACACTGTCTTGACAGCCTCTACAGGCAAAAACAAGGCGGGTTTGAACTGATTGTTGTGGAAAACTCACGCCTCAAGAGCCAGAAAATACAAAATCTTGCCGTGATTAGCAGCGTTTTGAACGAAGCGCGCCGTTCTTCAATCTCTGCGAGAATTATTTCGATCAGAAAGGATTTTTCTCCCGGCTATGCCCGTAACGCTGGAGCAAAGAAGGCCTGTGGAAAGTTTTTGGTGTTTATGGATGATGATACGATTTTGCTAACAAAAGACGCTCTTGCCAGATTGTCAAAGTATTGCCAGCAGCGTTCCTGGGGTTTTGGCGCCAAACGTTTCTGGACCTTCCCTCTAAACTGGTTTGAAAAACATTCCGAAGACCTTTTGGGGGAAAATCCTTTGGTATCAATGCAATATCGTAAACCTGTCCCCACTGACAGAAACAATAACCCGGAAATCGCAGGATTCTCGTTTATCGGAAATTTCGGCTACTGCCAGCGTGAGCTGTTCAAGGTTTCCGGCGGTTTCCCCTCCTTCAGAGACTACGGGTTTGAAGATGATCTGTTGATGTATAAACTTTATAAACTTGATCCAGATGTAGCCGTACTCTCGGACATTTCCGTTGTACATGTCAATCATAAATTATGTTGGCGTAAAACGAACCTCATCCCTTATCTCAAATACTTGTCCAGGGATAATATTTTCTGGTTTCACCCATATAATATCGTTAATGGGAGACGCGATTTGGCGATTGAAAAGAAAGGCGCCTATCATTTGGATTATCGGGTGGAAAATGCATATCAGCAATATCTAAACTCAGCTCCGGCAGACATTAAGCAAAAAGATAAAAAGTCTTTGCTGATCTGGCACAAAAAACACCAATTGAACAGAATTGACTACTGTCTCATGCTGTATCGCCTGCTTTCTGCCGGTACGATCGAAAATTTTGTTACCTTGTCACATGCAGATTTTGATAATCTGATTCCCTTCTTAAAATCACTAACTGATGCTGGTCTGATACTAATCAACAAAGACGGCTCCATCAGAAAGCGTTTTATATTTAAGACTTTCCCCAATCACGAGATTCGAAAAACCACTTCCCGCAGTTTTCAATTGAAGCAGAAGTTGAATCAATTCCCCTGTAATGCCCTATCCAGGAAGCGCCGTTATGCATTTATTCGTTCCAGATATCCATTTACCGACTATTTGAAATTCGCTCTGATTGGTGATGACGATCTTCTAGCTTTCGATATAGGTCGTCTGGCCTGGATAGAATTGAGTGTCTTGGAAAAGGACATTGATTTGATTAGGGAAATTCGCAAAGCCCTTCCGTCAGTCAACGCAGTGCAGACCGATTTCTGCCTGCGGCAAAAAACATCTCTGGCAGTGCAGTCCTTCCTGACCGATCCACCCTATACCCTTAACGGGGCACTGCTCTTCATTCTGAGGGGTCTGGAACAGATGGACATCAGCCCCGGGGTAAAGGAGTTTTATGTCGTCCTGAATCGGCATATGATGGGAAGGAATTTTGACAAACTGTGTCAAATACTAGCCGATTGTGCAATCATCTTGTTTGAAACTGTTGGAAATTTTAGCCAATACCCGCTCCCCAACGAATATCCCGAAAAACAAAGAGCGGAGACCTTCTTAAACCTAATAGGCATCAACAGCTCGATCCTTAAAACCAGTTCCAGCTCCGACTTGTTTATTTTCAGAACCTTCAAGCCCAATCTGGACAAACTTTCGCGCCAGATTGATTTCAAAAAAATATATACTCATTATCACTAATAATTGACAGATGCATGTGAAGCGTCAACGTATCACGGCCAAATCTTTGCCTTTCCTGGCAGTACCTGACTGTCTCTATATTTGCGACTTCAGGTCGATAGGAGAAAGTTTTCAGCATCTCATCCCGGCAATGTGGAAATATGAAAACCTGCTCCCCTGGATTGTTTTTTCCGGCTTGGTGGCAGTGAACGATGACTTTCGACAAAGACCCTACCTGCCCCATGACAATGTGCGTCTTACCATAGCCAAAAAAGCAGAAGACGCCCGTGTTGCTGTCGCCAAACGGCTGGATATCGAGGCTGATACACCAGTTCCCAACTCTATCTGGACAGCAGTTCCCCATCCGGATACAGACCGTCTGGCTGAAAAATTTTCTTGCCAGTTACAGTATAGATATTCAGATTTTTTGCTCTTAAATAATAAGATTTTCCAAAAAAGAGATTTTGGTAAATACACCCCCTCCTGGGAAACAGCGCTGAGTATTGAATCACTTTCGAAACATGTCGGTGACAATGGCGTCTTTCTGAAAAGGGCCCTGGGATCGGGCGGCTATCTGGTTTTTTCGATGGCAGAAATCTCCCCTGAGGAGTTGCTGGAATTATGGGACAATACTGACGGGAAGGACTGGTATATTGAAAAGCGGGTGGACGGGCAGGCAATGAGCGTCCAGATTCTATCTGATTCTGAAGGGGTGACGATCTTTGGCATGGCCAAACAAAAAATTCTCAATGGGAAGAATTTTCAGGGAGCCTGGTTGCTGGACATTGACGACCCGGTCAACCAGGCATTGCTGCAGGATATCGCCGCAATATTAGACGAATTACACATCTGGAAGGGTTACTCCGGGTTCTCGGGTTTGGACTTTATTCTGGGAACTGACGGGAAGATTCATTTGCTGGAGGCCAATGTCCGCCTGACAGCCCTGACGGTACCGACGCTGTTACTGAACGAGTCCAGTTCCCGTACCGCGTTTTTTGAGGAAGACGCACAAAAGACTACTTCTCTGGAAGTCGACAACAGGCTTACCCTGCTGGATGACTCTTATTATGGACTGAGTGATACCCTGAATTTTGTCTAATGCAGAAAAACATAATATATGTGCCGCCTTATTATTTCGGGACTTCATTTGAAGAGATATTTCTGTCCCTCAAGCACCTGATCGAAAAGTATAACCTGCCAATTGCACTCGTCGGCGATTCCACCCCTCTACCAAATCTCTTGAGGGATGGACAACTTGACTCTCCGGACAGCGTTCTCCTGCAGACCAAAAATCTGCTTGGCCTGCTGAAAGGTGAAGAGGTTTCCAGACTGCTCTTTCTAGATTTTTTTCAGCCAGGACTGGACCTGGTCAAGTATTTTTACTTTCTGAAAGGCAAGTCTCTCAAAACAGGGGCCTTGCTGCATGGCGGTTCGTTTCTGGCAGGGGACCTGTATAATTGGAATTGGCTCCCCAAACTTGAGGAGGCCTATGCAGCCATGTTTGACGTGATTTATGCCCCTTCCAGACATCTTTATAAGACATTGCCCCCGTTTATCAAAAGCAAGGCAGCGGTGTTTCCCTGGGGGCTGGATTATTTTCTGGCCAATAAACCCGATGGGCGAGTCGTGAAAGATCAGATTGTCCTGTTCCCCCATCGTTTTGATATGGATAAAGGTGTGGAGGAATTAATCACAATCGCCAAAAAAGCCCCAAAATTAAAATTCCTGGTAACCTGCCCCTCGCCAAAAGCATACCGAAAGGCCGTGTGGCGGACCTCATTGCCCAATCTGGATTTCATATTTGAAGAAAATCATCTTGAGCATTTACAAACTTTGAGCAGAGCAAAAATTGTTCTGAGTACTGCCAGACAGGAGAATTTTGGTTATTCAATGCTTAAAGCTGCCCTTTGCGGTGCAATTCCCGTTGTCCCTGACCGTCTGGTCTATCGGGAGTATTTTCCCGCCGCTTTCCGCTACTCCGACAGTGATGATGCCGCGGAAAAACTAGAATCACTAATGAGCTCTACGGCATGGCCTGGTCAGGACTTGAAAAATATCATCAAGACCTTTTCAACCTTTTCTTTTTTGCCACTGCTTGAAGATTTTTTCAACCATACTGTTCGACCAAATCCCCGATCAGAGTCAGATAATGGCTAGCCGCAGAAACAGAAAATGTACGGTGGGCCAGCCGGTACAGATCCGGATCGAGGGCAAAAGTGAATAAAGGCTCCAATACAGCATATTCTGGATGCCCCTGATATGTAAACGCGCTGATCCCGTGAGCAGCTGGATAATAGGAAAGTCCGTGGTTATAGGCATCCGTACCAATGCCGGAAAAAACTGGTACAGCCTCGCCAATATCAGCAACATAGTCCTGATGATAGCAAGGGATAGTCCATATTTCGCCCTGTGCAGTACGTTTTTGATAAGATTGCGGTATGATCTCCTGCGTCCCGACAAAAAAGTTATTTCTGGAGGCGATAGTTCCTCCTTTTAATCGCGCCAAAATATGATGCCCATAACAGGACCCCACAATAGGAGTTCCCCATTTCATTAGCGGAATCAGAGAATTTAAGGTGTTTGAATAGACCTGATGGTGGGTGAAACCCGTTTCCCAGATTTTTCCGTTGGGCATAGTGTCTATTTTGGAAACATCCGCTGATGAACCGGAGACAATTACAAGAGCCGGTTTTTTATCCATTGGTGGCTTTTGAAAACGCAGATCAACGTTGATCAGATTTGAAACCCCACCAAAAAGGTTGCTAAACACTTCTCCACTTGTCTCAAGGCTCTGTTTTTTGAGGTATTCCCGATAGACCTGCGCCACCTTGAATTGATTGCGTCTGCATAATTGCGAGATGCCCAGCTCGGCCATATGCCTATCATCATCCATAGCAGCATCAAGAACAATGACGATCCTGCCTTTAAAAATCTCTTTCAGTCTGGCACGCTCCTCTGCAAGAGCCTGTTCCTCCGCCTCAATGTGAGAGATACATTTTTCGGCGAGATCGGAGTCCAGGCGGACCAGATCTCTATTCTGCTCATTTTGATGCAGTATTTTGTTAATCAAGATTTGTGTTCCTGTTTGTAAATACCGGCGAAAATACTAACACATTCTCCTTATCAGACAAGTCCTGCTTCTGGAGGGTTTTAAACGAACATGTCGTTTTTGTAGCGAAAAGCCTCGGCCAGCTCCAGATTGCCGATGGTGTCCTGGTTTTTGAGATCGGCGATAGTGAGCGCCGTGCGCAGGAGCTGGACGTGGGCGCGGGCGGAGAGGCAGACGCGTTCGTCCAGAATTTCCAGGTACTGCTCCGCCCGCGCGTCCAGGCGCAGAAAGTGTCGCAGGTCGCCGGAACCGAGGTCGGCATTGCGCTGAAAGCGCGTGCCCCGGAAGCGCTGCTGTTGCCGTTCGTGGGCGATTTGCACCTGCAGGCGCAGTTTTTCCAGGTCTTCGATGGTGGCTGTACTGTGGCTGGTTGCGGAGGTGGCCGGCTGGGCGGGATGCGGTGAGGTGGCCTGTGCCGGGCTGTACGGTGTACCGGGCGACGTGCGCGCGGGATGCGGTGAGGTGGCCTTCCTGGCCGCCCTCCTTGCCGCGCGGAGCAGACTGTTGCTGTGGATTTCCGGGCGCGACAGCACCACCGTCAGATCGATACGATCAAAAATCGGGCCGGAAAGCTTGTGGCGGTATTGCTGAATCTGATGCGGCGTACAGGTACATTCGCGGTAGCGTTCGCCGTGAAAGCCGCAGGGGCAGGGATTCATGGCTGCCACCAGCGTAAATTTGGCCGGGAAAGACACCTGCGTGCCCTGGCGGGCGATATGAATGCGGCGGTCTTCCAGCGGCTGGCGCAGCGCCTCGATCACCGAGCGAGGGAATTCGGGGAATTCATCGAGAAAGAGCACGCCGTGATGGGCCAATGAGATTTCGCCTGGGGTAATCGGATTACCACCGCCGGTGAGACTGATCAGGCTGCTGGTCTGATGGGCCTGACGAAAAGGCCGCTCCCGGCGGTAGAGGCCGGCCGTGGACAGTTTGGCGGCCGAATAGATGCGCAGCGTTTCAAAGAATTCGCTGTCGGCGAGCGGCGGCAAAAGCTCGGGGATGGATCTGGCCAGCATGGTTTTGCCGATGCCGGGCGGGCCCTGCAGCAGCAGGTGGTGGCCGCCTGCCGCCGCGAGCAGAAGGGCTTTTTTGGCTTCCTCCTGGCCCTGGATGTTCAGGAAAAGTGAATCGCCCGCGCCGGTTAGCCGGGGCGCGGGTGTAACAGGCGAGGTGGGCTGCGTGGAGGCTGCCGTGTGAAGAGCTGGCGGCGTGGGCGGCGGCGGTATCGTTTTGCCTTCACGCAAAGCCTCAAGCAACTCCCCCAAATGCGCCGGAGCAATGATTTCCAGCCCCTCCACCAGCGAGGCCTCGCAGTAATTTTCCGCCGGCACGACCAGTGTGCGAAAACTATTTTCCCGCGCAAAGAGAGCGATGGAAATGACATTGGGCACGGGGCGCAATTGACCGTTGAGGGCCAGTTCACCGATGAAAATGGTGCTGTCGAGTGGCCGGCCGAGCTGTCCGGAGGCTGCCAGCAGGCCGATGGCGATGGGCAGGTCGAAAACCGGCCCCTGTTTTTTCAGCGAGGCCGGGGCCAGATTGATGATTTTTTTCTGTGTTGGATACTCGGCGCCGGTGCCGCGGATGGCAGAGCGGATGCGTTCCTTTGATTCCTGAACCGACTGGTCACCCAGCCCGACAATGGTAAAGGCCGACATGCCGCGCTGGATATCCGCCTCCACTTCGACCAGATTCCCTTCCAGGCCCTGTATCAGACAGCTGTAAATTTTTACCGGTGGCATGGGGGTTGGAATTCAATTGATATGATGTCTCAGATTATCGACTGGCTTTATTAAATAAGTGTGAAGTTTTGTTATCTTTTTAAATTGCACTAAGATTTTATTGATCGCCCGTGACTTAATTGTAAAATTATATCATTCAGTTCGTTTGAGAAAATCATGAAATGATGCAATCGTGAAATAGAAGATAATAATTTGTCTATGAAAGCCCATCCTGATGAATTGTTGCAGCCTCCTGTTCTCCCCCCATCCCCTCAAACCGAATCCGATCTGCTTGAAAACGCCCTAAACAGGGTAACCCAAATTGATCTGGGGAAAGTCAGGCAGGAGATATATATGGCGCAAAATAATCAGCGGGAGATGATAGATGAAGGTATCGATGATCATGAAGCAGATGAAATAATCATGCGGTTGAAGGCCCTAAGGGCTAGGTTGTCCTGTCTGCTGAATAGTATAGACCTTATCATTTCCATGCATACCCCAGTTACTACCTACAGGAGTATGCCAGATGTAATGCCTACAGCGTCACGCCTTGTTTATAATGATCTGGTTAGGGTTTTGGGCGGCCTGCTGAAGAGTGACTATAGTACGATAGACTTGTGGAGGAGATTGAGGGTTAATGACTTAAAATGGTATCAGAATCGATTATTCAATATCAGATATTCCTTGGAGGTAGATGGTGCCTTGGATTTATGTGTACAAATAATGGAAATGCTCTACAGGAAAACACCGGCATATGGCCAGGATTTCCACATTAACCGTGACAGGCTACAGTTTACAGGTGATTTGAACAGCCTTGTAACGGCCGCAAGCAATAAATGGGTAAGGGGAGCCTTCGTGGAGGCATATCCAAATGAGGTTATTTCTCCGGATGATTTGAGAATGGGAAACCATGAATGGTTACTTAAGCAATTTGGAACCGTCCCAGGTCTAACGGCGGAAGAAAGAAGAGAAGGAAATCTTATGAAGGACATCGTAGGAAAGGCGCCAAAAATCAGTTTTTTATGTTTTGTTCCAAAGGCCTCTCCTTATTACGATATTGAAACTCAAAGGCCATCAGACCAATTAAAATCCACTTTGCTCAGCGAATCCCACATTGCCAACCTCTTTGTGCAGTGCGAATTCGACGCCGGGTTTTTCAAAAGAAAGATTGTCGAAGACAACGGGCAATCATTCTACGTGGTAATCTAAACAATCAGGGTTGTCTGCACTTCTGATACTGTTTCATTACTGATACGCGTCTCTTCAGCAATATCAAAAATGTAGTTGAATACTTGATAGGCTAATCCTTGATTCGTTCCTTTAATGCGCTTTTCTAAGCCAAGTAATAAACTGGCTAACCTGTCTCGCGAAAAACCTGTTTTATGATAGAGGTAAGATGCCCCCTGAAGATAATTTTTTAAAACTCTACCCTGTCCCCTGGCAGAAGGTTGAATTCCCAGATCCAAAATTACCATAGATGTGTGAATCGCGTCCGCCATCTTCTGTAACAACTGGCTATTCAACGGCATCAAATCAGCAATAATGGTCGCTTCAATTGTGTGTTCATATTCCTTGAATCTGCTGATCATGCATTCAATTCCAAAGCCCATCTCGATAGCAAATGGACGCCCTTCGTGTGAGATTTCAATAATATTGCCCAATTCCATCAAATCTTGCCCATTCATAGCTTTCAGGGCCAGTGTTACACCTCTGCCTGTTACTCCGGTTTCGCCATATTTCCATCGATAATATTTTTCCGGCTGCATGCCGATTTCCAGTTCAACATCAGCAAATGCTTGCCATGCTTGTATCAGGTCCTGGTCCACGGGATGTGCCTGCAAAGCCAACCTCTTTTGTGGTACCGCTAATTTTTCACGAAAATAATGCCATATGTCCGCCGATTGTTGGGGAAAAGATTGAGCCGGCCCAACAGTCCCAAACATATTGAACATCGAGCCCCATTTCATATCAGTACCATCGTCCAAAAATAATGGAGCGTTTCTGACCCGAAGACACGGTTGTTCTGTAAAATAACATCTATTGAGTGGAACGTCCCCGGAAATGTATTTCTTGAATGTGTTAGAAGTCGATCCTGTAAACAATACCGACTTATCAGAATCCTCTACCAAAGGAAGGGGGGGGTGTGCCTCATAACGCAAGCCGGTAAAGTTTTCCTTTAGCGTGGAAGAGAAAAAAGATCCCAGTTCGCGATCCTCAATTTCCTCATAGTTTGGCAGGGTGGTCAGGGTCATCTATTCAGATAGTCATTAAAAGAAACTATTTGAGCGTTTTCTTCGTGTCTGTCTTTCACTTCTACATTTTGTGAACCAAGACGTTTTGAAACCACAATTCTGGTGGGAACTCCCAGAAGATCTGCCGTGGCTAATTTTTCGCCATTTGACACATTATCCCGATCGTCAATAACCACATCCTGTCCCTTGCCCTGCAATTGATGGTAGTAGTCGTCCGCCCGGTCTAGAAGTTCTTTTTCCTTCCCCAGCACGACCATATGAGCATCAAAGGGAGCAACACTTTTGGGCCACTTGATACCACGTTCATCATGTGAAAGCTCAACAATGGTGCCCATGGTTCTGGACGGTCCGATGCCATAGCAGCCCATTACCGGATGCTGTTCCCGCCCGTCTCGATCCCGGAATGTTAGGTCAAAAGCAGTGGTAAATCTATTGCCCAATTGAAAAATATTTCCCACCTCTACTCCCCTCTGTTCTATCAATTCAGGACTGTCACATGATGGGCATGTCTGTTGTTCTCCAATAATTTCCTTGTTTACGGCAACATTGCATTTTCCGCAGCGGTATATAGTATCTTCGCCGATGGGACATACCGTTTGAAATTCATGTGAGTATTTACTGAAGTCACCACCAGAAGCGAACGTCAGTACTGTCTGATCACCCAACCCTAAAGTCCTAAAAATCCGGAAATATGTTTCGGTAACAATATCATAATAGGCCTGTAGATCCTCCTGACTTTCATGAAAAGAATATGCGTCTTTCATCATAAATTCACGTCCTCTAAGTATACCTGATTTTGCCCTGAGCTCATCACGAAATTTGTTGTTCATTTGGTAGAGAGAGACCGGCAGGTCACGGTAGGATTTGATGTACTGTTTTACCAGCGGAGTAATTACTTCCTCTGTCGTAGGGTTAAGGACAAAGCCCTGCCCGGACCTGGAATCGACGTGGAATAGTACGTTCATATCGTCTCGTTTTGTCGTCTGCCAGAGTTCTATTGGTGATATTAGATACACACACATTTAGGA
>DBRL01000007.1:0-1522 GCA_002305925.1 Candidatus Peregrinibacteria bacterium UBA1369
CATCCAGTCTTAGGTCCACTCTATGATGATCAGAATCAGAATAATCAGGCGGGGTTTTCCCAAGAGACAATTGATTCTTAAACATCAAGTTTACGCCCGTCCCAAATTGTTCAACAAACTCACACCTGAATAATATATCAGCAATTAGCTTGTTGCGAACCTTCGACTCATTAAGAATATTCTCTAAATCGACACCTTCCATAAAGCCTCCTGGACTCTTAATCTCAAAACTTGTGGGATATTGAAAAACAAAAATGCTTTCAGCCGATTGATAGTCCCTATGCATAATGGCATTATTGACAGCCTCACGGATTGTATCTTCCTCAAAAGCTTTTTTCTCTGATAAGAAAAGGCCATGAGGTATACTAAGAGTAATATTTCGACTATTTATTTTTTCCCAGAGACCGTTGTAGTAAAGCAAATACCCCCCTTTGAAAACGGCCATATCCTGATTTCTAACCTCTTCTTCAGATAATTTAAAACCATACCGAACTTCTGCATAAGGAAGCGTCCTAGCCAGGCCTGCTTCTGTTCCAAGTAAAACTAAAGCGGCCACAGTAATACCGTTGTTTTGGATTAACTGAAGATGTTTCAATAAATCAAAATCATTAAGTTGACTAATATCTTGGCTAAAACGACGTGATCTTATTAGCAACCTCCTCAATTCTCTAATGGCATCTCCAGACAATTCATCAAACTCAGCCCCGGGCACAATTTTTGCAGAATAATCAAAATTCAGACTTTCAAGACTAAGCAGCCTTCTCCGATATTCCTCTTGCCTCATATGCGAACTTGATGAACCCGTACGAATATATGGAATATGTTTAAAAACATGGTATGGAGTATCACTTTTCTGAACCTCTACTTTAATCAAAGTCTTCCCATTCCTGTTTTCAAAAGTAATTGTGGGATATATGACAGGTTGAGTACGATCCCTATATAATTGAGCCAAATCCCGTAAAGTTTTCTCATTAGCATTCTGAATTCCAATACATTCACCATTGTTTTTTACACCAAAAAAAATAGTACCACCACTTTTATTAGCAAAAGCACATAAATCTACACCAGCATCTTCCTTTTCGGACAAGCTTTCTTTAAACTCCATTGTCTCTGATTCATGCCAATCACTTTCTAACAAATTGTCCATAATAACATTGTTACTCATCCTTCACTGTAATAATACATTTTCCACTAATTGTGAGCAACGAAACCATCTCCAGAGGGCCAATCTTTACATCACATACTATAATTTTCCACCTGGAAAGAGAGAAGTGTAGGCGCGCTATTCACCTCCAAGTCCTAGGCCTTTTTGTCCTTCCTACCTCCCTTCTCTCCTTAATAAATCAAATTAAACACTCCTCCCTTTCTTCTACGCTTTCATTAGGGACTAAATAAACCTCTTCCACTACCCACTTTTTATCTCCTAGATCCTTAAGATAATGCTTTTTCTTGAACTCCAGCCCAAATTTAAAAACAGTGTAACCACTGTGTTCGCTCCCTCCATGAAAAACAATGAATATTT
>DBRL01000007.1:1565-45049 GCA_002305925.1 Candidatus Peregrinibacteria bacterium UBA1369
GAAACGCTAAACACCCCATCCAATCTCCCCGATAGTTTATGTAATCTCAAAGAAGGATGCTGAGGATTTAAGCAAAGCAGTTTTATCACTTTTTCATATTGCTTTATAACTTCAGGATGTTTACCAAAAAACCTCTTGGCCCTTTTTAGATAGCTTTCGGTAATTATCAGTTTATACATTCTTCAAATCCTTTAAATGTTCTTCCAGACTCTTAACTGCATATTTCCCAGCAGCCAGATCCGCTTCAGACTCCTTTAAAGCAGTCTCTAGTTCACATTCACGCAAATACGAATATTGCTCCATAGTAAGAACGACAAAACGCTTCTCACCACGGACTGTAATAAAAGTTTCACCACTTATTTTAGTTTTCTTGCCCAAAACAGAGGCTCCCTTGGTCTTCAACTCCTGGGCTGTCACATTATTGTCCATAGTACTATACATAATATTGTTAATATCACTATCAATAGTACCATTAATACCGGGGCAATGTAAAATACAGGATTTATCAGCTTGGTCCACCCTCTAATCTGAAAAAGATTACCTCTTTAATAGACACCACTTGGACTATCTTCGTTATTCATAATAATTCAGGTTAGGGAATCATACGAAACCGATTAAATACAAGCTCCGGCAATACCCGTTTAATAGCAAAATTTGTATTTTCTCTATTGATCGAGTTGTTTCCGTAACTTTCCGATTTGCCATAAGTTCGGACTTCTTCACCATCTTCAAACTTAATCAATCCACCGGAAATCCAACTGGGTTCAAGTACTGACCTGCTACCCTGAAAACCCGGATCATATCGTTTGATCAGTTTTTCCAACAGTCCCGCTACATCTCTGTGGGAATGTCCGCCGATCTCGTCAAGCTGATCTGACTTCCCCAGAACCATTATCCTACTTCTTCCAAACACCAGAGTTACATACTTCATTGGCAAATCGACAGAATCCCCATTATCATTTTTCGACACCATTCTGGGATGCGGCTTCAATATCACCACATACCTGCTTCTGTCCCTGATCGCCTCCCGGATTTTTCTGACTCCAGCCATCAGCTCCTCGTGGGTTTCCGGCTTACGCATAAGTTTTTTCACTTCAGGTGAAAAATGTGGATCATCTGCCAATAACCGGTTAAATTCTGCATTGTTCCCCACCCGAAAATATTTTTCCCTATAATTTTCCATTTCGTTAATTCTTAAGATGTAATTAAATTCAATCGTTCTTACGGACTTCTTAGGACGGTTCGCAGATAAGTGGTCTTTACTGCTCCCAACCTTAGCTGGCACTGGCCCGTTCCAGGTCCTCCCGGTGGGGCGTCGCGTTGGTTACCTTTTTAAGTCCGGCTGATTGTCAATGAACACGCCCGGCATTTCAGGCTGGTCAAAAAAATCCCCATTGGACTGGCCAATGGGGATTTCTCAGAGTCAAATAGCTGTTTGGGATGCCTTCCCGAACCCGGGCAAAAAAATAACCACTTGTGAGTGGTTGTAATCGTTTCCCGGCCTTGTTTTGACGCTCTGAGCCGTTTCATAATTCAGGCTTAGTTATTCGGGTTGTAAGCCGAATTCTACTCAAAAAACGCAGGATGTCAAGTTTTTTGCCGCCGTCATATCAATCGGCGCGATCAGGCCCCGTCTGCCACCCCGCCCTGTCCACCGCATAAATCCGCCAGTTCATCGGCTCGCCATCGAGAACCCCCTCCACATTAATCCGTCTGGTCAATTCCTCTTGATCCCAATTTGAAAAATCAGCCCCCATATAACGTACCGTTTCCTTGCGCTGTAACCACGGCACTGTTTCAGGAACCAGCTCCATCCTGGGAGCAATCAACTCAATTTGCTCCCCACTGTCACCCTCAAGGGTCAGCTCTTCAAATTCAGGATGTCCCGTCTGATAATCCGCAGCATCATCGACTTGATCTATTTCGTTTATTAACATTAGGTAATCTGACCATAAAAACATCCAAACATCCTCAGCAGCCAATCAGCTTATTGGCCATCTTCTTACTGGTAGTATGCCAATATCCCGTGGGAGTGCGAATCCCCCAGGGAGCCAAAATCTCCTCCCAATAATATGCCTGGAAACGCTTCACGGCCTGAAGTGTCGGCTCATCAAAAACCCCCAGTTGATACTGCCCCTCCAAAAAACCCCATTTCAACAAGAATGACTGCATTGCAGATACCGCCTCATAATCCTCAGAGCCAAAGCGCAGAGATTTTGTGAAAAAGGGACAAATCAGCATCTCTGGCACCACCTCTGTCGTCACATAATCCTGCATCACCTTGCCGGGATCAAAAACCTTCTTCTGAACAGTGACTGGCAAATTGGTTTCCACCTGTTTTTCTGCAGGCTTACTCTCCTCTGTGGATACGGACTGAGTCCGCAAATCAAAAATTACATCCTTCGAACATCCATAGGTGCTGCGGAATCTGAAATAAACCTTATCGGGCTGCAATCCATTGGCAGGTTGAAAAGTCATTCTGTCGGCATAGGCCACAAATGACGCATCGTTAAAATCTGGGTTGGCGGAAATCGCTACCTTTTGGACGTCTGCGGGAAGATCAAAAACAAAAACCATCGACAGGCGGCCGCCCGTAGACTGTTTTTCCTCCAGTGACACAACAAAACTGTCGGCATGATAGGCCAGACAAACAAATTGTCCACCCGCACCACCTGCAGAGGCAGGGGGCGGTGGCGGCTCATTATCCAAAATCGTTAAAACAAAGCTGGTTGTGCCACCAAGGGCAATACCATTGGAAGGATTACTCAAATCCAAAGATATTGTTTCATTCCCCTCACTATTTGCATCATCAATAATCGACACCCGCACCGGCACAGCCGGCACCAGACTGCCCGCGTTAAAAGTAGCGGTACCGTCAGCCAGCAGATAGTCTACTCCACCACCCTTGGCAGTACTGACGGCCAGATTCACTTTATAGTCGACCGTCACCGCCGCCGGCATGGGGGCGCTAAGCACGATTGGAAAATCAAAAGTCCCGCCTGTTTCCAATACACCTGCGGTGGCCGAAGAAAAGCTGACTGTGGCAAAAGCCCATTTGAGATTATTACCGGAGTCCACACAACCCACCAGACACAATATCGGCCCTGCATTGATATTATTGTTGTCCACGACATCGACATACTGAATGGTGCGCGTCCCCCTGGGATCAAAACTCACCTGGGTACCTGGAGCATCTGTGTTTAGGGTAAGCAGATTTCCGACCGTCCCCTGCAAATCGGCAACACCCGTCACCACAACCGTACTACCAGCACCGAAAGTCAACGTATCAGCCAAAAGAACAACCTTCTGCAAATTATTAAAAGTTACATCCCCGACAATGGATTGAGCAATACCGTTCAAAACAAAATCCCCGGAATTGGCATTGAAAGTTCCCAAAGTTTTCAGCAGATTTCCGGAAAGCGTCGTGGTAGTGGCACTGGCCTGAAAAGTGCCCCAACTGACTGTCAAATTGCCGACAATGTTGACCGCCCCCGCGGCGCCGTTAAAAAAACCACCGCTCACCGTCAAACCACCATTGAAATTATTGACATTGATTCCCGGATTGTAGATACCACCATCAATCTTTGCCAGGCCTGCCACTGTCATCGTCTGACCATTCATGTCAAAAGTTCCGGAATTATTCCTGAATATCCCCAACACATTGATATCGCTTCCCGTCACCGTCACCGTACCCGAACCGATATTATACAGGTCCCTCAAGTCATTCCCATTCAGCTGCAGAGATTGCGGCCCGGCGCCACTCATGCGAACTATGCCGGTGGCGGCAGGCAGATAAACACCGGGAGCCACAATAAAATCACCGCTTACCGTAAAAAAACTGGTGGGCGCATTGACCGTACTGTTGGCATTGAAATTCCCATTCACCACAATCAGACCGCTGGAACCGTTCCAGGTGGCACCATTGATATCCAATCCCCCGTTGAAAGTTTGCGAAGCGGTTGAAGAAGAATAATTTCCGGCATCAAAACTGGCCGGGCCGTTTACCACCAGCAGTCTGGTATTGGCGTTGAAATCACCGGCCTGATTGGTCAAGGCACCGTCAACGGTCAGGTTGCCGGTCATGGTCAGCGTGCCGGTTCCATTGTGCACCAGATTATAAAAAGCTGCCCCGCCGCCGTTGACGTTCTGGTTGACTCCGGTGAAGTTAACCGTCCCGAGACCGGGCGTAAAAGTGCCACCGGTACGCACCCAGTTGCCATTGACATTGAAAGTACCGCTGGTCGCCACCAGCGTGCCACTGCTAAAACTAAGAGTATTGATGGTCAGATTGCTGGAATCCGCGTTGAAAGTGGCACCGTTGATCGTCAGTATGGAAGCCAGAGACACCGTCCCGGAAGACAAATTCAGCGTTCCGCCGCTCAGATTGGAAGTACCGTTCACCGTCAAATTTTGACCATTGAGATTAAAGGTACCGATGGAATGGTTAAATTGATTATCCACAGTCAACGCACTGTTCACCTGTACCGTAGAAGCTCCGCTATGTTGCCAGTTCCGAAAACTCTGTCCACCGGCATCAACGATTTGCGTGCCCGCCGCCCCGTTGAAATTGACGGTGCCGCTGCTGCCGGGATTGAAAGTACCTGCGGTTTTGAGCCAATTTCCCTCGACATTGATTGTCTGTGTGCCGGCATTCCAGGTACCGGCGCTGATGGTGACATTACCGCTACCGCCTGAGGATTGTGTAACAGTCAAAGTCCGCGAGGTGGTAATCGTTCCGGTATAGCCCGGATTGATTGTAATTGAACCTACGCTGCCGGCAAATCCCGCATCTATGGTTGAATTCTTCGTACTGGTCGCATCAAAAACCACATCATCCCCAGCTGTGGGAATCGTATCCGCACTCCAGTTGGCAGCATTACTCCAACTATTGGTACCGCCACCCCCATCCCAAGTTCTGACCGCGGCCTCCGCCACATCAAGAAAAGCAAAAAAGAATATTGGGAAGAAAAAATATACTGGAAAACGGATATTGCTCATAGTCATGATAGTGTTTGTTTTATGGCAAGCAGCTAGAGAATCCCTCAACAGGTCCGGCTAACCAGCCAGACTGATAGTAGCATTAATTGATCAATCAAACAATCGGGTCTTCCTGCACCACAACCCGAACACGAGTAAACCTTAAATCCTTGCTCATCTAAAAAAGAGAAGTATATAAGAATAAAAAACATAAATAACCCTCTTTGTCATGTCCCCAAAAACAAGAACGGGTCATCTCCTGCTGCTATGTTCAATCCTGATTTCAGGCGTAACTTCCCAGCCGACCCAGGCCTACGAAGCTGACTACATCAAGAACTTTGGCACCTTTCACTTCTACGATAACGGACCGGTCAACGAAGAAATCGATCTGCGCGTCAGTCTCTGGAGCATGGGCATCCCTATGGCTGGCGAAATCGACGCCAACGGCGACCTCATCACCACCGCGGAACACTATGGCAGCTGGCAGCACGTCCTGCGCGTGAAGCCCGACCTCAATGGAAATTTCGGTTATGACGTCTTTAATCCTGAATGGTTCCCAAACCTGCCTGAAATTTACGGATACAATGCCTTTTTGCAGGCAGAATTTAAATACCCCTCCGAACCCAATACGGCCTATCGCCTCCTGGATATGTTGGACGACTCACCGGATCGCCTCAAAAGATGACTGCTCGTCGACACACTGACCTGTATGGATCCCTGGCTCAAACACACCGGCACCGTCAACAGCGAGTTTTCTCTCGACGCGGATAGTAATGCTGAACAATTTGTCCAATTGATCTTCGGCGGCAACTCCGTGAGAAATCTCACCTATGACCTGCTCAGTAAATGGTTCAACCTCAACGCCCGCCTCAACCTGAACGGTTTCAGCGGCATCAAACTGGCCATCAACGCCCATGCCGATGACATCGGCACCCAGTTGCTGTCCATCAGAAACAGTGCCGGGCAGGCCAAATTTTATGTTGATGAAAACGGCACGGCGACTGCGACCGCACTGACCATTCCCGCCTCAACAGGTAGCACTATCACAGGACATTATTCCGTCCTGGCTGCCAACGTCACTTCCGCCAATATCCCGGCCGGGCAATGCGGCAATTATGCCACCATCAGTCTCGAGGGAGCTCTGCCCGGACAAACTGCGCTGGCCACACCGGTCGCCACGGAAAGCGGCATTGAAACGACGCATCTCAGCTGGAAAGCTTTCAGTGGCTCAAGCGGCTCTGTAACCATCCGCGCCTGCAACCCGTCCAATTCCGACATCAATACCGCCGACCAGCAATCCTGGAGAATCGATGCATGGGCGCATTAAAGGGTTATCGCCTTTCAACAAAAATCACATAGCGTTCCGCCAGGGTATCGATCACCAGAGTCTCCTTTGGCTTGTCCATTGGCGAACGGTAGACCACTCCCCATGATGAACCAACTGGAACTTTGACCATGCGCGCGCTGTCTCCGGAAAGCTTGATATCGACATCGGCAAAAACCGGAGGCCAAATCAAAAAAGTCTGCTCCACCGCGCCATCGAAATTGGTTTTGACAGTGAAACGGTTCTCCCGGCCGGGTCTGACGGTTTTCAGCCCAAACGTACCAAAACTTACCACCAGTGACTGACCGTTGTTTTCAATTCCTTTTTCATGACATTTTTCCAAATCTTTTTCCAGTGCAGTAACTTTGTTCCGCATTTCATCCATCTGCCTGGCCTCCACACCGGTAGTACAGCCTGCAGCCCCCAGAGTCAGCGCACTGGACAGGGCCACCGAGGCAAGCAGACCCCCTACAGGCCCCCTTTCCATTGCAGCACTTGGTCCGGTTTCAGAGCACGGGCTCGCCCCATCCGTTTCGATTGAACGACTTGACCCGGTTGTGTCAAACGATCTTTTCCCCATGGTATTTGAGTTGTAAAAAGATGCAATTTTAACACAACCGGCGGCTGGAATCAATCGGCCAGTTTTTCCAGGGTTTCCAGCTCCTGCTTCAGGCTATCGTCACCAATTTCGGCCATCTCGGAACGGAAATATTCGGCAAAATCGGCCATCACCCCACGATAGTGACTGTCCACGGACAGAGGATTGGACTGACGCTCCCATTCACCCAGCACAATCGGACACTGCGGCGGCATCGGCGGGAAACAACGCATTTCCGGACAGCGTATCCCCGTCTCATAAATAATAATCGGCGGACAGGGCACCTCCGGAGGACGCTTCTGGAAGCGGTTGGCATCGATCAGCCAGCCCTTGACCAGATTGGCATAGCGCACCAGCAGTACGGCCTTGCGTATGCCGGAATTTTCATAATAGTCGGCGTCTTTCTCGGCAAAAAGTATCTGCGCTTCACTGGAATCCTGCTTGCCATTTCTGTCCTCATAGCTGACTTTCAGTTTCAGTTGGCTGTTGGCCGGCTCTCCCGCCGCACCGGAAGTCGGATTAAGTTTCAGTATCACCACTCCACCGCGCGTTTCTCCGCCTTCGGTTTTTGAGGGAAAAAGCGTATTGACCTTCATGATTTCACCGGTAGCCTCATCGGCTTCCGGTGAGCCGTATACTTTTTCGATTTCAAAACCGTCCGCCTCCAGCTGCAGTTTCAGGTCAAAAACCAGTGGGGTAACCATGAAATCGAAATCCTCATCCAGCACCTTCTTAAAATCCTTTTCCGAATGAACGGAATAATAGTTGGCACCGCGAATTTTGGTCAGGGCTTCCACCAGTTCAGTATTGAAGTCCACCCCCACCCCGACCATCGTCGTATAGAGGCGGTTTTCGGCATTTTCGCGCAACATCCCGCCCAAGCCCTCTTCACTGGTATCGCCAATATTGGGCATGGCATCGGTGATAAAAATTATCCGGTTTTCATACTGCTGCGGATCCGCATCGGCCAGTTCGCTCAGAATTGCGCTACCCTTTTCCATGCCGGCCTCCATATATGTCCCACCCTGCTCGAAAATCTCCATGATATGATCCTTGATTTTCTTCATGTCGGTATTGCCGACTCGGGACAGTGGCTTGGCCAGATAGGCATCGTCATCGAAAAGCACCAGCCCGAAACGGTCATCTTCCTCCAGCTGATCAAGCAGCGCAACCACCGAACGATTGGCAATTTCCATCTTGGTTTTTCCTTCTTCCTCCTCACTAAAATCCACATCGACGCGGTTGCCGAAACGGTCGTAATAATATTTGTCGAAAGGCGATCCCATCGATCCCGAGATATCCATCACCACCACCAGGTTCAGTTTCTTGCGCTGGAAATCGGACTCCTTGATGCCGGAATTCAGACCGACAGAGAGATAGTATTCCGTTTCACCGGAAAGAGGGTCTTTGGAAACGGCGGTACTGTAGGAAGGACAAAACAGTTTGGTACATTCCTCCTGGATACCGGTGTCAAAATAGTAATTGTAAAAAAGTCCCTCGTGGGTGATATCGGTAGGAATCGGCAAAAAGCCGTTAGCGATATTTTCGCGGAAATTGTTGACGTCCTTGGCTCCACCCACGGCAAAACCCAGATTGGCGCCTGAGGGCGGCGCGGCCTCCATGGCCATCATCGGCATGGTTGATTTCAGTGCGCCTCCCGTGCGTCCGTACCCTCCGCCATCGAGCATTTCGCGCGACGCCTCGTATTGCCAGTCGTCAACTTTTTCGCCACCGGCCTGCTGCCCCTGACCGTTACCAGAGCCATTGACCGAGCCACCAGGCCCAACGGGCGGCTGCACCGGCGCACAGGCCGAAAACACGGCCAGCACAGCGATTGAAAGACAAAGAGACAGAAACTTTTTCATTATTTTGATGTTAATTGTTCGTCCAGACAGTATTATCCTCCAGAGACCAAAAAATTACAGCAGCAAATCATGCTCGGGAATGGACAGCGTATAGCGCAGCCCCGGAACCTCCATCAAAAGTTTGCGGGCCAGCTCGCGGTTGCGGTCGCGCTGGTCGTCCTCGACTATTTTAATCAACAGATCGGACATGAAACGCTGGGCAATTTTCAAACGGATCCGGTCGACAAATTTCTCATACTGTCTCAAGGGTTCGCCCTCCAGCCAGCCCGGCCAGATGTGTTCCGCGCCCGGCTCATTGGGCAGCAGCACTGAACGGCGCAACAAACGGAACTGTTCACGCTCAACCACCCGCTCCAATTCATTCTTCTTTTTCGCCAATTGTTCGGACAATCCGGCATGTGATTTGGCCGCCTGTTGCAAAAGAAAAAGCCACAGTACTGACCTGCCCCCCCGGACGATTTCCTTCTCCGCCACGGCCGCCAAATCCTCCAACTCAACCTCCCATTCGCGCACCACTTGCGACCAGTCGCGTTCAGGCGGAGCCGCCTGCAACTGTACCGTGAACACCCTGTCCTGTCCGTCACTCAACTGCCTCTCCAACGGCTCGACGGCTACCCGATAGAGGCAACCAGCCACCACCGCCCTTAAACCCTCATCCCGAAAAAAAGCGGCGCAACGACCAACTTCCCAAAATCTTTGTGCGATATCGGGCAGTGAACGACTCTCCCAAAATTTCTCCAGACCCTGCATGGCGCGATCCAGGGCCGAGCGGCGTTCGGCATACTCATCCCCCAAAGCTTTCTCCGCGAGCAATCTGGCCCGTTCCATCTCCCGCCGCTCCAGATCCTCCCGCCGCAACGAACTGACAATGCCCGACTCCAGCTCCAGCATCTTTTTCTCAATTTCACGTTCCCTGGCGAGAGGATCGGTCTGACCATCGATATCGACCAGATGAATCGGCCGCACTTTCCCCAAATCAATCAGGGCTTTAATCAGCGACAGTTCGTCACTGCGCTCTTCGGCCGTACGCTTCTGCCCAAGCTTGTGCCAGGCATTGCGGGCAATTTTTCTGCAAAGCTGGGCCACATAGCTTTCCTGACCGGCAGAAGTAGCCACCACCGGCAAATCCGGCGTAAGTTTCAGGTCAACATTCTGATTGCGAATCATGATCTCATCGGCACCATAGACTTCTGAAAGACACAGGCCACGGGCCATACCCACCAGCTTGATCACGGTTCCCAGCTGTTCCTGACTATCCACATTCAGCAAGTCCACTGCCTTCCGCACTTCCAATATTTTCTCAATCAAAGGCCAGGGAGCGGGCAAGGCCAGTTGTCGAATTTCTGCCGGTTGCAAAAGCCCCATCTCCAAAAAACGTGTTATCTCCACCAGCATCCAGCCGCACTCGCCGACACAACGGCCCCCGGCGAACACTTCACTATAACAAACCACGCGTCTAAGGGCTTCCGCGGAAAGATCTTCCAGAGTCAGCCCGGGCTGAAAATCAAAATACTTTTCCCCGGCCGAGTAGGCCTTTAGCGTCATCAACAAGGGACTGAACTCACAGGCGTCCGGCTTGGGATTGTTGACGGACCAGGACCGCACCATTTGTTTTTGCTTTTCAAAATTGGCAGAATACTCGGAAGACAAAAAAGCTCGCAAATTGGCCTTACAATCGTCCGGCAAATTACAGTCCAGCACCCTGCCGATATTTAGATAGGCCTCGCGGTCATGAGCTTCATTGGTGCGGGCCGTGTCAAAGATGATTTCCAGCATTTCCACCAGATGGGACTGGGCCTTCTCGGCCAAAGCACGCTGGGAATAACCATGCCCGCGTTCCACCTGCAAATGATATTTGCCCAGCTTGACCAGCTCTCCTTCCTGCAAATGATACTGGCTCTGCATAAAGGGAGAGAAAGCGTCGCTTTCCTGCCTTTTGATCATAATACTGGGATCAATCGCCTTCACCACGAAGCGGTCCTCCGAAGAATCATGGTGTAAAGCAGCCATAAAATCTGCCGGCCCCTCCTGCAATTCATGAAAACAGGCCGGATGGACACCAAAAACATAAGTTGACAGCAAAAATGGATTTTCTCCTCCCTCATTCACCCCGGCATGCAAACCGGTATTCAATAAACGAAAAACCGGCCCGCGATAGACAATTTCGCAGCTGCCCGGATCCTCCTCTTCAACCAAATGAAAAGCCTTCAACCCCTCCAGCTCACGACGGGCCTCTATGGCTTCGCGCCTGCGTTTTTGCCTGGCCTTTTCCAGTTCCAACGGCAGAAGTTTTTCCGCTTCCAGCCTGGCTTCCTGTTCCACCCGCTCCTCAATCGCCTGCCAAAAATGATCACGATATTTAGCCCTCAAGGCCTCAACTCTTTGTCTGACTGGTTCATTGGACTGATCCATCCGCCGCAATATTTCCAGGCGCGATACTCCCTCAATCCCATGCTTCTCACAAAACTCCACCATTTCTCCGATACGGCAATTTAGACCTACTACATCAATGCTTTCCGGCCCCTCTTCCTCTACCAGACGAGCCCTTTCGCACAACATCTCTTCGATTTTTTTCTTGAGATCAATCAAAGTTGAGCTGGTTCCCGGGCTGCCGGCTATACTATTCTTGGACTGAATTTCCACTTTTTTGTCCATCTTGAGTATTTAACCACCCCGGCCACAGCCGGGATACGAAAATATGGTAGCAAGACGATATATTAATACCTGCTACAATTTTGTCAAATAAAGTGCCCCCTGCCAACTTTCGCGATTGGGCTTGCCAGAACCCGCCCACTGATGAATAATGAGGCGGCCGAAACCGATCCTTGCCAGGTAAAACTTCTCCCCAACCAGACAAGCCGCTTTAGCTCAGCTGGTAGAGCGCCGGTATCGTAAACCGTAGGTCGGCGGTTCGAATCCGCCAAGCGGCTCCATTTCAATCAGAAGGCCACCTGACCTTTCACCCGACATGAACAACCCGAACCCCACACCATTACAGAACAATGGCAGCGATGGCAGCGATTTTCAGAAACTGCCGCCGGAAGCACGTCAAAAAATCCTGGAAACGCTGGAGAAGCTGAAAGCCAAACCGGGCCTGTTCGGAACCATCGGCGTCCTCGGAGAGTTGGCCAAAACCGCCAAACAGTATGGCATTACCAGATTACCGGACTTGAGCAATCTGCCCGATTCGGATCAGCTTCGCCAATTTTTTGAAACCGGCCAAATGCCGGACGGCTCCAATGTCCAACACAGCACTACCGTCACNNGAGCAGGCCAGCGTCAATATCCACCGGGCCAACCCCAAACAATACCAGCAATTTAACGACCGCCGCAGTCACCAGCCCACCTTCAACCCCGACGTCAAGGGCGACGCCACCCGCGCCAAAATTTTCATCATCGCGCTGCTGCTGTTGGCTGCTTATCTGTTTTATCAATTCGGCCTCAACGGGCAGATTCCGCAGGAATGGATCGACGGACTGGTGAAATTTTTTGAATAATCAAAACGCTTCACCGGTTCACCCCACCAGACACTCACAGCGCACTGATTTCGGCACATTTCAAGACCCGCAAGCCAGGCAATTTTCCGGATCTTCCAGACTGCAGGCTATCTGGTCTTTGGCCGTTTCTGTCATCAGATTGACTCCTGCCGATCCTGCGGCCAAAGCGGTCGCGGCCACGGGGGCGCCGCGGTCGGCCAGCCCGGCATGTTGTTGGATGGTGAATTTCTGGGCGGCCGCCGCGGCGCGCGTCCGCAAATAATACATTCCGGTTTTTAAACCCCTCTCCCAGGCATGGAAATGCATTGAGGAAAGCTTGGCAAAATTCGGCTCGGCCACAAAGAGATTGAGCGACTGACTCTGACAGATGAAAGCACCGCGGTCAGCCGCCATCTCAATGATATTGCGCATCTTCATTTCCCAGGCCGTCTTGTACAGTTCACGCAGATCGGCGGGTATTTCGGCAATACCCTGCACCGAACCGTCGGCAAGAATAATGCGCTGTTTCATTTCCTCATTCCACAGGCCGAGAGCGATCAGGTCACGAATCAGGTGTTTGTTCACCACCACAAATTCGCCGGAGAGAGTACGGCGGCTGTAAATATTTGAAGTATAAGGCTCAAAACACTCATTGTTACCCAAAATCTGCGAAGTCGACGCCGTGGGCATCGGCGCCAGCAGCAACGAGTTGCGGGCCCCGTATTGCATCACTTCCTGACGCAGGGATTCGAAGTCCCAGCGCCCGGAGGGCTGCACACCCCAGAAATCAAACTGGAATTTCCCCCGCGAAAGCGGCGAACCAGCAAAGCTTTCATAGGCCCCCTCCCGCCTGGCCAAATCGACCGAGGATTTCATCGCCGCGTAATAAATGGTCTCAAAAATCTCCCGGTTCAGCTTTTTGGCGGCCGACGATTCAAAGGGATAGCGCAGCATGATCAAAAGATCGGCCAACCCCTGAACGCCCAGACCGATCGGCCGATGCTTCAGGTTGGAATTGCGAGTCGGCTCGGTCGGATAATAATTTCCGTCAATCACACGATTGAGAGACTCGACAATTTTGTAGGTGACATCATAGAGTTCCTGATGATCAAACTGGTCATTAACCAAAAATCGCGGCAGAGCGATTGATGCCAAATTGCAGACGGCGGTTTCATCGGGCGAGCTGTATTCGACAATTTCCGTGCAAAGATTGGACGATTTGATCGTGCCCAGATTTTGCTGATTACTCTTGCGGTTGGCGCTGTCCTTGTACATCATAAACGGCGTGCCGGTTTCAATCTGCGATTGCAGAATGGCAAACCACAGTTCCTGCGCCGGAACAACGCGTCTAGCTTTCCCCACGGCTTCATATTGCAAAAAAAGCTCCTCAAATTTTTCCGAATGACTGTCGGTCAGACCCGGCACCTCATTGGGCGAAAAGAGTGGCCACTGGCCGTTTTCCTTCACCCGCTTCATAAACAGATCCGGTATCCACAGGGCTGTAAAAATATCCCTGGCCCGCATCTCCTCTTTACCGTGATTCTTACGCAGATCGAGAAAATCAAAAATCTCGGCATGCCAGGGCTCCAGATAAACCGCGAACGCCCCCTTGCGCTTCCCCCCGCCCTGATCAACATAGCGGGCCGTTTCATTGTACACCCGCAACATCGGAATAATGCCATTGCTGCGACCATTGGTACCTTTGATATAAGTCCCTTTGGAACGGATATTATGTATGTGCAGTCCCAGGCCGGCACCCGATTTGGAAATCAGCGCGCATTCTTTCAGCGTTTCATAGATGGCATCGAGACTGTCGTTTTTCATCGCCACCAGAAAACAGCTCGACATCTGGGCCTTGCGCGTGCCGGCGTTAAACAGGGTCGGCGAGGCATGGGTATAATATTTTTCGGCCAGCAGGCGATAGGTTTCCAGCACCTTTTCCAGATTCTCTTTGTGAATACCTACCGCCACCCTCATCAGCAGATATTGCGGCCGCTCCACCACCTTGCCGTTTTTTCGCAGCAAATAACTTTTCTCCAGAGTCTTGAAACCGAAATAGTCATAGCTGTAATCGGCCTGATGATCGATAGCCGCGTCCAAAGTTTCGGCGTTTTCCTGCACCATCCGATAGACGTCCTCGGCAATCATACTGGCGTTTTCACCGGTCGCCTGATCGACATAATCGTAGAGCGCGGTCATCGCCTCCGAAAATCTGTCCGGCGTCTCCTGATGCAGGCGCGCCACCAGTATCCGCCCGGCCAAAAGTGAATAGTCGGGATGCACGGTAGCCATACTGGCGGCTATTTCCGCCGTCAATTCGTCCAGTTCGCGGGTGGTGATACCGTCATAAAACCCCTCAATGGTTTTCTTGGTAATCAGGTCCGGGTCTATGTATTTTCTGTCCAGCCCTTCACTCAGACGCGTCACCTTCTCGGTAATCCGGTCAAAGCGCGCCGCCTCCAAAGTTCCATTCGATCTTCTTACCTGCATAAAATATTTTTGTTAGATGAAAAAATAGCAAAAACTAAAAATCTGCCTCCAGCGAAAACTGCTTTACCGCCGCGCTGTCATGTTCACGCACATTCACGCCGGCCTTCTGGTAATCTCCAACGCGCTTCTCAAAAAAATTGGTTTTGCCGGAAAGCGAAATCAGCTCCATGAAATCAAAGGGATTGCTGGAATTGTAAAGTTTCGGAGCACCCAAACGCACCAACCAGAAATCGGCGACATATTCAATGTATTGTCCCATCAAACCGGCATTCATGCCGATCAATGAAACCGGCAAAGCCTCGGTGATAAATTCTTTTTCAATCTCCACGGCCTCACGCACAATCTGCTGCACCCGCTCAACCGGCAGACGGTTGTTCAGCATCGAATAAAGCAAAGTGGCAAATTCACAGTGCAGAGATTCGTCACGTGAAATCAACTCATTGGAAAAAGTCAGCCCGGGCATCAGGCCGCGCTTTTTCAGCCAGAAAATCGAACAGAAACTGCCTGAGAAAAAAATCCCTTCCACCGCCGCGAAAGCCACCAGCCGCTCTGCAAAATCGGGACTGTTGATCCACTTTAGAGCCCACTCGGCTTTTTTCTGCACCGCCGGCACCGTGTCGATGGCCCGGAACAGATGGGTCTTTTGTGCAGGATCCTTGATATAGGTATCAATCAGCAGCGAATACATTTCCGAATGGATGTTTTCGATGGCAATCTGAAAACCGTAGAAGCAGCGGGCCTCCGGTATCTGTACCTCGCGGATGAAATTGGTGGCCAAGTTTTCGTTGACTATACCGTCGGAAGCGGCAAAAAAAGCCAGAATAGTTGAAACAAAATGCTTTTCATTTTCATTGAGCCGATTCCAGTCGGCCAAATCCTCGGAGAGATCGACCTCCTCGGCCGTCCAAAAACTGGCCTCGGCCTGTTTGTACATCTGCCATACCGCGTCATGGCGAATCGGCAAAATTACAAATCGCTCGCGATTTTCCTGGAGCAGGGGTTCGTTTTGAACCGGAGAAGAACTACTGGGCTGACTCATTTTTATTTTATTAAATGATAATGTGGAGACATACAATCCCTAGTACGGCGGAAAGAGTATACCCCACTATATACGGTGGGTGCTTCGGGGGCAATGCTAAATATAAAAAGCTTCCACTAGCCAAAAAACAACTTACAAATTAGACGAGGCCACAAACTGGCTAAGCCACCAAAAAATATTTAAATATATAGATCCAGAAAAACCACCTCCGGCGGCACCAGAAAACGCAGCGGCAAAAGCACCTCGCCCACTCCGGAAGTGACATATACCGGCAAACCGTTCACCTCATACCAGCCACGCAGGAACAGGTTTTCACAGGGAATCATCCAGTACACCAGTGGCGGAATGAACATCTGCCCGCCATGCGTATGCCCGGCCACCAGCAGATCCGGCCCGCCCCCCGCCGGATACAGCTCCGCCGGAAGCAGATGCGCGGTATCGGGGTTATGCGTCACCACCAGGTTAAACTGCCCGGGGCGGGCCGTGACAAGCCCCGAATAATCCGACTCCCCTTCCATCAGGTCACTGATCCCGATCAACCGCAGCGTTCGCCCGTCCTTAATAAAATCGGCCTGGGCATTGTCAATAACCGTCACTGCGGGCGGCAAAGCCGCCCGCACTTCCGCGCTGGAAAAATGCCCGGGGACTTTGGCGTCATGGTTACCGGTAACGGCATAGATCGGCACGGAAAAATTTCCCAGGGGCTCAAACATCCTGGTCAACTGCTCAGCACTGGGATCATTGATAAAATCACCGGGTATCACCAGTAAATCGGGGTCACCGGATCGCACCACCTCCAGCACGCGTCGCAGATAATCGCTATCCTTGAACACGCCCAAATGGATATCGGAAACCAGAGCCACCCGCACCCGCATGGTTCCATCACCGGAAACAAACTGTTCATATCGAGTCACAATCCAGTACGGCTCGACAAAACGCATATAGACAAAGAGCACAGTCAGCACCAGCAGCACCCACCCCAGCCAGCGCCAGAGCCTCCGCACCGTCCGTCCGGAAGCCCCCCGCCGCTCCGACCGCGCCCGACCATGCCAGCGCCAAAGCAGCCAGACATTAAAGACCAGCCAAGCAAAAATCAGATAACTTCCCCAGTAAACCGCCCATTGAAAATATGTCCAGAACATCACTCGTTATTATCTTGCTTGCGGATTATAGCATCAAGCAAGCCGCTATGCTCGCGATACTTTTCAGCAATCATTTTTTTTAGACGAGCAGCATTTTCAGTCAGATAGGCAAAACCATATAGTCGCCCCTCACGCGGCTGCAGACCTGCAGTAACTACATTTTTGCCCAATACCTCAACCAGATCGCGTACCATCCTTTCATCGCTAAAAACCTGCAAAGCGCAATCCAGCTGGCCCCACACACGCACCAGCGCGTTCGGCGAATCCCACCAGGGACAGACATAACCGAAATGCTTCTCGACCAAATGTACCGCGCGACGCATTGGTTTGAGAGTACTGCGCCATTGATGCAATTCATCCAGGTAACGACGGACTTCCTGTTCCTCCAGGAGTACCTTCGGCGAACAGATATTATCTTCAAAACCATCTCTACCATACCTCCATTCTTCCGATTGCGACGAAACAACATCGGCAGAATTATCCGTAGAAGAATCAGCCAGATTCTGGACATCCTCGCTTTTATTTGTCTTAAGCAGACCATCGGCCCAAGAAAGAGTCTGTCTGACCTGGTTTTGAAAAACTTCGGTCAATTGTTTTTCCATTTCCAAAACGGCCCTGTCGGGACGAGGCTGTTCACTCTGCCAACGTCCAAGCACCTGCAAATCAGGCACTGTGGGATCTCCCAAACCATCTGCCTCATCAACAATATTCTGAAGCTGACTGACACTGGCAATCACACGTTCATAGCCACAATCATTCTGCTTGCCTTCCAGCTCACGCTCTGCATCTTCCAATACCGCTCTGAAGCGGAGACCGGAAGAAAACTTTGTGCCAAAAGGTAAATCCTCCAACTCAGTCAAACTCCCGGACTGCTCCACACGCTCTTCTTCCGAAGACGGGTCCTCCCCATATCGATAATTCTCCACCTCTCCAAAGCCACTGCCACCATGGCTTTTGATACCCATGCTCTATTTGATAAAGTACTAATTCCGGACGATATTCTATCCGAAAACAGCCTCTGCCGAAAGCGGGCATGGTGAAAAACTGTAATTTTTAGTGGACTGGTTTTATAATTGCAGAGTTACTTTCACCAAAAAACAAACATGCCAAACCACGAACCGCATTTCCAGGACAAATTCAAAATATCAGTCATTGGCTGCGGCAACGTCGGAGCCACGGCCGCTCACACCATGCTCTTGAGCGGCATCCCCAACGAACTTACACTGATCGACGTCAACAAAGACCGCGCCAACGGCCTGCTTTTGGACTTCCAGCACTCACTGTCCTTCCTGCCCTATGTCAAAATCGAAGCTGGCAACGACCTCAAAAAAACCGCCAATTCCGACCTGATCGTCATAACCGCCGGCGCCCGCCAGCAACCCGGCCAGAGCCGCCTCGACCTGATCAATACCAACCGCGCCATCTTCGGCAAAATGATTCCCCAATTGGCCAAACATTCCCCCCATTCCATTCTGCTGATCGTCACCAACCCCGTCGACGTGCTGACCCATGAGGCCTGGAAATTGAGCAAATTCCCCCGCGAAAGAGTTTTCGGCACGGGTACGTTGCTCGACACTTCGCGCCTACAATATCACCTCTCCGAATTGTTGAAAATCAACCCGCGCGACATTCAGGCCTTCATTCTCGGCGAGCACGGCGACACCTCTTTCCCGGTCTGGAGCTCAGCCAATATCGCCGGTCAGTCCATCTTCAAATTTCCACGCTTTACGCAAAAAAAAGCCGACCAATGCTATATCGACACCCGCAATGCCGCCTATCGCATCATTCATGACATGGGCTTCACCTGCTACTCCATCGCCATCGTGATCCGGGAAATCATGAAAGCGATCTATGAAGATGCACGCATCGTCGTCCCACTCTCCACCGTACTGAAGGGCCAATACGGCCTGCGCGACGTTGCCCTCAGCATTCCCTGCGTACTGGGTTCGCGGGGCATCGCCGAAACCATCGAAGTGCCGCTCTCAGCCAAGGAAAAAAAGTTACTGCAAAAATCCGCCGCCACGCTCAAAAGTTTTGGACGCTAGAAACAGCCGAGCCTCTCAAAATACTTTCGCCAGCCACACATGGACAATCAACAAATCGCCAACACCTTTCAGGAAATCGGTGACCTGCTGGAAATCGACGGCGCCAACCGTTTCCGGGTACTGGCCTATCAGAACGCCGCCGAAAACATCCGCGGCCTGGGACACGAACTGAAAGAGATCTGGCGCGACAATCCCGACGAACTGGAAAGCCTGCCCGGCATCGGTGAGGACCTGCGACTGAAAATTGAGGAAATGTTGAATACCGGCGTCTGCCAATTTCACCTCAAACTATTGAAAAAATACGGCCGTGGACTGCTCGACGTACTGGCCGTGCGCAGCATCGGGCCCAAAAAGGCCGCGCTGTTTTATCATCAGCTCAAAATCGACAGTCTGGATAAACTGAAAAAGGCCGCCCTGTCCCACCAACTCTGCCAACTGCCGCGCATGGGCGAAAAAAGTGAGGCGGAAATTCTGCGGGCCATTGAAGAACACGCCAAATACAGCCACCGCATGCTGCTCTCCGAGGCCCTGCCTCTGGCCGAACAAATCGTCACCCATCTGCGCCGCCTCAAGGAAGTTGCCAAAGTAGAATACGCGGGCAGCCTGCGCCGCCGTCGGGAAACCGTTGGCGATTTGGACATCCTCGCCGCTCCGCGCCGCCCCGCGGACGCCGCCGCGATCATCGCCCATTTCCAGAAATTCCCGCTGGTCAAAAACGTCATCGCCAGCGGACCGACCAAGTGCTCGGTCATTCTGGAGAGCGGCGCCCAATCCGACCTGCGGGTAGTCGAAAAACGGTCTTTCGGGGCGGCGCTGCACTATTTCACCGGCTCCAAGGATCACAACATCGAGATCCGCACGCATGCCCAGAAAGTCGGCAAAAAAATCAACGAGTACGGCATCTTTGACCTTTCGGAAAAAGACAAAAACGGCCACCCCGTAGAAAAATTCATCGTCGGCGACACTGAAGAAAAATTTTACCGCGCCGTCGGCCTGCCCTGGATTCCGCCCACCCTGCGCGAAACCCGCGGCGAATTCCAGGCTGCCATGCACGGCGAACTGCCGGTGCCGGTGGAACTTCCCGATCTGACCACCGACCTCAACGTCAACTCCTCCTACGGCGACGGCAAAAGCTCCATCGCCGAACTGCTCCGGGCCGCCGGCGCCCAGGGCCTCTCCTGCCTGGCCATTGCCGACACTTTCAGCTCCGGCGAACTGCCCACCCTTTTCGACGCCAACAAACTGCGGCAACAACTCGACGAAATCGACGCCCTCAACCGGCAACATGGCAACAACGGCAAAAACAAAAAAGCGCCCTCGCCCACCCACCCCCTGCTGCTCAAATCGCTTAAATTGTCCATCAACACCGACGGCACGCTGGACCTGTCACCGGCAGACCTGCTCAAACGGCTGGACTTTCTTATCGTCAAGATCAATCACAGCTTCAACCTGACCGAACCCCGCCAAACCGCGCGCCTGATCAAAGCTCTCTCCGCCCACCCCAAGGTCAAAATTCTCTCCTGTCCCAACGCCCGCCTGCTCAATGAGCGCGAGGGCATCGCCGTCAATATGACTAAAATAATCGTGCATTGCGCCAATCACAAACAATACCTGGAAATCAACAGCCAGCCCAACCGCCTCGATCTGACCGATACGCAGATCAAACTGGCCATTGAGAAAAAAGCCGGACTCTGCGTCAACTCCGACGCCCTTGACGCGCAGCAATTGGAATTCCTGCAATACGGTGTCTGGACCGCGCAAAGAGGCTGGGCCGAGAAAAAACATCTTCTCAACACCCAGCCCCCGCTTAAATTACTTGAATCCTTGCTATCCTAAAAAAGGCTCTGCCGTGGCAGGACGATTTCAATCAATTTCGTAGGTTACGGAGATGTTCACCGTCACGTCCTTTGATCCGGCTTCCACCGCCGGCGCCGGAGCCATCTCAGCCCCAACCATCATGTCACGGCTGGAATAATTCGTCGCATATTGCACCATCGGATAGTAGCCGCCATAATCGCTCTCGGAAAATGTCACCACCCGGCCCAAGCTTACGCCGGCAGCCCTGGCCATCTGATCGGCCTTCTCACGGGCCTTTTCAAAAGCCAATTTGCGCGCTTCCGCCTTGATCGGCGCCAATTCATCGATATCGAAATATAGTGACCCGACCTGATTTGCACCGGCTTTGGTAGCCAAATCGATCACCTGATCGGTCTTGGTCAAATCACGAACTTTCACGTCCAGTGACTGGGTCAGGCTGTAACCGATAATCTCCGGCAGTTTGGCCGGCTCAGGCTTTTCATCGTAATAGACGGGAGTATTGTAATCGTATTGCGGATAGAGATCATAGGAGAAAGTCATAATATCTTTGGCCTCGATGCCCAGATTTTTCAGTTCATTGATCACGGCAGTCATACTCTTGTTGTTAGCTTCAGTCACCTCCTTGACGGTCTTGGCGGTCGACGCCACCGACAGGGAAATCCTGGCGATATCAGGCTTTACCGTGACCTTGCCATCTCCCTCCACGGTCACCGTGCGGGCATAGGGAGTGGAAGTCACCTCGGCGCGGATATTTTTGTTCCAGGGCGTACCCCAGATCTGCGTGCCGACCCAGATGGCCAGCAATACTAATAGAACCGATGCCGTCAGCTTGATCAGCATGTCAAACTTGTCTGTCTTGGCCATAATTTTTGGTTTATATTTTAAACGCGGCAATTTTACCACATCGCCCGCCCAAGCAACAAATCCATCATGATCTCCAGCCGAGAAATTCCACATTATCGGGAAGAACAATTCAGCAGCGCGGCGCTCGGCAACAACGCCTTCGACTACGCGGAACGCTCCGCCCTGCACCCCGAACCCTACCTGCGCCTCGCGCCATTGCGCCAATACAATTCCGCGGCCGAAGCGCTAAACGCCCTGCGCTGGTCCAGCAGCCCCGCCTTTGAGATAATAGAAGACGGCCGGCTCAAAAGTTTTGCCGGCCTGGAAAACTTTCTGCTCTTTCCCAACCCCGCCAACCGCGACCCCTGCCCGGTCTTCATTTTCGACAATCACAACCACGCTTTTTACTTCTGGCATCTCTGCCTGCACAACGGCTTCCAAAACCTCCGCCACGGCACGCCACGCAGCCAAACCAAAAGCCACCGCCCGCCCTTCGCCCTCGTCCACATCGACCAGCACAAAGACAGCCGCATCCCCGCCACCCTGCCCGACAGCCGCACCATCAACGATGCCGACGCTCTCCACGCCTACACCAACGAAATCCTCAATGTCGGTAATTTCATTCCTCCGGCGTTAAAAACCGGGCTGCTCGACCATGTCATCAATATCGACTCGTCAGCCCGTCTGCAGTCGGCGCTCGACAGCGCCCCTCCCGAAAATTTCATCCTCGATCTCGACCTCGACTTCTTCGCCCCGGAGTTGGACTATATTCCGCGCGCCGCCAAAATCACCCTGTTCAAAAAACTTCTGCCAACCGCCTGCCTGGTCACCATCGCCACCTCCCCCTACTTCCTCGATCAGCAAAAAGTTCCCGACCTGCTGCGGAAAATCTTGGCCTGATCAAAAACCATCGCCAGCAGCGACGGAACCGCCCTATTCCGCCACCAAAGTACTTTCTCCTTCGACTCGCTTGATCTCAACCTGCTCCAGTCGGCTTTCTTCGGCATGATCGTCTTCCTCATGCTCATGACTGTGCCCGATGCTGTTCAGCAGCAATCCCATCAAGACAACCCCCAGCAGAAAAGCAAAAGTCTGCAGCCACTTGCGGTTTTTCTTAAAATCCTCATGCAGAGCGGGAATCAGATCGGAGGTGGCGATATAGATAAACATACCGGCATTGAAAGCTACCAGATAGGGCAAAGAACCTTCCAGCGCGTGCAAAAAATACCAGCCCACCACCGCCCCCAGCACGGCGGTAAAAGCCGTCAAAAGATTAAACAGCAAAGCTTTCTTTACCTTCAACCCACTATGGGTCAGGGCAACAAAATCGGCCAGCTCCTGGGGAATTTCATGCAAAATAATCGCCAGCGTCGTCGCCACGCCCACCTCGAAACTGATGCTGAAAGCCGTGGCAATGGCCACCCCGTCAAAAAAATTGTGCAACGAATCACCAACTAGAATCAGATAGGCGGTCGGCCGCACCTCAGCTGCTTTCAGATGCCCGCTCTGATGTTCGGGGTTGTGTTGATGGTGATGATACCAGTGCACCATCCTCTCCATCACAAAGAAAAAACAGATACCCAGGAGAAAAACCCAATAGGCATCATGCCCGTGAAACATTTCCACCGCCTCCGGCAGCAGTCCCAACACGGCGGTAGCCAGCATCACGCCGGCGGCGATACTGATCATCAGTCCGCCATAGCGCGCCGAAATAATTTCTTTTTTCATCAGAAATATTGCACCGGAAAGAGAAAGCAGGCTAACCAGTAAAGTGGCAACTATGGCTTCAATCATGGATAATTGATTCTTAATAAATATTTTTCTCCCGGCATATCACTGATTGTGACTCCCCGCTCGGACAATTGCGCCCTGACCGCGTCGGCCCCGGCATAATCTTTGGCCTTTTTCAATTCAGCCCTTTTGTCTACCAGCTCCCGCACCTGCGCGTCCGCCGACACTTTGGCCAGTCTGTCCTGATAATCGTCGTAAATCACCCGCACGAAACCAAGCACCTGATCAATTTCAAAAATAAAGTCTCTCACCTGTGCGGCCTGCGCGGCATTCATTTTCTTCACCTGCCGGTTTACCTCAGCCAGAAAATCCATCACCGCCGCCAGGGCAATACTGATGTTCAAATCGTCATCCATCGCCGCCACGAATTTATCACGGCAGCCGGCCACCAGCCCGTCAATATCCAGCTGATTCCCCGCCTCCCCGGTCTGCAATTCCAGGTCAATCAATGCGTCCAGAAAACGCCTGGCAATCGCCGCCGCTTCATCCAAACCGGCAAAAGTGAAATTGAGATTCTGGCGATAATGCACTTTCAGCAGCACTATGCGAACCAGAATCGGCAGATAACCGCGCTCCTGCAGATCGCGCAGAGTGAAAAAATTACCCAGTGACTTGGACATTTTTTTGCCCTCTATCAGCAGATGGGCGTTGTGCAGCCAATAATTGACGAATTTCTTGCCGCTGTAAGCCTCCGACTGGGCAATCTCATTGGTATGATGGGGAAAAACCAGATCCTCTCCACCGCCGTGAATGTCAAAAGTCTCGCCCAGATATTTCATCGACATGGCCGTGCATTCGATATGCCAGCCCGGACGTCCCTTACCGATTTCCGTCTCCCAGAAAACGTCGCCGTCCTCGGGCTTCCATCCCTTCCAAAGCACGAAGTCATTGACGTTTTCCTTCTCGTATTCATCACTTTGATTGAGCCGCTGATCGGCGTTTTCCTTCAGTTCACGCCCGGCCAGCTGAGCCAGCTCGCCATAGTGATCGGAAGTGGAAATTTTGAAATAGACCGAATCCCCCTGCCGATAAGCATGGCCGGTTTCCAGCAGTTTTTTGACGATGGCCACCATCTCATCGATGTGTTCGGTCGCCTTTGGCATCACCTCCGGCAGCCGGATATTGACGGCTTCCAAATCCTGCAAAAAAAGCGCCGTATAATGCTCGGTGAACTCCTTCAGCGTCTGCCCGGCCTGACTACTGTCACGAATGGTCTTGTCGTCAACATCAGTGATATTCATCACGTGCTTTACCTGATAACCCCGCCAGGCCAGATAGCGTTTAAGCAGATCGATGAAGAGATAGGCCCTCAGATTGCCCAGATGCACATAGTTGTAGACGGTCGGGCCGCAGGAATAGAGACCGACATGGCCTTCTTCAAGAGGTTTAAATTCCTCGACGCGATGAGTAAGCGTATTAAATAATTTTAGCATGACCGGCAGACATAGATATTGATTCAAGCCGCCCCGCACGCGGCGCCAAAATGACGGCACAGACATTCTTACTGTTTTCCGCGCCCGCTGGCAACGGGCTTTTTTACGGCGCCATTCTAGCACAATGAGGCCGGAAGAACTACCGCGAAATATGGGAAATAGCCGGGCGCGCGTTGTATCGCGGCCCGGCCGAAAAGGCGGGAGAATGGGGGAAGAGCGAGGGAGGGAAAGAGCTGCGGGAAAACCAGGCCGGACCGGAACCGAGACTGAGCCGAAGAGCGCTCAGATGCAGTCACCCTGCCAGCCGGCGGGATCATCCCAGTTGCAGAGAGGAAACTCGTCCTCTCCGTTGGCGATGCCATCGACATCGTAGTCGAGCTCTGCGTCATCGACGCAGCCGAAGCTCTGGGGAGTACAGGGGTTGTACCCCATCATATACTCCCACCACGTCTCGATGCCGTCGCCGTCCTCGTCGTTGTCGTTGACATCCCAGGGGGGCATCTGCTCGCCGGCTGGGACCATCTCCGGATCGGTCAGGTTGGAGAACACCACCACCCCACACTCGCGGATGGTGAACTTGTTCACCCGCATCGCGAAGTAGTAGGCACAATAGTTGCTCTCCTTCTGGGCAAGGTTGTGACATTCCTCCTGCCCGCCCGTGGGCCAGTTCTCCGGATGATCGTAGCAGTTCTGCCACATCCGGTCGGCCTCGGCCGTGCAGGTGCGAGAGTAGGTGTCAGCCTCCGCCCAGGACTTCTGCATCAGGAGCGTCGACTCCGGCACCTGGCAGTCCTCTCCGACCAGGTAGGTGTTGTTCTCAACATTCCCACCGCAGCCGCCAAGAGCGAACACCAGCGCCACCGCGACAACCACGCACACCACAAACGCGTTCAGCTTTTTCATAACACTCCTCCTCTTTCCTTCCGACGGACCACCCGGCCCGTCATTATCCCCATTCTCCTGCTTGTTTTGGAACGCCCAGCGGGACCGGAACACCGGCAGCCCTTGTTGCCAAAGGCACTCCCACTGGAAAGATATAGTTTTACGCTAAATCCAAAGAATTGTCAACTGCGGAAATAACCACATAACATTTAAGCCAAAAGTCAGGAAAGCAGTCTAACATTGTAATCGCCGGTTGATGTTGGGGACAGCACGGTGCGACAACCTTCTCGTCAAAAGGATTGTCAGGGGTTCGAATCCCCTTGTCTCCACCACTGCCGGCCAGTATAATTGATTTAGACGAGAAGGTTGTCAGCCCAAGGCTGAAACAGGGGGAATCCTATGGATTCCCCCTGTTCTTTTACTTCAGTCTGAACGGATTGAAATTGGTTTTGTAATCGTAATAATCCTCGCCCTCGGCTTTCTTCAACCTGGCCACCACCCGATAGGTCAGCGGCAGCACCACAATCTCCACCAGCAGTTTAAACAGATAATTGGAAATCATTACCGCCCACAGAAGCCCCGGCTCCAGCACGCCGGCAAAGGCCACCGTCACAAAAATCGCGCTGTCCACAAAATGTCCCACCACCGAGGATCCCAGCAGCCTGGCCCAGAGCATCCGCCCCTGCGTCTCGACTTTCAACTTGGCCAAAATGTATGAATTGATAAATTCACCGGCAAAATATGCCATCAGACTGGCCATGATAATCCGCGGCGTCAGCCCCAGAATCGTTTCATAGGCCGCCTGCCCCTGCCACTCGGCCGCCGCCGGCAGCGCGCCCACCAGCACAATCGTCAGCATCGCCAGCAGCAACAGGAAAAAGCCCATCCAAATAACCCGCCTCGCCCTCTTGTAGCCATAGACCTCGGTCAGCACGTCCCCCAGGATATAACTGAGCGGAAAAAGCACCGTCCCACCATCAAAAGTAAAAGGCCCCAAGACCAGAATCTTGCTGGAAACAATATTGGAAACCAGCAGTATCACCGCAAAAAGCGCCGTAATCAGATCAATGTATTTGTAGGATTTGGACATCTGCAAAAGCTTTGAAAGTTCGCCGGCATCTTCGCATATCGGCCCGCGACAGACAAGCCCATCCAGACCGTTATTTGACAATCCTGATGGCCATGCCCTGTACAATCGCCCGCCCCACTTTTTTTTGCGCCGAGGCCAATAGTCTCTGCAACGTACTCTGTGAAGTGTTCATCGCGGCAGCGGCATCGAGCTGCTCCAGCCCCTCGACATGCCTGAGTCGCAAAACTTCCCATTCCTCGTGAGAAAGTTCCACTTCCTCCAAGAGGCGAAGCGGAACCCCCTGAGGTTTGTAATAAGTAACTGCAGGATCTCGCCTGATCATTCTGCCAAGTCGCGGACGTACCATCACCAATATTGGTCAAGAAATAAAAACACGCCCTTTCCCCAATCCGGCCCCACGACCACAGCAATTCGGCCGACCGCATCTGCCACGCAACCCGGGACCTCGCCCCGCACCTCCGCGTCCGGTTCCCAGAGCCACTCCATCACCTACAGCCTGACTGTCCTGACAACCCTTTGTCCCAGAGCATTTCCCCATCTGCCGGCCCGTCATCGCCCCCTGACCTCTCGGCCCGGTCTGATCAAAATTTGGCATATATTTATAATTAATAACTAATTATTTTGAATATATACCCATAACCATCACAAAGCAAGTAAATATTCCATCAACCGCCTAACCCGCTCCTGCGCATGATTCCACCAATCTGATTTACCTCCTCCCACATCAATCCTGAATTATGCGCCGACAGCCTGGCATCGCTCAAAAAATCCAGAAAATAATCGCCATTTCCAGCCTCCCCAAAAATCACCGCTTTCAGTAGCTGCTCTCCGATCTGGCCATTCAGGGTAGTGACCTTTTCCAGAAGCATGTCGACCTTTCTTTCGTATTCAGCATACAACTCCCGTGCCAGCGCATCCTTCTCCGGCCCTTCCCGCAGAGCCTCCACGATTTGGCCGCGCAGGGCAGTCATCTCCGGAGTCTCCCCCATGCCCAGTTTAGCCGCCAGTTCGAGCACTTCCGTCACATCAATTCCCTCCGGCGCACTTTCAGATAGTTTCATGGTTTAATTGTTTTAAAAAACTCTTATTAAACAACCACCCCGTCTTTTTGAAACACTCTCACTTCAACATGCATTCGCTTCCTCAACTTGTGTGACTGTTTCTCCAAATCATAATGATTTTGCAAATTAAGCCAAAACTCAGGCGTATTGCCGAAATATCTCCCCAGTCTCAGAGCGGTATCGGCACTTATCGAACGCTTCCCCTTAACAATTTCATTTATTCTCCTCGGCACCACCGAAATATCCTTGGCCAATCTATACTGTGACAATTTTAATGGGCGCAAAAATTCCTCCAGTAGAATCTTCCCGGGATGTATTGGTCGATAAACAGCTTTTGGCATGTTAATTTTTAATGATAATCGATAATTTGTACTTCTGCCGCACCTCCCTGATGCCAATAAAAACAAATCCTCCACTTTTTGTTGATCCTAATACTATATTGTCCACTTTTGTTCCCTCTTAACAACTCCAGTCTATTTGCCGGAGAAGCGCTTAAATCGGTCAAGAGTGTTGCAGCGTGCAACATCAGCAACTTTCGATATGCGATTTTTTGTACGCCAACTGAAAACCGTCTTGAATAACGTCTAAAAAACACATTTCGTGTCCACCGGTCTTTAAAAGAAATGATCATACGGCAATCGTCCAGATAATAACGTGCCGCGCTATTAAGATACTATGACAAAATAACGCAGTCAACCTTACCAGACCACATTACCGTAAAGAAATTACACCATCCTGAAATAGCAACCTCAAAAACCAAAACTCAAAGTAGAAATTAGAGGCTTATATCAAGCATACCGCACCACCCCCCACCCCCAAAACTGTGCACGCGCAGACTTTTCAGCACTCCACCACGTCAATCACCCGGCGACGGCAATGGCAAATATTTCGCGCTTCGCACCTGCGGGTGTTAAAATTTGCGACAAGTTCGCATCAATAATTCGCACCGCCTCATGCCCACTTCGCCACCCACCACGGACGCGCTCACACCCGAAACCACGCCGCCGGAAAACACCAACGCCCCACAGCCCACCACCACGCCACCCGCTGCCGCCGACAGGCTGGCGGCCTTCCAGCGCTATTACGACGCCCTCAACCCCGAGCAGCGGGAAGCCGTCGACAATATCGAGGGCCCCGTCATGGTCATCGCCGGCGCCGGCACGGGCAAGACGCAAATCCTGGCCGTGCGCATCGCCAAAATCCTGCTGGAAACGCAGATCGACCCCTTCAATATTCTCTGTCTGACTTTCACCGACGCCGGCGTCACCGCCATGCGCAGCCGTTTGATTGAAATCGTCGGCACCGCGGCCTATCACGTCAAAGTCTGCACTTTCCACAGTTTCTGCAACGAAATCATCCGCGACAACCCCGACACTTTCATTTTCAAACAGGAAGGCGAACAGCTGGACGACCTGGAAAGGGTCAATCTGCTGGAAAAAATCATCGACCGCCTCGGCGTCACCAGCCCACTGCGCCCCACCGCGGAACCCTACACTTTTCTCAAGGATCTCGGCACGCAAATCCAGAACCTCAAAAAGGAGAACATCGATCCGGAGACCCTCTCCGCCCGCCTGGACGAATTGGAGACCCTGCTCACGGCCCTGCGGGACAATCTAAACGACCTGCTCGAAGCCAAACGCACCTTCCCCGCCGAAATCTGCGCCCTGGCCGACCCGGTCACTCTTTTCCCCCGTCTCAAAATTGACCCCACCCCTTTCCAGCAGCACTATCTGGATTATCTGTCCACCCTGCACGGCAATTATCTGGGCGAATTATGCGGCGAAAAACGCAAGGACAATTCCGCCGGCAAAAAACTGCGCGACGCCCTGCGCAAGCTGATTCTGGACAGCCTGGATCATCTGCCCAAACAGCGCGAGCTGGCCCGCGCCTACACTTTTTACCGCGAAGACCTCACTGAAACCGGCCGCTACGACTATGAGGACATGATCATGATGGCCGTGCGCGAACTGGGAAATTCCCCCGCCCTGCTGCGCAAATATCAGGAAATTTACCAGTATATTCTGGTTGACGAATACCAGGACACCAATTCCTCGCAGAACCGCGCCGTCGATCTGCTCGGCAATTTTTTTGAATCGCCCAATATCTTTGTGGTCGGTGATGACGACCAGTCGATCTACCGCTTCCAGGGAGCCTCCATCGAAAACATCATCAATTTCTATCGTCACTACGCCGCCGAACTGAAACTGGTCACCTTGATCCGCAATTACCGCAGCCAGCAAACCATCCTCGACGCCGCCGGACAAATGGTCGCCCGCAATCGCACGCGCATCGCCGGCCACCTGCACAACATCGACAAAAACCTGCAGAGCCACGCCGGCCACGCCGCCGCGGCCGTGAAACTCTACCGCTACTCCACCGAGCAGGCCGAAATCTACGGCACCGCCAAAAAGATCGAAAGCCTGATCGCCGCCGGCACCGACCCCGCACAGATCGCCGTGCTCTACCACAGGCACGCCGAGGCCGAGGAATTGAGCGAACTACTGCTCAAACTGGGCATTCCCTTCGAACTGAAGGCCGGCCAGAACATTCTCCAGGACCTGCAGATCGGCAAGCTGCTGGCCCTCTTCCGCCTGATCGAAAATCCCAACGACGACGAAGCCTTTTGCCAGACGCTTTTTCTGGACTTTCTCGGTTTCGACAAATTGGACGTGCTCAAATTCGCCAATTTTTTCAATCAACGCGACCTCCGCCGCCGCGAAAACCACTCCTGGCTGACCGCCCTCGGCAACGAAACAATCCTGCAAAGCGCCCAGCTCAGCCAGCCGCGGCGGCTCCGTGAATTCGTCACCAAAATACAAAACTGGCGCGAGGCGGCGGCCAATCAGACCCTGCCGGAATTTTTCGTGCGCATACTGGAGGAATCGGGCTTCATCGCCTATCAGGTCCGGGACGGCAACAGCTCCCGCCTGGAAGTTTTGAACCGCCTTAATTCACTGTACAAAGAAATCAAAAAACAGACCCGTCGCAACCACGCCCTGACCATCACCGAATTCCTGAGTCAGCTCAACACCCGCCGCGCCCATGACCTCAAACTGATCGAGGAACCGCTGCACATCGGCAAGAGCGCCGTGCAGCTGATGACAGCGCACGGCGCCAAGGGACTGGAATTTGAGGAAGTCTTTTTGATCCGCGCCACCAGCAGAAGCTGGGACAAAATCGGCCGCAGCGACAAAATCCGTCTGCCCGCCGGCCTGGTCAAAAGCCTGATCGCCGACGAAAAAATGGAACTGGAAGAGGACAACCGCCGCCTATTTTATGTCGCCATGACCCGCGCCAAAAAGGAATTGCACTTGAGCTACGCCCGACAGCGCTTCGAAAACGGCAAGGGCCGCGAAGATATCCCCACCATTTATCTCAACGAAATNNNNCTCTTCATGGGCCGCCCCGCCCCCGACCTGACCGCCCGCGAAACCGAACATTTCCGGGCCCTGGCCGAACGCATCGTCCTCTCGCCAACCAGCCTCAACACCTATCTCACCTGCCCCCGCCGCTTTTTCTACCAGACGCTGATCCGCCTGCCCCAGGCCAAATCCGCCGCCCAGGGCATGGGCACGGCGGTGCACAAAGCGCTGGAGCTTTTTCTCAATCAGTACCGCAAGACCAAAATCAACCCCGGCCGCGAATTCCTGCTCCTGCACTACCAGAAGGCCCTGCAGAAAGAAATGCTCACCGACAAGGACTACCAGGAACGCCTGGAATACGGCCGCAACCTGATCTCCGAATACTTTGACTCCCGCGGCCACCTGCTCACCTCCGACACTTTCAGCGAAATCAATTTTTCCTCGCATGGCGTCAACCTGGACGGCATCCCCATCACCGGCAAAATCGACAAAGTCTCCTTCGGCTCCGGCGACCCGAACGGCCCGCAACAGGGCCTGATCGTCTCCGACTTCAAGACCGGCAACGCTGACCGTCAGATGTCGGAAAGTCGTCACGGCGGTGACTACTGGCGCCAGATGGTTTTTTACAAAATCCTGGCCGACAATTCGCCCCGCTTCAAAAAAGATTTCCAGAACCGGCCCGTCCGCGTCAGCCAACTGGAGTTCCTGGAAAAAAGCCGCAAGTCCGGAGAATACCTCACCGCCGCCATCGAAGTCACCCCCGAGGCAGTGGCGGAAGTAACGGAAAACATCCGCTTTGTGCACGGACAAATCCGCGCGCTGGCTTTCGACAAAATCGACCGTTCCGAACCCTGCGACCGCTGCCCCTTCAAAAACATCTGTTGGGAGAAATAAGGGGTCTGTTGTATCATCAACGCGGCATTGCCCGAACATTGCTGCAAACAAATTAAAAACATTCACGCGAAAAATCTATGTCTAAAATCAAAATCATCCTGGTCTCCCTGCTCCTGCCCACCCTGATTGGCTGCAGCAACGTCCCTCCCACCGCCACGCCGGCCGGCAGTGACTCGGCGACAACAACCTCCATAGACACTCCGGACACCACCCCAACTACGGATTCAGCAACTCCCGCTACGACAACACCGGTAACCACCACCCCCGACGATCCCACCCTGCCCGCCGGACAGCAGAACCGGCCCCGCCTGGGACAGGACAGCCCCGCCAACGCCTCCGCCCCCGACCCTTTCCAGGCCACGCTGAAAGAAAACGATATTTACTGTTTCGGCCAAAAAGTCGGTCAGCTCAAAGACGACCGCGTACAAATGCAGCTGGGCGAAAGAACCGTTTCTTTCCTGCCACCAGAGCCGGGGTTTGACGTCACAAAACTGTACTGCCACGTCAGCGAATGGAACGAGGACGATTATCAATACGGCAATTTCAGTTATCTCGGGCTGGAAGTTTCGACAAAACTCTATGGTCCCTACGCCATCTATCAACCGGTCCTCACCGCCGAGGAAAACAGCCGGATCACCTACAAATGCGACGGCCCACTGGCCACCAACAACGATCAGACGGAAGATCAGCCCGGGCATCAGGCACCTTTCCTGGCCTGCCAGACCAACGGCCTCAACCTGCTCACCCAATATGAATTCAACGCCTTGAGCGGCAGCCCGGTCATGGTCACCGGCGGAGAATACGGAGAAAGCTGGAAAAAGATCTTCATCAAACGCGGCAGCAACCTCAATTATTTTTTCATCGGCAAAATCTCGCGCAGCCTCAACGACTACTGGTTTATCGGCGACGACATCGGCCAGTACCGCAAAAAGACTTCCGAGGAAAGTCTCAACCGTCTGATAGAACATACCGAAAACAACACACTGATCAGCGAGTGGCAGGAAATCGTCAAATCTTTCCAGATCGATAGCTAGAGAAAAAATAACTGGACATCGCTTCCCGGTCGACAAATACCTCGTCCAGGCAGCCCACCCGCCACAGTTCATCGGGTTCAAAAAACACCCTGCCATCTGGATTGGTAGGATCGGCCAGCGCCTTCCTCACCTTGTCCCGCAGAGCACTTCTCGCGGGCTCCACGCCGCGGGCCAGATAGTCGTCCAGTTCGCGCAAATCAATTTCACTTTCCTCTTCCAGCACCCTGCGCTCTTCCAGGTCAATTGACTTGTGCCACATCAACCTGGAATCGGGTAAAGCATAACTTTTATCCATCACCGCCATCAGATCAAAAGCAGCGCTAAAGGCGTCGCCATTGACATAGGCCTCACAGAGGCCCCCGCGCTCGGACAGTTCATCTACGGCATCCTGAAAAATCTCCAGCATAGAGGTATCGCCGCCCCAGGAATCAATCACAAAACCCACCCGAAGCCTGCCCTCGAGCAGCAACTCCATAACCTCCCTGCCCAGCACTGGAACAAGCGTATTGAGCAAGGTTTTCTGCTGACGCTCTTTTTTTCTGATCAAATCTTTCGGAGCATTATCACGATGCAGATCATTCAGTCTGACACGTCCGGCCAGCGGGGCAAAGAGCATCAGGGCATTTGGCACGCGCCTCATCTCACCTGCAGCAATGGCAATTTGAGCAGGAAAAGGCCTCCCCCTGTCAAAATTACCTTTTGCTTTCACCAGCAGCTCGCCGTCAAACGGCAATTTATCCCTGTCCATAAACATAGCCCGACACAAAAATTAATAAGGCGAAATTATACTCACCGCAAACGAATTTGACAAGCGTAAATTTTAATTTTATTACGCAACTTGCGCCGCCAATACAGAGCATTTGGAAGACAGCAAAAAAAGTCCTTTATGCCGGGCCGTCTCTGGAACACTAATCCCTTAGTATCCCAAGTGGGTGGCCGCAACTCCTGCCCCGCGAGGCGGGAGTAATCTGAGCCTCCCTTAAGTTGCAATAGTGAGAGAGTTAACCGAGACTTAATCGCGCACAAAAGACGTCTACACCATAGCAAACAAACACTCCCAAAACAATCTGGTAATGAAATCAAAAACGGTATAAAGTGAAAAGTTGTTGACCGAGTCACTCACCCCCCCAGAAAGAGCACCGTCTTCACCCCCACCACGATCCAGCCAATCAACAGCGACAGCACCGAAAAACCAAAGTATTTGGCGAGCAGAAAATTATCGAAAATCAGAAAAGCCAAAAAGTAGAGCGAAGCATTGGCCAGATAAAACTGGTAATGATGCTGGAAGCGTCGCGGCACCAGCAGCTGCACGAACTTCGACCCGTCCAGCGGCGGGAAAGGCAGCATATTGAAAGCAAACAGCAGAATTGATATGTCAAAAATCGTCGCCAGCAGCATGGCTAACTCATAATTGAGGTAATTACCGAAATACTTTAGCGGCACCAGCACCACCACGGCAATTAGCAGATTCATCATTGGCCCGGCCAGCGCCACCAGTGCCTCATAAGCCACGGGCCGCTTGAAATAAGCCCGATTGACCGGCACCGGTTTGCCCCAGCCAATCCCCGCCAGGAAAATCAGTATTGTCCCCAGCGGATCCAGATGCACCAACGGATTCAGCGTCACCCGGCCATGTTTTTTAGCCGTCGGATCGCCAAGCAGATAAGCCACATAGGCATGGGCAAATTCGTGAAAAGTAATCACCACCACCAGCGCGAACAATATGTAGAGAAATTCAATCATCTTGGATTCGTGCAGCCAACGAGTGACCGTCTAAACAAACTAAAAAAGTTTTTTGCGAAAAAAGAAAATCACCAGCACCAGCGTCAACAAAACCGACATCAGCATGACAATTCCAAAAGCCTGTTCATGCCCCTGAAAAGGCAGCACCAGATTCATGCCATAGACACTGGCCACCAGAGTCGGCATCATCAGAATAATTGAAATCGTGGTCAGATACTTGACGTTTTCATTGAGCTTGTTGGAAATCAGATTGGCAAAAGTGCTGATGGTGGAATGAAGAATTTTATTATGAATTTTCACCGCTTCCAAAGCCTGCTGGTTTTCGTCCAGCAGATCCTCACAGAGATCAATGTCCTCCTCGTTGGCACGGAAAAGAGGCTTTTTGGTAATCTTCAGATAAACCATCTGATTGGCCTGCAGATAACCGGAAAAGTAAGACAGCGCCTTGCCGAACTCCATCATCGAATGGATGTCACGCCCATTGGGATCGTGCTGAAACTTCTCCTGGGCCCGGTTGATGCCATAAGTCAGCTGTTTCAGATAGGTCAGATAAAATTTCGAGGTCAAAAGCATCAGCTTGAGAATAAACTGGGGACGGCGCGCGGTACTGACTATACGATTGCGCGAAAGATTTTCCAGCTTCAGCTTCAGATAATCCAGCACGTCGTTTTTTCCAAAATAAATCGTCACCAGACAATCGCTGTTATACAGTATACCCAGCGGCATAGTACGATAGCTTGGCTTGGCCGGATCGACCACCACCGGCGTCTGCAAAACCAGAAAGTTATAATCGTCCAATTTCTCCAGTTTCGGCACCTCTTCGGCATCGTCCACCGAAATCAGGACCTCATCGGTAATTTCAATAAAGGACTTTAGCTTGGAAATATCCTCACTGGTAGGATTACTGATGTCAATCCAACAGTTTTTCTCTGGCTTTTTCAGCTCATGCTTTTTCTGCCCGTCGATTTTATAAATTTTATACACAAAGTCCGACTAAAACCATTATTGGCCATAAAATAGCTTTTCAGGCCGCCATTTGGCAACCGTTGCGGGGCGCCAAAAGACAAAAAAATGTTGCAATTAGCTGTTTTAATGCTAAAATTCCCGTGCTTTTAACCAGCAATTCCATGACCAAGGTATGTCAGCTCACGGGCAAGAAAAAATCAACCGGTTACAATATCTCCCACTCCAACCGGCACACCAAAAGAACTTTTGAACCAAATGTCAGCAAGAGAACCATCATCGATCCCGTCACCGGCACGAAGCTGCGCCTAAACGTATCGACACGCGCCCTGCGCACACTGGTCAAGAACCCCGGCAAATTCCGCACCGAACTGGCCTCACTGGTCAAAAAGCAGACCAAAAAACGCGCCGGAAAACAATAGTAATCGCTGACAGCGCCCCAGAAAAACCATGGGGCCGCCCGCCGCCTCCGGCATTCCTACATCCACGGTTCCACGCACACGGAGAGATCGCATAGTTGGTCTAGTGCGCTCGCTTGGAAGGCGAGTAACGTCGAAAGGCGTTCGAGGGTTCGAATCCCTCTCTCTCCGCCATTTTGAGATGCGAGCATGGCGACCGAAGCGCAGGCAAAGCCGCGCCTTTGCCGTAGCGAAGGAAAAACTCGACAGCAAAATGAGACGCCATGTCGAATTTTGCGGAGAGTTTTAGCCAGGCCCATCTGGAGCGCAGCGCGACGACAATTGATGCGAGCATGGCGACCGAAGCGCAGGCAAAAGACGGCCGCCCTTGTGGAGCGGCCATCGGATTTGCCATAGTTCTTCAGTCCAAACTCTAAAAAGTCCTCCCAAACTCTAACGCACAATTTCCATTAAATAATTCTCCCTGTCCGTCTCAGTCAATACCATCAGGAGAAGCCCCTCTTCCACCCTTTCGCACAATTCAGGGTCGGCATCAAGAATCGCCCGGACTTTGCCGTAAATATCGGCCATTTTTTCATTTCCCTTGATCAGGTCGAAATGCACTATCGCCGGTTTTTCGGGATGGCGGGCGCGGAAATTATTGTCAATAATACCCAGCAGAATTTTTACATGCGCGGCCAGCGTCTCGGGGCTGTCAGTCCAGCTGATTTCCATCACGCTTTGCCCCTGCAGCGTCGAGGCATAATGCAGATTGCTAACCCGCACCGCCTGTTCGTCATGATCACCCAGTTCGATATGAAAAGGGTTGCCCTTGTACTCGCGCACTACACCCTTTTCCTCATTGAGCACTTTGGCGGGATCGAATTTCTTTTTTGAATGGGCAAACAATTCGGCATACTTTTCTCTGTCTTCGGCGGGCAAGGTTTCGTTGACGACACTGGCCCTGTAAACCGCGCCATGTTCACTGGTATCATGGGTGGTATGAATTACGCTGAAAAGTCCCGCGGCATATTCCTGGGGATAGCGTTCGGCCAGCCAGGAATCGGCAACCAGACAGTCCTTGATCGACTCCAGCTGCGCCGCCAGTAAATTACTCTTGTGGGCACCACATCCGTGCTTGGGATAATGGTGAGCGTCATAATGGGACTGAAATTCAATCTGAACTTTCGACAATGTTCCCTGGCGATACTCAGCCAAGGCCTCCTCCACCTTGTGGCCGAAAAGAAAGTCCAGACGGACAAAAAACTTTTCCTTCTGTCCGGGATTCTTCTGCATATAGTCAACCCAGTCCTGCGCATTAACCAGTTCCTGAAATTCCGGGAAAATAATATTTCCGGCAAAAGGCAGCCATTCGTGATCAAAACGGTCCAGCAACTCATCCCCCTCCATAAACTGCAATTCGGTATTGAGGCCATCAGCACATTCGGTAACGATTTCCGCCATGAACTTTTCCGGATTTTCCGGATCATGAGTACGCAGCTGATCACGGCGCTGCAGATACTGTCGATAATCTTCCACCACCGCCGCATTCATCTGTTGAACAAAGGCCTCAAACTGGGCACGATCAGCAAACCCTTCCTTTGGTGCTTCCGGCATATTGATATTGGTTAAAAACTCTGCTTTGACCGTTTGCCCGGACAACTCGAGGCTGCCGGCCACAACGGTATTTTGGGCAAATTGATTGGTCAGCTCCCGCACCAGTGCTTCATCACTGGCTTTCACTTCATCTGACCCGGCCTGGGCAGCCATATTCAACAAAACCGATGCGTTTTCGGACTTATTCCGGTAATTTCCAGTCTCTCCAGTCATCTGTTTCCTGTTTTTTACTTTTCGAGCCACGATTGTATTGCAAAACCAAATACAGTCAAGGGCAAAACAAAAATTTTCAATTGTCACGCCAACCTCCGCAAGCATATATACTAATTGACTGCAATAAATAACAAAACCAACATGTTGAAAATCAAACACCTGCCGCTAATCGGGCTTTTTTTACTATCGCTGCCGCTTACTGCCCTGGCTGACTTACGAACTTTTGTGCACGACGAGGCAGCCAAGCTGACCGTTCCCTTCAGCGACATTGGCTCGGCACACCCCAATTACAGCGCCATTGCCATTCTCCACCAGGACGAAGTCATCAAGGGCTATCCCGATGGGACTTTCCAGCCCGACCGCGGCGTCAACCGCGCCGAAATGATGAAAATGCTGGTGCTTTCCTACATCAGTAATCCGCCGGGGGCGCTTGATACGATCATCAGCGGCAACGAAATCGTACCGCTGGATCCGGCCCTTTTGAACGATCCCAAATACGCCAATTGTTTCTCCGACGTCAAAGACGAATGGTTTGCCCCCTATGTCTGCTATGCCAAAGAACAGGGATGGATCGAGGGATATCCCGATGGGAGTTACAAACCCGCCCAGAACGTCAACCGTGTCGAGGCAATCAAAATGACTCTCAACACGCTAATCCTCGATTCTGAATGGCCCTCACCGACGGAAGCGGAAAAAGCCTTCCCCATGCCCGCCGACGCCGACATGAATCAATGGTACGCTCCCTATCTGCATTTCGGCATCGCCAAGGAATTGCTGGACGGCAATCATGTCACCATCGACAACGACAACAAATACTATTACGGCCCGGCTGAAAACATGTCACGCAAGGAGGTGGCCGAGACCATTTTCCGCACCAGTCTTTACATGCTGGAACGCTCCTATTACGCCGAACTCTTCGCCACGATGCAATGCTTCCGCAAGGAACACACCGATCTCGGTGACGAAGGCGCCTACCAGGCCTGGCTGGAAGAACTGGACCGTCTCAATGCGGCCTCCACCAACGGCCTGACCGTCACGCAGGAAGAAATCGATGAACTCTACCTGCATTATGGTGAAGACGACGTGGTCACCCAGGCAGTGCATGTTTATGCCAACGATATTTGCGAAGGCGTGGAATATTAAGTGAAGTTTTAAACAGTTTGCCAAACACTGCAAACACTGGCCTCAACTGGTCACTAAGGGGATTAAATGCTATAATACAAAGATTTAATCTCCCTTTTACATGTCCAACGAAAATCTCAAAAGAAAAATCCTCCGCGGCACGGCTGGCCCCGAAGTCGAAAAAGCCCTGTCTAGGCAAGAAAGCCCCCTTTCTATTTCCTCTACCATCACAGCACTCACCCAAACCTTCTCCAGCCAGGCGGCGGAATCACTTGAAGAAGATCGGGACACCCCCGAACACCACGTACTGGAAACATACGCCAGCCTCGACCGTCTGAACCACTACCTGAAAGAACTTTCCAGAATAGTATCAACCGACCATGAAAACCGGAAAAAACTGGACACCCCCGAACACGAACGGGCGTTTCAAGAATTGTTGACCAACCTGCAAACAATCGCCTTGCGGCTGAATATCTCCTGGAGCGTGGAAAACAGACCGGAAGGAAACAATCCCGATTTCACTGCCAAGCACACCCCTGTTAGTCTGCTCAAAGAACTATCCCGCTATGTCTCAGCCATCCAAAAAACAATCGAGGAAAAGCGCGGTGATTTCGACAGCTTCTGTGCGCCGCAATGCACCGACGAAGCCATGGAGCTGGCCGCCCAAAGCTCGCAAAATCTGCGCCGGCTCAGCACCAATTTTGCTGCCGGCCAAATCGCGGTCTACCCGGGTGACATTGAATACGAAGAAGAAGAATACGACAAAGTCCTCGATCAGTTGTCAAAAATGAAAAACGGCAACAAGCTGGTAAAACTGTTTCGTCTGCTGGCCAAAAACCGCAGTGACATACTGCTGGGCGACCCGCAAATTGCCCGACATTTCAGTCGTGAAGAAATCCGCCAATTCCAGTTGGCCCTTTACCGTACCGTGGCCAACCTGACTATTGGCATTCTCGACGCCGTCCCCGCCGGACCTGGGGAAGCCGGCTCCTGGACTGCCGACACCCTCAAAATAATCAAACGTTTTGCCCGACGACATCAGAACAAAATAAAAATCCTCAAAAAAATCTTCCCGGAATGGCTGGATTTAACCCCCGACATTTCCATCACCGAAGCCTTATTAAGCGAACTGACGGAAATTCCAACTGGCGGTTTCATCCCCAGTCATCTCGTCTTTGAATTCCGCAAACAATTCCAGGCAGATTTACCGCGAATGATTGCATTTCTGGAAAAGCTGGCCAAAGTACGGGCCAGAGTACAGGACGAAAAAAACGATCATTTCATACGCGTATTAGGTTTAGACGAGGAAGAAGACCGCGAATTACTCAAATCCCTCAAAGGATATCTGAAAAGCTGAAAACATTCATCGCTACCATCGCTGCCAAAATAGCAGCTGACAACTTTTAATTGATAGCGTCAAGTTTTATCGAAACATTTCCTTTGACCGACGGAGAATATCTGCCTAAAATCCGCGCGTATCTTTCTTGGAGAGATACGACCTTTTACAGCAAGGAGCAACTTTTTATTTTGGCAAAGAATGATTTCGGAGCCGGCAACGGCGGGCAAAACCACAATCGGCCACAGAGGGTTTTGGCGCGGTTGCCGGTTCCGAGACAGCGTCCCATTGGGGGGAGCATCAGACAGAATCCGGCTTCGGAAAACGAGGGAAAAGAGAATGAACAACACAATCGTCAACTTCATTGCCAACGTCAACGGCCAGACCAAGGACGTGTTCCGCAAACTGGCGGCCATCGGCTTCACGCCGGACATGGGACTCTCGGGCAAGACCTACACCCAGTTCACCGGCGACAAGTCGCGCGCCCTGGTCAATCCGGAGGGAATCACCTTCGGCCTCAAGTTCGCGGCGATGAAGGACATGGGGTCGAACAAAATCGTGGGAAGCTTCATGCTCACCCGCGGACCCCTCGACCTCGTCGTACCGCTCGCCATCACTTCCGCCCTGCCGGAGAACACCGAGTTCCCGGTAGACAACCACCTGCGTTGGCGGACCAGCGCTCCGATGGTGGAAGGCAAGCTCTACGGCTACCTCACCAACGGCAACCAGACGATGGAGATCGATCCGGAGAAGTTCAACCTGGACGCCGAGGCGATCGACATGCAGATCGTCTACGCGGGTGGCTACTTTCACCTGCACGTTCTGACCGCTTTCGGGTCGGTCTACGAGTCGAGGATCAAGCCGCAAAACATCGTCACCAACGGCTACCTCCCCAAGCCCCACAAGCTCAAGGAGAATGTCACCAGCGTACTTACCGCGCCGCAAAAGGGCGAACTGATCGCCTTCTTCGGCACACGCAACGGCGTCTACTTCGGCAATCAGCTGATCGAGGACACCAAGGGTCTCGAAGTGGCTGACCTCGTGGTCGACAGCGAGAACCCGCGCATCTTCGTACGGACAGTACAAGGCAAGATCTACGCCCTGCCCGTCGACGTCAACTTCCTGCTCACGCACGGCAAGCTGATCGAGATCAATGACACCATGCAGGACAACGAACAGCTCTTCGCCGGCCCGGGAGTTTTCACTCCCGACAAGCAGATCGCTCTGCTGGCGATTAACTGGATTCCGGAAAACGACGGTTTCCACTACGAAGAACGCACCATCGCCGTCTCAGTGCAGGCGCACTACCCGATCGAGTACACCCCCCGTATCCGCGCCTGACACCAGCCCACCCCACCCCCCGCCACAGGACCATCCGGTCCGCCCTAGCTCCCCGCTGACAAAAAGGAATACGTGCGTCACGCGCGGCCATCACGGCCAGTCGCCCCGTCGCCCTCCAAGCTGAACCCGCCCCGCACGAAAAGTACGGAGCGGGTTCGACCTGCCTATCAAACTAAAGACCCCGGGCTTTATCCTGCCTGTCCAGAGAACGCATCGCCCGAAGAATTTTATTACTGGCCCTTTCCTGAATCTGCCTCACCCGCTCCCTGCTCAACCCCAGTCCCACCCCGACTTCATGCAAAGTTGCCTCTTCTTTCAATCTGGCCTGCATAATTTGACGCTCCCTCGGAGTTAGATACTGCTCAAATAATTCCTGAAACAGCTCCTCCATCTCACGCACCATCGCACCATCCTCGGGCGAGATACCATCACGCTCACTGATAGTTTCACCGAAAGTTGACAGCCGGTCTCCAGCCCCGTCGCTGTCCAAAAGCGGCATGTCCATGGACAGGGGCACCTGCAGCAAATCCAGTTCGTGAAGATTATCAACCTCCCCGTGAGACAGCTCCAGCGTATCGCGCAGATCATCGGCATCTACACTATTGTTCATTGCTCTCAATGCGTTTTCCCTTTTTTTCATCCTGATCAAAATGGTCTGCAAATAGGTCGGCAAATAGATCATATTGGCATTGCGAACTATCCCGCGAAAAACCGCCTGGCGAATCCACCAGCCGGCATAGGTGGACAACTTATATCCCTTCTCGGGCTCAAACTTTTCAATAGCCCGGCGCAAACCAAAACTCCCTTCCTGTACCAAATCGGCTAGATCAATTCCCCTGAAGCGGGCATATTTGTTCGCAAAGGACAAAACCAGACGCAGATTGTAGCCCATATATTCATTGACCACGGCGTTAAACTCGGCCACGACCTGGGGCAAATCACACCGGGCCTCTTCCTGCTCGACAGGGGAACTGTTCGGATCGGCAATAATTTGTTGCAATTGGTCCCTGCGCGCCCTGGCCTCACTCAACCTCTGTTGAATTTCTTTTTCCTGCTCCTCCGTCAAAACGGGAATCCGTGACAAATCACGATAATAACGGGTCAAGGGATCGGGCTGTCTGAGAGAAGAATATCGCTTTTCCACTTTTGTAAATTAAATGACAGGGGGCTATCCTAGCAGAACAAATTTCCCAACGCAAAATCCTTGCCAAAAGCGCATTTTGCGCTAACATCTGGGGGCGGGGCGACTGCCCGCGCCAACTGCCAGGCGGCGCGGAACAGACCTGCCCAAACGCACCAAGCGGAGAGATGGCCGAGTGGTTGAAGGCGCCGCTCTCGAAAAGCGGTAAGGGGGCAACCTCTTCGTGGGTTCGAATCCCACTCTCTCCGCCAGAAAAAACAGACATGCCTTTTGGCATGTCGTTTTTTTACTGCAGAGTGGGTGAGAACCCACCTGGTTCAGCAATCGCAGTGAGCGAGTCCGAGTGTAAAAGTTTGCTGGACTTCATAGCTTAACCATTCTGGCTCGCAGTGCGACGCAACAACGACAAACCGGCTCATAAAAAAGTCTGCGCGCGCAGACTTTTT
>DBRL01000011.1:0-10074 GCA_002305925.1 Candidatus Peregrinibacteria bacterium UBA1369
AAGCACTCATTGGCAATAAACATCGACAGATCGACTTTGTCTCCACCGGGCGCGGTCTCATAGCCCCAGACCGCCAGAGTGTCGAGCATCTCTGCGGTGTTGTTGAAATAGGCGCAGACCTGCACGACTTTTTCACCGGGGGGCAAAATGTCGGCATGGGCCGTCTGCAGTCCGAAGGAAGCCATCACTAAGCCGATGGCGAGGTACTTTTTCATATTGCTGTTTGTTATGAAATATTATCGTCAATTTATTCCTCTTCCCGCCGTCGGACAAGAAATAATAACTGCGCGAAAGGTACAGTAGAAATTTACTGTTGAAATCAGGCCAAATATATCTATTATGAGTGGGCTGGAATGTCGGGGTGTGGCGCAGTTGGTAGCGCGCACGCATGGGGTGCGTGAGGTCGTGGGTTCGAATCCCGCCACTCCGACCAATTTAAAATGAATCAGGTAAACAGATTCAGGACTGGCTGTTTTCACTATGCATCGGCAGCTGCAGACGCTGTTTTTCCAATTGCATGGCCTGCAGATAGCGCTGGCCAAGTTCTTCGTTGCTGGTTTCTTTTGGCGCTTCGATCGGCTCACCAAAGCGGATTTTCCATTCGCCGCCAGTATTGTCCACATAGACCGGGACGATGGGGCAGCCGCTCATTTTGGCGAAGCGGACAAAGCCGGATTTGAGCGACTGGCGCCACTTTTCAAAATTTTCCATACCGGCATAGCCCTCCGCCGGCAGATTTTCATCGAATTGCTGTTCGCCGGCCTTGAACCAGTTGCCATATGGATAAATGACCATGTTCTGTTTTTTCAACCGGCGCAGAACCTCGCGGACATTGCCGAGATTTTTGCGCTGGGCCAGTTTGGGTTCTTTGGCGTTGATATTGAGCGGCACACCGCCGGTAAGCAGGCGGCCGAGGCGGGAAAAGATGGCCCGGTGAATGTCATAAATGATGCGGCGGACCCTGGAGTCCCCCACCTCGATGTCGCCGTCCCCGCGAAAGAGCACCGAGGCAGGCAAACCGTTTTCCTCCAGGACATCGCGAAGTTTTGGATAGTCCTCGGCCATGGCCAGCTGGGTTTTGACCTTTGAATTCGGACTGACGTGATTGGGCGCGAAAATAACGTGACGGCCGGCAGCGTTCAGCTGCTGTATGGCCAGCAGGTTTTCCAGCCCCGAGACCTCCACGCCTTTCTGAGTAATTTTTTCCATGATTTTTTGAAATTTGACTAGTTATATTTTAACATTTTTTATACTTTTGGTCAAAGCCCCACCGCTACAGATTTGTACTGGCGGCGATTTATTGCTATGGCTGAATTGTCCTTCAGATTACTGCAATCAGATGACCAAGACTTTCCGCGAATCAGTCCTGCAAATTGTCAAAGCCATACCCTGTGGCCAGACTCTCAGCTATGGCGAGGTGGCGCGCCGTGCCGGCAAACCCCGGGCGGCCAGGGCGGTGGGGGCAATAATGAGGGGCAATCATAATCCCGACGTACCCTGCCATAGAGTGATTTGCGCCAACGGGAAAATTGGCGGCTACAATCGTGGCGCGAACAAAAAAATTGCGCTGCTAAACTACGAACATCTGGAAACTTTAGGTAAGCAGTATTGTCCCCAGTCCCAGGAAGACCAGAAAGCCAAAGACATCAGTGGCCGTGGTGATGAAAATTGAGGCCGACGTGGCCGGGTCGTTGCCCAGCCTTTTCAAAATCAAAGGAATAATCGCTCCGAAGAATCCAGCTATGATCAGATTGGCCACCATGGAAACTCCCAATACTACTCCCAAAAGAGGGCTTTGATTCCAAATTGCCGCTGCCAGCGCGACGATGATACCGATAATTAAACCGTTGAAGACCCCGCCCAGGATTTCATTAATCAGCGCCCGGGAGCAGTTTTTAAGAGTGATTTCCTTGAGGGCGATTCCGCGCACCATCACGGCCAGCGTCTGCGTGCCGGCATTGCCGCCCATCCCAGCCACAACCGGCATATAGACGGCCAAAAGCAGCACCTTGTCGATGGTGTCCTGGAAAAGGCTGATCACCCAGGCGGCCAGGAAGGCCGTGCCCAAGTTAATTATCAACCATTTGTAGCGACTCTGGACTTTGCGGCGCGCCGAATCAAAAACATCTTCTTCCTGCCGCACACCTGCATAATCGTAAAGGGCCTTGGCGGCCTGTTTGTTCAGCAGTGAGATAATATCGTCGGAGTAAATTACGCCCAGAATGCTTTCGTCTGCGTCCAACACCACTACTTTGTTGTGAGGATTGTTCTTGAATAGATCGATTACTTTGTTTTTGTTCTCGTGATAATACAGTGTCGGCAAATGTTTTAGATGTCGGCCCACACGGCTCTTCGGCGAGTGCAATGCCAGCTCATGGGCGGGCAATTCCCCGATCAGAAGTCCGTCCTCCTCCACCAGGAGAGTGGGTATTTTGCCGGTGCGTGCTTCATGTTCGCGCATTGCCTCCGCAGCCTGTTGAAAAGTCGTGTCCGAAGCCAGCTGTATATAATTGAGATCCATCAGACCGGCGGCACTTTCGGGATGAAATTCCAGCAAAAACTCAACTTTTTCACGGATCGATTTCTTGAGGTTTTCCAGGATTTGTTCGCGGCGCTTTTTACCGGGCAGTTTTTGCAGCAGGTCTGTGGCATGGTCAGGATCCAGATAGTCCAGCAGCTCAACAAGTTCCGGGTTTCTAAGTTTACGTAGTGTTGCCTGCTGAATTTCGGATGGCAGCATTAACAAAAGCCGGCTCTGCTGATGCCCGGGTAATTGTCGAAACAGGCGCATTCTGGCAGCGACATTGAGTCCCGAGAGACGCTGAATTTTTTCCTGGTCAGAATTGCCGTTCTTGCGATGTACCATGCCTGTGACAAGAAATAATGAATTGGGATTCTATTTATTTTAACATATTTCCTCGCCCCTGTCATTGTTGTTGTGGCCATAATTTAGTCTAATCATGCCAACACTTTTGCCGTTGGCAAAGCTGGGGCTCCTCAAGTAAGATTGGCGGCGTAAGATTTATTAATTCACCAGCATGTTTCTGACCTATTTTCTCTTTATTATCGGGTTCTTCTTACTGATCAAGGGCGCCGACTGGCTGGTGGACGGATCTTCCTCGCTGGCAAAAAAATGGGGTATCCCCTCCCTGGTCATCGGACTGACCATCGTATCATTCGGCACTTCCGCGCCTGAGTTGATCGTCAATATATTGGCCAGTACGGCCGACAGCAACGATCTGGCTATCGGCAATATTCTGGGCAGCAATATCGCCAATATTCTGTTGATTCTCGGTGTTGCCGCGATGATTTACCCACTGACGGTCAAAAAAGGTACCGTCTGGAAAGAAATTCCTTTCAGTCTGCTGGCCGTTCTGATGCTGGCGGTGATGGTCAGCGATGTCTGGCTGGACGGGACGACATACGATGTTCTGTCGCGCAGTGAAGCCCTGGTGATGTTGGGTTTCTTTGTAATCTTTATGTATTACGTCTTTGGCGTGACCAGGGCACAGGGGTCCGACGGCGACGATTTGGAAGTAAAGATCTATCATCCTATGCTGGCCGCGCTGATGATTGTTACCGGCCTGATTTTTCTCTTTCTGGGTGGCAAATGGATTGTCGATGGGGCTGTGGCAATTGCCCAGAACCTCGGTGTCAGTGAGGGGCTGATCGGTTTGACTGTGGTGGCAGTCGGTACCTCCCTGCCGGAATTGGCCACCTCGGCCGTGGCAGCTTACAAAAAAAATGTCGACATTGCTGTTGGCAATGTGGTCGGCTCAAATATTTTCAATATTTTCTGGATTCTCGGCGTCAGCGGAGTGATTAGTCCGATCAGTTTTTCCAGCAAAATGATTTTTGACGTTGGTGTGGCTGTTTTTGTTACGCTGCTGCTGTTTCTCTTTATGTTTGTCGGCAAGCGTCTGGTGCTGCAAAAATGGCAGGGCGCGGTCATGGTCGCCGCCTACGTCGTCTATACGGCAATACTGATCTGGAGAGGATAATACAAAATCGAGCGCGCTTTTGACTTTTTTTAAATATGTGCTAATATTTCTTCCTTTAATTTGACGGGATGAAATACAGATCGAAAGTTGATTTGCTCAATATTGCTCTGGCGGCTGCGGCCGGCGCAGTGACAATGAATATCTTGCACAGACAAGACGCTACAAGAGTTCAAGAAATTCTGGCTGAACAACGGACTACTATTGAACGTTTGACCAATGAAAAAATCAAGATTTTCCAAGGTGATGTACTTCCTAAAGAACAGGAAGCCCCTTCAACAGCTCAGCCAAATTTTGTCAGTGTTGAAGATTTCGAAGCATTGCGAAACCGTTATTATTTTGCGGTTTCGGTGGCCTGTCAGTTTGGTATGGATCCGGTACAAATTGCCACGACCCGACGCAATTCCTGCGACCAGTCGGCCGAACTGAATACCTATATGTCAAAAATGTATCAAAACTGTATTCTGGCAGAACAATTGGCCAAGACAACCCAGGAAAAGGCCATGCTGAGCAAAGCCAAAGAGCGATATGTCAATCTGGCCTCCAATTATCGGATTTCACCACCCCAGTGTCCGAAGCCTTCTCCATTAGAATAGTATGTTTTTCAGCGAGCTAAAAAGTTTGCCCTTGGCGGGCACAGGTAGTAGAATGCACTCGCTCCGACCGAATTACGGGGTGCCGCATATGTTTCAGCGGCGGCAGGCAAAACAGGATCGGGGTGTAGCGCAGTTGGTAGCGCGCGTCGTTCGGGACGACGAGGTCGTGGGTTCGAGTCCCGCCACTCCGACCATAATACTTTCAAACAACACGTGAACAATGCTGATAACAGCCTGCGCGACGATCTGGTATCCCTGTTTGACGAGGGCGACGCACGCGTACACGTTCTGGCTGACTTTGACGGTACGCTGACCCGCGAATACATTGACGGCAAAAAGACGCCTTCACTGATTTCAATATTGCGGGACCACCCGGGGTATCTGTCGCCGGACTACCGGGAAAAAGCACATGAACTCTACCGACACTACCATCCCATTGAGCAGGATCATTCACTTCCGCTGGCTGAAAGAAAAGATAAAATGGAGGAATGGTGGTCCAGGCACAAAGAACTGTTGATTGCGTCCGGCCTGAAACGTGAACATCTGGTACAGATGGTGGAATCTGGCATCATTCAGTGGCGGCCGGGCGCGGTGGATTTTCTGCGGGAGATGAACCGCCGGCAAATCCCGGTGATTGTGATGTCGGCCTCGGGCATCGGCGAAGCGGTACCGATGTTCTGCCGCCAGCATGGTGTGGGCTATGACAATGTCAAATTTATTGTGAACAGTTTTGTCTGGGACGAAAGCGGCCAGGCACGCGATTTCCATCGGCCGGTAATCCATAGCCTGAACAAAGACGAGACCCTGGTCCGTGATTATAGCGATATTTTCCAGGCGGTACGGGAACGAGTCAATGTGCTGCTGCTTGGCAACAACAGCGGTGATCTGGGGATGGCCGGTGGCTTTGACCACCGGCGGCTGCTGTCCATCGCTTTTCTGGACCAGGAAGAGAAAGACAGGGCAGACAATCTGGGCCAGGTCTTCAATCACGTGGTAGTGGAGCAGGGTTTTGAAGAAGTTAACGCGATTCTGCAAAGCCCGGCCAAACTTGCCAGCGGACCTCTTTCCGGGGTATGAAGGGATAAATATTTTTCCGCTGACAATATGCAAATTGAAGACCGGATTTACGGAAAAACCGATGTTGACGAACCGGTTCTGCTGGATCTGCTCGCCTCACCTTCACTGCAGCGACTGAAGGGAATTGACCAGGCCGGTTTCTTTGAGCCTCATTTTCCCGGTACCGCCCATAGCCGTTATGAACATTCAGTGGGGGTGATGCTGCTTTTGCGACGCTATCAGGCCGATATCGCCGAGCAGATTGCCGGACTGCTGCATGACGTTTCGCATTCGGCTTTTTCGCATTGCGCCGACTATGTGATGGACAATGGCACGCAGGGTACGCAAAGCCATCAGGACGATGTACACGAACAGTACGTAAAAAATTCGGAAATCCCAGCAATCCTGGACAGACACGCTTTCAGTGTGGATTATATTCTGGACGATGCCCATTTTCCGCTAAAGGAAAAGGAATTGCCGGATCTCTGCGCTGACCGGCTGGATTATTCGCTGCGCTCAGCAGTTATCTTTGGCGATCTGGAGGAACCCGATGCTTACCTGAACAATCTGAAGGCTGCCGACGGACAATGGTTTTTTGCTGATCTGGAAAGCGCACGCAACTATACCAGGCTGTTTCACTATCTGAATGAGAATTATTATTCCGGACTGCCATCGGCAAAGATGTTCCGCACGGTGGGAGATTATATCAAACATGCATTGCGTCAGGGCTATATCACACCGGCGGATTTCTACACCACCGACGGTGCAGTGCTGGAAAAAATCGCTCCCCATCTGGCCAGTGACACCAGGCTGCGACTGCTCTATGAACGCCTGCAAAACCGCATTCCCTGCAGCAACAATCCCTCCGACTTTGAGGCTGAAGTGCTCTGCAAAAACCGCCTGGTGGATCCTTTGTACCTGGAGGATGGCAAGCTGCAAAGGTTTTCCAGCTCGGACTCCAGTTATCAGGAATTGCTGCTAAATATGCGTGAGCCGAAAAGATATTATTTAAAATTTGAGTCATAAACAGATGGATACTGAATTCGAGGCCACCTTTATCGATATCGATCCGGCCCTCATCCGTGAGAAATTGCGCGGGCTAGGGGCCAATTGCCTGAAACCGGAAACGCTAATGCGGCGGACTGTTTTTCATCCGCCGGCCGGCGTGGAGGGATGGCTGTATGATGGCGTTGAAATTACTATCGATACCTGGCCAGGACTGGAGCCGTTTGTGGAAATCGAAGGTCCGTCGGAAGAAGCAGTGCGCAAAGTTTCATCTGAATTGGGTCTGGATTATGCCCAGGCTCTCTTTGGCGCCGTGGATGTGGTTTATGAGAAAAAGCTTGGCATACCGCCTAATGTAATCAATATGCAGACGCCTGAAATCACCTTTGAAAATCCTCCGAAAAAATATCTTACGCCACAAGCCAATGATTGAATGCTGTGACCATACCGGCAAGAAAGTCACGCTGCCCAGGGACAAGTTCAGGTTTCGACCCAGCGTATATGGTCTGATCCGGCAGGGTGATAAAATCTGCGTCTGCCGTACCAAGAGTAGTGGACAGATCTGGTTCCCGGGCGGCGGAGTGGAGATAGGCGAGAGCCTGCACGATGCCCTGCGGAGGGAAATTGATGAGGAAACAGGTCTCAAGGACGTACAGATTGGCCGCCAGCTGAAAGTGATTGAAAATTTCTTTTATTACGGACCGACTGACGAGGCCATGCACGCCTTTCTGTTCTTTTACGAATGTACAACAGAAGAAAAAGACTTCAAGGCGAACCACCTGGTACAGGACGAGGAGTCGCGGGATTTTCAGTGGCTGGAAATTGAGAACATCAGGCGCGACGACTTTCCCGACATGCAGGATGAATTAATCGGGCTCCTGGCAATGCTGCAGTAACCGCTCCATTCCCCGATTGATTGCGATGATTCGGAGAATTGACCCGCCGGAATAATTTTGACAGAATCAGACCGAAAATAATTGATCAGTGAAATGGAAAAATTGCGGGACAGCAACTGGGAAGAAGTTTTTGCCTCCTGGAAAAGCCGCGAAGGCAGCGATCCGGCCTGGCAGAAGGTGGCTACCGAAGTAAAAGGGTGGCCAGACTGGGAATCCTGGCGCAGACACAGCGCGGAAATGTTGCTGGCCGACAAACGCCAATGGTCAATTTATAGTTTTGAAGATCCCCTGAAAGATATTCCTGAAATGCTGGTCGGGCCCTATACCGGTTGGCAGTCGCGCCACCCCAGAACCAACAATTTCAGTTTTGCCGAGTTGCTGGAAGTGCCGGAGCAATATGAAATCTGGAGAACCCACGGTAAAATCAAATCACTGTTGGAAAGTTTTCCGGCAGAGACTGAATTCATCGGGCTGATTCGCCGGGATCTTGGCAAGGTGGTCTGCCTGGAGGGACATCATCGCGCTGTGGCCGTGGCGCTGGCGGCGCGGGACGGACTGCCTCTGGAATTTGGAGCGGAGCCGCCGAAAATTGCTCTGGCCGAGCTGGCGGCTGATGAGGTCGAACTGCTGGACGAGGTCCTGAAGAGAGGAAGTGCCAAAACAACCTGAAGATACAGGCTGTGGCGCGAATATCTCGGAGTGGCCCAGAATTATGGGGCCGGAGTTTCCGATTCGGCAGCGGCGCTGTCTTCGGTGGTCGACTCGGTGGCGTCCTCGGTGGCGCTGTCGGAGGTTGACTGATCTTCCGTGGCAGCTTCGGTCGCGGTCGGGGTGGCGGGATTGTATGACTCCAAACCGTCAATGTTCACCGTCAGTGATTTGAGCATGGTCAGCATATTTGCTTCCTGCTCCGCGGGACCGGTGAGGCGGTAGATGCGGGTTGACCCGTCAATTTTGGCTGAGAGCACAACGGCAGCGGCTGCACCGTCAGTGGCCGCCTTTTCCTCACGCAGGTAGATAAAGCCGTCGCTGTAAAGATTGGTGGCGAATTCCTCGCTATCCGGCAGCAGTTCCAGTGTGACCAGGGGCGGATTGGCGGTCAAGTCATCGGGTCCAAAACCATAGACGGCCAGAGCGGCCGGATCCAGTTTCTCCACGAAAGCACTGTAAAACCAGACTTTGGGATACTGGATGGCGAATTTCTGACTGGCGCTAACAAAGAGGGCAAAATCTTTGACGGGGACGACCGAAGTGGAGGGAGCGGGAGTTGCGCTGTCCTGCTGGTTGGAATTACTGTCGCTAACAGAGCGGTTGCGGAAACGATAGATGATGTCGGCGGCGCGGGCGCGAGTGAGCGCCTCACCCGGATAAACCAGGTTGTCCTCGCCGGTGTGCAGCAGATCGTGAATTTTGGCGTAATTAATATATTTGCTGTACCACTGACCGGGCATGACATCGGCATAGGGCAGCTGATTGAGGTTAACCTTGGATAGGTCTACATTCTGGGCCAGAAGCAGCATTTTCAAAAACTCGACCAGATTGACCGATTGGCCGGGCTTGAAAGTCCCGTCGGCGTAACCGCTGACGATTTCCAGAAAAACCGCCTTGTTGAGATAACCGCTGTACCAGGCCATTTCTTCGGTATCGCTGAACTGGGCCTGGGCCACGCCGTTATTCATGGTGATTTCGGCCGCCTCAAAAACCAGCTTGAGTGCCTCGACGCGATTGAGCGGCTGCTCGGGGCGGAAAGTGTTGTCTTCGTACCCTTTGAGCAGGCCCTGATAGCGCAGGACGATGATGGCGTTGTAATAGGGATGGTCAACGGGTACGTCGGAAAAATCTTCGAAAGCCCGCGTCTGGGTCTGTGGCTGCGACGGATCCGGTTCAGGCGTGGGTTCGGGGTCCACTAAAGAAGCCGGTTCCGGCGTCGGATCGGGGCTGGGAGAAGACTCATGAGAGTTCTGATCCCCGGCATTTGATCCTGCAGAGGTGCTGCCAGTTTCGCTATCTGTGCCACTATCCGTACCGGTGCTATAAAAGCCCTCGTCGTTGTCCGATCCAAAAACCGGCGGTAAATCCTCGGCCAGCACCAGGCTGAAAGTGGAAAACGAGAATAGAACAGTTACAGCAACGGCAGCGATTTTTGCAATATTCATAATTGAATTGTTGATGTTGATATTTGCCGACGGTTATTTTTTTGATTTTACCGTCCTGCCGGCTGGCCATCCGAATGTGGATGTCATGCGGCTAGATTTGATTTAAGCACTTTCGCAGATTTTTGGCAACAGCACGATAGATTTCCGGGCCGTTAAAATTCAGCCCTACGGACCTTAACTGGTCCAGGGGGAAGCCGTCACCTCCCTTTTTCAGAAACTCCAGATAGAGCTTTGACTCCTGTCTGCCGCGCTTCGCGAGGATGCGGCCGGCGAAGTAAAAGGCGGCGGCGATACCGGTGGCGTACTGATAGACATAAAAATTGTAATAGAAATGCGGGATACGGGCCCATTCGTAACGGATCAAATC
>DBRL01000011.1:10117-47787 GCA_002305925.1 Candidatus Peregrinibacteria bacterium UBA1369
CTCAAACTCGGCAAACATGGCCTGACGGAAAAAAGTGGCACGGATAGCATCAATCTCATAGGCCAGAACAATTTTTTGTTGCGGGCCGCGGAATTTTTTGAGCAGGTGGGCGGTGAGCAAGCGCTCGTTGACGGTGGAAGCGATTTCGGCGGTAAAGAGCGAATAATCGGCCAGGGAATAGGGCTGATGGCTGCGGGCGTACCAGGAATGCATGGAATGGCCGGCTTCGTGAATCAGGGTGTAGACGTCGTTGAGGGTGCCGGTAAAATTGATCAGGATGTAGGGGTCGGTGTCGAAACAACCGCCGGAAAAGGCACCGCCGCGCTTCCCCTTGTTTTCGTAGCGGTCAACCCAGCCGCCGCGCAACCCTGCGGCCAGCACCCGCACGTATTCTTCCCCCAGCGGAGCCAGCGCGTCCAGACAGAGCTGCACGGCTTCATCATAGCTAAAGCGCAACGGCTCTGCTTTGACGATATTGACGCGCAGATCATACATGGAGAGTTTCTTCAGTCCGAGACGGCGCGCGCGCAGAGCAAAATATTTGTGCAGTGCCGGGAGTATGGCGTGCGTTTCCTTGATGAGGGTTGTATAGACGCGCGAGCTGATCATGTTGCCAGAGAGAGAACTTTCCAGACAGCTTTTATATTTACGGGCCACGGTGAGGAAATGATGCTGCTTGACAGCCAGATTGAGGGTCTGGGCAAAAGTATGAATGTGCGACCGGTAGGAATGGTAAAAATTTTCATAGGCGCGATGTCGAACTGCACGGTTCTGCCTCTCCAGAAACCCCTGGTAATTGCCGTTGGTAAGATGCTGCTTCTTGCCGTTTTCATCGGTGACGTCGGCAAAGGTCAGGTCAATATCATCCAGCGCCGAATGAATCTCCTCGGGACCGCTGGAAAGCTTCCCCTGAAGCGAGAGCAACGCCTCCTCACCGTCGGAGAGAATGTGTTTCTTCTTTTTCAGCACCATTGTCAGCTCACGGTGAAAGGGGTGAAATTTTGGAGCAGCCAGCATTTTTTTCAACTGTGTTTCGGACAGCCTGACCAGCTCCGGCCCCTGGAAAGAAACCGTGCCGGAAAATTTGACGAAGAGATCCTGGGCGCGCTGCGTAAGTATCTGGGCCTGCTGGTCGGAGAGGTCGGTGCTGCCGAGATGGCTGGCGTAGACATAGAGCTTTTCGATGCGCCGTAGCACGGACGAGGAGTCGTGGAAGTAACGCAGAATAACGGTGGAGGTTTTCAGTTTGCCACGGTATTCCGAGAGAGGTGCGATGAGGCGCTGGGCACTTTGATAATCCTTTTCCCAGGAGGCGGCTGACGAATAGATTTTATGCAATTTCCAGCGGTATTCCTCGGGCACGTCGGAACGTGACGCATAGTATCGCGGCGGGGTTGGTTTATTTTTCATTGGCTTGAATAAAGGCTAATTTGCGCTTTTTTTGACAGAACGGTTTCGATAAGTATTATTAGTGAAGCTTTAGACAAAATACAAGATGGGAAAAAATTTAGTGATTGTGGAGTCTCCGGCCAAGGCCAAGACGATTTCGAAATTTCTGGGCAAGGATTTCAGGGTGGAAGCGTCAATAGGACATATTCGAGACCTGCCCAGCAATGCCCAGGAAGTGCCGGAAAAATTCAAGAAGGAAAAATGGGCCCGCCTGGGCGTGGATACGGCCCATGATTTCAAGCCTCTCTACATCGTGCCGGATGCCAAAAAGAAACAGGTGAAGAAACTACAGGACGCTATCAAAGGGGCGACCAAACTCTATCTGGCAACTGATGAGGACCGCGAGGGAGAGAGTATTTCCTGGCATCTGCTGGAAATTCTCAAACCCAAAGTTCCAGTGAAAAGACTGGTTTTTCATGAAATTACCAAGGAGGCGATCAGCGAGGCCCTGACAAATCCCCGCGAGGTGGATACAAATTTGGTACATGCCCAGGAAACGCGACGCATTCTGGACAGGCTTTACGGCTATGAAGTCTCCCCCGTGCTTTGGCGCAAGATTGCTCCCAAGCTTTCGGCCGGGCGCGTACAGTCGGTGGCGATCAGACTGGTGGTTGAGCGCGAGCGGGAACGTCTAAAATTTGTGCCAGCCAGCTATTTTGACCTGCAGGCCGAATTCAAAACTGAAGGACGGGAAAAATTTCAGGCCGAACTGAAGGCGATTGACGGCAAAAAACTGGTCACCGGCAAAGACTTCGATCCGGAGACCGGAAAACTGAAGGGCAAAAACAAAGTAATGCTGGACGAAAAGGATGCTGCCGCGTTGGTCAAGACTATAGAGAAAAATGAATTTACGATCAGTTCGATTGAGCAGAAGCCTTTTCTCCGCCATCCGGAGGCCCCCTTTACCACCTCGACCATGCAGCAGGAGGCCGCCCGGAAGCTGCATTATTCCGCCAAAAGAACGATGCAGATCGCCCAAAAACTCTATGAACACGGCTTCATCACCTATATGAGAACAGACTCGACCACGCTGGCCGAATCGGCAATCAAGGAATCACGCAACCTGGCAACAAAACTATACGGTAACGAATATATTTCCGACCAGCCACGCCGCTATGCCTCCAAAATCAAGAATGCCCAGGAGGCCCACGAGGCCATCCGTCCCGCCGGACACAGTTTCCGCCTGCCGGAAGAACTGGCCAAAAGCGGGAAAGTGACGGGAGAAGAGGCCGCGCTCTATGAGCTGATCTGGAAAAGAACCATCGCCTCGCAGATGAAGGAGGCCAAAATGCTGTCAACCATAGTGGAGGTCTCGGACGGTAAACATGTCTTTGGGGCCAGCGGCAAGCAGATTGTTTTCGCCGGTTTCCTGAAGGCCTATGTGCAGGGTTCGGATGATCCGGAAGAAGAACTGGAAAACCAGGAGAAAATTCTGCCGAAGATGGAAAAGGGAGAGCGCGCCGACCTGATGGGTGTGGAGACAAAAGCACATCAGACCAAGCCGGTGGCCAGGTACACGGAGGCCTCACTGATCAAGGAGCTGGAGGCGCGCGGCATTGGCAGACCATCGACCTACGCCACGATCATGGACACGATTGTGCGGCGCGAATATGTTTTCAAACAGGGCAGCGCACTAGTACCAACTTTTGTCGCCTTTGCCGTGGTCTTTCTGATGGAAAAATATTTTTCACATCTGGTTGACTATCAGTTCACGGCAGAGATGGAAGAAGACCTCGATAAAATTGCCGACGGCAAGAAAAAAGCAGTCCCCTATCTGAAAGATTTTTATTTTGGCGCCAGCGAGCACAAAGGTTTGACTGATCTGATCAATCAGGACATCGACGCCAAGGAGGTCTGTACCGTGGAGATTGCGCCGGGCGGCAAAAAGACCCATTACCAGATTCGCATCGGCAAGTTCGGCCCATATCTGGAAAAAGGCAGCAAGAAAGCCCCCATCCCCGAAGATACGGTACCGGCAGAACTGACCGACGAAAAAGCCGAGGAAATTCTGGAAAAAGGCGGACAGGACCAGGCCGGACATTTGATCGGCAAAGACAAGGAATACAAACTGCCTATTGTAAAAAAGGCTGGACGATTCGGCCCTTATCTGCAAAGGGGAGAAAAAGGAGACAAAGGTTTCAAAATGAAATCGATCCCCCGCTTTCTGTCACCAGACCAGCTGACCATGGAACAGGCCGAAGAGATTTTGTCCTGGCCAAAGTCATTGGGCCAGTTCAAAGACGGCTCCGACGTGATTTTTGATGTAGGGCCATACGGACCGTATCTGAAAGTGAGCGGAAAAAACAAAGCTATCCCCAACGGCATCAATGTGATGAACCTGACCCTGACCGACGCGGAAAGGATCTGGAATGCCTCCGGCGCGAGCTCCAAGGGTGGAAAACAAACCGCTGGTCAGAACAATAACGCCCTCAAGGATTTTAAAAACGGCGTAGTGGCAAAGTCGGGCCGCTATGGAGTCTATGTCACAGACGGAAAAATTAATGCGGCTATACCCAAGGGCCGGACCATCGACGACCTGACAGCGGAAGATGCATTGGAGCTGATCAACAAGAAAAAATAACCCGTCAAACTAGCCGATGGTGAGACGCTCAAGCCGGAAGATATTTTTCACCCAGAGCTTTGGCTTCTTCACTTTTTAGCACGCCGCGATTGAGGAAAGGGTTGCGCTGCAGTTCAAAGTGCATCGGATCCCACCAAAGGTGCATAAACCCGACATCCTGCATAATGGCGATAAACTCCGGAGGCATATCGGTTCTCACCTTGTTGCGACCATTGGGATCATTGCTCAGCTGCCGCTGATATGGGTTGGTAAGAGGATTGATGTCAACGGCCACGCCCCAACTATGCATACTCAGCGTTTGCGACTGTCCGGTGACAGGACGCCAGCTGAAACCCCCTGAACGCCTCGGATCGGCGCGATAATCAATACCGGCTTTGCGGGCGCGTATTTCAGCTTCCTTCAAATATGGTGCGATATATTTGCAGACACGCATATTGGCGCCGAGAAAATTAATCGGCACCAGTTTGTTCTGGACCTCCCGCTCATTGCTGCCGACATATTGCCTCAGCCATTGCCGGTTAATTTTTGGAGTGTTCCGGCTTTCGTGGCTTTCCCTGTAGGAGGGAGAGGTTCGTGATTTTTCTGCCGTCCCAGAGGGCGAGGAGGAAGCTGATTCGTTGCCAGAAGTCGTCCCGTCTTGTAGGCCCAGGCTTTTACCGAGATCGGAAAACATTTTAGCAAAGCCAAAAGATTCCAACAGTTTAAGAATTTCCTGCTCTAACTTACCGAAATTGATTTTTAATGGGTCTTTTGAATCGGCCAGCCCGGTGGAATTGATGGTGTTGGTTATGTCCTCCAGAAATATATCAAAAAAGGAGCGGTCCGTTTTCAGCTCCTGACCCCGCTCGGCCGCTTTGGCGCGGGCATGTTCTTTAACCACGGTTTTTTGTGCGTTTTTGATCATAAAGGCTTCTTCCCTCTTGGCCTGCAGACTTGTTTGATGGCCATAAACTGGGTCGCGTAGTGCCATAGAGCTCTGCGTTTGTCGAATGGTTATGCCCATGCCGTCTACAAGTTGGATTCTTTCCCCACTGCGGGGGTGGAAATAACCCGGGCGGCCGTCACGGAAATCACGCACTGCCCCAGCGCAAATCAGTTTGCCGCTTTTCTCGCAGAGATCCACGGTCAGATTGTTGGGGGGGAGAATATCGGTCAAATCCAAATCCCACTGCAAATTTTCGTTATCGCCCAAATCGAGCCAAAAAACCAGTCCACTGCGCCTGGCGTCTCTTTTCAGAAGAGCTGAGGCCAGTCTGATGTGCCGGTCCAGAGGGTTTTTTTGAATCTGCTCCAGGGATAAGCCTGCGGCGCGTAATAGATCGATATCTCCCTCTTGCTGCCATTTGGCGATCTGCTCCAGGCTTTTTTTCTTTTCTTCTTCCGTGCCTTGGTCGAGGGCATCAAGAAACTCCACGTTGTCACGTAAATGCTCCCGCCCCAAACGATGCGTCCCTTTTTCCACGGCTACACCCGGACGCTCGGCTGATGCTGCTGCCGTCCGTTCGGGAAGCGTCGGCTGGTCGCTGGGTTGATTTTGTGTTTCACCCGGTCGTGTCATATGATATGTTACAATCTTCCCTGCAATCCCAGAATTATAGCACAAAAAAGCGTTTTTATTAATATTATTATGCTTAGAATCAGCAATTTGACGGTGGAGGTCGATGGCAAGAAACCGGTGAAAAACTTCTCACTGAAAGTCGGCAGGGGCGAGAGCCATGCCTTGTTGGGGCCGAACGGCTCGGGAAAAAGTTCGCTTTGTTTTGCCCTGCTGGGCCACCCGCGCTACAAAATAACGACAGGGAGCGTGGAATTTGAAGGACGCGACCTGCTGAAGATGACGACGGATGAACGCTCCAGGCATGGACTGTTTTTAGGCTTTCAACATCCACGGGAAATCCCAGGGATGACCATGGGAAATTTTCTGCGCCGAACCATCAACGCGCATAACCCGGAACAGCATCTCGGCCCAGCCGAGTTTTACCCTCTGGCCAAAGATTTTCTGGAGGAAGCCGGGCTGGAGGAAAATTTTATCGGACGCGGCATCAATGAGGGGTTTTCCGGTGGTGAAAAGAAGCGGGCGGAGCTGGCGCAACTATTGGCCCTGCGCCCAAAACTGGCCATTCTCGACGAAATAGATTCGGGACTTGATTTTGACGCTCTGGAAAGGATGACCAACCTGGTCGAACGGGCCAGAAACGAATACCGCATGGGACTGCTACTGATTACCCATTATCAGCGGCTGCTCAAACATCTGCGGGTGGAAAAACTGCATGTGATGATTGAGGGGCAAATTGTCGAGAGTGGAGGAAAAGAACTGCTGGAGAAACTGGAAGAGAAAGGCTATCAACAATGGAAATAATGGCAAAGCACCATCTCAACCAGAACAAGGTCAAACCATCCGATGGCCTATCGGAAGGTCTGATACGCGATATTTCGCGCGGTAAAGGCGAGCCGGCATGGATGCTGGAAAAAAGACTGCGGGCCTACCAGGTTTTTTTGGAATTGCCAATGCCCGATTTTGGCCCTGATTTAACGGGCATGGATTTTCGCAAAATCAAATATTATCTGAAACCCTCGGATCGGCCGGAACGCAGTTGGGACGATGTGCCTGCTGAGATCAAGGACACTTTTGAGAAACTGGGCATACCCCAGGCCGAGCGCAAATATCTGGCGGGAGTGGGGGCACAGTACGAGTCGGAGCTGGTCTATCATAATCTGCAGGAAACACTGGCCAGGCAGGGCGTAATCTTTGAGGGGACGGACACGGCCCTGAAAAATCATCCGGAGCTGTTGAAAGAATATTTTGGCACGGTGGTCTCGATGCGCGATAATAAATTTGCCGCCCTGAACGCTGCGGTCTGGAGCGGCGGAAGCTTTATCTATGTGCCGAAGGGCGTGGAAGTCAAACTGCCACTGCAGGCCTATTTTCGTATCAATTCAGAATTGATGGGACAATTTGAGCGCACGCTGATAATCGCCGACGAAGGCAGCAAAGTGCATTATATCGAAGGCTGCACTGCGCCCAGCTATTCCACTGCCTCGCTGCACTCGGCCGTGGTGGAAATCATCTGCCGGCCCGGCGCGCGCGTCCAGTACTCAACCATTCAAAACTGGTCCGACAATGTTTACAATCTGGTAACCAAGCGGGCGCGCGCCGAGGAAAACGCCACGATGTTCTGGCTGGACTGCAACCTGGGCTCAAAAGTGACGATGAAATATCCGGCCGTCTATCTGGTGGGCCGCGGCGCCAGGGCGGAAGTGCTATCCCTGGCCAGTGCCGGCCGCGGCCAGCTGCAGGACTCCGGCGCCAGAATTGTCCATGCCGCCAGCGACACATCATCGCTGGTCAATTCCAAGTCGATTTCCAGGGATGGCGGGCGGGCCAGTTACCGCGGCCTGATTCGCGTCCTGCCGGGAGCGGAGAGAGTGAAATCCCGAGTGGTCTGCGACGCGATGCTGCTGGACGACCAATCGCGTTCGGACACCTATCCGCGGCTGGAAATCGGCAGGGACGATGCCGTAATTGCCCATGAAGCCTCGGTCAGCAAAATCTCGGAAGATCAGTTGTTTTATCTGATGGCGCGCGGCTTCGGCGAAGCCGAAGCCGCCGCGATGATCGTCAATGGTTTTCTCGACCCGATCGTCAAAATTCTGCCGATGGAATATGCCCTGGAAATGAACAGATTGATTGAACTGCAGATGGAAAACAAGATCGGCTAAGTTTGGTATATCTCTCCCATGACCACCCCCAAAAAACAATCAGTACCAATGACCGCCTGGCTGGAAAATCCCGCCGGGCGCAGAGTTGTACTTGGCCAGGGACAGCGGCGCAATGAAGTGCTGGTTTTCAATTCATCCGCAAGGCCTCCCAATGGCACGGTCAGTTTGAATTATTCCCTGCTGGGTGAAGGAGCCGATTTGCATCTGTTGATAATATTCCTCGATGATGCGGCTACCCCTTCCCCCGAAAGGATGGAAATCGACCTGCAAATAGAACACCGCGCCCCGCGCACCAGGGCCAGAGCGACGATGAGGGCGATAATGAATGGACGGCAGAGTCTGAATTTTCCGGCGACTGTTTTTGTGCCAGCCACGGCAGGGCAGACCGACACCCATCTGCGCTGCGACGCCCTGATGTTGAGAGAGGGCTCATTTTTTCGCCCGATGCCAGCGCTGGAGATACTGGCCAATGACGTCAAAGCGGGCCACGCCGCTTCCTCGGCCCCCCCCGATGAGGAAAGTCTCTTCTTTTTGCGGACACGGGGTCTGAGCGAAAAAGAGGCGAGAAATATGTTGATTGAAGCTTTTTTGAACCATTCTCTAGACGGCATGGCAATCAAAGAGGGCGCTAAAATTGAGCAATTGCAGGAAAAAATAGCAGGACTGTTCCGGTATTTTGTGTTATAATATAGCAAATATAAATTGACAGTCATAACTTGAAACCCAAGGAACAAACAATAAAGAAACCGGAATACGCCGGGCTATTCTATCCTTCGGAGGCGGCCGAATATCGCAGGCAGCTTGAGCTGGACCTGGGAGAAATCGGCACACTGGGACCAGATTATGGCCCCCTGGAACTGCGTGCATTGGTTGTTCCTTCAGCCGGCTTCAGTTACTCGGCGAAAACCGCACTGAAAGCATTCGAGCTGCTCCGGCACCGCGGCTTCAAACGGGTGGTGGTTCTCGGCAGTTCACATTTTTTCAGCTTTGCCGGAGTGGCCATGACCGAAGCTGACTCGTATGAGACCATTCTCGGCCCTCTGACAATCGACAGGGAGAGCAATCTGTCGCTGCAGGCCGACCTGGGGTTTCAGTATTTTGAAAACGCTTTTGCCAAAGAATACTCCATTGAGCTGCAATTGCCCTATCTCAAATTTTTTCTGGAGGATTTTAAGCTTGTGCCCTTAATACTGGGTAATAAACTGGACATGGAAGCCACCGCCCAGACACTGACCACCCTGCTGGACAATGAGACGCTGCTGGTCTTGAGCACCAATCTCTCACACTATCATTCGGTTAAAAAGGCCAGAGACGTGGATCGCCATACCATTCAGCTGCTGCTGGACAGGGACGATCGCGCCCTGCTCCGGGAGGGTGAAGCTTCAGCGCTGCTGGGACTGTCCGTGCTGAACCGCATGGCCATAGCCAATAACTGGCAACCAATATTTCTGGATTACAGCGATTCTTCGGAAGGTGGCGATGACGACGAATCCGTAGTGGGTTACGGCAGTCTGGTCTATTTTCAACAATAACGCAGCTATTGCGACGGATGGCCCAAAAGACTATGATTGCCCCAAGGCAACGCCTTTTTAAAAATGGTTTAATTAATGCAATTGCAGATGAAGGCAAGTACGATCAAAGACCATTTTCCCCTGCTCCGTCGTCAACGCCGGCTGGTTTATCTGGACAGTGCCGCCACCACCCAAAAACCGGCCTGCGTGATCAAAGCGGTCAATGATTTTTATCTCAATGCCAACTCCAATGTCAGAAGGGGGATTTACGAACTGACCGTCAAAGCTGACGCCCTTATGGAAAGGGCCAGACTGACGGTAGCCGGATTCGCCGGATGCGAAGCGGAACAGATAGTATTTACCAAAAATTCCACTGAGGCAGCCAATTTGCTGGCCTATGGCATCGGACAAAACCGCTTGACCGCCGGCGACAATCTGATCGTGACCGAAGTAGAGCATCACGCCAACTATCTGCCCTGGCAGGAAGCGGCCCGACGCAGTGGCGCGGAACTGCGCGTCTGGCCTTTTGACAAGGACAAAGGAAGGCTGGAGGAGGGCTGGCTGGAGCGCAATCTCAATGAGCGGACGCGAGTGCTGGCTGTCACCGAAATGTCCAATGTGACAGGATACAGGCCCGATCTGCCGCCGATGATCGAGGCGGCGCACCGCGCGGGGGCCCTGGTGGTGACCGACGGCTCACAGAGCTCCGCCCATGGACGCCCGGAATGGAGAGAACTTGGTGTGGATGCAGCTTTTTGTACCGGACACAAACTCTATGGACCGATGGGAGTGGGAGTTCTCTACATGACTGAAGAACTGGCCAAAGAATTGCCTCCCCTGCTCACCGGAGGCGGCATGGTGGCCGATTTGCCCAATCAATGGCTGCCCGCTCCGATGAAATTTGAGGCCGGCACGCCTGATGTGGCAGCGATCTGCGGGCTGGACGAGGCCCTCCGTTTTCTGTATGCGCTGGACTGGGACCAGGTATTGGAAAAGGAAAAAAAGTTGGCGCAGCTTTTTCGAGAGATGCTACTGTCCAAGCCACGTCTGAACATACCCGGCGTGCCGGCCCAATTGGCGCCGGCAGAAGCGGCGGCACCAATTATTTCCTTTGAGGTAGAGGGGATTCATCCCCATGACCTGGCTGAAGTACTGGCGGGCGAGGGTGTCTGCGTCAGAGCAGGTCACCATTGCGCCAAACCACTTTTGAACCGTCTCGGCAAAACTGCGCTGACCCGCATCAGCCTGGGTGTTTACAATGAACCGTCCGATGTGGAAGCCTTGGATGCCGCCCTCGATAGAGCACAGAAATTATTCCCCTGCTTGTAGGATATGGATATTTATGGAGAAATTGTGCTGGATCATTTCCGGCATCCCAGAAAGGCCAAATTGCTTGAAGGTGCGGACTGGCAGGCCACAGACAGCAATCCCCTCTGCGGCGACCGGGTCACCGTCACCCTGAACACCGACCAAAACGGCATTATTACCGATTTCGGTTTTGAAGGAGATGGTTGCGCCATCAGCGTCGCCTCCACCTCGCTGCTCGGGGAAAAGTTGCCAGGGCGAAAGCTGGACGAACTGTTGAAAATGCCAAAAGAAGAGGTTCTCGATCTGCTGGGCATACCTATTTCGCCGGGAAGGATAAAATGCGCATTGCTCGGTTACAGCTGTATCAAAAAAGCATTAATCAATGCCAAACGAAAAGAATAAAAAATCTGGTCAGCCATCTCTGCCTTACTGGGCGGAACTGAATTCCGTGATCGACCCCGAACTGGGTATCGGGCTGGTTGACCTCGGTCTGATTTACAATGTGGAGCGGCAGAGCGCAGGCAAAGTGAAGGTCACGATGACTCTGACTTCGATGACCTGTCCGGCCGGTCCGCAACTGATAGAGGGGGTGACTGCCGCTCTGAAGTCTCTGCCGGACGTGACCGGTGTCGATGTGGAGCTGGTATGGGATCCACCCTGGGATCCGGGAAAAATGAACCCGCAGGTGCGGGCAATTATTTATGGTAACATTCAGCATGGCCAACAATTTTAATTTTTTGGGCAGGGAGATTCTCCGCATGATCAAGAAGAAAGAGTACGGTCAACTGGCCCTGGCTCTCTGTGTGCTACTAATCATTGTGCTGGCACAGCAACTGCTGGTTGAGACCGGTCAACCGGCCGGCGGCGCCACCGCCGATCTGTTGTCCAGCGGACGGATGACGATTCACCGCGTGCTCGACGGTGACACTTTTGCCTATATGGGCGCCGACGGCGAACGAATTGTCAGACTGCTTGGAGTCAATTCACCCGAGACCAAAGATCCCAGAAAACCGGTGGAATGTTTTGGCCGGGAATCCGCGGAGTTTTTGAAGCAAATGCTCCAGGGACAAAACGTCAGACTGGAAAAGGACCCGAAAGCCCGCAATATCGACAAATACGGGCGAGAGCTGCGCTACGCCTATCTCGATGACGGACGGATGGTCAACAAACTGCTGCTGGAATATGGCTATGCCCAGGCCACCCCGGAATATCCGTTTACGCTGTCCGAGGAGTTTGTTATGCTGGAAGACGAAGCGAAAAACTCAGGCAGAGGCCTTTGGAATGAGGACGCCTGCCGCCAATAAATTCAATATATATAAACAAAACGAAAAATGTCCATCAACCTAGCCGCCCATGCCGAACAACGCGTAGCCATTTTCATAGATACGCAGAACCTCTATCATTCGGCCAAGTCAAATTTCCATGCCAATGTCAATTATGAGGAATTAATCAGGGTGGCTGTCAATGGGAGGCGCCTGGTGAGGGCTTTTGCCTATGTGATCAAATCCGATGAAAGCAGTGAAGAGAAATTTTTTGAAGCCCTGGAGGACATCGGCATAGAAACACGCATGAAGGATTTGCAGGTTTTTCATACCGGCGCTAAAAAGGCCGACTGGGATGTTGGAATCGCCGTAGACATGATCAGGCTGACCGAAAAGGTCGATGTGGTGGTACTGGCGTCCGGAGACGGAGATTTTATTGAGGTCGTGCGCTACTGTCAGTCTCGCGGCGTGAGGGTGGAAGTAATGGCTTTCGAAAAGACAACCAATGCCAAAATCATGGATGAGGTAGACCATTTCACCGATCTGGGCGACCGCAAATACAACTTTTTGATCGGCGCCAGGCGAAAAACAACCCGGGCCGCTGTTGGCTATGGCAGCAGGTCTGCTGTACTGCCTTCAGTGCCCGTTGGTGGCGTCGCCCCTGTCTCCGGTCTTTCCGCAGCGGACAAGACCAGCGCCATAACGGTGGAAGATATGGGAAAAAGCTATGGCGGCAGCAGTTTATCTGTAGCCAACCGAGCAGCCCAAAACGCCAACAAACCCGTCCCCCCACAACTCTTCGGCAGAGGTACGACGGCCAAACGAAAAATCCGCCCGGTGGTGGGCTTGCCGGGCAAGCCGCCGTTGCGCACTCTGGGGGACAAACCCCTGGGCAATCAATCGAACCGACCCGGCCGCCCACACCCCGACAATGCTTTTGGCAACAATCCAAATGTCCGTCCATAATTTACTGACAATGCGGACTTGCTTTGCCGACATTTTTTATAGTACATTTTCCTATCGCCCACGGGCGTAAAAAAATATTTTAACCCAAACAAAGATGTTTTTACAGGTAGGAAAACCGGCTCCGGAATTTACGGTGGAGATGGTTAAAGACAATCAGGTTTCAAAAATCTCATTGGCCGATCTGAAAGGCAAATGGGCGGTACTTTTTTTCTATCCGCTCGATTTTACTTTTGTCTGTCCGACGGAAATAGTGGAAATGAGTGAGAAAATGCCAGAATTCGAAAAACTGGGCGCCACAGTTCTCGGTGGCAGTACGGACTCCGTCTATTCGCACATGGCCTGGCAGAAAGACCTGGGCCAGCTCAATTATCCGCTATTTTCCGATCTGAGCCGCGAGATGAGCCGTGATTACGGTGTGCTGATCGAAGAAAAAGGACATGCCCTGCGCGGCACCTTCATCATCGATCCGGAGGGAATTTTGCGCTATCAACTGGTGCATGACCTGACCGTGGGACGCAGCGCTGACGAGACCCTGCGCGTCCTGGCCAGTCTGCAAACTGGCGAACTATGTCCGGCCAACTGGAAACCCGGCAAAAAAACTCTCGGTAAGGGGTAGATTGAATTTTGCTCTCAAATAACTATTGTTAAACAGCGTAACACCAAAGAACATGGAAATATATGACTTTTTGATTATCGGCGCCGGCTGCGCCGGCGCCAGCGGGGCAATGTACGCCTCCAGGCTAAACCTGAAAACCGTAATGGTGGCCGAAATGCCCGGAGGGTTGATCACCACCACCCACCTGGTCGAGAACTGGCCTGGAATCAAAAGCATCTCCGGTCCTGATCTGGCCAGCTCCATTCTCGACCACGCCAGCTCCTTTGGTGTTGCGCTGAAAAACGAAACGGTAGTTGATATTGAAACCGTCGCCCTTACTGAAGAACAGGAAAAGGCTGGCCAGAAGCCCGGCTTTGTAGTGCGAACCGGCAGCGGTCACTATCTGGCCAAGACTATTCTTTTTTCCACCGGCAGCCATCACAGAAAACTTGGCCTGCCCACCGAACTGCAGTTTGAGAACCGGGGAGTTTCATATTGCGCCCTCTGCGATGCCGCCTTTTTCCGTGATAAAACCGTAGCCGTGGTGGGCAGCGGCGACAGCGCCGCCAAGGAAGCCCTGCTGCTGGCCGAGCATTCTTCCAAGGTCTATGTCATCTCGCGCACACATTTGCATCCGGAACCGGTCAACCTGGAAAGAGTCAAAGCCAACCCAAAAATTGAATTGCTTTCTGGAGTGGAAGTGGCGGAAATCATCGGTGACGACCGCGTACGCCAAGTCAAACTAAGTGACGGGAAGACACTGGATTTGGAGGGCATTTTCATTGCTATTGGCCTGCTCCCCCAATCCGAACTGGCCGAAAAAATTGGTGTCAAACTCAATGACAAACGTGAAATAATGGTCAATCGCAAAGCCGAAACTAACCTGCCGGGGGTGTTTGCCGCGGGAGATGTCTGCGACAGTGCGTTCAAACAGGCCATTACCGGTTCAGCTGAGGCAGTGACCGCCAGTTATTGGGCTTTTGAATACCTGCAAAAAAATGAAGTGGTTCTGCGCTAGTGTTTCCCTGTGCTGTCTCACTTGATGTTCTGGAGAAAACGAGTCAAAAGCCGCACACCGAAGCCGCTGGCTCCGGGGAAATCAACTTCCTTGGGTTTCTTGGGCATGGCCGGACCGGCAATGTCCAGGTGTATCCAGTCTGTGTGTTCAACAAAATTTTCGATAAATGCTGCCGCCGTACAGGCCCCGGCGAGACCGGATGTATCACCGTCGATATTGTTGAGATCGGCGAATTTACCTTTCATGCCCTCACGATGAATTTCATGAATGGGCATTTCCCAAACCTCCTCGTCAGTTTCGAGCGCGGCGTTCTTCATGCGCTCCTTCATTTGAACATTGTTGCCCCACATCCCGGCGATCTGATCGCCCAGCGCCACCATACAGGCCCCGGTCAGGGTGGCGATGTCGATGACAGCCGAAGGCTTATACTTTTTGATGGCGTAGGAAATGGCGTCGCAAAGGATCAACCGTCCCTCGGCATCGGTGTTGCCCACCTCAATGGTCTTACCGCAAAAGGAAGTAATGACGTCGCTGGGCTTTTGGGAACAGGCGTCAACGGCATTGTCAGTGAGAGGAAGCAGACCAATGACGTTCTGACGGATGTCGAGATCTCTGAGCAGCATAAAAACCCCCAATACCGCAGCCGCCCCGGCCATGTCCATATGCATTTCGGAAAGTCCCTGGGTCGGCTTGATATTGACCCCGCCGGTATCAAAAGTGACCCCTTTGCCGACCAATACGATCGGATCCTGGCGGCGACCAAGAGGAAGATATTCCATCACCACCAGTTTGGCCGGATGATTGGATCCATTGTTGACGGCCAGCAGTGCTCCCATTTTCAACTTTTCCAGTTCCTTGCGGTCAAGCACCGTGATTTTGATTTTGTTTTCAGCACAAATCTTTTCCGCGCGCGCCGAAAGGGTCTCCACGTCGACAAAGTTGTGCGGGGAATTGACCAGATCCCTCACCTCGTTCACGGCCAGCCCGACTTTGACTCCCTCGTCAATTTCAAATTTCTGCACCCGGTCTATTTCCGAAGAAATAATAAATATTTTTTTAATCATCTTCTCCTCGGCCTCCCTTTTGTCCCGTCCGGTTTTGTAGATGGCCTGATTATAATTGGCCAGTGCCAGCGCCTCGCCGATTTCCCGCGGAAACTGAAGGAATCTGTTATTAAATACTATGGAAAGCTCGGGCATGACGTGCTTGCGCAAAAGTTTAACCGCTTTGGCAAGAGTGGCCCGTACACGGCGTGAACTGGCCTCCTCCAAATCGCCAAAACAGTAAAAGACTATTCGCCCGGGCTCAATCGATGAACCAGGATAGAAAGTGACATGGGAGTCTTTTTTGCCAGTCAAGTCACCTGATTTCAATCTGGCCTTAAGCCATTCGCGATAGGCCTCCGGGACATTTTCCAGATCGCTATAAAAAGGAACCAGCAAAACCTTGTCTTTTTCAGTTACTGCTTTTCTATAGGTTATTTTCATCAATGTTGGGTTTTATTTTTCAATAATTGTTCGGCCCGTCGCAGAATCTGGCGGGCGTTTTCAAAAGTTATTTTTTGCAGGGCCTGGTCAAAATCCAGCCAGAGGAAGCCGCGGTGCTCATGAGAAATTACTACCTGAGGCGAGGAAGTCCCGGCCAGAAAAAAAGTCACAGTCTTGTCGACGCGATGATCACTGCGGCGAAAAGAGTAGAACATCTTCTCCTCAAAGCCCGGGTAGCAGTCCGGGACCTCGATACCCGTCTCCTCGAGCAGTTCGCGCAAAGCGGCCTGCTTTTCAGTTTCCCCCTCTTCCAGGTGGCCCTTGGGAAAGTCAAAATGACCGCCCGGATAATGTAGAATCAGAAATTTTCTCCGTCCCTTGACGCTGCTAAAAAGAACCACCCCCGCCGAATATTCATGTACCACCGGTAAATCCCTCTGCTGCTTCACTTTGTTCTGGGTTAATTATTATTTAAATAATAGGTGAACCAGGGAAAATGCCAAGTGCGCGCTGAGCCGAATTGGTTTCTAATTAATGCATTTTTTTGACTTTCGCATTAAAATACAATTGTGCTAGAATTTGGCCAGTAAAAATTATCGCCATGGTTACAAACAACCAGCAGAAAAAACACCGTCAATTTGGATTGAAGCTGCTTTTTGTGGCGATTATCGTAGCCCTGGTTTTCACAGTCTGGTATATTTCCCAGAAACATGAACGCGGAATCCAGGAGACTGCCCTGCCTAACACCAATACTGCCATCGAAGTGGAGAGCGAATAAGGCGGTAGCAATGATTAGACTGATGGGAAGTTTTATTCGGGGTCACTGGTAAGTTTGATTTGCTCCCATTTTTTGACTTGCAGGCCATTTCTGGCAGCGTCCTGCTCAGCTTTTTGCTTGCTGCTTCCCTCTCCCTCGGCGATTTTTTCACCGGAGAGAAAGACGGCCATGGTGAAACTCTTATTGTGATCAGGTCCGCTTTCGGCCAGGCATTGGTAATCCGGAGTTACCCCCAGCAGCTCCTGGGCCACCTCCTGAAAACGCGACTTGGCGTCAATATGCTGACCGGCAGCCAGAATTTTTTCCAATCGACCGAGTATGAATTTTTTAGCAAAAAGATGGGCCTTTTTGTATCCCTGATCCAGATAGATCGCCCCAATCAGCGCCTCCAGCGTGTTGGCCAGGATGTAGTTTTTCTTGCGACCTCCGGAGCGTTCCTCACCGCGACTCAAATAGAGGTAAATACCCAGTTCCAGTTCCACGGAGATTTCGGCCAGATGCCGGCCCTTAACGAGGGCGGAGCGCCAATTGGTAAGGGCCCCCTCTCCTTCGGCGGGAAACTTTTTATAGAGGTATTCAGTGACAATCAGCTCGAGAACGGCGTCCCCCAAAAATTCCAGCCGCTCATTGTGCTCGTTTTTCAGATCCCGGTGCTCATTGACATATGATTTGTGAACAAAGGCCAGATCCAGCAGCTCCAAATTGCTGAAGTTGACATCGATCAGTTGCTGTAATTTGCCATAACGTTGCTCAAGCATTGCGTTTGTTGGTTTTTGGCTTCGTTTTAGCGCCGGGGGGTGATTTTTTCGCTGATTTTCTTTTGGCCGTGACGGATACTTTCTTTGGCGCGGCACGCCCGGAAGAAGAGTGATATTTGTTCATGACGGTGCTGAGAACACCATTGATGAATTTGCTGCTGTTCAGATCTCCGAAGACCTTGGCTATTTCAATGGCCTCGTTGATGGCCACCACCGGGGGGACGTCGGGGGAATGCAGTATTTCGTAAATACCCATTTCCAGTACGACCCGATCGGCGAGGGCAATGCGGTCAAAAGGCCATTCAGGAGCCTCGCGGGCAATTAATTTCCGGATTTCCTTTTTGTGGGCCAGTATGCCGGCGAGCAATTCCCTGGCAAATCCGAAATCCGTCAGCTTATCGGCAAACTCACGGCAATTCGACTCCAGATCGGGTTCGATTTTTTCATCACGGAATTCGTAGGCAAAAAGTGTTTGCACTACTGCGATTCTGGCCAAATGCCGATAGCTTGCCATGTTACTGGGGAAAAGTTTTTAAGTATCTGTAAATTATAACAGAAGCCACGCGACCTGGACAGTTTTTTCTGACTAGGCTTTGACCTTTTTTACAGTGGCTTTCTTGACCTTGCTGCGCAGATTGAGAGCGCCCTTTTTCTCCAGATTTTTCATTTTGGTGACCAGACCCATCAATTTCGTTCTGGTCTTGGACATAAAGGCGCTGTGTCGCGAGTGTGAGCGGCTTTTAGTTGTCTTGTATTTCGGTACCGGATGCTTGGCCATGGTTTTTTAAGAATAATTATTTAATTTTGAAAATAATCCTTGAGATTGGCGAAAGGACGGTTACCACCATTCTCGCTGTCGTCTGATGGGATTGAGGCGGGCCGAGAACAACCGAGGCCGTGCGGCTGGCGGTTGAGATTGGCACGGCACTCTGAACAGAGCCCTTTACAGCGTTTCGAGCATACTGGAATCAGAGGAAAATGCAAGATGATTTCTTGACGGATGGCTTCCGTCAGGTCGATGGACATGTCCTTACGTCTGATGGGGAAACTCTCAGTCCCGTCGCCGCCGCCTGCGGGCAGATGATCGTAGAAATGCGCTTCCATTTCCGGTATATGCAGTCGGAAGACGAAATTGTCCAGACAGCGCGCGCAGGTCTGCCCAAACGATGTTTTCAGATCACTGAGTACGACTGAAACCCCTTCCTTCATACGAATCAGTAAAAGCGAGCCGCGAAGCGGCGACAGCAGGGTCAGGGAATCCGGAAAATTGACCTCGGCATCTATTTCATCCCTGTGAGTGGCGCCGCGGCCAGAGTTCCAGACGGAACCGATTTTGACGGCAGAAATGTCTTTGATCATGGCAGCTAGTTTCTTTGCGAAGAGAGCAGACGAAGAATGAAGAGGAAGAGATTAAAAATGTCCAGATAGAGGCGAATGGCGGCGTCAATATAGGCGTCCTCGGGATAGGACTTCAGCTGCTGCATGTCGTACATTGTATAGCCGCTGAAGATGATAACGCCGAAACCGGCATAGATCATTTCGAAACCGCTGCTCCAGGGTAAAAAGATCCCAACCAACCCAACCACGATCAGCCCCAATAAGGACATCATCAGAAAACCCCGCAGACCCTGCAGATTGAAATGCGTAGTGTAGCCAAAGACCGCACAGGCTGCAAACATCAGGGATGTGGCGACAAAGGCCTTGATCAGGATGGCCGTGCCGGCTGCGCTAACGGTGAGATAGGCCAGGACCGGCACCAGGGTCAAGCCCGTCAGTACGGCGAAAAGAGTAAAAAGCAGATAGCTGAGCGGGGCGCGCTTACTCCAGAAACCCGATGTGAAGATCAGTGCCAGTTCGGCGATCATCAGACCGTAAAAGAGCAGTGGTGAGGCAAGCAGCGTGGAAGCGAGATAATTGAGTCCGACATAGGCGCCGGCGGCAGAGGCGGCGATGGCCAGCCCGAAAAAGAAAAACACTTTGGAGAGGAAGGTGGCGCCGAAGGTTTTGGGATAGGCGCCGACAGTTTCATGTTCGTAATTCATACTTTGCAGTGCAGATTATGTTATTATTGCCAATTTGCCGTACAAATTTAGCATTTTTTTGCAGATTTTCCAATTTGATTTACAATGGCCTTGCCCAAACCCGGCAAGACAACCACACATGAAAAAAAATTTACATATTGGACAATTGCGGGTGGCCCTGGAACTGCAGGGTAAGACAGAGGGACGGCCCCTGATTTTTTTGCATGGCTGGGGCGGCGATAAGATGTCCTGGCAGCCCCTGATTGAGGAGTTAAAAGCTCTGGGCATAATGGAAAAATACTGCGCGGTGGCCATCGATTTGCCCGGATTCGGCCAGAGTGACGAGCCGCCCGAAGCCTGGTCGGTCAACGATTATGCGCGTTTCTTGGAGGCGCTGCTAAAACAGCTCTATCAGGAATTGCGCTGGGCCGGCGACTATGATCTGATTGTTCACTCTTTCGGGGGGAGAATTCTGCTAAAACTGCTGTCCCCCCAATTTGATCATGAAATCGCCCAATTGCCCGACAAACTGGTACTGATTGCGGCTGCCGGAATCAAAAGGAAACCGTCCCTGCGGGTAAGGCTGGCAGCCGCGGCAGCGAAATTCGGCAAAACGATACTCAGATTTCCTTTGCTGCGACCTCTGGAACAGATGGCAAAAAAAGTACTCTATCGGGCTCTGCGCACGCATGATTACGAAAAATCGAGCGGTGTAATGCGGGCAACTTTTTTGCGGATAATTGAGGAAGATTTGCAGGAAAACCTGAACCACGTCAAAAATCCCAGCCTGATTTTTTGGGGCGCAAAGGACAGCTATGTGCCATTGAAAGACGGGCGGCTGATGGCCGAAAAGATTCCCGGCAGCCGGCTGATTGTCTTTCCGGACGGCAAGCATGGCATACACAAGACCAAAGCTGCTTTGCTGGCAGCAGAAATCAGCAAGTTTTTAAATAATTCGCATGACGGGTGAACTGATAAAATTAGTGTTGACCGACTTGCTTTTTCTTGTGCTGGCAGCAAACGCGGCTATATATTATACGCATTTTTGGCAGCTAAAGGAGTACCGCTGGGACCGGATGATTGATTTTCTGCGAACAGCAACCGGCAAAAAACGCCTGCTGACCTGGGTCTTCTGGGCAAAAACCGTGCTGGCGACGGCTCTGATCATGGTCTATGCCACTTTCTATTTGAATATGATGGTTTCAGGCGCCTCCAAAGGCTCATTTCTGACCGGATTCTGGGCCGGGTTTCTGCCGCTGGTATTTCTGGTGGCCCTGGCGGAAACAGTTGATCTGCTGATAAGACTTTTCCGACGCCGGCTCTATCGTCCCGAGGCCACCGCTAAAGCCGGCCTAATTGTACTCCTGACCATGCTGGCAGTGATATCCTGGCCGATCTTGCACTGGCATGACCTGGAAATCCCCACCCGTACCGTGGCGATCAAATGGAGCGTAGTCTATCTGTTCGCCCCATGGCTGAACGCACTGATCGTACTGATTTTTACTCCGATTACTCTACTTTCCAAGTCGCTGATTCTCAGGCGGGCCAAAAGGAAAATCATGAAAATCGAAGAATTGAAAGTGGTTGCCATTACCGGCAGCTATGGAAAGAGCTCAACCAAGGAGTTTTTGAGTCATCTGCTCTCAACCCGTTTCAATGTAATCAAGACGCCGGGCAACACCAACACGGAAATCGGCGTGGCCAGACTGATATTAAGGAAATTAGCCCCCCACCATAATGTTTTTATTGTCGAGGCTGGAGCCTACAAAATGGGAGAAATCAAAAAAATTGCCGAAATGATTTCGCCACAGATAGCCATCATCACAGCAGTCAAAGACAGCCATCTCTCGCTGTTCGGCTCACTGGAAAACATCAAGCGCGGCAAGTTTGAACTGGTACAGGGGCTGAAGGATTACGGGGTTGCCATTTTCAACACCGACAACGAAGGTTCGGCCGACCTGGCGCAAAGGGCCAGGAATCTGAAGCTCGGGAAAATTGTGACCTTCGGAGTCGGCGAAGGAGCTTCACTGACCGCAGAAGAAATTGTAGAAAGCAGAGACGGCGTGACCTTCAGGATAGAAGGAGTACAGTTTTCCTTGCCTGTTGCCGGTAAACACAATGTGTATAATTTTCTGGCGGCTGTGGCTGCGGCCAGGGAGCTGGGCCTGGAAATGACAGAAATGGCCAAACTGGCAGCAAGCGCAAAAATGCGCGAACACACGCTGTCAGTACTGAAACCTTCCGAATCCCTGGTGCTCCTGGATGACACCTACAACGCCAATCCTGACGGCGTAATGGCCGCGCTGGACTATTTGAGCCTCTATGAAGGCTGGCAGAAGATCATTGTCTTTCCAGGCATGCTGGAGCTCGGTGAACGCGCCACGGCCGAGCACGCACGAGTGGTCCGGAGAATCAGCGAAGTCTGTGACCAGGCCATCTTCATTTCCGAGGATTATCGCAATGTAATAGAAGATACTTTGAAGAAAACCGCTTTCATTAATTATCAATATATTATCGGCAATCCGCAAAAGCTTCACAAACAGCTGGAGCAGCTGGCGGCGCGGGGCCGGACTGTAATTCTCTTTATCAGCCGCGGCAGTGAACAGGTACTAAGAAAACTAGCCAACCAATGAAACTGAAAATCATCCACACCGCGCTCGCGCCCAACGCGGGCTGGAGCGACCTGGCCAGAAGTCTGCATTTGTTGATGCCGTGGCAGTGGCCGCGGCTACGCCGCGGCCCACACCTTGCCCGTCTGGAGGAACATATGAAAAAGAGAGTGGGGGCGGAGTTGACGGTGGCGGTGGGCAGCGGACGTGAAGCTCTGCAAATGGCTCTGGCCGCCCTGCCCATCCCACCGGGGAGCATAATTCTGGTGCAGAGTTTTACCTGTATGGTGGTAATTAACGCAATCCGTTGGGCCGGCCACCGTCCCCTCTTTGTGGACATCGACCCTTCCTACAACCTGGACCCCGCCGACCTGGAGAATAAAATCAGAGCTCACTGCGGCACTGGCATCGACTCCGGCGTCAGTCCCGGCTGTGCCGCCGTGATCGTCCAACACACTTTTGGCATACCGGCGCGGATGCGCCGTATTGGTGAAATTTGCCGTAATAACGGCCTCTATATCGTGGAGGATTGCGCCCACGCCCTCGGAGCCGTCAGCGAATCGGGTAACCCGGGTGAAGTTGCTCAGGTTGGTGCGGCCGGCGACATTTCTATTTTTAGTTTTGGCCGCTCCAAAGTCATTTCCGCCGTCAATGGAGGTCTGGTGGCGGTCAATAATCCGGCCCTGGCCGGCCCGGTCAGGCTGGCAGCCGAAATGTTACAGCCGGCCGCGCGCGGCCGCACAGTTCAGAATCTGCTGCACATCCCCGTCACCTCGCTGGCCAAGACTTTTTACTGGTCCCCGCTCGGTAAACTGGTAATGCTGGTTTCGCAAAAACTTCATCTGATCAATTTAGAGGTAACTCCAGCCGAAAAACAGTCTCGCCGCCCGCATTATTTCATTTCCAGACTGCCCAACGCCATGGCCCGCCTGGCACTGGCCCAGCTGGCCAAATTGGACCGCTTCAACCTGAGCCGACGAAAGGCGGCACAGTATTATTTCGATCATCTCAGCGTGGCAGCAGGCCCCGACCCATCCGCCCATCCCGGCGCGATTTTTCTGCGCTATCCGCTGCAGGTCGCCAATCCTCGTCAAGTGTTGCTGCAGGCGAAAAAACAGGGCGTCATATTGGGCGACTGGTACTCCGTGCCGGTGGCGCCCTGCGATGTCGATGCAAGCAAAACCGGTTATGTACCGGGCAGCTGTCCGCACTGCGAAAGTGCCAATGCACGCATGATCAACCTGCCCACCCACCCCGCGCTGACCACTGCCGATCTGCGTAGAATCGTCAAAATAATCAACCAATATGCTGAAAATTAAACTGACCAACAACGAGGGTGAATACGCCCAGGGACAAAGCCGCCTTCCAGCAACCGAACGTTCTTTTTTGCAGTCCTACGGTTACGGCCAAATGCAGGCGCGCCTTGGCAACGAGCCAATGTACCTGCTGGCGGAAGAGGAGGACGGAACGATACGGGCGTCTTTTTTGGCGATACTTTTCAAGGCGCGCCGGGGACGATATTTTTTTCTGCCCTATGCCGTAATTACAGCAGAAATCTGGCCTCTGCTGCTGGATTTTCTCCGGGCGATGGCAAGCACCTTAAAAGTTGATTTCATCCGCATCAGTCCACTATTGGACGACTCTGCGTCCAACAAAAAATTCTTTACCGAAAACGGCTTCCGCGACGCGCCGGTGCACATGATGCATCCGGAAATACTCTGGGTGCTCGATCTGTCCAAAACCGAAAAAGTTCTGCTCAAAGAAATGCGCAAAAACACCCGCCACGCCATCAAACAGGCCACACTTGGCGGTCTGGAAATAGTGTCGGGCAATTCGCCCGAACTCCTGGAAGAATTCTACCGTCTGCACAGTGAGACTGCCCGGCGCCAACATTTTGTTCCCTATCCACGTGAGTACCTCAACGCCCAGCTGGAAACTTTTGGCAGGGCAGACCAGCTGAAGGTCTATCTGGCGCGACACGAAGGTAAATACATCGCCGGCGCAGTAATCATGTTTTACGGACATGAGGGAGTCTATCATCACGGCGCCTCCCTGGCAGAATACGCCAAAATTCCGGCTTCACATCTGATCCAGTGGGAGGCGATTCGCGAAGCCCAAAGGCGCGGTCTGGCGCATTACAATTTCTGGGGGATAGTGGAAAATGCGCCCCGTCACCCCTGGGCCGGACTAAGTTTTTTCAAGCAGGGCTTTGGCGGACAGTCCAGGCGTCTCCTGCATTGCCAGGATTTGCCGCTAACCAAAAAATACTGGTTCAACTATGCCGTGGAGACGGTACGCAGGATCAAACGCGGATACTGATTTCACCACTCCGAAAGCACCCGATGCAAACGACTCCGGTGCAACTGTTTTATGCCGCTTTGTCTTGACCCTAAACTCAGAGCAGCCTAATATTGACCTGATTTAATTTTGCCCTGAAGGACGCCAAAACACTCCCTCTGCGCAGCAATGTCCGACCTGATTTTTCGGGGCCTCAAGAAAACAAAACTCAATGGCAATTTTCAAAAAGACACAGAAGGTCGCGGGCGGTAAGCTTTTTATTGCTCTGGACATAGGCACTGAGGTGGTCAAGGCGCTGATAGTCTCAGCCGAAGGTGATCGGGGAAGAATACTGGGCGTGGGCAGACACCGGCAGAGACTGGGAGACATGTCCAGCGGCGCGGTCACCGACATCGGAGCCGTGATCAACAACTGCAATGAGGCCATACGCAAGGCCGAAAAAATGGCTGGGGTAACGACCGATCAGCTGGTGATGGGTATAGCAGGCGAGCTGGTCAAAGGATCCACCACCACCATCTCCTATACCAGACGGGAACCGGATACAAAGATCGACCTGGCCGAACTGAAGAATATTGTCCACAAGGTACAGTGGAAAGCCTTTGATGAAGTGCGCTCGGAAATGGCCTTTGAGACCGGCTACAATGAAATTGACATCAAGCTGGTCAACGCAGCCATTGTCGATGTGCGCATCGACGGCTACAAAGTCGCCAATCCCCTGGGGTTTCAGGGAAAGGATGTCACGATCAGTATTTTCAACGCCTTTGCCCCGCTGGTGCATTATGGATCTTTGCAGACCATAGCCGCCGAGCTGGATATGGATCTGCTGGCGATAACTGCCGGCCCCTACGCCATGGCCCGCTGCCTGGGGCATGAAGACGGCGGCAATCTGAGCGCGGTTTTCATCGACATGGGGGGCGGTACCACCGATGTCGCTGTGGTCAATAATGGCAGTGTTGCCGGCACAAAAATGTTTACACTGGGCGGACGTACTTTCACTAAAAGACTGGCCCAGGCCCTCTCGGTGAGTTTTGAGGATGCGGAAAAAATAAAACTGGCCTATTCCGATGAAAAATTGGAGAAACAGTCCCACCGCATCGTCCGTGAAGCGATGAAAAGTGACTGTGACGTCTGGATATCAGGTGTTTCCCTGACGCTCTCCGAAATGAGCAATCTGGAAATTCTTCCCTCGAGAATTTTTCTCTGCGGCGGAGGAAGCCTTTTGCCTGAAATAAAGGAAGTATTGGAAACCAGGGAATGGGTCCAAACCCTGCCATTTCCCAAAAAACCGCAGGTGACTTTTCTCGAGCCAAAACAGATCAGCAATTTGACCGACCAGACCAAAACTTTAAAAACTCCGATAGACGTTCCCTCAATGGCTTTGGCCAATATCGGACTGGAATACGTGGGAGAGGAACAGATTCTCGCCAAACTGCTCAAGAAAGTGGTCAGATTAATGCAAATATAAATATGCCCATCGAAAAGAAAAAAATCAGGACCGCTACAGCAAATCAGGAGGAGCAGTCACGGAAAAACTCCTCCCGGAGCGCAAAGAAAGTCCTTTACGTTGAAATCGATGACGAAGTTACATCGGTTTATGACAAGCTGAACCGACTGAAACACAAAAATGTCTGTCTGGTTGTACCCCAGCGGGCGGTGCTTTTTCAAAGCGCGATCAATCTGAAAATTTTGAAAAGAAAAGCGGAGGACCTCAATAAAAGCATTTCACTGATTACCAACGATCCCAACGGTTTCAACCTCGCCCAAAGGGTGGGCTTGCCGGTTTCGGAGAAGCTGTCTGATACCGGCAGTGGTGGAATGTCCGGTCTGAAAGCGAGGGAAGGCAGCGAAGAGGAAATTTCTCCCCTCAAGGCCTCGGTAAACAGTCTCAATGAGGTTTCTCCCAGCAGAAGGGACGAGAAGAAGTTTTCAATATCAGAACTGGTCAGACGAACGGCCAAAGGCGGATTGTCGATTCTTCCCAAAAACATTGCCCTTTCCGGCAAACAAAGTGCCAGGAAGAAGGAGGCCGGCAGCGGTGTAGTACCTGCCAAAAAGTCATCCCTTGTTTTGACCGCCCCAAACAAAAAAGCCCTCTTTGTGCTGGTGACTGTCAGTGTGATGCTGTTGATGGCCATATCCTATATCGCCTTGCCCGGCGCGACACTGATTCTGACGCCCAAATCAAACGTGATTGAAGTGCCTAAAAATGTAATTCTGGCGGATATCGAGAGGAACCGTGCCGAGCTGGACGCCAGACCGTCAAACATGATTCCCAGCTACCGTATCACCACCCAGATCGACAAAGTCTTTACTTATGCGGCAACGGGACAAAACACCGAAGGCGGAGCCAATGCCAAAGGTTCGATTAAGATTCTCAACACCAGCCCCAACGAGTGGCCGCTGGTACCCAAAACACGTTTTCAAACCGCGGAAGGACTGGTCTACCGAATTGACAAACAGGTTCTGGTGCCGGCGGGCAGCGTGGAGAGTCCCGGAGAACTGTTGGTGGAGGTGGAGGCCGATCCGATAGACGCCTTCAATGTCCCAGTCGGTGAACGCGGAAATATTGCGGCCGATGTTAAATTTTATCTACCCGCACTTTCTTCGGAAAATCAGAAAAAGCTTTATGCCGTCAGCACCGTACCCTTTACCGGTGGCATAACCAATGTGGTCAAATACATCAGCGCAGATGACGTATCGGCCGCCCAATTGAAAATGGAAAACGACCTGAAATCCTCCGCCGAGGCCGAACTGCTTGGTGTCCTGACCAAACGCAACGAAAACCAGAACACCAGATTGACGCTGCTTACAGGTAAGGACCTGATTGAATACGGCACGCCAAAAATCGTCATACCACCCAATATCGACGGGCAGAAACTGGACTCCTTTGACGTCAAGGGAACAATGGTAGTCAGCGGCATAGCCTATGACAAGGATGAACTGCTCAATATTCTGAAGCGGGAAATCCGCCTCAAGAAAAACCCGGAGAAATCCCTGGCCAGCGTTGATGAGGATTCATTGACCATCAAAGTCGTCAGCCAGGAAAAAAACGCTCAAAAAGTCACCATCACCGCGACCATTCAGGGCATCGAAGAGTTTGAGATCAGCCCCAAGAAGGAAAACGGGGAAAGACTAATCAAGAAGATTACCGGCAGTATAGTCGGCAAAGACATTCGTGAAGCCCGTGACTTCATTCAGGCCTTGCCGGAGATTGAGCGGGTGGAAATCAACACCTGGCCTGCCTGGGCCCCCACACTCCCGTCCGTACCCGACAATATCAAGGTTGAAATTAAGAGGTAGCGAAAAACAGAGCTTTCTTCAGCTGCTTCTCGCCATACCCCCCCACTGTTGACAATACTTTATTATAGTGTTATTTTATCGTCTTCAATTTTTACTTGGGCGAAAAATGACCGAGTGGGAACAATCAGAGAAAAAAATGCGTTTACTGGTTCAAATTGACCAGATTTACGGTTTGCTGGGCAAGCTTCTGGCCAGCATGCTGACTGCCCTGATCCTGGGGTTGCTCTGGACCAACCTGACGCGAGCCGCCTCAATTCCGGACATTTTTATGGTGCCGGTGGTCAGGCTTACCCCGATTGGCGCCGCCGTTATACAGCCGCAGACGGGAGACGGATATGAAGCTCTGCAAATTGTCCAGGCCCGAAACGCCCAAGCCCGCGCGCAATCAGCCACCAACTCTCCCTCCATTGCCCCCGGCAGCTCCCAAACCATCAATGCCTACTTGAACGAAGCCAAAATCACTGAGGCCGGCAAGTCCGCTCCCCTCAATGGAGGATCCACCTATACAGCACCTCGCTATGACGCTTTTGCCGAGGGCAGTAATTCCACCAGGGTTTATTTACCTCCACCGCAGATCAGTCATGTCGGCGAGGTAGATTTTTCCGTCCGCAGCAATATGTCTGGCGCGACAGACCAGACTGTAGGTACCACGGCGACCATGTTTACTTTTACGGCGAATGTCTCAGGGGGTACCTTACGCCAGGGGCAACTGCAATATCGTTGGGATTTTGACGGTGACGGTCAACCAGACACTTATTTTTCCAGTCAGAAAAGCATTTCCCACCGTTTTCAGACGGCCGGCAGCTATTCGGTGAGACTGGAAGTCCTGGACAACCAGGGCCGCGTAAGCGTGGCAGCAAAAGCACTGCAGGTTGTAGAAAATGACGCTCCAGCCGCCTATTTCAAAGCCGGCGCGATCACCACGCCGCAGAATTCAATCATTCGCTTTGACACTTCGCTTTCTTATGACAGCCAATATCCCCGCGGCTCACTCTCTTTCCGCTTTGACTGGGACGGAGATGGCCAATATGATACAAATTTCGAGAAGAAAACGACCTGGAACCATCTCTTCCGTGAACCCGGCAGTTACACCGTCACGATGGAGGTAGCTGATCCCGAGGGACTGACCGACCGAGCCAGCCTGGAAATTGTAGTTTTGGACGACTCCCCCCCGCTGGCTGTCCTTACTGTGGAACAACAGGGAAATTTCAAATATTTGTTTGATGCCGGTCAATCCACAGACGATTTCACGCCGCAAAGACTGCTGCAATACCGCTGGGATCTGAATTACACCGGTCGCAATGACATCGTCTTTGATTCGGGCTGGTCGACATCACCGAAATTCAGCGGTACCTATCGCCTGGGGGGCAGCAAAACCGTGCGTCTGCAGGTTAGAGATCAACAGGGCTTTATCGATGAAGCGATAGCGGTAATCAATGTGCCCTGGCCGGAAGAGTATCTCAATATGGCAGTCAGCGCCCTGCAACGCTAAAAAAGTTTTCGTCTTCCTTGTTTGTCAAAATTGTCTATTTCGTGCTATAATTGCATGATCTTTTATTAAAAGAAAAACCATGACCAAGTATTCTACCAAAATAAAAATCGTGCTTTTCACCTTGGCCTCGGCGGGACTCTTCTCGGCCGCCTTCCCCCTGCTGACCGGTGCCGCACCCACACAAGCCCCGCCGGACGGACTGATCACACCGACCTTCAGTGGGCTGAAGGTTAGCGATGGATCCAAGGAGTATTTGAATATCAATGATAAAGGCGTCATGGCCAATCCACAGGTTTCCAACTTGGCTGAGCCGGACTGCAAGAATCAGGGCGGTCTTTTTACTGACAATACCTGCTTTTTCCCTATTACGATCAATGATTTTGGGGGACTGCGAGTAAGGGGAGACAATCCCCTGATTCCCCCCGGTGAATATGCAGACGTGAAAATCAATGGAGAAGGCATTGATATCAATTCCAGAAATCACAAAGGACTGAATGTCTTAGCCTCAAATCCTCTGCTTCTTGATTGGGCAACCCTTAATGTCAATTACGATGGACTGGCTTCTTGGGTTCAAGATGTCAGTCTCGACTATGTCACCTACAAGGGTATCGTAATGGACACGATCGACAATCTTACTCTGTCTTCCAACCATGTCGCCAATGCACCCGACCCTACTGATCCACCGGAGTATTGGCAGAGAGGAGCCTGGATCGACCTGGACGCTTCCGACAGCACTCTCTCACTCGGCGCGAGAAAAATTTCATTGGGCAATTATGCAGCTAATTCCTGGAACGGCGCGCCGGTTTATACGGAAAAAGCCAGTCTGGACAACACTGTCTCGCCTCCGACTCTGACTATCCCCTCGGGATCACTGAAAATTGACGCCGACTTGGACCTGACAGGGAAAATCACAGCCGATTCATTTGGCACCATCCGTACATATACTGCTACCAGTGCCAGCATAGCCAACGGTGCTACCGGCACGGTGTATCGCGGCTGTGACAGCGGTGTATTGATCGGCTGTGGCTACAATGCAAACAATAATTGGTATGTTTTTGATTCCTATGGCACATTCAGCCCGATGATCATACCCCATACCAGATGTCGCGCAGCAGCAAGAAACTCTACCGGTGCGGCAGGCACTTTCCAGGTACAGGCGATCTGTCTGGACAGCGAAAGTTAATCGGCAGCCCCAATTTGACGCACTTCCTGCTCGCAGGCCTGTTTGATTTCCTCGGAGGATGCCCGTGAGCATGCAGCGGTATCATCTGCCGAGCGTGCCGAATTGACTAGTACATTCAGCTCGCAGTCGATGCGGGCGTTCTGATTTTCAAGACTTGCACAAGCAGACAAATCGTCATTATCCAGAGCGGTCTTCATTCGGCTTTCCATTTCTGCGGTCACTTGCAAACGTTCATTCTCCTGTTCGGCAGACTGTTTTTCAACCTCAACGGCGATGCGGCAGGCCTGGCGGACATCTTGATTGCTGATTTCGTCGCAAACGGATTGGTCGAGGCTTTCCAGTGCTTTGTCCTCAATTGTTTTATTGGCTATATCGGTGCGGCATTGTGTTTTGAAAGACTGATCGGAGATTTTTTCACAAAAGGAAACGTCCATCAATTGAAGCGCGCCGCCGTAGGCGGCCTGATCTGCTGCGGAGACCAAGGGCATTTCTTCACCAATGGGCAGAGTTTGCCCGTTGGATTCCTCGCCGGCATCGAGTTTTTTCATATTTTCAGCCGGTTGGGACTGGTTTACGGGTTGACCGTCCTGAGGGCTGGAGATTGGCGCCGGCACCGTCTCACAGGCGGCCAGGACAGCAAGGGCGCAGAGGGAGATGATCAAGAGATGCGTTTTTGTTTTTTGCATGTGTGTAGAATTAAATACCTAGTGATTTGCGGATTTCGTCCGCTGCTGCCTGATCGTCAGCCTTTTTTTGTTCCGAACGATATGAAGCCTCAAGATCTTGCCAGTCCTGGGCATGCTGTTTGGCCAGCTTTTCCAGCTGCGGGACATGTTTTTTGGAGAGCTGGGAGAACTTCATTTTTTCTTCCTCGAAAATCCGTATCAGTTCATCAATCTGGCTTTGTTTCAGTTTGGGTATAGTGTCGATAATGCGTTTCTTCTCATCACGGCTGAGCGAAATCGAACCGGCCAGCAGGCGGATGAACTTGTCCTCGTCAAAAGACAACTCATGGGCCTGTATGGGCACGTCCAGCTTGGCTGGAAGCAGCGCACCCAATTGAAAATTGGCGGGGGTGGTGTCCTCGGGAGGGGTGGCAGGTGCGCCTGTGGGCGGGACCTGGGCGGAGCCGTTCATAGGATTGAAGCCCGGAGCAGCTGTAGAGCCGGAACCCGAAGCTGGCGCAAAAGGCGCTGGATTGCTCTGGCCGTTCTGATTGTTGTTTCCTTGGTCTTGCATGGGAGAAAGATTAAGATTGTTGCTTATGTTTGAGATATGGATAGATACTGCAGAGCAGGCAGACCCATATTACCGCCATGAGAATGGTATCGAAATACAAATAATTCAGAAAGTCCCGCGGCAACTCGATCAGCATTTTTTGCCAGTTGGAATAAAAATGATAGGGCAGCACGAGCAGAATGAGCAGGAAATAGAACCAGCGCATCCGCCAGGGATGACGGGCGGCGTAAAAATAGAGCAGGCTGCCCAGAAAGGAAAAAAGGGCGGCAATTTCAAGTAAAAAACTGGATGAAAAACTGGTTTCAAAGGGCAGTGTGAAAAATGGCTTGATCAGCGAGAGACCGCTGAAAACTCCCAGAAAGGAAACCAGGGAAAAACTGATAAAGTAAATACCGTTCAGCAAAAAGGCAACGCGGGCGGGAATCAGCCACAGTTCCATTTTTCTTTCCAGATCCAGTCGGGAGGACTGTTTGGGCCGAGCTGAATTGCGCGTGCCAGACGCCGCCGGCTTGTCTTTGTTTTCCTGCGGCTGACGGGCCAGGTTTTTTTTGAGACGGCGGATTTTGTTTTCTTTTAAGGGGCGGGTTTTGTTCAGACTCAACGAAGTCTTGACGCTCCTGGCGCTCGCGCTTTTGGTTGACTTGATCATGGCAAGCGTTTTTAAGATTTATTTCATTTTGCTGTTTTATTCTGCCAAATGCAAATTTAATTGCAAGTATGAAAGGTTGGTTGGGAAATGCTTTTAACTGGTTCTTTCCCCTCTATTGCGCTGGCTGCGGCAGTGAGGACTGGGCCATCTGTCCCGCCTGCAAAAAAAACATACAACAAAGTGGTGACGAATGCTTTGGTCAAGAGGCCGTGCCAGCTCCGTTTTCAGAATTGCTGGACGGGCTGGCGGCACTTTTCGTCTATGAAAAAAGAGGCGTCGTGGCCGAGGCTCTACATCTCTACAAATACAGTCTGATCGATGATTACGGACGGGAACTGTGGCAGCTATGGAGAAACAATCTGTCGCAATCGCTGCTGATGGAAATAGAGAGAAATATTGATCTGATTTCCTGGATTCCCCTGCACCCCAGAAAAGAGAAATCACGTGGATTCAACCAGTCAGCCATGCTGGCGGTCCATTTGCCCACAGAGAAGCTCAAACTGCCGTTTCTGCTGCGCCGCCGCGACACGGCGGCGCAAATGTCTCTGCAGCGCCAACAAAGGCTGCAGAACATGCAGGGTGCCTTTGTGATAAACAATCGGCTGGATGCCAAAACCGCTGATTTGCGCGGGAAAAGTGTTTTACTGGTGGACGACGTGGTGACCACGGGGGCCACACTGGGAGCGGCGGCGGCCGCGCTGAAGGGCGCGGGCGCCGCCGCTGTTTTCGCACTGGTATTGGCTAGACAAAAAGAGTAATTTTGCTAGACTTGATGTCCACGGAGGCCTTCACCACCCCTCGGGTAATTGAACCGCAACGGCCTGAAAATAATGTTAAAATTGGAAGTGGCGGCCCGGTCCGCACCGTCGCGGAAAAAATATACGGTATACGGTTAAAAATACGGTCAGAGTTATGAAAATCGGCATTGACGCATCCAGGTACAGAATCGATACCCCCACGGGAGTGGAGTGGTATTCCTATCATCTGCTCAACGCACTGATTCCAGTGCTTGGACGCGACCACGCCCAGGAAATCCGCCTCTACACACAGAAACCGACCATTTTTGAGGAGGAACTTCCTTTCAACGTCAAAGAGAAAGTAATACCTCGATTGAAATTCTGGACTCTGCTGCGGCTGTCCTGGGAAATGTTCATTCATCCGGTGGATCTGCTTTTTGTTCCTTCCCATATCCTGCCGCTTTGGCTGCCGCGAAAAACAGTAGTAACCGTGCACGATGTCGCCTTTCGTATTCCCGGCTTTAAAAAAGCCTATGACCGCAAAAATCAGCTGCTTTTGGAATGGAGCACCAGACGCGCAGTCAAAAAAGCCCACCGTATTATCGTACCCAGCCAAGCCACCAAAGATGATTTGATCGGTCAATTCAATTGCCAAGAGGCAAAAATCGTCGTCATCCCGCATGGCGGCCCTGATATGACCGGTGAGAACAATCCCGCCCTAAAGGTTTGGTTGCCACAACAAAAAGCCGATTTTATAAAAAAACTGGGCCTGTCCGAGCGCGATCTGATGATTCTTTATGTGGGGAGACTGGAATTCAAAAAAAATATCGTCACACTGCTGGAAGGCTTCAGCCGCGTACTGAAAGAATATCCCGACTGGAAACTGGTGCTGGCCGGTAAAGAAGGTCAGGGCTATGAGGAAATCGAGGCCAAAATCGCCGAGCTCCGCCTGGAAAACAATGTCGTCCTGCCGGGTTATGTCACTGACCAGGAAAAACGTTTTCTTCTGTCCAGGTGCAGAGTTTTTGCCTTTCCCTCCAAATATGAAGGCTTCGGGCTGCCCATTCTGGAGGCCTTTGCCTATAGAAGGCCGGTACTGACCTCCAATGTCAGTGCCATGCCAGAAGTGGCAGGTGACGCCGCCTTTCTGGTCAATCCGGAAAAAGTCGAGGAAATCAGCGTAGGGCTGAAAAGACTGATCGCCGACGGTGTGCTGGTGTCCCGCCTGGTCACCGCCGGAGAAAAGAGACTTGAGGATTTCAGCTGGGAGAAAGCCGCCGCAGCGACTTTTGACGTGCTAATGGCGGAATGATGTTGTGCCGGCAGGGGGTATGTGGATAATATTCAATATCAATTAATAACAAAGACCAATGAGTAATCAGGCAGCTGTGATCGGGCTGGCCGTAATGGGTGCAAACCTGGCCAGGAATTTGGCCTCGCGGGGTTTGCGTACAGCCGTCTACAATCGCAGCCACGACAAAACCGAACAACTGCTGCGGGAACATGGCAATGAAATGCTGGCCGGATACGACACACTGGCGGATCTGGTGGCTTCAATGGAAAAACCAAGACGCGTCATTTTGATGGTCAAGGCCGGCCCGGCCGTGGACGAATTGCTTCAGCAACTCTATCCCCTGCTCAGCGCGGGTGATTATGTAGTCGACGGAGGAAATTCTTTTTTTGAAGACACCGAGCGACGCTATAGTGAAGCCGCCCTGCATGGCGTGAAATTTTTCGGCATGGGCATATCCGGAGGAGAAGAAGGCGCCCTGCTGGGACCTAGTCTGATGCCCGGCCTGACCGCCACGGACTGGCAGGACTGGCGGGAAATTCTAGAAAAAATCGCCGCCAAGGACTTTGACGGTTCGCCCTGCGTGACACCAATAGGCAAAGGGGGGGCTGGACATTTCGTAAAGATGGTGCACAACGGTATTGAATACGCTATCATGCAGGTGATTGCAGAAATTTATCAGTTTAACCGTACTGCTAGAAAAAAAACTGCGCTGGAAATCGCCACCATTTTTCAAAATTGCCAGAACGGTAAATCCGCCTCCTATCTGACCGAAATAACCACGCAGGTTTTACGCGAAACGGACCCCGTGAGCGGCAGGCCCCTGGTCGATCTGATTAAGGACCGGGCCGCCCAGAAAGGTACCGGAGGCTGGACTGCCGTTGAGGGAATTCGCAACGGGGCGGCGACGGCGATGATTGGCGAGGCCGTGGCGGCCCGCAGTATTTCCTCCTTCAAGGAACTGCGCCAAACGATTGCCGCGAAATGGCCTCTCACTCCCCCCCCCGCTGATGCGGAGCCCGACTGGGACGCCGTATTGACTGCAGCTATGATTACTGCCTATGCGCAGGGCATGTTTTTGATCCGCCTGGCTGCTGTGGAACATCAATGGGAAATCAATCCGGGGGAGATCCTGCGCATCTGGCAGGGGGGCTGCATTATCCGGTCGCGTCTTTTGACAGATCTACGCAAAATTTGGCTGGAAAATCCAGAGACCGAACATTTGCTGGCCGATGAACATTCCGCTGCCGGCATGAAAAATTTGACTCCCCAACTGCTTAAATTTGTGACTTCCGCCATGCAGGCCGAAGTGGCCGTGCCCGCCTGCTCCTCGGCCTACAATTACCTGCTGCAGCTGCGAACGGAAAACAGTCCGGCCAACCTGCTCCAGGCGCTGAGAGATTTTTTTGGAGCACATACTTTTGAGAGAACCGACCGTGAAGGCAATTTTCATCACAACTGGTCATCAGAAAAACATGAATAAAAAAAACAATCTGCAGATAATCATTTTTGGCGCCAGCGGCGATCTGGCCCAACTGAAACTTTTTCCGGCCGTGGCCGAGCTGTTCGGACAGTACCAGCTGCCACCTTCTTTTCAACTGATTGGCTATGGCCGCACGGCGATTGCTGAAACAGAATTCCGTAAAATATTTCAGGAAAGCGTGCGCCGTTCCGCCGCCAAAATTTCACCCGCCCGTCTGAAGGAGCTCACCGCAGACGTCCACTATTTCCAGGGCAGCTATGACAATCCCAATGATTTCCGCTCTCTGGAGAGTTTTTGTAGTCAAATCAACCACGGTAAATCTTCCGACAGAATGGTCTACCTGTCGGTGCCGCCGACTGTTTTTGGCGATATCGCCGTCAATTCCGCCAAAACGCTCAGAAAAACGTCTAAATCTTTTCGAATAATTCTGGAAAAACCCTTTGGCACCAATGAGAAAAGCGCCGCTCAACTTTTGAAGAAACTGTCCGGACATTACCCCGAAGAGGAGGTTTTTTTACTTGATCATTTCCTAGGCAAACGGCCTATACAAAGCATTCTGAAGATGCGCCTGGAAAACAACGTCATCAATCTGATGATTCGCGGCCAGGAAATTGACCGGATCGAAATACTGGCTGCGGAAACGACCGCTGTGGGGAAGCGCATTGGCTATTATGACCAGGTCGGGGTGATCAAAGACATGGTGCAGTCCCATCTGCTGCAAATGCTGGCCCTGATCACGATGGATATCCCGGCCAGTTTGAATCTGGAAAGTCTGCGTCGGGAAAAACAAAACATTCTGTCCGCGGTCCGGTTTTCCGGTCGGGTACAGGATCTGATAACAGGTCAGTACGCAGGTTATACTCGGCTGCAGGGAGTTGCACGCGGCAGCAAGACCCCCACCTTTGCCGCGGTGAAACTGACGATTGACCGCCGGGACTGGTTTGGCGTACCGGTGATTGTGAAAACCGGCAAACTGCTTGAAAAAGCTGTCACCCGCGCGACGGTGGTGTTCAAAAAAATGCCCTTTCAGGAAAAAAATGCTCCTGCAAACCGACTGGTCTTCGAGATGAAACCCGGCGAATCGCTGTCACTGAAACTTGTGCAAAGGGCCACCCTCAAAGACCGCCGCTGCAAATCCTGCTATGAAGAGGTCGAACTGTCACAGGGACTGGGCTGCCGCATTGACTTTTGTCTCGGAGATTATGCCACCCTGCTCAACGACGTTCAGCACGGTGATAAGACATATTTTCTCAGCTACCCGGAAATAATCGCGGCCTGGAAAATTGCTGACAAGATTGAAAAAACCATCAGGCAGAAAAAAGTCCCCCTGCAAATTTATCAAACCAATACCAATGGCCCGGATTTTCCAACAAAACTTCACTAAAATCGACGATTTTGTCGAGAGCGCCGTCCGCGTGATAATCAATGAGTACCACGATTTCCTGGCCAGCTCCGAGGGTAAACCTTTTTTGCTCGGCCTGAGCGGTGGCAAAACCCCCGAGCCAATCTACCGTGCACTGGCCGGAAAACTGGACTGGGACAACTGTCAGGCATTTGTCATCGATGAAAGAAATGTCCCCCGCAACAATCAATATTCAAATTACCGGATGATTGAGCAGGCCCTTTTCCCGAATGCAGGAATGACGGAACAACCAATTCCACTCCACGATTTCCGTACTGACCTGCCCCCGGACGACGCTCTGCACCATTATGCCTATGAACTCGAACGGGAAGCTCCCAATGCTTTTGACCTGCTGATCCTCGGCGCCGGCCCAGATGGACATTTTGCATCTATCTTTCCCGGCTTCCGCGACTGGAACACTACAGCAACCACCTGCCGCAGCCTGAGCGAAGACTTTGTGGTGCGGGAACGCTTCAGCCTGACCCCTTCCTATCTTTATAAAAGCCGCAAGGTTCTGCTGCTTTTGTCCGGCC
>DBRL01000011.1:47823-53257 GCA_002305925.1 Candidatus Peregrinibacteria bacterium UBA1369
AAATGCCGGCCGATGGCCTCGCGAAGTCCATCCAATCCGGTGCCGTCCAATGAAGAAACGAAACGCGGCTCAAAGCGGGAGTATTTTTCTTCCACCGACCGGAAATCAAAGCCCCGCGGCAGCAGGTCGATTTTGTTAAATACATAAATAATCGGCTTATCCGTCACATTGAGATTGCCAAGAACCTCGTTGACCACGGAGATTTTTTCCTCCCAGCGCGGGTCGCCAAGATCGATGACGTGCAAAAGCAGGTCCGCCTCAACCGTTTCATCCAGTGTCGACTGAAATGATCTGATCAAATCGGGTGGAAGATCCTGAATAAAGCCAATAGTGTCAATCAGAAGAACTTCGCGCCGGTAGTCCGGCAGATATAGCCGGCCGACGCGGGTGTCCAGTGTGGCAAAAAGTTTGTCGGCGGCATAGGCGTTCTTGTGCGTCAAAGCGTTCAAAAGGCTGGATTTGCCGACGTTGGTGTAGCCGACGATGCCGACGGAGAGCAGGTTTTTGCGGCGGCGGCCGGCGCGGTGCAACTGGCGGCTGGCGCGCGCCTGCTCCAGATCCTTTTCAATTTTTTGAATGTGCTGGGCGATATGCCGTTTCATGATCTCGGTATTGGTCTCACCAATACCACGCCCGCCGATGCCGCCGCCCTGCCGCGAGAGAATCATACCCATACCATAGATGCGCGGCCCCATATGGCGCAGGCTGGCCAATTCGATTTCCAGCCGGGCTTCACGCGTCTCGGCGTGCTTCTGGAATATTTTCAAAATCAAATCGATGCGGTCCCAGACCTCGATGCCCGAATTTCTAAGCAGTTCGCTCAAATTATAGGTCTGCATCGGTTTCAACTCGTTGTTGACGATGAGGATATTGGCGCCGAGCCTTTGTCCCTCTTCCTTCAACTGCTCCAGCTTCCCCGCCCCAAGATAAGTCCTGTATACCGGGGCAATTTTCTTCTGATAGGTTTTGAGCAAAACCACGCCTCCATAGGTATGGATTAGACTTTCCGCTTCCCTTAGTCTGAATTCCGCTTCCTCTCTGCTGATGTCAAGTGGAAGGCAATCCACCAGTATTGCTTTGAGCATATCTGTTTTTCTGCAATTTAGCATGAAAAATACGGAAATAAATGTTAAAATAAAAAGATTATTATTTCACTGTCCGATTCACCCCATGGAAACACTCGGAATACAGAGCCTACTGATGTTGCTGGTTGGTTTTTACCTGCTGATAAAGGGAGCAGGGCTACTGATCGAGGGGGCCAGCGGACTGGCACAAAAGATAGGCCTGTCGGATTTAACAATTGCGCTGACCGTTGTTGCTTTTGGTACTTCCGCTCCAGAGCTTGGCATCAATGTGATGTCAGTTTTCTCCAATAACCTGGATTTGGCTGTCGGTAATATAATTGGCTCGAATATCACCAACCTGACGCTGGTACTGGGTATAGCCGGTCTGGGCGGAGCGATCAATATGCATGGCAAAACCGTTTGGAAAGAGATTCCCATGCTGATCCTGATCAGTGTTCTGATGCTGATTCTGGCCAGCGATCACAGCCTGGGCGACGGCTGGACCCCACATTTCAGTTTGGCCGATGGACTGACCTTCCTGCTTTTTTTCTTCTTTTTTCTGGGCTATATCATCAGCGGGGCGATTGAGGACAAAGGCAAAGTCTCCGCAGAAGGACTGGTCCAACCCCTGCCTCTCTGGAAAGCGATTTTATGGTTGATCAGCGGAATTATCGCCCTGACCATAGGCGGTCGCTGGATTGTGGATGTGAGCAGTCTGATCGCAGAAACCTTCAACATAGCCGAAGGCATAATTGGTCTGACCATTGTGGCGCTAGGTACATCCCTGCCCGAACTGGCCACTTCCGTGGTGGCAATCTGGCGAAAAAAACCCGACATTGCCATCGGCAATCTGGTTGGTTCCAATATTTTCAATATCGCCTGGGTGTTGGGAATAACCGTGCTAATTCGCCCCGTCTACATCAATAAATACCTTCTCGACGATATGTACTGGATGATTGGTGCCGGACTGATTCTTTTTGTCTTTACAATGCTTTCAAGAGGCGCAACACATACTTTGAAACGCTGGCATAGTCTCCTGCTGCTGCTTTTTTACCTGATCTTTATGTTTAATCTTTATCTAAAACTTTAATTCCCTGTACATGTACGTTTTTCTCAATTATCTGGTCGAAATCATCACTTCGCTGCTCAACCTGGCAGGTATCCTGTTTATTCTCTGGGGTGGTCTGGAGGCGGCACTGAGGGTAACCATTGGGGATTTGCGTGTGGAGAAAGACGAAGTGATTGAAAGGCAAAACCGCAAGGCTTTCGCTTCCAAACTACTGCTCGGTCTGGAGTTTTTCATCGCCGTTGACATACTCAACACCTTTGCCCACAGCACCTGGGACTCACTGGGGCGGCTGCTCGCCCTGATAGTTATCCGAGCGCTGCTTGGCTTTGTGCTTTCGCATGAAATGGGGAGTTCCCCGATCGCGTCAGCAAAGAAAAAAGGCCCCAAGAGGTAGGACCTTTTTCCCAGATCGTCCGCATTGTGGTGAAGAGCCGTATCGGCTATTCGAGCACGGGGTCAGAGCCGAACTTGAGATTGTAGAGTGAGCCGGCCAATTCAATGTAATTGATTTCCCTGAGCGATGATGCAAGGTCATTGGCTTTGACCGCTCCCTGTGAGACAGTATAGAGCGTGTTGCCCATATAGATGATGCGCTGAATGGTTTTTTCCCAGTTGGCATAACCATTACGCAGCAGATCTTCCATCTCGGCGCTGGTCAGGTGAGTGATCTTCCCCTTGAGCTGAAACCCTTTCTGCAGGTCGAGACCGTAGACGTAGGCCCCTACGAAAACCGTTTCAGGATAAACCCAGGAAGAGTTTTGGCAGCTGTTAGGCCCGTCGCAACTGCTGTCACAGATGGTGATGCCGTCCTCATAGGTGCATTTTGGCTGGCATACTTTGCTGCAGGAGGAGGGGCAGGTGGAGTAAGTAAAATCACTACAAATCACCTCACCTTCGGGCATCCTGGTTTCGCTGATCGGAAAGGCAATCAGATTCTTTTCCTTGTCAAACAACAGCGCTTTGTGATTGTAGAGCAGCTCGGAGTAAGTACCCTGATCGCCGATGATTTCACTAAAGAGCTCTTTGGGTTTCCCCGGATCCGTCACATCAAAAAGTCCCATTTTGAAGCCTTTGACAGCCGTGTAATAGACGAAATCCTGATCATTGGCCGCTTCGTCCGGATCCACGTCCTTGCCGAAACCAATCAGATGGTTCTCGTCATATGGATGCAGATAGTCACTGTAGCCGGGGATTTTCAGCTCACCAAGAATTTTCGGCGCCGAGGGGTCGCTCAGGTCGATTGCGAAGAGCGGGTCGATGTATTTGAAGGTAACCATATAGGCGCGGTCGCCCAGGAAACGTACGGAGTATATTCTCTCACCTGGAGCGACGTTCTCCAGTCGTCCGAGTGTTTTCAGACCACTGTCGAGCACATAGAGATTGTTGGTGGTTTTACTGGTGCCGTTGGAATAGGCGTCTTGCGTCGTGGCAATGCGAAAGTTGCCCCGGTGCTCGTCCATGGAGAACTGATTGAGCACGGTACCGGGGACCAGGCCTTCGCTGCGATAGTCTATTTGGCCGTCACTAAGGGCGAAGCGGTAAAGTTTGGTCTGCTGGCCGCCACCATGCCAATAAGGACCGCTCCAGTCGGTGGAGGCGACATAGAGATTGTCGGTAGAGGCATAGACATTTTCGCCGCTGCCGACAATGACGCTGCGCGAAACTTTTTTAGCGGGATCAGCCAATGGAACCGCAGCGGCAATGAGGAAGTTCTTCTGGCGTGGTTTTGGCATCAGTCTGATCTGATCACAGGAGGCCACCAGCTCTACTTTGCCGGACTGGCTGTCGGACATTTTGGGCAGATAGTCGCTGATATTGAAACTTTCTCCCTCAGTGCGGTAATAGGGAAAATAGGGATATTTATTCAAAACCAGATAAAGCGTGTCTCCGACACGGCGCGAAGTGGTATAGCTGCCGTCAAAATCGATAGTCCTGGTTACCTTAGGCTTGGAACGGTCAGAGATGTCGACCAGATAGACCTTGGATTGATCGCCTCCGTAATAGGGAGCAATGCTTTTCAGTGATTCATCAGAGTCCGTGCCCGCAGTACCTCCGTCCAGCGACATTGGGTAATACATGCTGGCCGTTCCGAGAACCACCAGCTGGTTTCCATTCAAATACATTTCGCTGGGATAGAAGTATTCATCCTGCGGGCCGAGCTGAAAGTTGATCAGTTCCTTCATATTGCTGGCAGGATAGGCATCGATGATGCGAATGGTGCTGTTTTTGATCAGGTAAATATAGCGGCCATCGTTTTTGATGATATCAGCCTCGTCAACACCGGCCTCCTGAATGTTGGTGGTGGAGTATTCGTCGGCACCCGCCCCGAGGCCTTCACTGGACTTGGTCATGCTGGGCGCGGCCTCGGGAATGGCCATTTCGCCGTCAGCCGGCATCCCCTCCTCGAAAAAGCCCCTGTCATACATAATCGGGTAATCGCTGCCGATGCTTTGCAGCCTTTCGTCGAGCTCGGAACAGGTAGCAACGGTAACCAGCCCCTGGCCGTTCAATTCCAGATAGGTACGGCTGGCCTTGTCATTGATATCGGCCTTGATGCGCCAGATTATTTCGGACATTTCGTCGCGTGTGATCTCCTCGTCGAAATATTCCACGGAAAGAGGAATGGCTTTTTCGCGCTGTAAGGCTTCGATATATTGTCTAAACCAGACGGAGGGGTCGCTTTCCCCCTGATTGAGACCGAAAGTGTTGGCAATAATTTTGGCGGCTTCCGCGAAATTGATCGGGTCGGCGGGCTTGAAAGTTCCATCCGGATAACCTTCGATTACGCCCATTTTTTTGGCGGTACAGACATAGGGCGCGTACCAGTCCTCCCGAACGTCGGGAAAGCAGTTGCTGCCGGAAAGCTCACCGTCTGTATAGGCCCCGATCAGAATTTTGACAAATTCTGCCCGATTGATGCTGGCGGAAGGTTTAAAAGTCCCGTCGGCATAGCCTTCAACCACTCCAGCGTCACGCAGGTATTCAATGGCCTGGACATATGGCGTGGCGCCGGAATCCAAATCGGAAAAAGCCTGGTTGTCCTGGCCAAGAACGGAGACGGGCAACAAACCGGATAAAATTCCGGCCAGCAGCAGCCCTGCCGCTGACTTGATTTTTAATGACATAAAAGATTGGTTATTGGATCACGCCAAATATAACACCCGTCCCCGGGCCGATATTACCCCAACCCGGCAAATTCACCTTGTGAAATACCCGGTTGGTTTTTTAATTAAAATAGACTGGCCTGTTCGACCGTTGTTTTTGCCTCTGTCTCTTGCCTATCAGACAGCTGTGGCTGATA
>DBRL01000011.1:53364-84862 GCA_002305925.1 Candidatus Peregrinibacteria bacterium UBA1369
ATTTCGCGATCAAAAGGAAGATTGTGCGCAACCACAAGGTCGGAGCCGGCAAAAATCGAGATAATACGAGAAGCCACATCGGCAAAGGAAGGGCTGCCGGCGACCATTTGATCGGAAATGCGTGAAATGCGGGTGCTTTCCTCCGGTATGGCAACGGGAGGCTTGATCAGCTGATTGTATCTGTCTACCTCCTGAAAACGACGTGTCAGTGGATCGTATTGAAAAACCTGCGCCGCAAACTGAATAATATAGGGCTGTTCATCAAGAGGTGCGTCCCTTTTCGGAAGTCCGGTGGTTTCGGTATCAAATACGGTGATGCGCATGTCAAAAAATTAGCTGGAATAAAATGCTCAGATTCCGTTTATGGTGCCGAGGGGCAGAATCGAACTGCCGACGCAAGGATTTTCAGTCCTTCGCTCTACCACTGAGCTACCCCGGCAAGGGCACCGTGCTTGGGTTACTGTCCACGAGGCGCGTTAAATTTAACCGAAAGCCCCAAAGATTTCAAACAATATTTAGCGGAATTAAACTTTTTTTCAATTTGGGTATTGACATGGTTATTTTTTTGGTTTATTATGATGTGAACATTGAAAAACAGAAACAAAAGTTAGCAGCGAAGATTTAGGGAGGAGGTGTGGTTTCAGGCGACCAGGGCTCTGCCAGGGTTTGTTCGAAGCCACGCTCTCTCCCTAAATCGACTGAAGTTGACTTAAAAGTCGTCAAGGCAAGTCCACCAGACATGCAGTGGCGCCGGGAAACAGATCCGGTGGTTATCCAGAGGCCGGGTTGAAGTTTGTCGGATGAGGCTCTTGAGTGTTTTTTCTGCTCTGCGCCGCAAGGTGAAATGAAAGAAGGAGGATTCAGGGGGAAGTACTTGTCTTTGGCAGAGATGTCAGGGAATCAGTGTCCAGTCCGGAAATAATTTTTACTTTCGGGTTGTAGCATACTTTTAAGGGCGGATGTCGGTTTGGGGAGTCTAAAATCGAACATTGAAATTTGGGTTAGGTCAGGTTGAGGGAGTAAGCATGGTTTCAGCGGCTTTGGGGTTAAAGCCAGGTTACTGAAACCATACTCTCTCCCTTAACCGGTTGAAGTTGTCTTTCAGGTCGTTGCCGCGTGTCCACCAGGTATGCGGGACGCCGAAATACCCTGTCCGGTGGTTATCCAAAGGCCGAACGAAGGGGTTTTGGAAGAAACTTTTAGGTTTTTTATCTTGTTCTTTTGTCGCAAGACAAAGTGTGAGAAAGAAAATTTAAGGAGAATTACTCGTCTTCGACAGTGATGTCGGGGGAAAAGTGTCTATTCTGGATCCTTTTACGCTTCCGGGATGTTTCCTGCCTTTTAGGCGCTTCAGCTGGTTTCGGGAGGCTTTGAACTTTTACACAGAGACAGTGACGCGGGGAAAAGGTTGCCTTTGGACTGTGACTTATGCCTAAAATTTTTTTTGGCACGCAGTCCTCAAGGCAACATCTTCAAACCAAAGGCAACCTCTTCCCCGGGTGCTGGAATTTCATTGGCAGGTTTCGCGCTTGGCTGGTAGGCAATCTTTACTTCGGTAGAGTTGAATTCCCGCTTGAGAACGAAATAACGTTGCTCTATTTAACGGTCACCGTTGGATCTGGTCAATCTTATGCCTTTTGATTTCCTCTCCCGGGGAGCTTTTTTTATTTAAACATATTTTGCTTACGTGTACAGCTCTTTTGGCTTTCTGATGCAGCTCCAGCCTTAATTGAAGAGCTTTTTTGTGTTATACTGTAAAGATTTCAATCACCCCAAAAGCCAATGTCAGAATTTTTGAATAACAACCAGGAGACCGGATTGGAAGAAACAATCGTCTCCCCCGACCAGATGGCCTTGTTTGAAGAAGCATCGCTCCCCCCGGCCGAAGAGGCTGCGCCAACTGCCGCCGCCACGGTCGAAGAACCCACCCGAATGGAAATCCCGCTGGACCAAACAGCCCGCTACCACTTCGAGGAAAGCGTTTCCCAAACAGTCACTTCTGACACGGAAACACCCGCCGAAGAAGAGGTCAGTGGTGCCAGAAAAGTTAAAATTCTCGCTGCCCTGGCAATAGTCGCCGTAGCCGGCTATGTGGCCTATTGGGTACAGGAACCAGTGCAAATCAGGGCTGACGTCACCTCACTGGAAATGGCCGGTGAAGACGACGATCTATCTCCCGCTTTGACTTCAGAAGAGATGGTCACTGCAGATTCATCGCTGCTGGCCCAGGATACCACTCTTTCGGCAACTTCCGGCATGCCCAGCGGCCCGACCTATAATGTTGATGTTTCACTTTTTGGTTTTGAACCAGCCACGCTGCAGATTGAAAAAAGCGCCACGGTGATCTGGACCAATACCAGTCCCGAAGACCAAACTATCGTAGGTTCCTCCGAGGACGGACAAAGCTTTGTCAGCCCGGTTCTGACCAGCGGGCAGAGTTTTTCCTATCAATTCGATCAGGACTCCACCTTTCAATATTACTCCACCTATAATCCCGCGCTGAAAGCCATGCTTACCGTGGGCAGCGGAGGCCAGGTCAGCCCTCCGGATGCCGCGATGCAGGCGGGTGCTGCCCAGCCGGCCGGCGCCATGGATAGCGGCGCCGCACCAGCAGCCGATCAACCCGCCGCGACCCTGGAAAACGCCATCGCCGAGACCCGGCCGGCGGCTTCCGAGATGCAGCCTGATTTGGCCAACCCTCTGATCACCGGTCAGCAATTGACCGCCACCGCCAATACCGACCCCGGACTGACCACGGTCGCCGACCTGAAACCGGCCGCCGACGAAAACTCCCCCGCCGCCATCGCCAAAACCGGCCCGGAAGACCTGCTCTACCTGGTGCTGATTTTCGGCCTGGGCTGGCTTAACCGCAAGAAACTGCTGGCCGCCCTGCGCCGCTACTAGACGAATTGATGACAATCCGGTGTTGTTGCCGGATCCATGATTGGAAGACCGCCCCGAGACAGGCGGTTTTTCATTTGGCAAAAGCAGTGCGGTAAAATAGAATGGGCTCAGTATCACAGCACTATTTCAATCACCCCATGGATTTGATCAGTAAAAGCATAGCGGGATGGATAGCGCATATAGCCACCGTGGCGGGTGAGTTTTGGCAGAACCTGGTCTATGCCGATCTGAGTCTGTGGCAGGTAATCCTGGATATCGGCATTGTGTCACTGGTGATTTATTTGCTTTTCTCAATGCTGAAAGGTTCGCGCTCGATCAGCATATTACTGGGACTGATTATCATGAGTTTATTTTTTCTGGTCAGCAAGGCCCTTAACCTGCTGACTGTCGGCTGGATATTGGACAGGTTTTTTACGATTTTTCTGGTGTCGATTCCGATAATTTTTCAACAGGAACTGCGTATGGCCCTGGAACGGCTGGGTAATACCCCCTTTCTGGCCGGTGAAAAGAACGTCACACTCGACGCGATGATTGCCGAAATCATCGAAAGCTGCAATTTCCTGGCCCAAAAGAAGGAAGGGGCCCTGATCGTGCTGCGGCATGGCATCCCGCTGAAGGAATACATCGAAACGGGTACCAAGATGGACGCCCTGGTTAGCCGAGAGCTGCTGATTTCGATCTTTCACGGCAAGGGCCCACTGCACGACGGAGCAGTAATCATTGAAAACAACCGCATTACCGCAGCGGCCTGCATTCTGCCCACCAGTTTTGACAACAAGGAAAAAAGCTACGGCACGCGCCACAAGGCAGCAATCGGACTGACGGACCATACTGATGCCAGTGTAATCGTGATATCGGAAGAGCGAGGCACAATCAGTTTTGCCAAGAATGGCAGGCTGGAGAGAGATATCGATGCGGCCAGGCTGCAGCAACTTCTGAAAATCGTGCTGGAGCCAAAAACCAGGAAGAAACGCCAAAAAAAGGTTTATCGGGAAAACATATGAATCTGCTCAAAAATCCACATCTAAAGGCTATGGCCGTATTTTCGGCCCTGTTACTCTGGCTGTTTGTGGTCGGTGTGGAAAACTACGTTTATAGCTCTTCAGCTGATCTGCCGGTGAAAGTGGTCGATCTTGGTCAAAATGTCAGCCAGGCCAATGAACTGCCGAAAGTCCGCGTCAAATACAAAAACAACGGAGGCGGCCCGGTCAACATTAATGCCAATGAACTGGAGCTTTTTATAGATGCTGGCGGTCTGACGGACGGTCTGCACAATCTGCCGATACAATTCAGCAACAAACACCCCAAAATCCAGGTGGTGGCAGTAGAACCCCCCTTTGCCGAGCTGAAACTGGAGGCGATTACCAGCCGGGATATTGTCGTAAAAACCGAGGTAGCGGGAGCTCCCCATAGTGACTATGAATTGCGCGGCGTAAAAGCACAGGTTTCCAGTGTGACTATCAGCGGAGCGGCCAGCGCCATCGGTGAACTGAAAGAATTGCCTCTCAAACTGACGTTGGACGGCACCGAGACCGCCGACTTCAGCAGAAAAATCATTCTCGAGCCACCGGCCGGCTGGAAATTGTCCGGCCAATCGGTCAGCTTCGAACCGGCAACCGTGCAGGTGGACGTGGAAATTCGCAAAAAAAAAGCTGAGCTGGTGCCAGATGAGCTAATCGGGCAGGATCAGCCGGAGCCGCCGTCCGCGGATGTAGCGGCAGCCGGCGAATTGGGTAGAAAAACCCTGATGGCCGAAATCGTGCTGGACGCGGAACTGCAACCGGCCGTGCGCGAAATTTTACCACAAAATGTATTACTTACGGTGGAGGCGGAGGCCGAGGATCTGGCGAAAATTTCTAATGAATCGATTAAGCTGCTGATCAAAAACGGCGATGTACAGAGCGGAGTTTATACCGTAAAAGGCAGTGATTTATTACTACCGGAAGGGCTGGATCTGAATGTCACTTCAATCAGTCCGGCCAAAGTCAATATTCGGTTCTAAAAGAGACCGAGAAATTTTTTTCTGGGCGCCTCTTTTTTATCTGCTACGGCGTGGTCGGGTTTAAGCTGTTCCTCCATCTGGTTGAGCAGAGCGGCCGATTGCGTCTGGTCTTCATCTTCTTTGGCCTGCTGGACGATTTTTTTGGATTCGCGGAGCTCTTTGCTGATTTTCTCCGCCATTTCCACCTGCTGACGGGCCTGCGTGAGTTGTAGTTGCTCAGCTTTGAATAGCTTTTTATCCTCCTCTTCCAGCATCTGCATAATATACACGAGCTGTTCGTCGTCTGCCTGTTCGATCTGTGAGAGGTAATTCAGCTGTTCGGACTCCAGCAATGTGGCAAAGGCTCTGGAATTGGCGAGGAACTCTTTAAGTTTTTTTAATATTTCTGGTGTTGGCATTAAACAGACTGTTTAGAATAATCATAACTACGATCATTGACTTTCGTAGCTACCCATCTGACATTGTTTACACGGATTTCTACTCTGGTCCCAACAGGCGTACCATCATCAACTTTAGCCATTACCTGTCGTCGGACTGACGGTGGTACGTCTGCGTTACTGACAGCGACCATTTCACCCGGCTTGTTGCTTGGGGCCTGAGCAGTTTTGTCTGCCGGAGTGGTTATTGTGTCCGCACCATACACAAGCGTGCCCGCTCCCTCGCTGGCAAGCGTTCTATCGACTATATTTTTGACAGCTCTTGCAGCTTGCAGTCTATTTACGAAAGGGGTCTGTGAAGTTTCACTCTCCAGGGCCATCTGAATTGTTTTTCCCAAGTTGTTTGCTTCAGTCTCCTTTCCTTGACTCCTCAATAACGAGATTGCCCGTTGTCCATCCACTTGGTAAAGTTTCAGTCTTTCCGCTGCCTTGACCATGGGGTCACTAAGAGCTCTGTCAACCTGGTTACGGACGTTTTTTGCAACCGCCTCCTTATTGGCCACAGGATCACTCTCATTCTGCCGCGCCAAATCAATGGACCGCTGCAGTCTATCTGCCTCCAGGTTTTTATTTACAGCCCGCAATTCTGCAATGGCCTTGGGAGCCTCACTATAAAGCAGTGTATCCCTGTTTTCTTTTTTACTGTAATCATCAGGCCGGTTGGTGTCGGGAGTGTTGGTATCGACCTTTCCTTCTACCCGGTTGAAAGTTTTGGCGTTGGCCTGATCCCCTGACGGGGTTTCGCCCCCGGGGAAGTGAAATTGACTGGCAAGGTGATGGTTTAAGATTAACATAGTTTGTTTTTTTAGTTTCTATCGTATTATTTTACCACTTTTTATCCTCCTTGCCAAGCCCCTGGGTTTGGCGGCGGGAGGCTTTTTGCATATGCTGGGCCTGTCATAATTTTTTTGAGATGAAAATCGGTATAGTCGGCCTGCCCAATGTGGGCAAATCAACACTTTTCAACGCCCTGACCAAATCGGCCAGCGCCATGGCCGCCAACTATCCTTTCTGTACCATTGACCCCAATGTGGGGGTGGTGGAGGTGCCGGATCCGCGCATGGAAAAGCTGGCGGAACTGGTTAAACCGGAGCGAATTGTGCCGGCGGTGGTGGAATTCGTCGATATTGCCGGACTGGTCAAGGGCGCCTCGGAAGGTGAAGGCCTGGGCAACCAGTTTCTGGCCCATATTCGCGAATGTGATGCCATCGGGCAGGTGCTGCGGCTGTTTCAGGACGACAATGTGATACACGTGCACGGCGGAGTGGATGCAAGGCGGGATCTGGAAATTATCGATACCGAACTGATCCTGGCCGACTTGCAGACTTTGCAAAAACGCCTGGGCAAGGCCAAAAACGATGCCAAATCCGGCGACAAAGCGCGGGTCGTCTATGCCCAATTGCTGGAGAGGCTCGAGGCGGAACTGCAGTCCGGCAAGAAAGCTATCGACCTGCAGCTGACCGACGAGGAACTGGAAATGACCCGGGACCTCCATTTGCTCACGGCAAAGCCATTTCTCTACATACTGAACATCGCCGAGCAGGACCTGAAAACGATAATTGTGGAGCAGATCCGCAAGGACATGGGTTTGCCGGAAGGAGCCAAACTGATCCCCATTTCCGCGCGGGTGGAGGAGGAGCTGGTCAATTTTACCGAGGAGGAGGCGCGGGACCTGCTGGACCAGCTGGGTATCAGGGAAAGCGGCCTCAACGCGCTGATCCACGCGGCCTACGACACACTGGGGCTGATGACTTATTTCACGGCGGGCCCGAAAGAAGTGCGGGCCTGGACAATACACAAAGGGGACACTGCGCCGCGAGCCGCCGGCGTGATACATACGGATTTTGAGAAAAAGTTTATTCGCGCGGAGGTGATCGGCTATGAGGATTATGTGGGGGCCGGCGGTGAAAGTGGGGCGCGGGAAAAAGGCCTGCTGCGTGTGGAAGGCAAGGAATACGTGGTCCGTGATGGTGACGTAATGCATTTCCGCCATTCGGCCTGATCGGTCTGACTGAAACGGCTATTGATTTTTGTCCCGATAATAGATGTATTGGCCGGTTAAATAGGCGAAAATCAGGATGACGCTGGCCAACACCCAGGCCCAGTCGAAATTGAGTTTATATAGATAAATTTCCATAAAGACGGTTAGTAAGGCAAAGAAACTGAGCAGATAGGCCAATTGCCAGAGACGGCTGCCCTCACGGTATTCCGGAAAGCTGTTTTCGCTGTATGTTTTGAGTGAAAAAATGAGTGAGAAGAGAATGAACAATCCGGCGAAGAGTACGGTATTGGCTACCAGACGCACCTCTTCCGGCCCAGCCTGCCATACCGAAGTGATGTAATAGAGTGCCAGCGGATGCACCGCCCAAAAAGCAAAGGTTAAAAAGCCACCCAGCAGGACGAATATTTTTTTGGAAAAAAAGAGCCGTCGAACTTCTTCAACTCCGGGAACACTTTCCAATTCGCGGCAGATATTGGAGATGTCACTGTAACCGCGGACCAGCATATTGGCGCGATAGACAATTTTGTTATTAAGAAAGTCATATCTGGTGTCGCCGGAAATCAGGAAAAAAGAATCTTTTCGCTTCTGCAAGGCATTGGCCAATTCGCTAAAATTGACAGTGGAATCACAAGTCACGCGGATGGAGAGTTTGGTCAATTTTTGCCGCGGCAACATGCCGACTTCCGCCTCCTGCAAATCCGGTTTGTTGCGGCTCTGCTCGTTGATTTGTCCGATCAGTTCAAGCGTGGAAATTGTACCTTCCGCTATCAGAACGAGCAGGTTTTCCGTGGTCTGAATATTGAGCGAGGGATAGTTCTGGGCAATGCGCTGGATTTTCCACTTGGGCAGATTGCTGACCAGACCAAGTCCGGCCCGGTCATATTCTTTCTGGAGCATTCTCCGGCCGACCAGCATTTTGGAAGTGGCGCTCTCCTTTTTGAAATAATCACGCATAGACTTGCGGGCCTGTGGTGTCTTGGCGAAGCCCAACCACTCGTAACTGGGTCCCTTGGGATAGTCGGTGGTGATGATTCGAACGACATCGCCCTTGCTCAACTGATAATCCAGCGGGAAATTGTTGCCGTTGACTACGGCGCGGATGGCCCGATGCCCCACCTCGGTATGGATACAATAGGCGAAATCGATGCAGGTGGCACTGACCGGCAGATCAAAAGACATGCCTTTCGGCGTGAACACATTGATACGGTCCTGAAAGACGTAGTTTTTCAATTCATCGAAGTATTTGGATTCCTGATTCTGCTCACGATGAATTTGGATGGCGTCCTCGACCCAATGGGAGCGCGGGTCCTCGCTGCCGAAGAGCTTTCTTTTGTGGGAATCGGGACTGAAATAACTGGCGGCAATGCCATACTGGGCTTCGAAGTGCATCTGGTTGGTACGGATGCAGTACTTGGTATTGATACCCTTGTGGCCAAAAACAGTGGTGTGGAGACTTTGATAGCCGTTGGCCTTGGGCAGAGAAACATAATCCTTGATTTTGCCGGGCTGGGGTTTGTAGAGACTGTGAATGATGCCCAGGGCCTCGTAACAACCTGACACATCATTGACAATTACATTGATCAGGAAAGTCACTTCCAAATCCTCTATTTCACGACCAGCACGTTTGAGACGGTTGTAGGTGCGGTAAAGATTTTCCTGGTAGGCGTAGACGATGGCATCGATCTGGTTTTTTTTGAGGGCTTTTTCCGTTTCGACGATCATTTTTTCCTGGTCGGCAAGATGCTTCTCACGCGCCTCCTGCACCTTGGCGCGCAATTTGGCGTAGTCCTGGGGAAATAGATTAATGAAACAAAGATCTTCCAGCTCGGCCTGCAGTTCCTTGATGCCAAGCAGGCTGGCGATGGGGGTAAAAATTTCCAGAGTTTCACGGGCCTTGCGCAGACGTTTTTCCGGCACGTCCATATATTCGAGCGTGCGCATGTTGTGGAGGCGGTCGGCCAACTTGATCAGCATGGTGCGGAGATCTTCCGCCACATGGATGAAGAGGCGTTTCATACTTTCCACCTCACGTTGCTGCATGTCATGACGATAATGCACTTTGGACAGCTTGGTAATGCCTTCCACCATATAGGCCACCTGTTTGCCGAAACGTTTTTCGATCTCTTCGAGGCTGTGGCTGGTATCCTCCGGCACATCGTGTAACAGCGAGGCAATCAGTGTGGTTTCATCGGCATGGATGGTGGTGAGTATTTTGGCCGTCTCAAAGGGATGGACGATGTAGGGCAAGCCCTGCTGCTTGCGCACCTGCCCCTCATGGGCCAGAGCGGCAAATTCAAAAGCCTCGCGAAATTTTTGTTCGTTGAAATCGGGATTATACCCCTTGACCGTCGCTATCAACCCCTCCAGGTCAACCTGGTAATTTTTGTGCAGAGAATCGAGCAGATCCCGTGTATGGTGGGGATGCGTACTTCTCATCAGGTGGGTAAATTATCGGAGGGGATTTTGATGTAAGTTATTTTAACATCAGTGCTGTCTTTTGCCAAATGAACTGTGACCTAATTGTCTGCCCAATTCCTCTGACTTAATTATAACATTAATTTCATTGTTGTCACATTGAATGTCCGGATTCTATTGTGCCGCAGCCCAGGCAAACGGAGCCGGAATAAAAGACCGCAAACTGCCCAGGGGCAAAGCCCTGATCGCAGCCGGTAATATGCACCTCGCCCCGCTGCCCAGGCAACAAATTCAGGGTGGCGGGGTAGGAATGGGGGCCGTGACGGACTTTGACCTGCAGAGTGGAGAGCTCTGCCGCCCCGGGAGAAGCAGTGATCCAATGCAGTTCCCCCACCGTGAAAGTGTCACGAATCTGTTCGGCAGAGCGGTAGGTTCGTGAAATATAGACCAGATTTTTGTCTACATCCTTGGCCACCACAAACCAGGGGCCGCCGGACAGCTCAATCCCCTTGCGCTGGCCAATGGTGAAAAACCAGTAGCCCCGGTGTTGGCCGACTTTTGTGCCGCTGTCGATGTCAATAAAATCACCGGGCTTTTCCCCCAAATGATAGCGGACGAAGTCATTGTATTTGATTTTACCCAAAAAGCAGATCCCCTGGCTGTCGCGACGGTTTTTGTTGGGCAGTGCGAAATCCTCCGCCAACTGCCGCACTTCGCTTTTCAGATAGGAGCCGAGCGGGAAAATAGCCTTTTCCAGCTGTTGATTGTTTAAATGCGCCAGAAAATAGGTCTGGTCTTTCCAGGTATCTTTGGCGCGGGAGAGATATTGTTTACCGTCCAGGACGGTCTTTTCGGCGTAATGGCCACTGGCCACCGCATCAAAGCCGTCTCCGATCACTTCATAAAATTTGCCGAATTTGACTTTGGAATTGCAGAGCAGGTCGCTGTTTGGGGTGCGGCCGGCGCGTATTTCGCGCAGAGCGTAGGCCACGACTTGGCGGTGATATTCCTGTTGCAGGTTGACGATTTGCAGCGGGATGGCGCCGGCCGCACATATTTCCCGCAGATAGGACAGATCTTCCTCCCATGGGCAGTTGCCCAGGAAAGAAAGCTCGTCCTCCAGCCATATTTTCAGATAAAAAGCTGTCACCTCGTGACCTTCCCGCTGAAGCAGTTTCAGCGCCACCGAACTGTCTACCCCGCCCGAGGCGAGAACGGCTATTTTCAGGACTTTTTGATTAGGACAGAGGCAGTTTGAACCAGACCGTTCATTTTTGTCAAATGCGGTGATTGTTTTTAACTGTGCCGTATAATTATTTGACCGGCGTAGCCAACACAACCAGGCGTTTCAGATTGGTGCCCACCGGCGTACAGGTGATCAGCGTCAGTCGGTCCTCGCCCTTTTGGGTCAGGACCTCCACCTGATCGGGCATCACCACCTGCTTGTCGTAGATCTGGTATTCGTAGGCGGTCTGGTCACGGTAGACAATGACGCGGTCTCCCACGCTGACCTGATGCAACAGGGCAAAAACGTCCTTGAAGCGGCCCGGATCCCAGGGGAAATAGGAACTGTGCCCTGTAATCACCACATTTCCCTTGTCGCCGGGCAAAGCCGTACCGGGGAAATGTACCACGCCAAAGCGCAGGGCTTCCTGGATCTGGTTTTCCAGCGCGGCCCAATCGCGCCGCAGCAGCTTATCGGTCGGCACACGGACAATCGGGACATTCTGACCGATGCGCGGAATGACGATGCGGTCGTCGGGCGGGGCGACGGCCAGGGATAGCTCCGGGATCTGTTTCTTTGCTGCCTGGCTGCCGGCGACGATGGGCAGGGGCTGCTGTCCCTCCGCCGAGGCGTTGCGAATCTGTTCCAACTGCTGGGCCAGATAGGGATTGTTGTTAACCGTCCCGCGCAACTGGTCCAGTTTGCTGATTAAAAGACGGCTGTAGGAATCAAAATTAATGGCAAAGAAAAGCAGCATGAATATCACCGCTGTCACAGCGACAAATTCCAGTCCGTTCCAGACGCGGCGCGCCAAAGTCGAGGCCGCGTTTTTTTTGTGACGCTCCGGGCGGGCAGCTCCAGGTGAAGCTTGGCCAGCGGTGGCGCCAACATGCCGCGCTGAAGAGTCGGCCCCGGCTGCCCGCCCATGGCCGCGGGGCTTGACGCCCGAAGCGGCCGAGGATGAAAAACGATTGCCGGTGGGGACAGAATGTCCGCCAATCTGAAAAGTAACCTCCCCAGATTCCACGGGTATCTTTCTGGTGGACGGCGAAGCTTTTGGAGTCTGATGCCCGCCGGCCTGGCCCCCTTTGTTTTCAAAGTGGTATTCGGGCATGGAAAAACGGTTTAAATGTCACTGAGCTTGGCCAGCAGCGCCTCTTCGGCCTTCTTTTCCTCCTCATCACTCTTGGCCTCCGCCTCCTGGATGGCCTTGGCCTTTTCCTTGGATTCAAATTCCTTCCATTCCAGAAGGTGTTTTTCGTTAAGCCGGTTCAATTCTTCCTCATATTCCTTGTCCAATTCAGCCAGCTGCTGTTTTTCGGTGATGAGAATGTTTTTGAATTTTTCAATCTGCTCCGCCGTCATCACCGGAATAATCTGAAACCAATATTGCCGTTCCTGATCGTCCATAGACTCGGTGGCCTTGATCAGTTCAATAAGATCCGGATATTTGTCGCGGACCAGTTTGGGAATGGCAAATTTTTCTGGTGTGACGCGGCCCGTGCCACTGCTTTCCACGTCAGCCTCCAGATTGAAAGCTCTTTTGTTGAGAGGCTCGGCCGGCTGTCCGGATGCGGATGTGGCCGGGCTTGAAGAAGGCGTAACGGCGGGGGTGCTGTCCAAAATAATCGGAGTTGGTGTGGCCGAAGTGGCCGAACCCGCAGCGGATGCCCCTGTGGCAGCAGCTGCTGCGGCGGCAGCAGCGGGATCGACCTGGCCGCCGGCTGGGCTGGCCGGTTTGATTTGCAAATCACCGTTTTGATCGTTTGGCATCATGTTTTTACGTTGCTATCCGTAAATTATAGCAATTTTAGCTGTTTTTGACAATATGCCGATCAATTCTTTCTGGACGATGCAATGCCTGGAACCGGACTGCTTCTGCCGTCCGCACAAAGGCAAACTTTAGATGACAAAAACATCTCCCTGCTGAGTTTCCAGACTTTCCTTGGTCAAACGGAGAGAATTGACGAGATTGAGGATCTGGTAGGAATCGCGGGCTCCCTGATCGTAAAGCTGCTTGATCTGGCGAATTTTGTGCAGAAGTACCAGGATATCGTAGTCGGCCTTGGCGCGGAGCTCGGGCGAGAGCCTCTGATAGACTTTATCATTGAGCAGGCTGGAGGGGGTAAAGAGCTTGATAGTACCATCCTCGACCTTGGCCATGACCTCCTCAAGAAAGGTCTTATCCTGCGGATCGGGTTTAAAAGTGCGTGGTTTGATGCGAATGGGGCGATTGAGCATCTGCTGAACTTTTGGGCTGGGATTTTCGGAAACTGACAATGAGCCTTCCAGATAGTCCCTGCGAATCTGCCAGATTACTTTTTGCCCCTCGTTTTTGATTTCGAGCTCCTGTCCGTTTAATTCAACAATCATTTTTGCAGGCTTAATTTGTTGTTGCCACCATGATAACATTTTTCTAATTTTGTGCGTAGTGGAAAGAGAGAACGAAAGTTGAAAGCGGCTGGCGTTTTGGTTAAAGTGACTTCGAAATATAGACATCAACATGGACAAGCAAGAAGTACAGGAACGCATTGAAAAACTGAAAGACAAAATCCGCGAACTCAATTACCAGTATTTTATCCTCAACCGGTCAGAGGTTTCCGAAGCCGTGCGGGACAGTCTGAAACTCGAACTGAAACAGCTGGAGGAACGATTTCCCGAGTTTATTACGCCGGATTCCCCCACGCAGAGGGTCGGGGCCCCGCTGAGCGGCAAATTCGATAAGGTTACACATATCACAGCCAAAAAAAGCCTGGCCGACGTTTTCAGCTATGAAGAGGTGGAAGAATGGGAGGAAAAGATCAGCCGCATGCTTCCGGGCTCCGAGAACAAAATCCACTATCTCTGCGAGCTGAAAATCGACGGACTAAATGTAACCCTGCATTATCGAAAGGGCATGCTGGTACGTGCCGTTACCCGCGGGGACGGAGTACAGGGAGAGGACGTAACGCACACAGTCAGGACTATCGAGGCGGTGCCGCTGAAACTGAATGAGGAAATCGATCTTGAGGTTAACGGAGAGATCTACATCAACAAAGAAGATTTTAGGCGCGTCAATGAAGCACAGCTGGCCAAAGGCGAAGAAGAATTTGAAAATCCGCGCAACCTGGCGGCGGGTACAGTGCGACAACTGGACCCGAAAGTAGCTGCTGCCCGTAAAATGTCGGCCTTCTTTTATGAAATTCAGCAAACCGACATGGAGGCGGTTCCAAGGCAGCAACAACACGCCCTGGAGAGGATGATGGATTTGGGGTTGCCTGTCGAAACCCATTACCGTTATTGCGAGGATATAGATGACGTTAAAAGATTTTTGGACCATGCCGCTGAATTACGGGATCAGTTGCCATTTGAAATCGACGGGGTAGTAATCAAGGTGAATGAAAAGGCCCAACAGCAGGTTTTGGGCTTTACGGCAAAAACTCCTCGCTTTGCAGTAGCCTACAAATTTCCGGCCGAACAGTCGACGACGCGCGTCCTGGACATTCATGTACAGGTGGGGCGAACTGGTGCGCTGACGCCGGTGGCCGTACTGAGCCCCGTACGAGTGGCCGGCTCGACAATTTCCAGGGCGACATTGCATAATGAAGATGAAATGAAGCGCAAAGATGTGCGCATCGGCGACACGGTAGTGATACAAAAGGCCGGGGACGTGATACCGGAAATAGTACAGGTACTGACAGACCTGCGTACCGGCAAGGAGAAAGAATTCAAATTTCCCGGCCGCTGCCCGGTCTGCGAATCGAAAGTGGAAAAAAAAGAGGGTGAGGCCGTGCTGCGCTGTACCAACCCCGACTGTTTCGCCCAGGACCGCGAACGCTTTATTCATTTCGCCACGGTGATGAATATCGACGGGCTGGGAGAAAAAGTAATTGACGCGCTGCTGGAAGCCCAACTGGTGGATGAGATACCGGATCTGTTCCACCTGACGCGTAACGATCTGCTGCAATTGCCCTTCTTCAAGGAGAGAAAGTCCGACAAACTGATTGAGGCCATACAGAAAGCAAAAACAATCGGGCTGGAACGTTTTCTCTTCGCCCTGGGGATCAGGCATGTAGGCGAGGAGACGGCCATCGATCTGGCCGATTATTTCCGCCAGGAACAGATGCAAAAAGAAAGAACTCAGCCGACCGATGGCGTGGAAACGACGCACAGCGGATTGAAGGACATTCACGCCCTGCTGATTCTGGTTCAGGAAATGAAGCGGGATAAATTGCAGGAAGTGGAAGGCTTTGGTACCGTGGTCAGCGAACAGATTATGGACTGGTTTGAAAATGAAAGAAGCATAGCGCTGCTGAAAAAACTGGCTGATTGCGGCATCGAATTTATTGAGGAAGAAAAACCGTTGAGCCTAAGGCTGAAAGGAATGACTTTTGTAGTAACCGGCACTTTGCAAAGTCTGTCCCGCGATCAGATCAAAGAGCGGATCAGGCAAAATGGCGGCAAGGTTGTCAGCGCAGTCACTCGAAAAACCAGCTTTCTCCTGCTCGGAGAAAATGATAAAGCCACCACCAAGGAAAAGACCGCCAAGAAATTGGGAGTAAAGGTGATTGGCGAAGATGAATTTCTCAAAATGATCGAATTATAATGAATAATCAAGACACAACCGTACTTGGACCCGACGGGAAAGTCCTGCGGGTGGCAATAGTGGCCGAACTACTGGTCAAAATGGGCGGCGCGGAACGCGTGGTCAAGAAACTGGCGGAGATGTATCCTTCCGCGCCAATCTATACCCTGCTCTACGACGAGACTGTCTGCGGCAAAGATTTCCCCCGCGAGCGGGTGAGAACTTCTTTTTTGCAAAAAATGCCAGCGTTCCTGCGCCGCCGTTACCGCTGGCTGCTGCCCTGGATGCCGCTGGCAATCGAAAGTCTCGACCTCAGTGATTATGATCTGGTAATTTCCTCCAGCAGCGCTTTTGCACACGGTATTCTAACCGACACTGAGACTTTGCATGTCAGCTACTGCCATACCCCGATGCGCTTCGCCTGGGATTACACTCATGAATACCTGTCCGATCGCTGGTTCAATCCATTGAAGCGCTGGCTGGCACGAAGAACGCTGGAAAAAATCCGGGTCTGGGACAAAATCGCCGCCGACCGGCCGGACGTCTATCTGGCTAATTCCCGCCATGTCAGTCAACGCATCTCCAAATATTATCGTCTTCAGTCGGAAGTGCTCTATCCGCCGGTGGAAGTCGGCAAATTTGAGGTCTCCGGCAATGACGAGGGATATTTTTTGATTCTTTCCACTCTGGCTGCCTACAAAAAAATTGATCTGGCGGTCAATCTGTTCAATAAAACAGGCAAACGGCTGCTGATAATCGGCGAGGGACCGGAACGCTCTTTTTTGGAATCCATCGCCGGGAAAAATGTGGAAATTCTGGGGCGGCTGTCCGAAGAGGACTGTAAAAAACACCTGGAAAACTGCCACGCCCTGGTTTTTCCCTCCGAGGAAGATTTCGGAATCTCGATGATAGAGGCACTGGCCTGTGGCAAGCCCGTATTGGCTTATAGGGCAGGTGGAGCCCTGGAATTTATCCGGCCTGGGTTCAACGGAGAATTGTTTGCCGAACAAACTCTGGCCTCGATGGAAGACGGCCTGGCAAAAATGCTCTTGAATCTATCGAAATATGATGGCCGAAAAATACGTGAAGAGACCCTGCGTTTCTCTTCCGACAGGTTCGAAAAGGAGTTCCGTGCCCTGGTAAAAAAATCTTTGGAGGCGCGTGGAAAAGGGGCTACAATTGCGCCACATAACGCTTTCATTGATGTCCCTTTATAGAAAATACCGTCCCAAAGACTTCCCCGGTCTGATCGGACAGGAACATATCAAAACTACCCTGCTAAACGCGATCAGGGCCGGCAGCATCGCCCACGCCTATCTTTTTACCGGTCCACGCGGCACCGGCAAAACCACAACCGCCCGCCTGCTGGCCAAGGCGATCAATGCCGAAGTAATGACTGACGACGGCCGTTTCGACGGTTCGGAGATCGCCGAGGAAATAGATCGTGGCCGCCTGATTGACGTGATTGAAATCGACGCCGCCTCCAACCGCGGCATCGATGAAATTCGCGACCTGCGTGAAAAAATAAGCTATGCTCCCACCCGCGCCAAGAACAAGGTCTATATCATAGACGAGGTGCACATGCTGACCAAAGAGGCCTTTAACGCACTACTGAAGACTCTCGAAGAACCACCTTCATTCGTATTTTTCATTCTCGCCACCACTGAAATTCAAAAAGTTCCCGAGACGATCATTTCACGCTGCCAACGTTTTGACTTCCGCCGTATAACCGAAGCCGTGCTGTTTGAACATTTGAAACAGGTGGCCGAACTGGAAGGAATCAAGGCTGAGGAGGAGGCTCTGCGCATTGTGGCCAGGCAGGCACGCGGAGGAGCCCGTGACGCTCTGACTCTGCTGGAGCAGATTACCAGTGAGGGCCGGCTGGACGTGTCCAGGGTAAAGGAGGTTTTGGGTATCAGCAACCAGCTGGCCTGTGAAAACCTGTTCGATCAGCTGGCAGGAGGACAGGTAGCTACTGCCATGGACCAATTGCAGGCTATTTTTCAGTCGGGCGTAGACCTGGTTCAGTTCAATCGTGATTTTCTGGATTATCTTCGGCAAAAAATGCTGGAAGCGGTCAAGTCCGGAGACAGGGAATCGGCCCTGCGCATGATCGATCTGATCGCCTTTTTTCAAGATGCTTACGAAAAACAAAAATTCTCCTATATTCCGGAACTGCCGCTGGAGGTGGCCATTGCCAAATCCTGTCTGGGAACGACGGCGCCTTCTGCAGGCGGCGCTACTCACCAGGCGCTTGGCGCCAGTCATGCTGCGCCTGCAGTTTCAGCCGATGTACCTGCGACAGCCCCGGCCGCAACGAAAAACGAATCTACTGCCAGAGCCGCAGCGACGGCGGGGCCGGACAGTACTCCGGGCCCGGCAGCTGCCGGTATCGACAAGTTGGTCACCGGCACCGCCACAGTGAATAATCTGGATGAGCTATTGGCCCAATGGAATGGCGTCATCGAACGGGTTCACACCCCCCTGGCCAAACGCTGTCTGATGGTTGGCAAGCCGGTTGAAATGAGCTCAGGCACACTAGTTTTGGCCTTCCAAAATAATTTTAACAAAGACAAGCTTTTTGTCCCGGAACTTTTGGCCCAGGTGGAAAAGGCCATCGAAGAGGAATGCAATCTGAGATTGAAATTGTCCGGGAAAGTCGATCCCTCGCTGGTGCTGCCAAATGCCAACGGCGGCTCCACCCCCGGCGCCGCTGAAGAAATAAAACCAGAGCCAGGCGAGACGGACGCCTCGCCAACCGCCTCCCAGCCCGATCAACTGGCCTCCGCCCTCAATGTTTTTGGCGGTGAAGTCGTGAAATAGGCTAACTCCAGCCCCAATTATTCAGGCTGGTCCAGAACCTGTTTGTGAGAGAGTTTATAGCGGCCCTGGTTGTCGATGTCGATCAGTTTGACTTTGATGATATCGCCTTCCTTGACCACGTCTTCAACCTTTTCAACGCGGCGGTTGGCCAATTCGGAAATGTGTACCAAACCGTCCTTGCCGGGAACCATTTCGACAAAAGCTCCAAATTCCATAATTTTCACAACCTTTCCCGTGAAGACGTCACCTATTTTCGGCTCGTAAGTGATGCGCTCAATCCACTCCTGCGCCATCTTGCCGGCAGCCTGATTGGTGGCTGTGATCATCACCAGGCCACTGTCCTCAATATCGATTTCCACCCCGGTTTCCTTGGTAATTTTCTGGATGGTTTCACCTCCTTTGCCGATGACGTCCCGGATCTTGTCGGGGTCAATCATGATGCTGGTGATACGCGGGGCGGTTGGGGCAAGTTCTTTCCTGGGTTCGGGCAGGACTTTGGCAATTTCGTCGAGAATTTGCAGACGGGCGGTCTTGGCACGACCGAGGGCCTCACGCAGCAGGTCGACAGAGAGTCCTTTGACCTTGATATCCATTTGAATTGCCGTAATTCCATCCCTGGTGCCGGTTACCTTGAAATCCATGTCGCCGGCAAAATCCTCAAAGCTCTGGATGTCGGTAAGTATCTTGTAACCGTTGGCCAGGTCTCCGTCATAGGTGACCAGTCCCATGGCAATACCGGCAACCGGTTTTTTGATCGGCACACCGGCGTCCATAAGGGCCAGCGTGGAGCCGCAAACGGCAGCCATTGAGCTGGATCCGTTGCAGGACATGATTTCCGAGACGACCCAAATGGTATAGGGGAAGCTGTCGCGATCGGGAAGGACCGGGACCAGAGCCCGCTCAGCCAAAAAACCATGGCCTATGTCGCGGCGTGAGGGACCGCGCAGCGGTTTGGTCTCCCCAACCGAGAAAGGAGGAAAATTATAGTGATGAAAATAATATTTTTCCAAGTCTTCGTCCATGGAGTCGACCAGCTGGGCGGAGCCGGGTGAACCAAGGGTGGCAATCGATAGGGACTGGGTCTCGCCGCGCTGAAATAGTACCGAGCCGTGAGTTTTCGGCAAGAGTGAAGTCTGAATGGAAATGGGGCGAATTTCGTCAATTTTGCGCGAGTCGAGACGCTTTTCCTTTTCCAGAATGTTTTTGCGCATATTTTTGCCAAAGAGCTTGTCGAAATGCTCCTTGAGCTGGCCTTCGGTGAAAGTACCGGCCTCGATTTCAGCGGCGAATTTTTCGACCAGCTGTTTTTCGATGGCATGGATTTTCTCCTTGATGGCGACCTTAGTGGGTCCGGCGATGCCGTCGAGCATGTCCTGGGTGACAAATTTTTCCACGGCCTCGATGGCGGCCGTGTTCTCCGGATTGTAAGTGATTTCCAAATCGGGTTTGCGGTAGGCCTTAACGAATTCCTTTTGCAGAGCGCAGATTTTCTTAATTTCAGCGTGGGCCAGATCGAGTGCCTTGAGCATGGTTTCGTCATCAATTTCCTTGGCTCCGGCCTCCACCATGGTAATGGCCTCCTCGGTGCCGGCCACCACCAGATCGAGATTGCCTTTTTCCTTTTGTTCATAGGTGGGATTGACGACCAGATTACCATCCACGTAGCCGATTCTGACGGCCGAGACCGGTCCCTCGAAAGGCATGCCGGAAATGCAGATGGCAGCCGAAGCGGCGATCAGGCCGGTAGTGGAAGGATCAACCTCCAGATCGGCCGACAGCACCGAGCAAATCAGCTGCACGTCGTTAATCATTTTCTTGGGAAAAAGCGGGCGGATTGGGCGGTCAATCAGACGGGAACTAAGCACGGCCTTGTCGGAAGGCTTGGCTTCGTTACGTTTCATGAAGCGGGACCCCTTGATTTTGCCGGCAGCATAATATTTTTCCTCAAAATCCACGGTCAGTGGGAAAAAATCAAAGCCCGGCCTGGGGTCGCCCATCATGGCGCTGGCAAAAACGACCGTGTCGCCCAGTGAAACCGTGACGGAGCCGCTGGATTGATTGGCCAGAAGACCGGTTGAGATCTTCAGTTTGCGTCCAGACAGGTCAATTGAAAATTCTTTTTGTTCCATATTGTTGCGGTAATAATTATTGATTGATATTTTTTCGCAGGAGTTTGTGCTTATAAAAAAGTCCAGCTTGTGCAAGCGTAGACTTTTCTGGCGTGAGTGGCGGATTTGCTTTTCAAAATTTCTATTTGAAATCCAGTTTAGACATGAGCTCGTCGTAGGTTTCCTTTTCGTTGAGCTTGAGGTAGTTGAGTAATTTCCTTCTCTTGCCGACCATCATCAGAAGTCCACGGCGCGAATGATTGTCCTTGGGATGCTGCTCCAGATGTCCGGAGAGCTGCTTGATTCTCTCGGTCAGAATGGCAATCTGAACCTGCGGGGAACCGGTATCCTTGGGATGAACGGCGAAGGTCTGAATGACCTTCTTCTTTTCAGTTCTTTTCATTGGTCAAAAACTATAAAACTATGTTTAATTTACGCGAGCTATAATTTAGCAGACGGCGTTCTGATTGGCAAGCGATTCTTTTTATGTTAGATATCTTGGTGAGTGGTGCTGTAGGCATTTTTTTAATGTTTGGCGAATAGATGAAGTATAAAGCGATTGTGTCCGAGGCCTGGCAGTTTACCCAGGAAAACCGTAAACTGGTAGTCTGGTATGGAGCCCTGCCGGCTTTTTTTACCACGGTGGTAGGCATCGGCTATATTGTCTATCAATATTATGCTTTTGTTTCATCGGCGCTGTTTGAGAATTGGAACAATAAATTTCTCTATCTGGTACTGACAACGGTGCTGGATTTTTTGCGAGCCCACCAGGGTACCATTCTGCCCCTGCTGATTGTGGCCGTAATTCTTTTGATCTGCTACTTTTTCGTTCCGGTAATCCTGGAAGGAGGCCTGATTCAGCTGATTGCACGCAAGAAAAACGGACAGGAGGTGCCAGCACGCAAGGGCGTCAACTATGGGCTGCTTTATTTTCTGCCGCTCTTCGAGTACAAACTGTTCGTTCAAACCTTCAGTCTGGTCTCGATTTTTTCACTGATGGCTACGGCCCTGCGCAATCTGGGCTGGCCCGTGCTGCCAACCTTACTGCCCGCGGCAATTTTTGCCCTGGTGGCGATTTTGATTCTGGCCGTGTTTTTTACCTATACGGAGTTCTATATTGTCATTGATGAGGACGGCAGCTTCAAGGCCATAGCCAAAAGCTTCGCACTGGTGGCGCGTAACCTGGAGGAGACGATTCTGCTAACTATCCTGATGCTGATTATCGGCGTGCGCATTATCCTGCAGATATTTTTTGTACTGCTGATTCCCGCCGTGGTGATTGGAGCGGTCTATCTGCTGGCTCTGGCCAATCTACCCAATCTGGGTCTGGCCCTCGGCGGCGGAATCGGCCTGGCCGGGCTGCTTCTGGCATCATATCTAAACGGCATTATCCATGTCTTTGCCATTTCGGTCTGGACAATCACTTTTCTTCGCCTAACCTCCGAAGTAAACCCCCACGCCCGGGACAAGAGCGAAGAGTAGCCCGAAATACACAATTGTAGCCAGGAACAGCCGTTTGATCATTTTTTTGAAGTCAAGTCGGGCGTTTTTGATTTTGCCCTGGAAAGCAGGCCCTCCATATTCCACGGTCAGGGTGACGAAGATGGCCAGACAGGCAAAAGTAATCAGCAAAGGGTTGAAAAACAGCTGATCAAGGACATTGGCAAAACGCCAGCTTCTGGCTGCGAAAAGTCCGTTGAACTGCCAGGTAAGCAGCGCTACCAGCAAAATACTTAGATAATGGGCAAACTGATCGAGCCAATAATAAATCCCCCCGTGGCCGCCGGCGCGGTCATGTGCCGCTTTGACACCATCGATGGTAAAGTGAAAAATGGCCAATAACAATGCGGGAAAGACCACTTGCCAATTGCCCGTATAGAGAAACAGCACCAGATTGGCAAAGAGAAAGTGAATCGAGGCGTGGACAAAAAGCCCCCAAGGGGAACGGTTTTTCCACTCCACCAGCTTGTCGGGCTGGAGGATATAATCTGAGACCAGATGGGCGAGAAGCATGTAAAAATACAACATTCCTACTCTTGTTTAAGCGTTTTTTGCACGGATGTTTGCCTTGACCCTTTCCAAAAATTCCTTGCTGATTATTTCGGCCACGCGCGGGTTGGTGGAGATCAGGTTGAGAAAGTCCTCCTTGCGGAAAATAAAGACTTCGGTTGGTTCCAGTGTCTTGGTGGAGGCGTTGCGTGCCTCGTCGGAGATGAGGGCCATTTCCCCAAAAAAATCACCGTCGCCGAGAATGGCCAGCTCCTGGTCGAAGCTGTCTGATACGCCGGCATGGTAGATTTTGACCATGCCTGTTTTGATAAAGTACATGCGATCCCCCGCCTCGCCCTCACTAAAAATCAGGTGATTTTCCGGCAGGTAATCGAGAGTGACATGGCTGATGATTTCGGCGTGGGCCTGCTCGTCGAGGTCCTTGAAAAGCTCAATCGTTTTTAGCAGGTTGGCCACGATGTGGATGTCATGTTCGTTGGGAGTGGTCATGGCGAATTGTTTATTATTAATCATGTAATTATACAATATATAAGTGTTTTTATCAATGCCTTGCGGTGAAATCGGAAAATCTCCGCCGGTGAGTTGGCCGCCGGAAAGACTGATGTTTTGGTTTGCAAAATTCTGTGTTAGAATTATCAGCGAAAACAAACACACCCATGATGCCGACAAGATTTTCGTCCCGGAACAGGGAGCAAAAACCCGCTTTTACGCTGATTGAACTGGTTTTGGTAATGGGTATTCTGGTGATCGTGCTGGGGCTGTCGATGTCCTCGCTGCTGCAATCGCAAAGCGCGCAGATTTTTAACAATAATTTCAGCAAACTTTACTCGATGGTCAACACGGCCCGCAGCCTGGCCATAGCCGGAAAAGGCCAGCTCGACTATACGGATTATGACCGTGATACAAAAAACCATCTTTCCTCGCCACCGGACTATGTCACGCCAGCCAATTATGGTGTGCGCTTCGATACGGCCAGCGGCAGAGCGAATGTGCGGCTATTTGCAGACATACATCCGCCGCTGGCCGGTGCGCTGGGACAGGCGGGAGCTTATGATGATGGAACAATTTATCCTTTTGGCCACGACCTGGTACTGGATTCTTACACTTTCCCGTCCAAAACCGTCTTAAAGATAATCGACGGTAACGGCCACAACCCGACCACGGGCAGCTTTTTCTTCAACATGAAATATGCCGATATCAGCTTTGAAAACATCCTGACCGCCAACACTCCTTTTGTCCGCCTGCAACTGACCGATCAAACCACCGGCGCCTGCCGGCAGATCAGAATTCACCAACTGGCCGGAATTCCGGAAGTCGGCCCCTGCACTTAATTTTTTGCAATCGAGCCCGATGGCCTCAAATACCTACATTAAGCCGATAAAACACAGCCGCGGGGAAACCCTGCTGGAGGTGCTGATCGCGCTGGTGGTACTGATCATCGGCTCGGTCACGGCCACCAGCCTGATTCTGACTTCAATCAAGGCCAATCTTTACAATAAGGATGCTCTGCAAGCACTCAATCTGGCCCAGGAAGGCATTGAATACATGCGCAACCTGCGAGACACCAACTGGATTCGCTTCAGTGCCAACCGCCAAGACTGCTGGAATGTCAAACCCGGCGCGGCAACCTGCGCCGGCAACCTGCTGGCCGAGGCGCTGCCCTCGGACAGCGGCTATGCGCTGGGACAGAAAATTGGCAACCGTATTGCAACCAAACTAGATTTGGCTGACGGTGTTGTGGCTGACGAGGAGCAATACAGATTACATTATTATGATCTTGACCCAACTAAGGAAGCCGATGATTTTGATTATATCGCCAGTGGCAATCCTCCCCCAGCCGCTGTGGCCAGCAGCAAGTTTTACCGCAGCATCAATATTGACTATAAAACGATTGGACCGGCCCCCACCTGGACTATTGGTGAAACCGCTGATCCGGCGTTGGCCGATCTGATGATGGTCAGCTCGAAAGTACAGTGGAAAGACGGCGGCACCGTGCACCAGGTGGTCTTAAGCAGCGCCCTAACCCGTTACAGATGAGACAAACGCGCAGACAAAACAAGGCCTATACCCTGGTGGAAATTTTGATCGCCGTTTCCCTCTTTGCCGTGGTGGGAATGATTTCGCTGAGCATATTCATCAACGTAACCCGCATCCAGGCCCAGCTGGCCCTGGAAAACGCCATCTATGAGGACGCCCGCTTCATGATGGAGCGGCTGTCCCGGGCCATCCGCAACAATGCTATCGACTACGAGGAATATTTCAATAAAGCCGTGGATTCGAACAATCTCTACGGAGAGCTGTTCGGCTGTTACGCGGGACAGTTTTACAATCCCGGCACTACCAAACCGGGTAATTTGACTGTAACATCGGGCTATCTGGGGGCGTATTGCAACAATGCGACATTATATACCGGCCAAGCCTGCGTGGTGTACAAACCTTCGATTGATCTCAATACCGGCATGTACCCATATTATGGCGCACCAGTTGACGCCGCACTCTCCAATGCGTTTTGCCCCGCCTATCTCTATGGCAAAGCCTGTGTGCCGGAAAATGACAATCTGGCGCATCAGCTCTATCTGATCAGCCCGGACGGCAAGCGCAAGACCTATTTCGCCCTGAAAAAAGTCAACCTTGCTCCGGTCGAGTATGCACTGGCGATGGTGGAAAAAGTAGGTGAAGACAGCAACAACGATGGCATCACCGAGACCTGGAACGGCTGTGCCTCTGGCGCCAATCCTCTCTGCTGCAAGGACCGCTATGATTGCGCCGGTTGGGCTCCTCTTACGCTAGAGCAGTCACTAAACACTGGCGCGGCAGCGGATATTTACAAAGGTTTTATTCCAATAAGTCCGCTCCGGACGACAGTGACCAGACTGGATTTCCGCATCACCCCCGGTGAAGACCCGCGAAAAGCATTTTCGGAACCAAACTCTGTCACCCAGCCGCGCGTGGTGATAACACTGGAGGTGAAGCCCAACGCCCAGCAGCTGACGGCCATCGGAGACATCGACGGCAATCTGGTGCCATCAATTGTCTTGCAAACAACGGTTTCCTCGCGTATCCAGAGTGAGGTGAAAAGCTATCTCGGAGCGGACACGCATGGATTGATTGGCAGCGGCGGATTACGATGCAAGCTTTCCGGCGATCCGTGATGAGAAAACAGTAACAGTCAATCAATGTTTAATTTGTTGATCGATGCGGTTTTTGAGAGGGCGGCGGTGGCCGTCTGGGAAGACAGCACTGCGGCCTGGCCCGCCCGCAAGGGAAAACACGTTGGACAAGCTGTCTCTCTGGAATGGCAGGCCAAGCGCGATGAGCTGCAAGTGCTGCTGCCAAAGATGGAGCAGGCTCTGAAAAAAGCGGGGGCGGGGTGGGGCGATATCGGGAAAATCGTGATTGTGACGGGCGTGGGGAATTTTTCGGCGACGAGGATCAGCGTAACGATTGCCAATATGCTTTCCCTGGCCACCGGCGCCGAGATATATGAGCTGAAGCTTGACCAGGAAATTCCGGTCGAGCAACTGCTGAAAGCCACTCAGCAAGGTTTGGAGCAGCGCCGTGTTCCAGGCGGCAAGGGACTGGAAAAGAAATGGCGAAGCGTCAAACTGGCCCGACCGGTTTACCGCAATGAGCCGGTAATTACACCGCCACGGAAAACATCTCGCTCAAACTCGAACTGTCCAGGGCCGCGGAGTTGATTTTAGCCCTCCGCTTAACTGTACGGACCAACGCGCAACGCCTAATCATTACCTTATTCTGAAGATGCTTTACATTGTCGCCACACCAATAGGCAATCTGGAGGATATCAGCGCCCGGGCCCTGCGCGTACTGCACGAGGCAGACCTAATCGCCGCGGAGGACACCAGGACTTCCGGCATACTGCTGAAAAAATATGAGATTCAGACACGGATGACCTCTTTTCACGCTTTTTCGGACAGCCGTAAAGTCGATGAACTGCTGGCCCTGCTGAAAGATGGGCGTAATATCGCACTGATTACTGATGCCGGCACTCCGGGGATTTCAGATCCAGGTTTTCTGCTGGTAAAGGCCGCCCGTGAGGCGGGTATTGAAGTCTGCCCGATTCCCGGCCCTTCGGCTTTTCTGACGGCCCTTTCGGCCAGCGGTCTGCCGATTAATCATTTTCTCTATCTGGGCTTTCTGCCGCAGAAAAAAGGACGCCAGACCCTGCTGAAAAAACTGCAGGAGCAGGAGGAAACGGTGGTTTTCTATGAATCGCCGCATCGCCTGCTGAAAACTTTGCAGCAATGCGTGGAGTATTTTCCCGAACGCACGATGGTGGTGGCGCGTGAACTGACCAAAATTCATGAGGAATTCCGTTCGGGTAAGCCTGCAGAGCTCTATGATTATTTTTCTTCCAAAACCGTCCGCGGCGAATTTGTGCTGATACTGGCGGGGAAAGATTACAATGCAAATCCGCGAGCCGAGGACCGGGCTTGAAGTCTGATCACCAAAATGCGTTTTGGCTGCTGCCGCTTGGTGGCGATTGCCCGTGAGCAGTCGCTGGATCGTGATTGTTGGTGTGGCCGGATTATTGCTGGCGTCGATGCTTCCTGCCTGATTTTTTTTGTCCGCGGCGTTCCAGCTGTTTGCGGGCCAGATGCAGACTCAGAACCTGTGCGCGCGTTTCATCCAGCAATTCCAGGACACCATTATCTGGCAACTCATGATCGGCGTAGCGGTCGAGTCGACGGGAAATTTTTTTGAGGGCCACCTGGTATTTGACCAGTTCCGGAGGCCCGGGCAAATGTCTTTTTGACGATGCCCCCGCCCTCTGCTTACTGCTGCGTCCTGATTGGGAGGAATAAGTTGCCGGTTCCTCCTGGGGTAAAAATTTCATTTTAGTATAGTGCCTGGGTAATTTCGCTACCCTGGTAATAATAAGTAATAATTTCCTTGAATGTTTTGCCCTGCTGGGCCAAAGCAGTAGCGCCGCAACCGGAAAGTCCCACGCCGTGTCCGGCGAATTCCGTTGATTTACAGTGGGAATCGTCAACGCTGACCAGGAAGGGCGTGTCACTCCAGCCCCATTTTTGCGCCGCCGAAATGGTGCGCTTTCCGTCAGAGCGGCTGAAATAAGGCGTCTTGATCAGTTTCCCCTGGTAGGTGACGTATTTGCCGGCGGTTTCGGCGGCGAGGCGCGCCGTCTTGGGCGAGCGTTTTTCGAAGGAATAGCCGAGGTATTTTTGCGAATAGTTGGGGTCGTCGTTGAGGTCGAACGGCGCGCCGGGGAATTTTCTGGCCACATCCATGTAGAAACGGGCGTAGGTCCTGGCGATGACCATGATGGTTTTGATCTTTTCGTCGGGGGCGGTGGAGCTTTCCTCGGCAATGCCTTTGAGATAGTCCTCCAGTGGCAACTCATTGACCAGATGAAGCTCGTTTTCATAGATCAGTACTTCCAAGGTACCGCGGAACTCATTGTTGTTGGCTTTGTCCCCCCAGGTGTTGCGGCGCTCCCAGTTGTCGACGCGCATGATTGTGCCGGGGGCGGGCACCAGGCGGGGGCGGCCGGCAACATTGTAATTTTGCAGTCTGGCCGTGGCGATGAAAACACCATTTTCGTATTTGACGTTGACCTGTTCATTGGCTGAGAGATCGGCCAATTTGCGCTTGCCTTCATAGAGGGCGAAGGGGCCGTCTGCGGAAATTACCGCAGGATTGCCGCGATAGGCCAGGTCGATGCGGATGTCGCGCGGGCGGGAGGTGGTGACAAGTTTGGACGGGGCGATATTGACGATGCCGCTGCCGGTGGGAGTGGGATTGGAGACTGAATTGGCTGGTGGAGAGGATGGTGCCGCACTGGACGCGGGGACATTGCCGCTAGAGGGCTGTGAAATGTTGGGAATCGTTTCCGGGACGCCGTCGACCATAGTGTCGTCCGCGGAAGTAAGCGCGCCAACCTGCACCAGCAGGTAAGAATTGCGGTTCTGCATCCATTGTATTCCTTCTACGACGGGCGTGAAATATTCCTTGTAGGTACCGTCTTTTTCGGGGATGCGAATGTTAAAGACAAAAGTTCCCAGCTCACCCGATTTGACCAGTTCTTCCTGCAGGTCGGCCAGGCGGTTGGATGGTTTGCTGAGCAAATTGTTGACGTGGTCGCGGGGCGCGTCGGCGCCGAGCGTAAGACGGTTGTTACCGGTTTTTTGCCAGGGGGCGGTGCCCTTGTTGCGAAGCTTGACTGTCACGGTCACCAGATCGCCTTTTTTGAATTCGGTTTTGCCGTAAATAATACTGGTCAGTTCATAGTCATATTTGAGTTTGGGTGGTGGGGTGGAGACCTGCAGACCGAAACTGAGCGAACGATCCATGTTTTGATGTCCGTTGATAATCGGTTGAAGCTCCAGTAGCGCAGAACCACTGACCGCTTTACTGCTCAAGAGCACTTTTATTTCGGCCGTCTCCCCGGGTTTCACTTCCCTGCCGACCGTACCGGTCAAGATATTAGAGGAATTATTGAGGAAAATTTTGGCGTTTTCGGTCGATTTGACTCTGAAATGGCTGTCCGCGGTCCAGGGCTGCGTGCCGGTGTTTTTCACCTTGAGACTGGCCATTTTTTTCGACGACGGAGTCATGCTTACTATCGGCGCAGATACAGCCGCCCAACCGAAATCATAGGAGGAGGCCCCGCTGCCGACCACTACCGTGCTGGTTTGGGCCTTGGCCAATTTACGAATCACCGGCAGCATGGCAAACAGTTTGTCTCCAGGACAAGCCGTGGACATGATGTCACGATGTCCCATAACATTGGGGTATGCCTCACCGCGGAAAAGCGAGGCTCCCTCGGTGTCGATGTTGTATCGCTGTGCCTTCTCGCGAACCAGAGCCGTCAAGGCCGTGACAACAGCTTCCGGAGGCTCTTCGTCCTGATAGTTGCCCAGCACGGCAATGCCAATGGAACCAAAATTGCCTCGGCCGGCATGAGCCCCCACGACCATTTCACCTCCGTACCTGCCCTCGTAGATATTGCCCTGCTGGTCAATGATATAATTGTAGCCGATATCGCCCCAGCCCTTGGATAGAGTGTGCCAGACGTAAATGTCGCGGATGGCCTTGGCCGGGTCATCCAGGTTCTTGGTACTGGCGGTATGATGGATAATAATTTTCCTGATGTTTTCCGGATAACTGAGCGGCCAGGTTAGCTGGTTGCCGTTTTCGTCAGTTTCGATTCGGCGCGACTCTTTGAGTTCCTCGGCGAATTTGACGTAATAATCGTCCTCCAGGCTGACCAGTGTGACCTCTTTGGCGGTGTCAGGGTTGTGAATGCGCAGACTTTCATCGGCTCCCCACTCGGCGCGGCTGATGATTTTCAAAGCGCCGGCAACCGACTTGACGCGTGGACGGATGGGAGACTTGATCGTGCTCTTGACCTGTGGCGGAAAAATTACGGGCGATTCGGCCTGCGCGGTCAGAGCGCTGCCTTTGACCAATTTGGAAGTCCCCAGCCCCTGCAAATAAAGGTCGGAATCGAAATCGTCGGGAGGCACTTCCTGTTCCGGACCGAAATCAACCAATGCCGAGGTCAGAAGGTTACTTCTCTCGCCGGGGGTCCCTCCGTTAATAAAAGTCATTTTCAGGTCTTCGAATACCGGCGTAGCCGTGGCCACGCTGGAATGCAGACTGACCCGATATTGATACCCGTCGGCCAGATTGGTGGTAATGATGGAGCTGGCCATTTCCGGATTTTCATCGCCGAACTTGGTGTCATGATCGGCTTCCAGATCGTACCACTCCGTGTATTTACCGTTTTTTTTGAGACGCACCTCCAGGTGGACATCCGTACCCGGAGGCAATTCCTGCCGCCAACTGGCACCGAGGCTGGTGAAATTGATCGGCGCTGTTTTCTCCGGGGAGAGATAGGTGATTTCCGGTTCATAGATTACCGCATCGCCCAGAATTACTTCGCGAAAGAAGGGCTCCACGGGCTTGGCGGCAATTTTGCTGGCGGCAAGTAGGGGGTCAATTAAAAGAAAAGAAATCAGCAGCCCCGCGCAAATGCGTTTGAGTGTAGGCGCCAAAAGAAGAGTCATTTTTCTTATCATTGCGAAATTACTTATTTAAATATTATAACACTAAAATCGTTGAAAAATAACATCAGAAAGCGATCTTCCGCTTGACAGGGGCAGACTAAATCCCGGAAACGACAAGGGGCGCCGCTGCGCGGCGCCCCTTGTCCCATTCCATTATATTTTATCTCTACCGATAATTACTATTTTATCAGCGATGGATCGGCCACCACCGCGTCCTGGAAGCGGGCCAGGAATCTGACCATGTCAGCCCTGGTGGCGTAGTTGAAGAGTGTGTCCTCATTGAACTCGTTCTTGGAGATCAGGTCGAAGTCGACACCGAAGGAATAGGCCTGGGCAATCCATTTCCAGTCGGGATTGCGGGCGTATTCGGCGATGATGAAGGCAGGCAGATTGGCCTCGTTGATTTCTATGCTTACGCCCAGACTGTCGACGATAGCCTGTCTGAACATGGCCATCAATTCTATGTAGCTGACTTTCCCCAGAGGGGCCAGAGTTATGTCAGACGGGTTCTTGGGGTTAATGCGTCCCTTAAGGATGCCGGAAGCATAAACCGTGCGGAAGTCTGCCAATTCCTGGGCGCTGGCCGTCCTGATACTTTCGGCATCAGACAATCTGGTATACCAGTCAGTGCTAAGGTTTCTGGTGCGGATACTGGCTCCCAGCTCGCGCAGAATTCTTAGCGCCGCCAAGGCCGTGGTGTATCTGGCCTGAGGTGTTTCAGGAGTCATGTCGGCCTGGAAAATCTCCTGTTTGCCCTCGGCGGTGACCAATGACTGTAAATCCTTACAGTAGGCACTGTCAGGGCCACCAGCCAGGTAGAATGTTTTGTCGGCAACCACACAGGGAGTAGCGGTAGGCTGTGTCACACTTTTCGCCGGCTGATCGGGAGTGGTGTAATAGTTGTAGCTATAATTATAGACCGGTGTTGGAGTGGGTGTGGGTGTGGGGGTGGGGGTG
>DBRL01000009.1 GCA_002305925.1 Candidatus Peregrinibacteria bacterium UBA1369
GTCTGCGCGCGCAGACTTTTTTATTCGCCTTTTCTGGTCAGCAAGCCATTTAAATTTCTAAAAACTGTGCACGTGCACAGTTTTCACTCCTCAGACCCGCACATAATTTTTCGGCTTGATTCCGTATTGTATTACAAATTTTTCCGCCGACACATTGTCGATAACGATTTCCGCGGTAGCACCGGTATAGGCCATCTTTGACACCAGCTCATAATCCGCCAGCGGACCACCAGCCAATTTCTGACGTGCCGCCTCCAAATCACCACCGGTCCAGATCGCCACCCGTTTTCCGCCGGCCCGATAACGCTCCAGCATGGCCAAAACCTCTGTATTGACACTCCCGTCCCGCATCAGCAAAGTATCATCCAGGTCACAATAAACACCTTCAATTTCACCGGACATTCTTTCGGGTAATTTTACTCGTGCTCTTTGTATAAATTCCACCACCTGCTCATCACTGGCAGAATCCTTTATATCAAACAATTTCCGCGCCTCGGCGATTATACGATGATAAGTTGAGCTCTTTTCCGCAACGACATAAGGTTTTAAATCATGCTGAAGCACGCCCAATGTGCGCATCAACATGGCCATGGAAAGTTTCAACACTTCCCCATCCAGAGGCATTTCCAAGCCCTCTTCCTCGACCTGCGCCTGCACCAGGGCCTTTCGTTCCTCACCACATTCAGTGATTTTCCGCAAAATATCAGTCAAATTTAGAGAACGCACCAGTTTTAATTTGGGCCCCTCCTGCAAATCCCTACAATAAGGCCCCATCATACTCTCAGCCATTGGAGGAATCCAGAGAATCATCTTCAGCTCAGGGTCCTCTTTCATCAAACTTAAACCCTCCCGAATCGAATTCTCATCCATTCCGGCCACCACCACCAAACCATCCAAAGCTCCCGGTTTGAGTAAAGCCCCAAACACCTGCACCATAGCCGCATTCACCGGTCCCGGACCTATGACACGCCCCTCGGGCAATCTTCTCTCCTTACTTTCCATATCATTGCTGCCCATAATTATAATTGATTATTAAGTAATTGATTGTATAACTTTTCCCCATCTTGTCAATAGCGCTGGCCTACACGACTTCCATTAGCTATTTCCGCCACATAGACCAGCCCCCAATAACTCTGTTAGCGAACCTCCTGTTTCTTCTTAAGCTCTGGTTTCACAATTATCTTCTCCCCCTCCTTCACCAACCTCAGCGTATAAAAGCCATAGACGCAGGCATTATGATAACTCCCGGCCTTTAGACCTTGTATTTCCGGCGCGGTATCATCCAGAAGCAGCTCCAGCGCCTTACCCCGATAATCATATTTGGATTTCACCGGCAAATAAGTCTCGGACAGCCCCACCCCCAGCAATTGTTTGGCCTTCAGTTCCGGATCCCCTCCTGTCACAATGGTCACGGAAACCCCCATCTCCCCGGCCTCCTTCATGGCGTTTAAAACCGCTTCATTAAGCTGCAGGCCTTTTCCTTCCTCATGCAGGAGAAGCGTCCCGTCTACATCCACATAAAGTCCCGGACAGACTTCGGTAGCCTGTTCAGCCGTTTCCACATTGGCTTTCAAAGCCTCGTAACCAATTTTCGCGATACCCGTATCCCGCCCCATTTGATTGTAAACAGCCCTGCTCATGTAATTATTAAGTTCCTCAATAGTAATCTCCGGTCTCAACCCTTCCAAAATCCGAAGCAGCCGCGCCATATTTGTACTGATCGAATAACACAGCCCCTGCCTGTCATCTTTTACGTCTTGCCGGACCATCCCAACCAGCAGTTCGCGCACTGTTTTTGCTCTGGACAAAACCAACATTTTTTTGGTTTCATTGTCCTCCTCCAGGCTCTCCAAATATTTCACATAATCCGCATCCTCCAGCCCCTCGGGTTTCAGCGCGATCGGCACATCAAGCTTGCCCGGATCAACCTGATCCAGGTTATATCTGAGTAGCGGAATGACAATTCTCGGCATACAACCTAGTTCCTCAGTTTCAACCATTCTGCGACCAGCCTCATTGATTGCCCGAATATTAGCTCCCCTCAAACCCTTTTCTTTCAACAAAGACCGCGCATCCGCCCCCCGTTCGTAATTTTCATAAAGGTGGCAAAGACTGTGACTCCAGCTTCTATACCTAGCCCTCTTTCCCCAGTCACGAAGCGGAATATTGATAAAAATATCCAGCAATTTTTCCATCACCCCCGTATAGTTTCCCCGTTTGTTCAATCTCATCAGCGCGGCCAAAACAGATTCCAGAACATTGGCCTCCTGGCGCTCATCGAGATATCCATAACAATCCCTCGCCTCCTTCATATAGGTATCCCCTTTCAACGAATCCAAAAGCCCCTGATAATCTACGTCCTGCGTGGTTCTGGCAGTTTTTTTGCCGATATTCTGCATTATCACCGCCGCGTGTTCACGCTCCTTCTGATCGCGCAGAGCTAGTTCGGGATCGACATCAATTTGCGCCGATTCCTGCAGTTGGACATTGATTTCTTGTAAAAGTTCAAGCGCCCCCCCATCTCCAACCTCTGTTCGCTCTACCGACTCGTTCACGCCTTCCCCCGTTAATTCCTGTTTTAATTCTTCTTTAGTCATAATTTTTATGGCTTAAAAAAATAATTTTTCCTTGGCACCACAAGCCTATTCCACAAGCCATTCCCGAAGCAAATCAGAGTACCGTTTCCCCACACGTCAAGATAACGGCCATCGCAGGCCCTCTCCCGCGACTGTCGTAATACTTTGACAACCAAAGCATTAAACTCTACGATAAGCCAAAAGAACAACTTAACCGCAATTCGACATATTACCGGACATCCTCAAAAACCTGGGCCTCAACAAAAGTGAAATCAACATCTTTCTACAATTGGCCCGCCTGGACAGCGCCCCAGCCAGCCGAGTAGCACAAAAAACGCGGCTCCGCCGCACCACCTGCTATCAGATTCTGGAAAACCTGGTCGGCAAAAAATTCATCAAACGCAACATCCGCTTCGGAGTACGTTATTACAGTTCCCTCTCACCGGAGGAGCTGGCGGCCCGCATTGAGGAAAACCTTCAACCGCTGGCCAGCGCCCGCGACATGCTCACGGAACGCAACCGGGAAATCAGGCTTTTTTACGGCAAACAAGCCAGCGAGGCCAAGATTTCCTTTTACGAGGGTTTTGATGAGATCAAACTGATCTATGACAAAATTCTGGCCGAAGAAGACCGCGAAATTTATTCACTGCTCCGCAAGCAGGACACCACCAATCACCCGCTGCAGAGCTACTGGAAAAAATATTTCAAAAAACGCCTCGCCCTGGACAAACACACTTTTGCCATAGTCCCCAACGATAAATCCTCCCGCGTTTATATTGACGAAAGCCGCAGGGAAAAACGCCAGACCCTGGCCGTCAACCCGAAAAAGCTCCACATCTTCGGCGACCTCAAAGTTTCCGGCAACCTCTTCGCCTATATTTCACAGCATCAGGGGCGCATCTTTGGCGTCACCATGGAAAGCCCCGAAATCGCCACCATGTTCCGCGATATCATCAAACTGCTCCGCGAACATTTTAGCCATTCTTCAAAACGCTGATGGAAACAACCACCGGACTGATTTTGGCCTTCATCGCACTCTTTTGCTGGGGCTTCGGCGACTTCTTCATCCGGCGCGCCTGTACTCGGAGCGCTTGCCTCTACGATGTCTTTGGCCTATATTGACGCCGTAGGTTTTAACCATTAACAAAAACACAAATGGAAACCAGTTTCAGTTACAGTTTCTCCGGTGAAATGTCCCCGACCTCCATGGTCATTTCCCTGGTCATTCTGGCCTTTTATCTCTATTGCGGCTGGAAACTTTTCGTCAAGGCCGGCCAACCCGGCTGGGCCTCCCTGATCCCGATCTACAACATCTACGTTCTGCTGAAAATCGTCGGCAAACCGGGCTGGTGGCTATTGCTTTTCTTCCTGCCCCTGGTCAATCTGATCATTGCCATCATTGTCATGCACAATCTCTCCCTCAGTTTTGGCAAAGGCGTAGGTACCACGCTGGGACTGCTTTTCCTAGGTTTCATCTTCATGCCCTGGTTGGCCCTCGGTTCCGCCAAATACACCGCCCCCAGCGCCGTCTAATCTAAACTTTACCCCACCTGACACCTGTCATCCCCCTCACTGATTTCTCACCCAAAAAAGTCTGCGCGCGCAGACTTTTTTGATTAAAAAACCGAGTCTAGAAGCCATTTTGCAAGACAAAAACTGTGCACGTGCACAGTTTCACCGGCCACCCCCACTCTGGACCCGGCACCAACACCCGCGTCCAACACCGGCACCAGCACTTGCACCCGACGCCCCGCCAAACCATCTCTCCACCCGCCCCTCACCACCCCTTACCCAAAACCTCACCATTATGGAAACAACCACCGGACTGATTTTGGCCTTCGTCGCACTCTTTTGCTGGGGCTTCGGTGACTTCTTCATCCAGCGCGCCACCCGCCTGGTCGGCAGCTGGCGCGCCCTTTTCTATATCGGCATCACCGGCACCATCGGCCTGTTCCCCTTTATCGCCGCTGAACTGCCCCATCTCACCACAGACAATCTGCTGCTGCTCGGCCTGGTAGCGGCCATTGTACTGGGCGGAGCACTTTTTGATTTCGAAGCCCTGCGCCAGGGCAAAATCGCCATCATCGAACCGATCATCGGTCTCGAACTGCCGCTAACCGTAGCCCTAAGCATGGTGCTCGCCGGAGAAACACTGACCACTGCCCAAATCCTGCTGATCGTCCTCACTTTCATCGGCCTGACCCTGGCCATCAGCGCCCACAAACCCAATTTCCGCAGCCGCAAAACCATGCTGGAAAAAGGTGTCATTCTGGCGCTGGTCGGAGCCATCGCCATGGCCCTGAACAATCTGGTCATCGGCATTTCCTCACAAAACATTTCACCGCTCCTCACCATCTGGTTTGGCCATACCGGAGCTGCACTGGCCTGTCTGATCTATCTGGCGGCAAGAAAACAGCTCCCCTCGATCATTGACGGACTCCGCCGCCACCCCGGCACCATCATCGCCCAGAGCGTACTGGATAACCTCGCCTGGATCGCTTTTGCCACGGCCACCACCATTATTTCCATCTCTATTGTCACCACCATCAGCGAAAGTTATATCGCCCTTACCGTCTTGCTGGGAGTTCTTATCAACAAAGAAAAACTGCACTACTATCAAATTGGCGGAGCCTCGCTGGCCATCGTCGGCATCCTCGCACTATCCGCGATTTCAGCCTAGAGCTCAATCCCAGAACACGCCACGCGCCTGGCCGGCANNCACCCCCCTGCACCACCCCGCGACACAATTTCTTTGACAATGGCAGTGTTTTACTTCATAATATTGGCGCTACGTGAGTTCCTGTTAGTTTTTGCGCGCCAAAAGGCAAAATTATAATGATTGGCAAAAAGACAAGGAAGAAGGTCGTCTCATGAGAGTAAATTGTATCAATCAAATAATTTTGTTAATTCACTATGAAGAAACTTTACGTGGGGAATCTCCCCTATTCCGTCACCGCTGACGATTTGACTTCGATGTTTTCCCAGGCTGGTGCCGTTGCTTCCGCTACCATCATTTCCGACAAGTTTTCCGGCCGTTCCAAGGGCTTCGGCTTTGTGGAAATGGAAAACGACGAAGAAGCCGCCAAAGCCATTGAAATGTTCAACGAGCAGGACAATGGTGGCCGCAAAATGATCGTCAACGAGGCCCGCCCCCTGGAAGACAGACCTCCCAGAAGGGATTTTGGTCCCCGCGCCTAATTCCAAAAGAATTTAGAATCAACACCGCCGCGCCATAGGCGCGGCGGTGTTTTCTTATCTGCTAATTTAAATATTCTGAAATCAATCCTCCGTTAATAATACCCCCCTGGGGGGTATTGACGAATGGACTCTTTTAATATTATGCTGAAGAAGAAACACATAAACATAACCCATGAAACCTAATCTGCCCACAAGCGTCAGTCTGCTCATCCTAATTCTGGCCGGACTACTCTTCACTTACCTGCTCTTGCCAAGCGATAACTACATCGATTCCCTTCTCACAAACAATCAGTCCCAGGTACAAGTACCAGTGATTACGGAAGAAAATGGCCGCCAGATTATCAACATCCTAGCCCGCGGCGGTTACCATCCAGGCCAAGTGGAAGCCCGATCCGGGCAACCAACCACCTTGCGTTTACACACCCAAAACACTTATGACTGCAGCGTCGCCTTTACCATCCCGGCCCTTAAAATCAACCAGATGCTTCCCTTAAATGGTGAAACCAACATCGAACTGCCCGCGCAAGAACCCGGCACAACCCTTCTCGGCACCTGCAGCATGGGCATGTACAATTTAAAAATAACCTTTCAATAAAGCATGAAAAAAATCGACAACCCCAAAAAACAGGCCGACATTGCCCTCAAAAAAGCTCAAAGTCACCTCAAGAAAATCCGGGCCATGCTCGAAAACGATGCCTATTGCATCGACATCATTACTCAGATTTTGGCTGTCAACGGACTATTGCGCTCGGCCTCAGACAAAATGTTCAAACAACACCTGCGTACCTGCTTTATCAATGGCATGAAAGGGGGAAATCATTGCCGCCAAGAAGAAATGATCGGTGAAGTACTGGAAATTATCAAATTGACCGCAAAAAACTAAAACAACTTCCTTGATGAAAAAACTAAACCTGTCCGTTTCTGGGATGCATTGCGCCAGCTGCGCCTTTTCCATCGAAAAAACCCTGCGCGAAACCCCGGGTGTGCAGTCCTGTCAGGTCAATGTCGGCACGGAAAAAGCGGCCGTTACCTTCGACCCTTCCAGAACATCCCTACACCAAATCAACAAGGCCCTCGCTCCACTGGGTTACTCGCTGTTGGAAACCGGCCCGCAGACAGACGATGACCCGCAGCTCCACCAGCTGCACCAGGCCAGAAAAAAACTCTGGTTCCTGATACCGGCTGCCGTCATTATGTTCGTACTGATGGGCTGGGACATTCTCTCCACCGAGGCGGGACTCCTGCCCATGCCCCCTTTCCCGCCATCCTGGATGGAATATTTTGGATTTGTACTCGCCTCCGCAGTACTGCTGCTGGCAGGCAGACCTTTCATCAGGGGCATCTGGATTTTTCTGCGCAGCGGACAAGCCAACATGGACACGCTGATCGGAATCGGCACCCTGACAGCCTGGCTGTACAGCACAATAGTTACTTTTCTGCCGCCAGATACCCTGCCGGCCAACACAGAACTGCACAGCTACTTTGACGTCACTGTCATCGTGATCGCCTTTATCGTGCTCGGCAAATATCTGGAAAACCGCTCCAAGCGCCGTACCGGTGAAGCCATTCGCAAACTGATTGGCCTGCAGGCCAAAACCGCCTTGGTCGAGCGCAAGGGCCGGGAGATGGAAATCCCCATCGAAGAAGTTGTCCTGGATGATCTTGTCCTGGTTAAACCGGGCGGGAAAATACCTGTCGACGGACTACTGATTGAGGGACAAAGCGCCGTGGACGAATCAATGATCAGCGGCGAAGCCATCCCCGTCGACAAACTGCCCGGAGACCAACTGATCGGCGGCACAATCAACCGGCAGGGACACCTGAAATTCCGGGCTACACGCATCGGCAGTGAAACGGTCCTCTCCCGGATCATAACCCTGGTCGAACAGGCCCAGAGCAGCAAAGCTCCCATCCAGAAAACGGTAGACCGTATTTCCGCTATTTTCGTTCCGGCAGTACTGCTGATTGCCCTGCTTACAATCATCATCTGGCTGCTGGTGGGACCAGCCTGGCTTGGCTGGCCGGCAGCGCTTTCCAATGGACTGGTGGCCTTTGTCAGCGTACTGGTAATTGCCTGCCCCTGCGCCCTTGGACTGGCCACGCCCACCGCTGTCATCGTCGGGACAGGCAGGGGCGCCGCCCACGGCATACTGGTAAAAGACGCTGCCAGCCTGGAAAGACTGCACCGCATCACCCATCTCGTCACCGACAAAACCGGCACCATCACGACCGGAGAGCCGGTAGTCACCAGCCTGATTCTCGAAACAGACAGCGGGCTTACTTCGACTACTGAGGCTCTGGCCCTGCTGGCCGCCCTGGAGAAAAAATCAGAACACCCCTTGGCCGCAGCCATACTTGATAAAGCCAAACGTGAAAAAATCAAAATCCCTCAAAGCGATAATTTCCGCGTTCTGGAAGGACAGGGACTGGAGGCTAAGATCGAAGGAAAAAAATTCCTGGCCGGCAACGCCAGTCTACTGAAAAAACTTGGACTCTCCGTCCCCAGTCGACAAACTGAACAACTAACTGCCGAAGGCCAGACACCGGTTTTTCTCTGCACGGAAAATAAACTGCTTGCCATCGTAGCCATTGCCGACACTCTGCGACCCGGAATCAGGGAAACCGTCAACCAAATCCAAGACCTGGACATAGAAATCACCCTGCTTACCGGCGACCATCAGAATACCGCCAGCCACATTGCCGCGCAGGCAGGCATTGACCGGGTTAGAGCGGAAGTGCTACCGGCGGACAAAGCAGCCGTCATTCAAGAACTGCAAAAAGAAGGCCATCTGGTCGCTATGGTCGGAGACGGAATCAATGACGCACCGGCACTGGCCCAGGCCGACATAGGAATTGCCATGGGAAGCGGTACCGATATCGCTATCGAGTCGGCCCAAATCACCCTGCTCAGAGGAGATTTCAGCAAAGTCCTCAAAGCCATCCGTCTTTCACGCTTCACCATGTCTACCATCAGACAAAACCTGTTCTGGGCCTTTGTTTACAATATCATCGGCATTCCACTGGCAGCCGGACTGTTTTTCCCCTTCACCGGCTGGCTGCTCAACCCGGCTTTCGCCGGTCTGGCGATGGCCTTGAGCAGCGTATCTGTAGTGAGCAATTCCCTGCGCCTCAAAAACCGCAAACTTTAATTTGCTTTACACGAAAACAATCCATGACCAATACGGACAAAAACGGAGACAACAAAGCTCAAACCAGATACACCCTGCACGTCAACGGCATGCACTGCGCGTCTTGCGAACTGCTGCTCGAAACAAAACTGACAAAAGTACGGGGGCTGAAAGACGTCAAGGCCTCACTGAAAAATTCAACGGTTTCCTTTACGGCGGACAATCCTCCAGCCCTGGAGGAAATCAACTCGCCCCTCATTCCGCACGGCTATGCTCTTTCCTGGGAAAAACAGCGGCGACAGCCGGTCCGGCCGCAAACGATGCTTTTACCCTTCCTGATTGCCGCCGTTGTCTTCCTGGCTTTTCTGCTGCTGCAGAAACTGGGCCTGATCGACCTGGTCAACCCGCAGGAAATGAGTCTGCCCTTTGTCTTTCTGATCGGCATTGTCGCCTCGCTTTCCACCTGCATGGCAGTAGTGGGCGGACTTGTACTTTCAATCTCCTCCAGTTACGCCAGGGAACACCAGTCCCGGCCACTGTTACTGTTTCACCTTTCCAGGATGATTAGTTTCTTTCTGCTGGGAGGAGTGGTCGGACTGATCGGTTCGGCGTTTCTGCTCACACCAACCGTCAGTTTCATTCTCAATCTGCTGCTTTTCCTGATCATGGTCATCATGGGAATCAACCTGCTCGAAATCTTCGATTTTACCAAAAATTTGCAGCTGAAGCTGCCCAAGTCCTGGGGCCACGCCATTACGGCCCTTAAAAAGGATTCCCGCATCATTACACCAGCCCTGCTGGGCGCCGCCACGTTTTTCCTGCCCTGCGGCTTTACCCAATCCATGCAGATACTGGCGCTTTCCTCCGGCAACTGGCTCGGCGGCGCCCTGATCATGCTGGTATTTGCACTGGGAACTCTGCCCGTACTGGGACTGATCAGCTTCGCCTCCGTACAGGTTTCCAACGGACATTACGCCAAAATCTTTTTTCGTACAGCCGGTTTTTTGATTATCTTCTTTGCTTTGCTCAACCTGCAGGCCGCCCTCAACGCCATCGGCATCGCCACTCCGCTGGCGCTTTTCTAAAGCCACCGGCCTTGACGCAAAGAGCCAATTTCTTCTGGAAAAAACAACCACAATCCCTTACAATGTCAATTGCCTAAACAATCATTTTCATGCAATCGCGCGCCAAAACAGTTACTGAATATATGAAAGAAGTTCCGTCGGATCAGCTGGACGTCCTGACCGAATTTCGCGAGATCTGTCTGCGCAACCTGCCCGGCTTCCGCGAAAGCATGGAATTCGGCATGCCCAGCTATTCCCGCGACAGCCAAATTGAAGTTGCCTGGCAGAGTCAAAAAAACGAAATCATCCTGATGGTCAAAAACGAAGAACTGCTCAAATCTTTCAGGCCCCAGCTCAAAGGCATGGAACTCGGAAAAAACCATGTCCATTTCAAAAAACCGGACCATATCGATTTCGCCCTGATCACTACGCTGATTCGCCAGGTCGCGGATTCCCGACAGGGAGTGACTGCCTAAACAGACTGGTTTAGCCTCCCCCGGAGCCCGCTTGCGGCACATTATTAAGCAACAAATCACATAACCAAAACACAAATGCCTTTTTCCTTACCGGATCTTCCTTTCGACACCTCCAACTTGATGCCGTTCTGTTCGGCGGAAACATTCCAATACCATCATGGTAAACATCACGCCGCCTACGTGACCAAACTCAACGATGCCATCAATGGCACCCCGCTGGCCGAGCTGTCGCTGGAGGAAGTAATACTGCGCTCACACGCGGAAGGCAACAAGGCCGTCTTCAACAACGCCGCCCAGCATTTCAATCACAGCTTTTTCTGGAACTGCCTGGCTGCGGCCAAAGAAAAACAGACCAATGCCGCTGACGCTCCTACCACCGGCCCCGGACCGCAAATCTCGACTCTGCTGGACCGAGACTTCGGAGGACTGGATCAGTTCAAAGCGGCCTTCAACCAGGCCGCCACAACGCTCTTTGGCTCAGGTTGGGCCTGGCTGGCCCAGAACGGCAGTGGTAAACTGGAAATTCTTCAACTCAAGGACGCTGACACCCCTTTAATACAGGGCAAAAAACCGTTACTAACCCTCGACGTCTGGGAGCATGCCTATTACATCGACTTCCGCAACCGCCGTCCAGACTATATCAACACCTTCTGGGACTTCATCAACTGGGATTTTGTGGAAAAACAGCTCAGCTAAAAAGACTATTTCTGGCCCCACGTCCACTGACATTCAAAAAGAGAATTTGCAATGATTTTTTAAACAGTCAAAAGCAAGGCAAAAACCAATTTTGCACAATTTGACATATACAAGCATACTATTATATATGTGATTTTGCGTTAAGAAGCATTCAATTGCACTTTAAGCATTTGACCGAGACAATTTTTTATTACAAAAAAACATTTGGCAGCCACACAACTTTTGCACAAAAACAGAAATTATTTTTAACATATTTGAGATAAATATTAAAGGGCTATTATTTTACATAAAACAAAACAAACAGTATAAACTATATATATTTTATATTCAAACATCGTTTCTTAAATGCCTATTAAAAAGAAAGACAGTCTATACAACCTGGTCAAAAACCTGGGCAAAAACGAAAAAAAATTCCTACGCGAATTCCTCAAAAAGACCCCTGGCGAAAAACTCTATCTCATGCTTTTCAATAAAATCGACCAGCAGTCAAAGCATCTGCCGCAAGATGTTAAAAAATCTTTTGACGAAAAAGCAAACCAATTGCCCGTTATAAAATCATATCTACAGGAACTGATTCAAAAAGTCCTCAATTTTTATCATTACGACTCCTCACTTTTTGACAAAACCCACCATGGTTTTCTAAAAATAAACCGGCTGCTCGAACGCGAACTGTTTGACCTGGCCGAAAACGAAATTGAAAAATGCGTCAAAAGACTGCGCCCGGCGGAAATGCCTTTTGAACTGCTGCGGGCACTGGAATTTCGCAAGGAGCTGTTGCTAAAAAAACACGGCCCCACCTCTACCGAGTGCCAGAAAGAGCTGAACGCCCTTTTGGTGGAGCAAAACAGCGTGCTGGAAAGCATTTTTAACCTTCAGCAACTCGAAGATCTGCGCTGCAACTTCTTCGACCACTTCCAGCGCGGCAGCGGTCTCAATCCCGTCATCTACACCGATCTCAACAAAAACCCTCTGGTAACTGACGAAAACAAAGCCCTTTCCCTGCGCGCCAAACTGCTGCAGGCCGACCTTCTCTGTCGCACTCACCTCTTCCGCAACCAGGACTTCGCCGCTGCTGAAGAAGCATTACAGAAAGCCATTCGACAGTTGGAAATCCGTCCCGATCAAATCCGTCAGTCCCCTTGGGAATATCTTTCGCTGCTCAATCAAAAATTACAGCTGCAAATCCACCAGCGGCACCTCCCCGAAATTTATGACACCCTGCTGACCATACAGCGCGCCCCCGCCGATTTTGGCTTTGATTTAAACACTCCCCGACTGCGCCGCAGCCAGCTGGAAACATTGGCCCTCGAACTGGAAATTCACGTCCAGAGCGGCGACCGCGCCAAAGGAAGAAGCGTTATTGAGTTGATCGACCGCCAGTTTACCGAGCTGAATTCACCGGCACTGCGACAATGGCGCACCGTGATGAACTATGAAATCGGCAAATACTATTTCCGCACCGGCGATGATCGGGCCGCCCGCCAGCGCCTGCTGGAAATCCGTAAGGCCGAACATTCGCGCCGTGAAAGTGAAACCCTGCTCGCCAGCATTTTTCTGCGTGCCCTGATTGCCCTCAAAGCGAAAAAAAACCTGGAGCTGAAGAAAGTGGCGGCGGAACTGGAAAACTACTTTAAAAACGAAAGAAAAGCCAAACGGCTGGAAAAACATCTTTTCAATCTACTGCAATCCTGGCCTGAGCTGGCAGTCAGCACTCGACGCCGGCGCAAGCTGACGGCGCTGCTGGACAAAATCCGGCGGGCGGCCGAGGCCACCCCCTCCCCCGCCCTGGAAGACCTGGTAGAGTGGCTGCTGGCCTCGAACTAGGCCTCGGCCGCCACTGCGGCTATTGCTCCTATTGGAGGCTTTTCTTTGACCTCAATCTGCTGTTTCGCGCTCAGCTCACGCAGTACCTTGAAATATTTGTTGGGATTTTCGACCCGTTTGATATAGACCCCCTCTAACGCCTGCGAGGTAATCACCTTGATCGTCCCATAGTTAAAAATCCGTCCAAACAGGTTCTGAATCATCACCACCTCAACAATCTGGCGAATCAAAAGCACTCTTTTCTGTTTAAAAAAAACGCCGACACGATAGGTCAGCGAATCATTTTTAATTACATAAAATTCGGTCACCCAACGAGCGATAATCACCAAAGTAAAAATTTCCCCCAACATCACCATCGTCAAAATCATCACGATTTTGAAATTGTAGAGAATCTCAATATCGGCCACCGAGCGCAAAAAAAGGCTGGGCATCAATACCGCCAGCGCGATTCCTATACCCAGGATCAGATGCACGGTAAAAACACGCAGAAAAAGGAAAAACGGACTGGGTCGAACCAGAATATCCAGTTCGTTATGAGGTTTTACCTGTCCCACTGACGTTTCCATAGGCAACGGTGGTTAAGGCTGGAGAAAATACTAACATAAAGACACTCCATTAGCAAATTCCCACTGGTCAGCCGCCAACCCACGCCACAACGCCTCCTCTAGACAGAACGATAACGCAGACCGCGCAAAACAATACCGGACTTCTCCAGCCGGTATGGTTCATACCTGGACAAATGATGGGCCGGAACAACCACGGATTGATCGACATAGAGACTGTCCTGTTCCGCTATATCCTCCGAAATTTTCGAAGCTATGTTAACCGGACCGCCGGCAATATCGCTGCCGCCCCCTTCCAAGTCAAACAGCAAAACGTCTCCGGCTGCCAAACCGATCGAAACCCTGTCATCACTGGCCGCCATACTGGTCAAAACCTCTTCGGCCAGACCCAAAGCCTCATTGACATCGTCGGCGACAAAAATCGCCAGATCCCCATTGGATTTAACCGTCCGCACGTCATATTTCACCGCCATTTCATTCAATATGGCATTAACCACCACCCAGTCGGTCAGCTGATCCAGCAAAAGCCGCATGCTTTTGTGATAAACCTTTACCAGCAAAACGATTTTCCTATGAGCATAGGATTGCAACACCTTCTGATTCTGCTCCGTGTCGTCCCCTGCGGCAGTACGGCCCATTTTCTTCAGGGCCAGAAAAAAATCGGTATCAAAAGGAAAAGGATAAAAATGCTCTGCTCTCAGCTCCGCGGGATCCGGTAAAGGGAAATCGACGTGTTCCGGCCCCATGCCATCATAGTTTAACGAAAAAAAGTCTTTTTCAATTTGCGCCAAATCCTCTCTGCGCCGCAAACGAAAATGCTGATCGGATCCCCAGTCAGCACGCACAGTCTCCGAAACCACAATTTCACCGGCCGCGGTATATTCTTCCGCCACCTTCTCCACCAGCTCCGCCTCTTCACCAAACATGCCCCGGCCGATTTCCCAAAACGTGCCACGATGCAGTCCGATCCCCACTTGCAATGGACCGCGGCCTATCTGCTTTTGGGCGGCCGACATGGTTTCCAGCAATAAACCGGCTCCCACTTTTTCCTGAGGGTAGAACATCAGCGAGTTGTCGGCCGCCCACACTCCCACTCCCTCCCCGCCGATTTTCCGCCCCAGCAGATAAATAATTTCCTTCGGCTCACTGACCATCTTCATCACCTCCAGAAGCGTCCTTTCGCCGCTCAAACGCGACAATCCTGCCGAATCGCTGGCCACCAGATAACCGCGCCGCTCAAATGGCTCAAGAATAATCTTTTGTTGCTGCGGCGTCTTGGCGGACCTGGACCATTTGCTGACGATATCCACCGGTATCGGACCGGCAATTTCCTGCTTCAAATCGGCCAGAGCAGCAATGATTTTCCTTTTTCTTTCCATACCGTTATATTGACAATATACATCTGCTCCTCAGCACCTCCGCTTTCCGAAAATTCTCTGTGCGCCGCCTTTTCCTCAAAACACGCTTCCCGCAAAACACAACGGCCGGTGCATGGCCATCATAAAACAAACAACCAACAAATTCCACATGACCGCCTTTGGCTCAACCTGGATCTTTCTCACTCTGCTGGCCGCCATGCTTGAATCGGTCGGCAACGTTTATGACCGCTACATCATCAAAAATGAACTTAAAAACACCGACACCCTGCTGGTACTCTGGGGATTTTTCGCCGGAATCATGTTCAGCTCCCCGGCTCTGCTTACCGGAAGTGTTTCCGTAAACACGCTGGTCGTCTCCATCGGCCTCGTTAGCGCCCTGCTTTATCTGGCCGCCATGCATTATTATTACCGCGCCATCAGCAGCGGCGAAGTCAGCCGTGTGGTACCGATTCTCTCGATCAACCCGGTCATCGTGCTGATCCTGGCCACACTCTTTCTGGGTGAAGTACATGAACCGGTCAAATATATCGGCATCGCTCTAATCATGCTTGGTGTCATCATCCACGCCTACGACAATCAAAAACACGCATTGATCAACAAAAAAGCTCTGATCTGGGCCGTAGTGGCCGCCTCTTTTTTCGCCTTCAAAAATGTCCTGGCCAACTATCTCACTTTGGCCGCCAGCGACCCTTTGAACGCGCTCTTCTGGATCGGTCTGGGAATTTTCGTCTTCAACCTGCCCGTCACCGTCAAACTCTGGAAAAAACTGCGCATCAAAAACGCGCATGAATTTCCCGCCGTGGCCATGGCCGCCGCCTTGGCCGGTTCCGTTACGCTAATCTACACTGCCGCCGTCGTAATAGGACCGGTCGCTTTGGTTACTTTTCTACACCGCATTCAGATTCTTTTTGTCTTCATAATTTCCATGACCCTGGATTTCTTTCGCCCCAAACTGCTGCACGAGAGATTTATCAAAGCCGCCTTTTGGCAAAAACTTCTCGGCGTCATCATCGTCCTGGCCGGCAGCTACCTGCTAATTTAAAAAAATTGGGGCCGTCACGGCAAAATGCCCTGTCCGCCGGGCCGCATTGGGCAGCCGCAAACGGACAGGGCACGATTTTCTTTGTTCAGGAAAGGTCAGGAGAGCGCAGCAGACGAACCAGGCGCGGACGAAACAGGCATGTGCTCGTCGAGGAAAGCCAGCAGCTCATCCTCCACTACTTGGCGATCATCATCGAACAAACGGTAGCCGTCGAGCATCGCCTCAATCAGGCCACGGGCTCTTGGCGGCCAGTGGGTATCCATGTAGGAATCACCGTTGGCGCGGCTGGGATGATAGGCACAGGCCGTGATCACCACCAGCTGGGAGCCGTGCAGCAGCACGCGAAACTTCACGGTCAGGCACCGTCCCTCCTTCTGGCGCAGATATTCAGCAGCATCGCGCTCCTCAATCTTCTCCCAGACCCGGATCTCCAGTACCATCTGGTCTCCCTGGAGCATTTCGGATTCGACCATTTCTCCTCCTCGGCTTTTGCGGTTTTCACCGCGGTCAAGCCTTTTCCCCTGTATCACAAAGAACGGTTGGGCCGGCGCGCGCTTTCTGAGCGCGCGCCGGCAACGATGAACATCGGTTTTAGAGGCTAGTTGATGCCGGGAATGGCCGCGACAGGATGGCCTTCACAACTATCCCCCCACTCGCCGTCATTGTCTCCCATCTCCTTCGAGTGCACGCCGGAGACCGGCGGGTTGGGCTTCTTGCCTCGGCGGCTCGAAGAACCCCTTTCCTTCTCTACGACGTACCCCCTCAATTCGGCTAGGGTAGTCTGCCTGAGCAGAGGAATCGCTTCCTCCGCCAGCCACGCCCTCGCGCGCTTCTCCCCCACTTCCAGCTCGAGAACTCCGAGTCGGTTGAGGCCAATCACGTCGGCAGTGGGAATGGTGCGCGGAATGCGACATTCCTGAACCGACTGCTTCACCGCCAACACAAGTATCTGCATCGCGCGGGGATACTGCCTCTTTGCCTTCTCAAAGTCCTGCTGAAATCCTCCCAGAAGACGTCTCATATTCTCCACTGCTCCTTCCAATGTTCAACCAGGGAAAACCGGCAACCACCATAGTCGCCAATCAACTCCCGTGGACGTCATGTAATTAAACACAAGACTTAAAAACAGTCAAGAAAAAACCCCCGAGCAGGTCGGCCCGGCAACAAACGCATGTTATATTGAGCTGGCAAAATGACGCCTCAATGTTAACAACACGGCCGCAAAAGTCGAACAAATAGAACCTCGCGACGGCTTCGCAACCAACGTCATACTCACAACGCCACTAAACCAAAACCAACATGGAATCACCCTGGGACAACTGGATCAACCCAATCGCCATGCAACTCGGCCCCATAGCCATACACTGGTACGGACTAATGTATCTGACCGCCTTTATTTTTGGCTATCTTTTTCTCAAACACTCCCGCGCCGGCCGGGCTCTTCCCCTGGAAAACAACGAGAAAGACAATCTGCTGATCAGCGCCATTCTCGGCATCATCCTCGGCGGCCGGCTCGGCTATATACTTTTCTACAACCTGCCCTTTTACCTGGAAAATCCCGCCAAAATGCTGGCCCTCTGGGAGGGGGGGCTGTCCTTTCACGGCGGACTGATCGGCACCGTTGTCGCCCTCTGGCTCTATCTGCATTTCCACAACCGCCGCCGCCGCTCCCACAAACGCGAAACCATGCGCTTCCTGCAAATTGGCGACGTCGCCGTCCTGATCGCTCCCATCGGCATCATGCTCGGCCGCCTCGGCAATTTCATCAACGCCGAACTTTACGGCCGCGTCAGCGAAAACGGTCAATTCTGTTTCAACTTTCCTTCCGACCCCGTCTTTTGCCGCTATCCGTCACAGCTTTTTGAAGCCGCCGGCGAAGGCATTGTGCTTTTCGCCATTCTCTATGCCCTCAGCCGCGCCACCAAAATCCTGCAAAACCCCGGCCGGCTTTCGGCCGCCTTCCTGATCCTTTACGGCCTGATCCGCACGCTGATCGAATACACCCGTGAACCCGATGCCCAGATCGGCTATCTGATCGGCGGCCCCGGCTTCCTCGCCGGCCTCTCCCTCGGCCAGCTGCTCTCACTGCTCACCGCCCTCTTTGGCGCCCTGCTCCTGGCCGGGCTCACCCGTCAGCCACATCAAAGCAAGCGCCCACGATAGACCGCTTTCCGATTTCCAACACGTAAAACCGCCACCACCACCAAAGATTGTGATTTGGCGTCTTGGCGAAAAATTACCCGATAATCCGCCACCCTGAATAGCCCGGACAACTAAAACAAAATTGCTAAGACAAGCTAAAAAAGCCCCTCAAATCCTCCACGCGCTGACTTCCAACGCGCCTATCTCCTGGCCAAACGATCATCCCGCCTGCGAGTCGGTTGCGCCGGCGGCTGCGGGACGACTTTCTCTTTCCCGGTCTGCCGCGCCAAATAATGCTCACGGGCTTCCTGATAAACTCTGCTGGCATCCAGATAAAGCTGCTGCGCCCGGGCCGGATCAACCTTGGCCAATTTTTCAGCCTGAGCCAGCAACCCCTCACCCTCGTTAAACTTGGCCCCATCGGCATTTCTTATAATCGCGGTCTGTCTGTTTCTCTCTGCCATTTCCCGGTTGATGATCAAAGCCCGGGCATAGGCGGCCTGCTCAAGCTCATTCTTTGATTCAGGAGTAACTCTCATAGCCAGCGCCCGATCATAACGCCGTACTACAGCCAAAGCGTCACTGTCCAGAAACTTTCGCGAAGCAAACAATAACTTGCTCATGGCTAACATTCTCCGCTGGGCAATCTCGGCCCGAACCTCCAGTGCGTAATCACTTTTGCCCCATTTATCAATCGTTTGGCCCTTGTCACGCAGCAATTCGGCCAGATCATCAATGGCATCAGCCAAATCCATATATTCCACCAGAGACAACCTGCCCGCCCTCATTTGTTTTTTTACCTTCTTCTCGGCCTGCAATCCGGCTTCCTTAAACTGCTCATTATAATACGCCGACATCAACCAGCCGACTTCCTGCAACAGGTTTCTGGCCCGATCAATATCTTTCAAATAATCCTCGGCTCTGATCGCCAGCGGCGGTTTATTTGAAATAAAAGTTATCAATTCTTTATAATCACTTAGATATTCTACATACCTTATTTCAGGGGGCATGTCCTTCGGCAAGCCGCCGGCCTTAACATATTTTTCCACGGTGGCCATTCTGGTTCTGGCCACGGCGTAATCGCGCATTTCACGGAGCTTGACGATGTTATCATTGATTTTGTTCAGCGCCTGCTGATACATCCGAAACTGCCGGTCATTTAGCTCTTTTTTTTCCACCACGCGATCGAGACGCTCACGAAATTCCTGACGCAGAGCCTGCTCGTCAAAAGTCGCCGGATCATGACGCAGTTTTTTCATCTGCTCCGACAAATCCCCCAATTTAGCCTGTTCAATATACTGATTTTGCGGCTGTTCTCCTGGCATATGCGATGAATTAAATGATTGTAGGCCTCCCAACAGTTCTCGAACTTGAGTCATTATCTGCAATAATATCTCCTTTATTTGGAGAGCTTGGAGACTTATTTATTTCTGGTTCTGTAAAAGGAGTTTCTCGCGAAACCGTTTGTCTTTTGAACCAAAAACGTGCCTGCAAACGACCATCAGCTTGCTGGCCCTCATATCTCACTGTCACAGAAGCTCTTTGGTGTATATTAAAAGTAAAAGTCATCGCCCGTGTCATCGCAATTACATCTTCCCTTGAGACCTTATCATTCACAAAAGGCGTAATGGTTGAGATATCACAAGCATAGTCCATAACCTGCTTTCTATGCGTCGATTGCAGCAAGGAATCTTGCTTTGCTCCTGCCCTGGCATGCTGATACAAAGCGTTGAAAACATCTTTATAAACCTGATTATAGGCTTCTATCAATGCCTTTTGCGATTTGAGTGTGTCCAAAGCCAGTTTCATTAACTCAATGGCTGAATTCTGAGACAAAGAACCAACGCCTGGAGGAACAATCAGTTTCTTGCGTACTAAAGCTTTTAATACAGGATTTAATTTGTTGAACTCTGCATCATTATTTGTTTGCAAACTCACAATTTGCTTCCACAAACCTTCTTTGCTTTCGGTCGCCTCAGCTAGATTTTCTTCTTTTTGAGAGGCTGAAAGTTGTTCAAAAATGCCTTTATATTTCAGCAAGGCCTTTAAAAACATTTCCCCCGCCCGAACCCAGTCACTTTTGTCCATGGCCGCCACCCCACTGGCGTAATACTTCCCAGCCTCAATTCTATCACTTTCAAGACTTTTTTCTAAAGTTACACTGGCATCAGAAGCCATCAACGCTTTAATTTCACGCGCTTGATTTCGACACAAATTATAGTTATCTACGGCCGCTTTCTTTTGCGCCGCACCTGCCAACCAGCCTTCTGCACTCTTGTCACCAATCTTTTCCGCACTACGTGCTGCTTTAAAAGCCTCAAAATAATTAAATTCGGTATCAAAATATAAATCAGCGCTTAAATTAGCGTCATCAAGAGAAAACTGTTTCGTTCCCGGCCAACTTTTTGTCTGTGAATCACGAAACTCGGCAATTGCCACCTTATATTCATCAATAAGTGAAGACCAATCTGTCAAGCCTTTGTCAGTTACATTTTTGTGATCTTCCATCGCTTCAGGCGAAAAAGTAGAAACACGCTTATAAAAATTATTACATTTGGCCGCGACCCTATTGTAATAATCAGCTAAAGCACCTTCCAATATAGCGACCTTGTCCTCCCATACGTACTGGTCAACTTCAGTCACCTTCGCCTCCTGCTGCAAGCTTTGTAACTTAAGCAAATTCGCTCTTGTTTGCACATACTTGTTCCGGTCCTGCAAACTTTTCACTGAAGCATTGTCAATGCCTGATACAATTGGGTCAGCCAGAACAGCCGTCCTCGCAGTAAAATATTCTTGTTGTTTTTTCAGTCGAAGCAGAGCCTGCTCAATTTTCTGCCAGGCGTCTTTATACTCCTGACTGTTTTTATTAATCCCTTCAATGGCATTCAACTTCGCTATTAATTGATTGCGCCATTTATTGATATTTATCGATTGAGCCTGGTCAACATTTATGTTTTCTACGTCTGAAATAACCGCCGAAATAGCTTCATTTACCCCATTCCACACCATCCTGCGCGCCCAGAGCGAGAATTTGGTTTCCTTGCTATGGTAATTTTCCTGCAACATACTTTCGGGTGTTTATTTGATTTGATTGTTTTGTTTTGTGCCGGGCACTATTGGATTGTCTCTGTGCCGACAGGTTTTCCCGGTCGCGCTGCCGGCCGCGCCCTTTACAGCTTTTTCAGCAAATCCTCGGCGCGATCTTCCTCCCGCCGCCGCACGCCGCTTTCCGCAGCCACCAGCTTGGCGCGCTTTTCTTTCTGTACGCCGGTCTTGTAATCCAGCACGATCTGATCGGTTTCCTTCTGAAAATCCTCCACCGCCTGGGCCATCAGTTGCTGTTCTTCCTGAAAAATCGCGATGTAGCGCTCCATTTCTTCGCCCACGGCCGCCAAAATTCGCTCCTGCGCCCCGACCGGCATTTCGGCAAAAGACGCGCAGCTCCTCACCAATTTTTCGTATTCCTCCCTGGTCATTGTCATACCGGTAAATTAAATCCCTATATTATAACACAATCCCACCAAAACTAAAAACCCGCATCCCGCGCCCGCCACACACCCCTCGCCAGCCCCCTGGCACAACCACACCATTTCTGCTATAATTAACTAATCGTCATAACCATCTAACTTCAAGCGATCTATGGCAGGAGCAATGGACATGTTAAAAGGATTGCCGGAATTGCTCGGCAGCAGCGACAACAGCGGGAAAGTCGAAGGCAAAGGTCTGCTGGGCGGCATCTTTGGCAAAATCCTGGAGAAATTTGGCATCAAAAATCCCGAAGTGGCCAGAGAGGCACAGGAAGCCAAAAACAATGCTGAAACAGTCAGAGCCGGTCTCTTCTCGGAAATCAGCAAATCCCTTTTCCTGCGACAATTTCCCAGACTGGCCGCCATTACCGACGTCGGCAAACAGATTTCTGGCAAAAAAAACGCCGAGGTAGTCCCCTGGCAAAACGAATTCGAAACCATTTCCGCTTTTCTGCTGCTCATACCAGGTGACTGGAGACGCATCGTCACAGACCTCTTTTCAAAATCAAGCATTTTTCGGGCACTGGTGGAATACTGGCCCGGCCTGGATGGAGTAGACATCCCTCTAATCGGACAGTACCTCCCTGAAAGCCTGGGCAATAGCAACATCCGTCAGCGTATCCTGGATAACGGTGATCCGGAAGCGGTAATCGCCGCGCTGCGCGTGATGCATCAGGATCTCTTTGTCACTGGAAAAGTCAGTTTTGATCAGGTTAAACAAATACTGGGCGGCAGCGACCTTGGCGCTGCCGCTGGCCTATTGGGCGGCGGCGCCGCCCTGGCTGCCGGCGCCCGCGCGCTGGAAGGAGGCGGAAACAGCCCCGCCGCCGGACCATCCGGCGAGCCGAAAGCGGTCGAGGCGGTCAAAGCCGCCGTCACGGGCGCCGGCCCCCTCAAAGACAAAAAACTCCTCGATTTACAACGTCAACATCCGGAAAAAGAAAGCACCGCCATGCAAAACAAAGTGCTGGAACTTTTGAAAAAACTCAATGTCCTCGAAAGCGCCGTACTGATCTCCGGCGAATGGCTGGACAACAACGATGAGGTCACCGTCGGCTATATCTTTGAAAACAATGTCTATTTTCTGACCTACGACGAGGACCTGGCCAGCGCCGACATTTCAGTACGCAACTCACAGGGGATCAACATCTACAAAGAAACTGATTATTTCAGTCTCAACGCCTCTGCCAACGCCAGCGCCATCACTACGGCCATGCGCAAAAGTACCTCCAGCCAGCCCCAACCCACTGCCACCACCGCCCCTGCCAATGACAACAATAGGACTGCCGCCGCCACCTCAACCAACGGAGACAACAATCAACCCAAAGCCGCTTAACCGCAACACCTTATGCCTACCAACAACAATTCCAACCAGGCCCTGATCGAAGAAACTCTCAAACTGATGAACCTTTCCTCAATGGGACAGGATGAACGCACCATGTGGACTGTGATGCTGCCCAGTATGGAAAAGGAGGAGATAGAAAAACTGCGCGACGCTCTAGCCCAAGAAGTACAGACGATGACCGACATCTACCTGCGCGCCAAAAAAGCTGACCAATAAAACCACCAAACCATGAACATATTGGAAACAGCCAATGAATTCTACAAAGATAGGCCTCAGCTCCAGGTACAGGACAAACGGCGCAAAATGTATACCAAAGAACTGCTTTTTGTGATCGAAACCGCCCCTTTCCTCTCCCCCGGCGAAAAAGAACAGCTCTCCCTGCTGATTCCACTCTACACCACACGCGTCATCCGCCAGGTGCGACGCGGCCTGATCGAGCAAGGAATTATCTTTTTGAAGCTCAATCCCAATTTTCAAGACTCAATGAAAACCTGGCTCGACCGCGTCAACGAACAACACAGCGGCTAAGCCTGCGCCCACCGAACTGTCAGACAATCCCTGCCACTCGCACGACAGGTTTGTTCAGCCGGCCATCGTGCATGCCGCCCGCCAATTAAAAATTATTTGCCAATCGAGTCTTTGGTCACTTTTTCCTGTTTCATGAAAAATTTAACAAACAGAAAAAACAACAGCGCCACCACGATAAAATTGATCAGCGCGCTCACCACCGCTCCGACCTGAAAAGTTACCGCACCGACCGGAAAAACCAGACTTTTGATCGACTCGGACGGTATCAGCAATTGCAATGCCGGCGTAATCAACCCGGCCACAATCGTGCCCGTGAGAGTTGTCACCGCACTGCCAATCACGAGACCGGCAGCAATGCCGAGAATTTTGTATTCCTTGAGAAAATCCTTGAATTCGGCCATCACGCCGCCGACTATTTTGCCGTGAGCTTTGACCTTCCCAGCCGCCTTGAGCACAGCCGGCTTCTTCTCAGTTGTTTTGCCTGACCCCGACGTCTTCTTTGGCACCGAAGCGATATTTTTTTCGCTGCTCTCTGTCATATTTTTAATCTTAATTTTAAAAACCCTGCCCCCACCTTATAGCATATTTCACCCAACCACGCACACGCCAAACCATCCGTGCACCCCCACACCCACCCCACACTCCACGCTTGCACACCACCATCGCTCACACCCACCCCCGCCGCGCACATACCAAACCACCTGGGCGCGCCACGCTTGCACACCACCATCGCCCACACCCACCCCACCCCTCACGCCCATCCCGCCGCCGCCAGCCGATACTTTTGCACCAGCCCATCCCCCGCGTGAGCCAGTTCATGATGGACACGACACAGAGGCCTGATAAACCTCGGATCGTGACACTTGTCCCGCGCGAAAGCCTTTTGATGATGCAAATTTTCCGCTTTCCTTCGACAACCCTCTACTGCACACCTCGTTCCATATTCAGCCGCCAACACACGCCGCACCTCCACCGGCACATACCGGGCCACCGGCCTGCCAATTACAGCCCGGTCTTCGCTCTCCTGCCTTTGACGCGCGGCAATTTCCGCCTTTTGTTCTTCAATTTTCTGCCGTCTCTCGCTCAAAAATTTTCGTAAAATGGCATTCACGTCTATTCCTTTCGCCTGCAAATCGGTCAGCTCTGTTGCCACATCATCGTCCAGTTTCAAACTGTGCACGTGCACAGTTTTACCCCGAATATTTGTTGTATCTAAGCCTTTTTTGCTCTCGGTTTCCGCTCCGCTAACCACGCCCCCGAACCCGGCATCGAACCCGGCACCAAACTCCACATTTTGATTGCCGTTTTTCACTTCGCGTACAAAAACTTCCAGCGCGCGGCTGGACAGAATTTCCGCCTTCTCAAACAATTGCCGCTCATTCCCGGCCGTCACAATAGGAACAATTCTGACCAATTTATTGATGCTGATCCGCCCCTCGACCAGAGCCGAATGCAAAACAGGCCGATCGGCCAGCCTGGCCTCCAGCCGCAAAACCCTGCGCACCTGATCATGACTTACCCCTGCCAATTTCGCCGCAAATTCCTCAATCGATCCAAAACCTTTTTTTTGATAAAGCCCCCTGCGAAAAACTTCAGGCAGCAAACCCAAAAATTTCCGCCTGGCTTTGATGATTTGCCGGCCATAATTTACACACTTTTTGAATAATTCTTTATCGTTCAAGGCGTCTAAATTACTTTTTAAAGTACTCAGAATAATAGCATTGTTTAGCCAAAATTCAATCATCAGGCCTTGCGCCGCACAGACAAAGTATGTTGCATTAAGCGCAGCAGTAAGCCACAATTTTCACCTAACACACCGATTTAGTGTTCATATACGAACACCCGCCCGCTGTGCACGTGCACAGTTTTTTAATCTTAAACGGCTTAAGCATGGGACCGCTGACCACCACCTGGTCACACCCACCACGCGCCACGCCCACCACCACTGCGCAACCAGCATCTAACCGCAACAACCCAGCCTCTATACGCCCGACACCATAAAATGATATAATGGCAGGATAAAAAGCTCTCTCATTTGCCACCCCAGGCGCCAGCGCACGCGACACACGCCAGCGCACGCCACGCGCCAGCGCACGCCACGCGCTCAACTAAATCACCACCGTCACACCATACGCCCCAACCCACCACGGACGAAAATTACCACCAATCCCCTCGCACCACCGCAACAGTCATGACCTTTCTCCCCGAAAACCTGGCGGAAAAAGCACTCGATGTCAAAAAAGCCCTCACCGGGCTGAAAAACGACGTGATCAAAACCCTGAGCCCCTACGCGCTGGACATCATCAACAAATACGCCGAACGTTACACCAGCCTCAAACCCGCCGACCTGACCAAAACCCTCGGCATCACTCCGGAACAGGAGCAAAAAACCGGCCAACCATCGGCCACCCCGGTCCAGCCGACCACCACGCCCGCCACGGCACCCGCCACTCCTCCGCACGCACCACCGCCCACCACCGACTCACCCACATCACCCAACGAAACGGCCACCACGCCCGCCACGGCACCCGCAGAAACTCCCGAGAAAGAACCGGAAACCCCTCCCCTGCCCCTCGAACAGCTGCGCCAAGACTACGCCGCCACCGCCACCCTGCGCGATTCGGCAGCCATCACGGCCGCCACCCGTTCCGACCTGGAAAAACAGCTGGATTTCGCCCTGCGCCTGGCACCAAATTATCTACTAGGCCAACTGGACCGGCAGTTAAATCAAATACCGGACAACACTTTAAACGACGTTGAGAAAGCCGGCGTCAAAATGGAAAGTTTCTCACCGCTGGTGGACTTGAGTGCTTTTGATCTGAACAAATTGCGCGCCGGAACCCTGCGGCTGGACTCACTGACCGAAAAAGGCATCCGCGAAATCGTCCTGATGGAAGACCGCGACCCGCTCTTTTTCCTCAATTTTCAGAATTACTCGCCTGACATGCCTGTCCCGCTC
>DBRL01000010.1:0-124568 GCA_002305925.1 Candidatus Peregrinibacteria bacterium UBA1369
CTCGCAACATACAATTTGGCTCCCCCGACTGGGCTCGAACCAGTGACCTACCGGTTACACTTATTCCTATGTTTCCATAGGGCGTGGACTATATCTTCGCCTTTTGCCAAAGGGTTGGAATGGCAATTCAGGCGCGTCGGTATCTAGTCTCTACGGCGCCCCTCAGCCGCTTGTTGAAGCGGGGGAGGGTTCCCACGGTATTGGCTTGCCGCGCGCGGACCTGGAGAGGTCTGGCGGGGTTTAGCTTTCACCGTTATCCCGACGAGTTTCATCACGGATTTCTCCGCGAAGCTGCGTTTATTGTCACAGCCGGTTGCTCTACCACTGAGCTACAGGGGAATATGGGCCATTTTTTGATGAACGCCCTGGTTGACTGCAAATCGCCGGCTTTGCGCCATTGAGGCTGCCAACGGGCGCAATCAATATAGCAAAAAATCGGCCGATGGCAATGTTTTTACTTCTTTTTGTCCCGCGTCTCCGCCGATGGTTCGCGTGACTGTCCGTTTTCGACTTTTTTGAGCAGGGAAGTGGCCTCCCGGACGGTTTTTTTGATTTGTTTGAGGTCTTCGAGCTGTTTTTCCTTGTGTTCCTCCTCGATGATTTTTTCCTCGGCCCGCAGTTTTTGTTCAATCACCTGGCGTGTTTCAAAGAAACGCATCATGGCGAACACCAGCAGGGCGGCAAAAACGATGCCGATCAGATTGAAGAAAAACATTTCCAGCGATTTGATCACCAGCGGCCATTGCAGCGCTGAAAAGGTGATGCCGGTCACGGCCAGGGGGGGCACCAGCGCCACATTGATGGCTACGCCGGGCAGAACGTCGGAGAGATTGGGGCGGGCCAGGGCATAGGCCATGGCGATTCCAGAGAGAATGGCGATCAGAAAGTAGGAGATGTTTGGCACCGTGCGCGAGAGTATTTCGGCGTTGAGGGTTTTGTCGATGAAAAAGAGCGAAATACCCAGTGCCAGGGCGATGACGCAGATCACCGATTTGAGGATGACCGAGAGACCGCGCAGAATCAGGCGGTTGTCGCCGACCACGATGCCCATGCTGACACTCATGATCGGGTAAAGCATCGGAGCGATCAGCATGCCGCCGATGACCACGGCCGTATTGTTTTCCCAGAGGCCAAAGGTGATGGTGGCGGCCGAAAGGGCCAGCATCAGATAAAAGTCCCAGGTCGGGGCGCTGTGCATGATCAGCTGTTTAACGGTGGCCTGTTTTTGGGTTTTGGTAAGTTTTTCCGGTGCCAGGATCATTTTTGATACAAAAGAAGATTATCTGCTTATTGTAGCAGTTTTAGGCGGATTTGTTAAGGTCGAAATTGGCGCGGGGTGCTGGTTGTGTGCGCCGGGACGCTGAAATGCCGCGGAATGTCGTGAATAATTTAGACCGGCTTCAGCACCACGATCTCGCGGGCGACTATCTGGTCGGGGCGGTCATAGATCAGGCCGTAGCGGTTCTGCTCGGGCAGATTCAGTTCTTTCAGCACTTCCGGAAAAAGTATTTCCGTGCGCTCATAACCCAGTTGGGGCAGTTCGTTCAGCAGGTGTTCCAGACGGATCAGCTGCGGGCCGTTTTTGTAGCAGAGTATGGTCATGGCCAGGCGGGTTTCCGGGCCTACCAGTGGGCGGATTTGTTCCAGAAAGCCATAGATCAAGTGCTCCACTTTGGCCAGGTTCAGCTCGATCTGACTTTCCGGCGGCAGCTGGCTGACCGGCGGGCCGAGAAAAGTTTCGGTAACGATGGCGGCCGGTGGTTTGGGCAGATCGGATTTGCTGATCAGGGTGGCGTCTTTGTTGAAAAGGCGCAGGTCGGGCAGTGCTTTGTCCCGGTGGCTTTCCGCGCGCGGCAGGTATTCTTTTTTCAGCCAGTCGATATTCTGACGGGTTTTTTTGATATTGTCGGCGCTGATGTCCGAGCCGATCACATTGATGCCCATCAGCAGGCCCTCCTGCAGTACCGTGCCGATGCCGCAAAAGGGGTCGTAAACCGTGTCCCCGGGTGTGGCGCCGGAGAGGTTGAGCAGAATCTGGGCCAGTTTCGGCGGCAGCATGCCCTGTTTGGGATCGCGTTCCGGTCTTTCGTAGTCGCGGCGGGAATAGGCGTTGATGTCCTGAATGGCGATGGTGCGTCCGAGCAGCCATTTCTTGTCCACTTCCAGGGCGCAGAATTCGGCTCCCTTGCTGAGGATTTTCTCGCCGGCCAGCTGGGCGGTGGGTGGATTGTGAAAATTGTTGTTGATGAAGCGGCTGGACAGTCCTGAGGCCTTCAGTTTTTTCTTGGTTTCCAGCAGGCAACTTTTCAGGATTTTGTCAGGATTGTTTGCTAAATTGTAAATCGAAACGGCATAGCGGACCTTGTCCTCGCGCCCCTCAAAGGTGCGTTCGGCCAGGGCGGAGAGGTGGGTTGGTAATTCTTTGGCGGAAAGCCCTTCCTGCTCCAGGCGGATAATTTTGGTACTGCCGCCGAGGCGGTTGAGCAGTTCCTGGGGATCGGGGAGTTCGGCGGGGGTATCGACCAGCAGCCAGTTCTGGAAGAGCCGGCGGAAAAGCAGCTGACCGGGCTTGGCCGGGGCGAGCGTTGGCAGAACATGATAGAGCTCGGCGATGGAAATGGCCGGGATGCGGCCGAGGGCGAAAATGTATTGAGGCATGGGAGAGAAAGTTTAACGTCAACGCTTCAGGGGCCACAAGGGCGCCAATCGGCGCGGACAAAATTATTTAAGTTATCTATTCACTAAAATGGAGGAAAAAGCAAATATTTCTAGGGGGGACGGGGCGGGAGGGTGGTTGGGCTGGTGGCTGGGCTTGGCCGTGCTGGCCTGTCTGGCGGCTTTCAGCGTCGGGCTGTGGTATGGCGGTTGGACGGAATCGCTGAAACTTCGCTCGGCTCTGAGCGAAATTCCCGATATCAACCGCTGCTTTACTTCTGTTCCTTCTTGAATTTGGCGATGCCGGCCAGCTGTTCGCGCAGCAGTTGGGTTTTCAGCTCCTCGTAGTATTTGTCCATTTCCACCTGGTCTTTGGCGGTCTTCAGCTGTTCTTCGGCTTTGCGGCGGGCTTCCTTGACCTGTTCCAGGGCAATTTCCTCCACGTTCTCGGCCTGGTCGGCCAGGATGGTGGCCTGGTTGTTGTTCACCTCCAGATAGCCGCTACCGATGAAAATCAGCTGTTCCGTTTCATTGGCCAGACCGATTTTGATCGCCCCCAGGGTCAGTTGTGCCACTATGGGGTGGTGCCCGGTCAGCACGCCGATTTCACCGTTGACGGTCGGGACAACCAGCGAGACGACGTGTTCGTCTTCGAACAGTCTTTTTTCCGGTGTGGTGATAATGAGGTGGAACATGGGTCTGATGATAATGGTGAGAGGGCTGTGCAGCGGAGAAGGGTGGTTACTTGTGGCGCAAGTTTATTTCTGACTCTTGCCGCGCTCGTGTTTCTCCACGGCCTGTTCGATGGTGCCGACCATGTAGAAGTCGCTTTCGTTCAGTTTGTCATGTTTGCCCTCGATGATTTCCTTGAAGCCTCGGACGGTGTCCTCGATCTTTACGTACTGGCCGGCGATATTGGTGAACTGCTCAGCGACGAAGAACGGTTGGGAGAGGAATCTCTGGATTTTGCGGGCGCGGGCGACGGTCATCTTGTCCTCTTCGGAGAGCTCGTCGATGCCAAGAATGGCGATGATGTCCTGCAGGTCCTTGTATCTCTGCAGCACGCGCTGTACTTCGCGGGTGGTCTGATAGTGATCTTGCCCGACCACGTTGGGATCGAGCTGGCGGGAAGTGGAAGATAGCGGATCGACGGCCGGGTAGATGCCCTGCTCAGTCAGCGCGCGGGAGAGCACCACGGTGGAATCCAGATGCGAGAAGGTGGTGGCCGGGGCGGGGTCGGTCAGGTCGTCGGCAGGTACGAAAACGGCCTGTACGGAGGTGATCGATCCGTCCTTGGTGGAGGTGATTCTTTCCTGAAGGGCACCCATTTCGGTGGCCAGATTGGGTTGATAACCCACGGCGGAGGGCATACGGCCCAGCAGGGCGGACACCTCGGAGCCGGCCTGGGAGAAGCGGAAAATATTATCGACAAAGAGCAGCACGTCGCGTTTTTCCACGTCGCGGAAATATTCGGCCATGGTCAGACCGGTCAGGGCCACGCGCAGACGGGCTCCCGGCGGTTCGTTCATCTGGCCGAAGACCATGGCGGTCTTGTCGATAACTCCGGATTCTTTCATTTCGGTATAGAGGTCGTTGCCTTCACGGGTTCTTTCGCCGACACCGGCAAAAACCGAGAAACCTCCGTGTTCTGTGGCGATATTGCGGATCAATTCCTGAATCAGTACGGTCTTGCCCACGCCGGCACCGCCGAAGAGACCAACCTTGCCGCCCTTGGCAAAGGGACAGATCAGGTCGATCACCTTGAGACCGGTTTCAAAAATTTCGGTGGTGGGGGACTGATTGGCAAAAGCCGGAATGGGGCGGTGGATTTCCCAGCTGTCCTTGGCGGCAACGGCTTTCAGTCCGTCGATGGGTTGGCCCAGCACATTGAGCATGCGGCCCAAAACTCCCTGTCCGACCGGTGTGGAAATGGCTTTGCCGGTGGAAAGGGCTTCCTGTCCGCGCACCAGGCCGTCGGTGGACTCCATGGCCACGCCGCGCACCTGATTGTCGCCCAGCTGTTGCTGAATTTCCACAACCACTTTGGTTTCACCGGCGCTTACCTCTACCGTTTCCAGAAGGCGGGGCAGTTCGCCCGGCGCGAATTCAAAGTCGACTACCGGACCGATTACCTGTGATATTTTTCCTGTTGCCATACTGTTTTTGTAAATTACTTGATGTGTTGATGATAAAATTGTTGGGGCCGGGCCAGCGGCGGGTTTTACTGTTGTCCGGGTGGTTTTGATTTACTCCGTTGCCGAGCCGCTGACTACTTCCAGCAGCTGGGTGGTGATCTTGGATTGGCGGGCTTTGTTGTAATGCAGGGTCAGGCGGGAAATAATTTCGCCGGCGCTGTCGGAAGCCGTGCGCATGGCCATCATGCGGGCGCTGTGCTCGGAGGCCAGGGATTCGAGTATGGTCTGATAGACTGATACTTCCAGGTAACGGCGCAGCATTTTGTCGAGCAGAACGGTTTTGTCCGCTTCAAAGATATAGTCGGTGTGAAAATTTTCCGGCAGTTTGTCGCGGTTCATTTCTATCGGTAGCAGCATTTTGACCGTCGGTTTTTGTGAAAGGGTTGAGTAAAAGTGATTGTAAACCAGATAGACGCGGTCGAATTTCCCGGCGATGAAGTCTTCAATGAAAATATTGCTGATACCGAGCGTGTCCAGAAAGGACGGTTTGTCTGAAAGCGTGTCGAAATCACCGATGATGTTCTGTCCCAGCCTTTCCATGGCCTGGCGCCCCTTGCGTCCGAGTGTGACAATCACTTCTTCATCGTCGTCGCGTTCGCGCAGCAGTTCAATCATTTTTTTCAGGACGCTGCTGTTGAAACTGCCGCAGAGGCCGCGATTGCTGGTCAGCAGGATGTAGCCGATGCGATTAGCGCGGGGTCTTTTCTTCAGCAGGGGATGTTGAAGTGGTGGATCGCTGAGGAAAATGAGGTTGTTGATCACCTCGGCCAGTTTTTCCAGGTAGGGGCGGCCGGCCAAAGCCGTTTGCTGGGCGCGCTTCATTTTTGAGGCGGCCATCATTTCCATGGCTTTGGTGATTTTTTCGGTCGATTTGACCGAACGGATTCTGGTTTTGATTTCCCTAAGTGTTGCCATTGGGCGAGAGTTAGTTGGCCGGTGCTATCTGATATTATGCGACGTAGCCGTCTTTGAAGTCGGCGATGGCCTTCTTCAGTTCTTCTTCCAGTTCGGGGGTGAATTTGTGGCTGGTGGAAAGCACTTCCTGTAGGGGTTTGTGTTTGCCGTCCAGATATTCGTAAAGTTTTTCCTCAAATTCGCGGATTTTGGCGTTGTCGATGTCGTCCAGGAAGCCATTGTTGACCGCGTAGATGATGGCAATCTGATGGGCTACCGGCAGCGGTTTGTATTGCGGCTGTTTGAGCACTTCCACGATTTTTTGGCCGCGGTCGAGGGTGGCTTTGGTCTGGGCGTCCAGGTCGGAGCCGATCTGGGCGAAGCTTTCCAGCTCGCGGAACTGGGCCAGGGAGAGGCGCAGGTTGCCGGCGACTTTTTTCATTACGGGAATCTGGGCTTTGCCTCCTACGCGGGAGACCGAGAGACCCGGGTTGATGGCCGGGCGTTTCCCGGAGTAAAAAGCCTCGGCTTCCAAAAAGATCTGTCCGTCGGTGATGGAGATGACATTGGTGGGAATATAGGCGGAGATGTCACCTTCCTGGGTTTCGATAATGGGCAGGGCAGTGATCGAGCCGCCCCCCAGGTCGTCGGAAAGACGGGATGAGCGCTCCAGCAGACGGGAGTGCAGATAGAAAATGTCACCGGGGTAGGCTTCGCGTCCCGGGGGGCGGCGGAGCAGCAGGGCGACTTCACGGTAGGCCCAGGCATGTTTGGAAAGGTCGTCGTAAACAATCAGAGCGTCCTTGCCGGCATACATCAGCGCTTCGGCCATGGCGCAACCGGCATAGGGGGCGATGAAGCTCATTGAGGCGGCGTCGGAAGCGGAGGTGGCAATGACAGTGGTGTATTCCATGGCGCCGGTTTCTTTCAGCTTATTGACAACATTGGCGATGGTCGATTGTTTCTGTCCGACGGCGACATAGAAACAGTAAATGTTTTTACCTTTCTGATTGATGATGGTGTCGATGGCAATGGCTGTTTTGCCGATCTGGCGGTCACCGATGATCAATTCGCGCTGGCCGCGTCCAATCGGAATCATGGCGTCTATGGCCTTGATGCCCGTTTGCAGCGGCTGGTCGACCGATTTTCTAAAAATGACCCCTTCGGCCTTGTGCTCAATCGGGCGGAATTCTTTGGTGTTGATCGGGCCCAGTCCGTCCAGGGGTTGACCAAGCGGATTGACCACGCGCCCAATCATTTCTTCTCCGACGGGCACTTCCATGATGCGGCCGGTGGTTTTGACCGGGTCGCCTTCTTTCAGTCCGGTGCCCTGACTGAAGAGGATGCAGCCGACCTGGTCATGGGCCAGGTTGATGGCCATGCCGTAGGTATTGTTGCCGAAGTCGACCATTTCTCCCATTTTGACGTCGGCCAGACCGCTGACTTGGGCAATACCGTCGCCGACCATGGTGATTCTGCCGATGCCGACGGATTCAGGGGTGAAATCCAGTGAGTTCAGTTGCTGCTCCAGAAATGAGCTGATTCTTTTGGCGTCGAGTGTCATTACAATATTAGTTAAATTTTGGCTTGAGCTATGAGATGGTTGCGCAGTTTGTCCAGATGGTTGCGGACGGAGAGATCGGTTAGACGGCCCTGATCATAGATCTGGATGCCGCCGATCAGGTCGGGGGCGTGGCGGAAAGTCAGGTGCACCTTGTCGTTGTCCAGCCCCATTTTTTTGGCGATCAATTCGCGCTCCTGGCTGTCCAGTTCACGGGCGGTGCGCAGCTTGACCTCGCGGATGCCCTGTTTTTCGAAATAGTGGCGCCGATAGCCGGCGAAAATCTTGCCGAGCAGGGGCACTTCGTAGTTTTCAATCAGGAAAATCAGCAGTTCGGTGACCGGTTCGCTGAAACTGTCGCCAAAGGTGGTTCCGATGGTTTTGACAATTTTGGAGCTGCCGGCAAAGGCCAGATTATTCAGTTGCCGCACGATCTGGCGGTCATAGAAAAGGTTGTTCAACGACTGCAGGTCATGAAAGACCTGATGTTCAATGCGGTCCTTGACGGCCTTTTCGTAGAGCGCCTTGCCCAGTTTCAGATGGATGTCCTTTCTGGCCATAGAGTTGGCGGCGGTTAATTACAATTAATTACAATGAGTATTTCTTGAGGTTTTCCTCAATCAGTTTCTGGTCACGCAGCGGGTCGATTTTTTCGCGCAAAACCTTTTCGGCGGTTTGAATGATCAGGTCGACGGCTTGTACTTTCAGTTCCTGGGCGGCTTTGTTGCGTTCCAGATCCAGTACGTTGCGTCCGCCCTGGACAATTTTGGAGGCTTCCTCCTCGGCTTCACGCAGCATGTTGGCGCGGGCCTCCTCGGCGGATTTGCGGGCGTTGTCCAGGATTCCGTGGCTTTCCACTTTGGCGGCCTTGATAGTCTCCAGGCGGGTCTGTTCGGATTCGGCCAGCATGCGGTCGGCTTTGTCGGCATTGTCCAAGCCATCGCTGATGCGTTTCTCGCGATCCTGCATCACTTTCAGCAGTGGTTTGTAGAGCAGAAACTTCAGGATGACCAGCAGAATGACGAAATTAAACATCTGCGTGATCACGATTGACGGATCGATGCTCAGCCCGCCTCCGCCGTGTTCGGCTGCGGCGGCCGCCTGGCCGGTTTCGGCATGCAGTTCCTTTCCCTCCGTTGCTGCAGAATCGCCCGAGGCGTAGGCTGTGGGAATAAATGGATTAACCATGTTCAAAAGAATTTTTGGGGATTATTTGGTGGTCATGATCAGGGCCAGAACGAAAGCCAGAATGCCGAGACCTTCGGCGAAGACGATGGCCAGAATCATATTCAGCTGGATCTTGGAGGCGGCTTCCGGTTGTCTGCCGATGGATTCGACGCCCTTGGTGCCGATCATGCCGATGGCAATGGCCGGGAAAGCAATGGCGAGAGGCAGAAGCAGATTCAGGATAAATGAGTTCATATTCTTATTGTTAAGTTATAGGTTAAAAATATGAGATAAAATTAATGTTCCTCCTCATGCATGGTGTTGAGGGAAGTAAAGGTGAGGAAGAGCGTGGCAAAGACGAAGGCCTGGATCAGGCCGACGATCACTTCCAGCATCATGAATGGCAGCGGTACCAGTGGACTGACCAGAATAAAGGCGATCAGCAGGACGATTTCGCCGCCGAAAATGTTGCCGAAAAGACGCAGGGCCAGGGCGGTGGGACGGACAATTTCCGAAACGATGTGCAGCAGGCCGGTGAAAAAGTCGATAACGCCCATCGGGCCTTTTGTGATAATGGCTTTGATGTTGATAAAATGCCCCAGATAGCCGAGTATGCCGTGTGCTTTGAAGCCCTGGTATTCGAAATAGAGAAAGGCGGCGATGGCCAGGCCGGCCGTGGAATTGAGGTCGCTGGTTGGTGCGCGGAGAAATTTGGCCTCTTCGACAATCGGTCCCATGAACAGTCCCAGCCAGTTGGAGCAGAGGATGATTAGAAAGAAACTGATGAAGGGCACAAAGTGTTTTTTTGCGCTGGGTCCACCGACGTTCTCCATGAAGTTATATAGTCCTCCCAGTGACCATTCGACAAAATTCATAAAGAAGCCAGCTGGTCGAAATTTCAGGTTGAGGCGGACAAAAGCGGCCAATCCGGTCAGAATGGCCATGACGATCCACATGGTGATAATGCTGTTGGTGACCGGTATTCCGCCGACCGAAAAGACGGTGTTGGGGGCAAGCGCGATATGCAGTTCCGATAGTGTCATCCGTTCAATAAATCAAAAGAAGACTGGCAGAATTCAAATAAATTGAATCTAGCGCGCGCGCATTTTAGGCAACAATTTTTCGAAAGTCAATGCTCTAAGGAAATTTTTTAAAACGCTTTGAAAGCCTTGGCAATTGTAGTTTCGGAGGGATGGTTTATAGTGACGGGGAATTTTTATTATTTAAAGTAAAAACAGCATGGCAATGTCACTTAACCGCGTACAGCTGATCGGCAATCTGACCAAGGATCCGGAGCTGCGCCAGATTCCCGGAGGGCAGACGGTGGCCTCTTTTTCCATCGCCACTAATTTCAGCTGGACTGATCAGAGCGGCCAGCGTCAGGAAAAGGCCGAGTATCACAATATCGTGGCCTGGCGGAAACTGGCCGATATCTGCGGACAATATCTGCGCAAGGGCAGCAAAATCTTTTTGGAGGGACGCATTCAGACCCGCGAATGGGAAGGTGAAGACGGCGTAAAGCGCTATCGCACCGAAATTGTGGCTGAAAACATGATCATGCTTGACCGCAAGGGGGATGTGGTGATGGGAGCCGAGCAGGGCTTTTCCGGCGGGATCAACAAAAAGGCCGTCGGGGATGATGTCGTTGTGCCGGCCGCCGCCATGAGCGCGGATGATGTGACCATTGATGATTTGCCGTTTTAGGCAGTTTTGATGGACTACTCTATAGTACGCAAAAAATGAGCTTTGCCATTTTTTGCGTGAATGAAAATGTCTTCTCAGACTTATTATTAAGCACCAAATTCAAGCTTCGCGAATTTGGTGCAGAGAAAAAGCCCGGCCAATATAATAGCCGGGCTTTCTAGGCGTTCCTGGATATCTCCCATCCGCACATTATAAGGTGCAGATTTGAATCTGGGGAGCCAATTCCGGTGAGCGCCCTGGCCCGAACTGCGGCAAACTGATGTTCCGGCCACCTCTCTACTGTCCTTTGGTGTCTTGTTTAACGACGAGGTTCACCATCGTCCTTTTTTATTTTTGTTTGGTTTGTGTCGTCTCCCTTGACGGGGGACAACTTTTTGTCTGGTTTTATTTTTAATTTTGACCATACAACGGGCGCCTGCCGTGCGCCGCATCGAAAAGTAGAGAGCAGCAATGGCTCACGCCGGTGAATGCTGGGCCGCTTCTGTTCGCTACTTTTCCCGATGACTAATTTTCAAGGTGCTTTTACAAATCCACAAATTATATCATTTTTTGCTATGGCAATCAATGCAGGGCCGCGTTATCCTGTCTGTGGATTTTTCCAGCTGTGAAAGAACTGAAATCTTAATATTATAAACTAACTAGTGAAAATGTCAACACTTGGAAGAAGAGGTCTGTTGGTATTGATTTCGGGGCCGTCCGGAGTGGGCAAAGGGACGATTATTGAATTGATACGTCAGCGAATTACCGAAGCCGTTTTTTTACTATCGGAAACCACGCGCAAGAAGCGCAAAGGTGAAAAAGACGGTGTGCAATATCATTTCGTTACTGAACAGGAGTTTAAAAAAGGTGTGCAGGACGGGCTTTTTCTGGAGTGGGCGGTGGTGCATGGGACGGAGTACTATGGAGTGCTGCGTGAATCGGTGCAGCAAAACCTGGATGCCAACAGGCTGATTATCAGGGAGGTAGACGTCCAGGGTGCGCAAAGCATCAAGCAGATTTTACCACGGGAGCAGTTGCTGACGATTTTTTTGGCTCCCGAGAATGAGTCTGTGTTGCTGTCCCGTATTGCCGGACGGGAGCCGATGACCGAGGAGGAATTGGCGCGGCGAATGGAGAGCATGCAAAGAGAGATGGCCGAGGCCGCCAATTATGATTATAAAATTATTAATTACGAGGGGCAGATCGAGCGCTGCTATCTGGAGGTGGAGGGAATTATCCGTAGTGCGGCAGAACGTCGGGGGATTATACTTACCGGTGGCGGCGGGGCTTTGGTTTAGACATTGCCTGCTTTTTTGAGTACAGTAAAAATGATTTTGCAATTTGTTGGCTTTGGTGTAATTTAGGCGAGCCAAAAAGTGACGCTGTTTTGCGTCAGGCATGCTGGGGATTCGCCAAGTGGTAAGGCATCGCCCTCTGGAGGCGACATCGGGGGTTCGAATCCCTCATCCCCAGCCAAATTTGTTTCATGCAGCGCGCTACTGTGTCAACTTCCTTCCTCGCTCACACGCCTATGAGTATAGGCTTTGTTCGTCTCGTCAGTTGTTTCCTTGTAGCGCTTGCATTAAACAAATTTGGTTCCTGGAATAGGGAGGATGAGAACCCTGCTTCACAGAAGCAGAGGGTTCGGCGGTCGCAGCGAGCGAATCGAATGGAGAGGCGGAGCCTCGCCATTGGTGAGCGAGCAAGAACGCCCTTGCGAGCGAAGCGAGCAAATATCCCTCATCCCCAGCCAAATTTCAAAAATGTGCCTGTTGCATCGTTGGCTGCGAATAAATTCTCGTCGCCGTATTCGCATACTGTCTTCTCGAATTTTTCTTGCCGCCTTGCAACAGCTGCATTTTTGAAATTTGGTTTGTAATAGGGGGAGAACCCTGCTTCACAGAAGCAGAGGGTTCGGCGGTCGCAGCGAGAACGCAAAATCGCGCAGCTTGATTTTGCGATTTAGTCCCTGCTGAACAGCTTGGCCCATTTCAGTTTGGCGATGGCGAAGAGGTAGATGATTTCCAGCAGTCCCACCGTGTTGACGACCAGCAGGATGACAAACCACCAGGGCTGTCTGCGTCTGGCCGAGTGCCAGAGGGCGAGGCCTTTCCAGAAGAGGCTCCAGAGAATCAGCAGCGGCAGAAAAGGAGCGATTGAATTGATCCAAAGTGGTAGTTCGTTCATGTTTTTGGGGTTAATGACCTGGTTTAATTATTAACAGATCAGGAAAAACTTTCCAGGCCAAAGTTGTTGTGGGTGGTCGGGATAGCTATTTTTGTTCTCTGGCGTCCAATGTCTCCGCGGCGAGGGGAAGCTGCTTTGGCGTACGGCGGAGGAGACGGCGCCAGAACGCGGCAAGTCGTGAGGGGGACTGTTCCTTCCTTTTGACCAGCGGGTAATTGCCTTCGTTGAGACCTCTGATGTCTTCCACGGAGAAGAAGGCGCAGGGGTTGAATTCCTTGATGATTTTGATCACTTCGGGTAGTTCTTTTCTCCTGCTGACGATAAAGAGAATGTTTTCACGGCCATCGATGTCCCGGCCGCCGATTTTGGTGAAGCCGTAATTGTGTGCGCGCAGCGATCTCTGCAGTTTGGTGGTGTTTTTTCTGGTGATCACCTGTACCATTACTACTCCCAGGGCCAGTCGGTTTTCGATGGCCATGCCCAGAAATATTCCCACGGCGAAGCCGCCGGCATAGGCGATGTAGCAGAGCGCATTTTCGAGATTTTGAATCACCTGGCTGATGATCAGTATCCAGAGCAGGGCTTCAAAAAAGCCCAGAATAGGAGCGATGAGGCGGTTACTGCGCGAGACGAACATGATTCTGAGAGTGCCCAGGGTCTCGGTGAGAATCCTGGCTATGAAGATGGAAAGTGGCAGGATCAGCCACTGATAAAGGTTTTGGTCAAAGATTTCCGTCATTTGATCTGTTTTTTGTTTTGGTTGATCTACTCTAAATATATTATAAACTAAATCGAGAAATAGTCAATTAACGCGGATTTCGCTTGAGTCGGATAAAAAAAATAGGTAAAAGAAAGGGGCGTACCCGTAGCTCAGCTGGATAGAGCGCAGCCCTCCGGAGGCTGAGGTCGCGCGTTCGAACCGCGCCGGGTACACCATTTAAGCAGTGTTTGTACGAAAAGCCTTCTTCTGTGTCGTAGTTGGGTCGTTACTTGATTTTGCGCTTTTGGCCGGGTATGATGCGGCCTTATTTGTTTTATGCAAAAACATGTCGGAGAAAAAAGCCCTGGTTTTGCCTTATGAATTGCTCGAACCAGCTGAGCTGGACTTGCGGGAGAAAAGTCTGCTTGCCGAGGCGGCCCAGGCTAGAAGACACTCCTATGCTCCCTATACCAAATTTCGCGTGGGGGCGGCCATACGGACCAGGGATGGGGCCGTGGTCAGCGGCTGGAATGTCGAGGATATAGTTCAGTCAGGTTTGCATGCAGAAAACAGCGCACTGGGTAGATTGACCGTGGAGAATCGTGCTGCCGGGCTGGAGATGATTGCCGTGGTTGGCGGACCGGAGGACAAACTCTCGGAGGAAATTGTGACGCCCTGCGGACATTGCCGGCAGAGACTGCTCGAGGTGTTGCGGCCGGACGACGATCCGGTGATAGTCATGTCCGGTACAAGGGGGCGGGTGCTGCGGGCGGCTTTGCGTGATCTGCTTCCGTTTGCTTTTTATCCGGCAATATTGGCGCCGGAAAAATAGTTTTTTTGCACCTTGGGGGTTGGAAATTGGGGAAGTGTGAAAAGTTGGGCAAATCGCCCTGTTTCTGCTAAAATATTGAGATTATTCAATTAATCCCAAGCTTTTATGTGGCAGAAGAATTTTTTGATGGGCAAGCCGGTTACCATACTGATGACGGTGCTATTTGTAGCGCAGCCGGTTTTGGCGGCACCGCCGGCGACGCCCTATAACCTGGGTGAGACACTTGCTCCGGCCTGTGCGCCCGGCGATCCCAACTGTACCGTGACTCCGCCCCAGGCCCATCACGCCTATCTGGACGATTTGTCCGCCGTGGCGGCGGCCAGCGGTGATCTGCTGTATTTTGATGGTGCTGACTGGGTCAAGCTGGCCGCCGGAGCCGTGGGACAGGTGTTGCGCGTTGGCGCCGGGGGATTGCCCTCCTGGGGGGCCGCAGTTACTTCGATCTGGCAGCAGACGTCCAATGTCCTTTCGCCCGTGGATGCCGCTGTCTACAGGGCTAGAATTACCAATAACTCTGCCAGCACGTTGACCGGTTTTCAGGCCATCAACACCAATGATGTTCACAATTATGCCGGTGCGGTTTTTGAGGCCAAGGGCAGCGGAGCGGATTACACCAATAATCTTTATTTCGGTAAATACAGTGACAATTACTATGTGCCCAGCTGGGCCGGAAACGGCGTGATGTCCACCGATCAGGACTTGGCCATCGTATCTGCAGGTTCCACCGATTTGACCAATCCCAATCCGGATCCGCAGATCATTTTTCAGGTCGGTGGTGGCTATACCGCTCCCGTGACCAGAATGACGCTCAATCCCAGCGGCCTGGCTTTCACCACGGGCGCGCGGGTCAGCAGGATTCTTGATGAGGATAATTTTACTTCCAACAGCGATACCGCCCTGGCCACCCAGCAGAGCATCAAGGCCTATGTGGACGGCAGGGTCGGTACGTCGATTCAGGATGCCGATGCCGATACCTATGTGCGGGTGGAGAGTGCGCCGGATGAGGACATTGTGCGCATCGGCACCGCCGGCAGCCAGCGCCTGTATGTCGATGCGGCCGGCAAAGTGGCTATTGCCACCGACAATCCCTTGTCATCGGTCTTCACGGTGGGACCCGGTGCCCATGAGAGTGGAATGTTTTCCGTCTCAGGCGACAATATACACATGAACATCGCTAATTTCCGCGACAAAAACGGTGAAAGTATCTATCGTTCCCGCGGATCGGTGGCCGATGACAATTTGGAAGTGACCTTCGGAGATCACGAAGATGCGGCCGGGCAGCCCTATATCGGAGTTTTTGCCAATGGGGATTATTATAATTTTGGACGCGGTGAAGTGCGTTTTTTGACCAATGTTCGTAGTCGTTACGTCGGTTTTATCGCTCCTTTCAGTGTGCTGGCCAGCGTGATCTGGACGCTGCCTGATGCCGATGGCAGCCTTGGCCAGGTTTTGACAACCAACGGTTCGGGAGTGCTTTCCTGGTCGGATAAAACGGCTCAATTTTGGAACAGGGTAGGGGGAGTGCTGCGCCCAGCCACCACCACCGACGGTCTCGCCGTGGGCACGGTTGGCGACGCTACCGCCACTTATGTTCAGCTGGACGCCGGGGGCTGGGCGCCGCCTGCCGGCGATTGCGATGATGATGCCGAGAGGGGACGGATGTTTGTCGATTATTCCGTCAACAACCGGCTCTATGTCTGCAATGGCGCGGTGCGGGGCTGGGATTATATTGATTTACAGGATTAAAAATGACGCATTGTTTAAATGATCTGCTGTGGTTGAAGAATAGCCTGGTATCGGTCTGTCTGTTGGCCGTGACTGTAGTGTTGATCTGGCCCGGTGCCACTGTCCTGGCCTCCAGTACCGACGGGGTTATTGATCCGACAGACAAATATGCCTGGTCGGAGGATATTGGCTGGATTACTTTTGGCGAGCCCGGAGGCAATGTACATCTGACTGACGCTGCCATGACCGGCTCGGCCTGGAGTGCCAATCTAGGCTGGATTGTGCTGAATCCCGCCAGTGCCGGAGTGTTTAATGACGGTGAGGGCAATCTCACCGGGCAGGCCTGGGGAGAAAATACCGGCTGGATTGATTTTGCCGGGGTGACCGTGGACAGCCAGGGCTATTTTCACGGCTATGCCAACGGAACGGTGACCGGACAGATCAGTTTTAATTGTGCCAATTCCGCCAGCTGCGCGGCTTCGGACTTCAAGGTGCGTACCGACTGGCGACCGCGCAGTGCCAGGCCGGCCTGCAACAATGCCCTCGATGACGACGGTGATGGGCTGCTTGATTACCCTGCTGATCCCGGTTGTTCCTCGATTTGGGATACAGATGAGACTGATCTGGTTTCCGGAGGGCTGGGCGGAGGTGGTTATTGGACGGGGGGGATTCACCGGATCCTGGTGAAGTCGCGGAGGGGGATACTGGAACCGTAGTTGAGGAGGATGGATTGCATCAGAGCGCTGAAGGGAATGTCGAAAAATGTCAGATGGATTTTCTGGATGTCGACGGCCACTGGGCCTATCGGCCGATTGAGCAATTGTACTGTCTCTCGATCGTTTCCGGTCGCGCTCCGGGGCTTTTTGTGCCCGATGACGGCGCCACGCGGGCCGAAATTACCAAAATGGCTCTGTTGATGAATGGTTATCAGGTAGATTTGACGGCGGAGAGCTCTTTTCCCGATATTGATGGCGGGCACTGGGCCTATCGTTACATTGCCACGGCCGAGCGGCTGGGGGTGGTTAACGGCTATGGCGACGGTTTATTCCGTCCCGATAACAAGGTTTCACGGGCCGAGCTGGTGAAGATCTTTTTGCTGGCGGCAGGGAAAAGTCTGCCGGAAAATTATTCCTACAGCTTTGTGGATGTGCCCGAATATGCCTGGTATTATCCCTATGTCGGTATGGCTTTTAACCTGGATCTCTTGAGCGGTTATGGCGATGGGACGTTCCGTCCCGACCGGGAGGTAACCAGGGCCGAAGCAGCCAAAATTGCCGTATATATGATGGCGATGCCCTGAAGTATTTGAGTTTGTGCGTTGGAATGAATTGCGCTTTAATCTATTAAAAAGCAATGTTATGTTGGTTTTATGAACAGAAAAAAAATGTTGGTCGGCAAGGCGATGCGCCAGATCCATCAAGAGAAGAACAGCGGGACCGGAGCTGTTTTGAGTGAAGTGATTCTGGGCGGGCAGGACGGGCTGGTCAATACTTTGGGTGTGATTCTGGGTTTGGCGGCGGCCAGTGCCGATTTAAGGCTGATTGTTGCCGGTGGATTGGCAGGGGCCATTGCCGAGGCCGTTTCGATGGGGGCGGTTGGGTATACCAGTAAAGTGGCCGAAAGGGATTACTATTTGGGGGAACTGGAGCATGAACGACTGGAAGTGGAGAATACGCCGGAAGAGGAAATTGAGGAGGTGCGACAGATTTATGCCAAAAAAGGCTTTAAAGGTCCTCTGTTGGAGCAGATGGTGGATGTGATCACTTCTGACAAGGAGCTGTGGCTGGAGACAATGATGCGTGAGGAACTCAATTTGGCTCCCATCGACGGGAAAAATCCTTTGAATTCTGCGCTGTTGATTGGCGGGACTTCTTTTCTGGGTGCGGCGATACCGCTCTTACCTTTTGCCGCTTTTTACTTTCTGGGGCTGCAGTTTACGGGCCTGATTGGCTGGGCGATTTTGCTGGCTTTGGTGGTTTCGGCTTTAACACTGTTTGTGGCGGGGGCGATCAAGGCAAAGTTGACCATCGGCAAATGGTATAGAAGTGGAGTACAGATGCTACTTATTGGCATACTGTCTGCTTTGGCAGGCTATGCCATCGGCTCGATCTTCAGTGTTTAGGGCAAGGTCGCGCTGTCAGTCGGCATTTTCTTCACTTTTTGAACAAGGCCGTCTATACTGGGCGGGAAAAAATAAATTTTGTCATTTTTTATGAAAAAAACAGATGATGTTTTTGCCGCCGATTCGTTGATTTTGGAGAAATTGCCGGCCTATTTTCTGTTCGCCGTGATTCTCTGGGTGGCCTGGCAGCTTTTTGGTGTGGTACAGCCTTTTATGATGGTGCTGATTTTCTCGGCCATTGTGGCCAGCATTACTTTCCCGATTTACGCCAAGTTTGAGGTCTGGCTGAAAGGCAAAAAACGTCTGGCTTCCCTGATTACCTGTCTGTTGGTGGTTTTTGCCATTGTCATTCCGCTGATTATCTTTTTGCTGATTTTGGCCGGTCAGGCGATGGATCTCTATCGTGTGATCAACAATTATCTGCAAAATGTTGATGTGACCGCCCTGCTCAAATGGGAAAAGGGGAATATTCTCTATGACCTGTCTGGTTCCTACAGCAATGAGGTGGCTGCCCTGGTGCAGCAGAACATGGATAGCCTGAAAAACGGTCTGGCCGAGTCGGCCAAGTTCATCAGTACTTTTGCTGCCAAGCAGAGCGCTAAAATCCTGGCCGATGTGGGACTGTCGATATTCAATCTGTTGCTGATGTTTTTTACGCTCTATTTTCTCTACAAGGACGGGCGTTTTATTCTGCGCCGGATGATGATGCTCAGCCCCTTGCCGATGCGCTATGAGAAGGAGGTTTATCGCAAATTTCATGAGATCAGCAAGGCCACTCTGTTTGGTACTTTTCTGACTGCCATCGCCCAGGGTGTGGTGGCCTGGATCGGTTTCTCGATAGCCGGCGTACCCAGTGCCTTTTTCTGGGGGACGGCCGTTTCGATTTTTTCCCTGGTACCGACGGTGGGAACGTCGATTATCTGGTTCCCGATGGGTCTGATTATGCTGATTGGCGGTAACTGGTGGGGGCTTTTTGTACTGCTCTGGGGCTTTACCCTGATCAGTACGGTGGACAATTTGCTGCGCATCATCTTTATCGGATCTTCGGCCAAAATCAACCCACTGCTGATTTTTATTACCGTTTTCGGCGGAATGCTGTCTTTTGGGCTTATTGGTGTGATTTTCGGGCCTATGCTGCTGGTGCTTTTCTTCACTTTTCTCCATGTTTACGAGCTGGAGTATGCCGAAAGGCTGGGCAGGGAAGATGAATTGGGCTTACAGGAGCCAACTTTTGATTAAAAGGATCGCCTTTTAAGAGAGGCATGTGTATTGACAAATTCCTAATGAATGGTATTATATTAGGATTACAGTTAATACAAAAATGCCTTGAAGTTCAAAGAGTTGTTCAACAAAAAGAGACTGAACTGGAGCGCGGAGAAGGATTATGGCGTGAACGAGGGCAAAATTGACCGATTTTCCTGGTCGAAAATAGTTCTGATGATTCCGGTGGCGCTGGTGATTTCCTGTATGCTGGTGCTGGCGGCCGTTATTGGCATACCTACGCTGAAGAGTGGTTTGGTTTCGCTGATTGGTGACAAGGATCCGCCCGCCGCGCTGAAAAGCGCCGCGCCGGAGGTGCTTTTCAGCGATGTGAAGGCCGATTCAAAGTATTTTGATTCCCTGGCCTATCTGAAGAGGAACGGGATTATTTCCGGTTTTTCAGACAATTCTTTTCGCCCCTATCAGGAACTGAAGCGTGCCGAATTGATCAAGGCGATAGTCACGGCCAAGAAGTATTTCCCTTTGGCCCTGAATTATAATGGTTGTTTCAAAGACGTGGGCATGGAGTGGTACGCCCCCGCCGTTTGTTTTGCCAAGGAAAAGGAGTGGGTCAAGGGATACGCCGATGGTACTTTTCATCCGCAGGAGAGCCTGACCAGGGCCGAGGCTCTGAAAATAATCATGGAGGCCTTTGAGATCAGAGTGGCGGAGGTTGATGATCCGCCTCTGGAAACATTTGCCGATCTGGACAGGGATGCCTGGTATTATCCCTATGTCGAGACGGCACTGGCTCTGAAACTGATTGATGAAAATCCCAATCTGGAATTTTATCGGCCGGACGACCCGGCTCTGCGGGGAGATACGTCGCAGATTATATACCGCGTGCTGCAGTCACGGCTTTAGTTCGCGGCCAGTGGGGCGGCAAGGGTACGGTCCAGCAAATCGGCGAAAGCGGAGAAGTCTTTTGCTCCTACCAGCGGTTCTCCGTTGATAAAGAAGCTTGGGGTGCCGCGCAACGATTTGCCTACGGCCTCACGATAGTCTTTTTCTATATTGGCCAGGAATTTGTCGCTGTCCAGACAGTCGGCAAAGCGGGCTTCGTCCAGACCGAGTTCAGCGGCCCATGCTTTGAAGGTGCTGAGGTAATTTTCCTGTCCGGACCAGAGCTGCTGTTTGGTGAACAGCAATTCGTGCATTTCCCAGAATTTGCCCTGTTCCAGGGCGCATTCGGAGGCGCTGGCCGCGCCGACGGCCTGGGGGTGGATGTTGAGCGGGAAATGCTTGAAAACATATCTGACTTTGCCCGTGTCCACATAGTCGCGGATGATTTTGGGCAGGGTTTCCTCGGAATAGCGCCGGCAGAGCGGACACTGAAAATCGCTGTATTCAATCATTACCACCGGCGCGTCTTCCCGTCCCAGTGATTTTACCGACCCCACGGCAGAGGGGGGTTCTGCCGCCGCCTGTGGTATGGAGGCAAAGCCGCGGATCAGATAGCCGAGTATCAGACCGAGTAGCAGTACGCTAAGGTATTTGAAAAATCGATTGTCCATTGTTTGTTTCTTGAAGTGGTGTAGCGTTTTCGAGTTTAAGGTATTTCCCGTCGGCTGACAATTGTTTGCGTTTCCAGAGCCAATAGCCGCCCCCGCCCAGCAGGGCGGGGGCGGCCAGGAGCAGGAGGCCTGCGGCGCCGGATGGCGCCGCAGGCCATTGGGGCGGGGACGCCATGGCGTCCCCGCCAAGTTCATAGCTGTGCAGTTTGAGCAGATGGCTGAAATTCCCTCTGTTCGCCGGTGCTTCCGAAAGTTCTCCGGTGAAAATGCCGCTGCTTCCGGCCCGGAAGATTTCCTTGGCCAGCGGGCCTTTGATTACATCCTCGCTGAAAATGACCAGAATATCATTGTCACCATTGATTTGGTCCGGTCTGTTGGTGTCGTTGGTTGTCGTAAGGGCTGTTTCTTGGCTGTATTCAGCACTTTGCAGTGAGAAATGGTAGATTTCTCCAAATATGGCTGGGGCGCTGATGATGCCGCTGACAGTTGTCAACTCAGGGTTGGGCTGGCCGGGGGTGGGGGAAGATGTCCATTGCCATGTTTCTTCGCCGTCGTGGAGGATCAAGGCATAGGAAAAGCCTTTTTTGGCCCCATCATACTCTTGCTCTCCGACGGGGCTGCCGTCGGGCAGAAAAAGCCGGACGCTGTCACTATTATTATTGAGCACTATTTTGTATTCTTTGAGACTGATTTGAGCCGTTGCTCCGGGGGAGATCAGATGCCCCTCCAGACGACGTGGTTTGCTGCCGCCCGACGCATCGTCGATGATCCAGTTGTGCAGGCTGATGGTTTGATCACTTTGATTGAACAGTTCGATCCATTCAAAAGATTCTTTGCCCGCAGGCGCAGGAAAGATTTCTGTAATGATCAGTTCCGGAATGCCCTGCGGGTCGGTATTGCCGCCGGATTCGATCAGATTCTCCAGCGAAACCACTGCCGTCTTTTTGCTTTCTTCTTTGTTTGTAGTGTTGTTTTGCTGATCTGTTTCGAGAATTTCCCAGGCCGAGGCATTGTTTTCATCGCCGGTTTTGATCAGAGACTGATTGTTCTTGACGGTGTCGCTGGGGTAGCAGCTTTCGATATCGGCATCTTCCCATAACTCTTCCGAAACGACAGAAGGGAATTGTTTGACTTCGGCTGCGGCAACCGGTGGCTTGAACCAGCAGAAAAAGGCCAATGGCTTTTTGCCATGACTGATCAGAAGCTGTTCGCTGGTGCCAGTGAGACCTTTTTGGGCGCTGAAAAGTCTGGCGATATCATCTTTGGACTGCAGGCCGTCCTGGTCTTCTTGACCCGCCGCATTAAATTGAAAATATATCTGCTGGCTTGGCTTGACCCAGAGATCTGTTTCGACAGTTTTGAATACTTTGTCGTCGAAAAATTCCAGTCCGCGCAAATTAACTTTTTCTTCTTCGGATTGGACATGAAAGATGAAATAATCCGCGCTGCTGTTTTTGAAAGAGATTTCTTTGAGAACAATTGAAGCTTCGAATTTCCCGGAAAGCTGCGTGGCAAGTGTGGAAGTACCGATCGCCATGTCTGGGGTCGCCGGGACTTCGGTAACCAAATTGGCGGCAAAACAGAAGGGTCCGCATAAAAACGTGTTGACTGTTGTTAATAATGCTGTTGTAAATCTTGGTCCCATGGCCTTATGGATAAGTAAAAAATGGCTTGTCTGCAAAATAATCCACTGTTCTGAAGGCAACATGAAAAAATGCATTGTTTTGACAGTGCGGGGCGGGATGTGATTTGATTGTTCGGTAGAAATAAAAAATTAACCAATAAGGCAATGGACACCATTCAGATTATTGTTGCCTTGTTGCTGTCTGGATTTATCGGTGCCCTGGTCGGTTATTTCGCCAAGAAAATAGCCAAGCGCGATCAGACCGAGGCACAGGCCAAGGAGGCTGAGAAGCTTCTTTCCGAGGCCAATTCAAAGGCCAAAGAAATTCTGCTCGATGCCAGAAACGAGGCCCTGAAAACACTGGAACAGCACAAGGTTGACGAAGAAAAAAAGCGGCAGCAACTTGATAAAATCGAGGCCCGGATGCTGGACAGGGAGGAATCCCTGGAAAAAAAGATTCAATCTGCCGATCAATTGCGTACCGAATTGGAACAGAAGGTGGTAAAGGTCAAGGAGTTGCGCGAGGAGGCTGAGAAGAAACTGGAAGAACAGAAAAAAGAGTTGGAAAAGGTGGCTTCCCTGACCAGGGATGAGGCCAAGGAGCTTTTGATGCATGAGGTCGAACAGGCTTCACGGCAGGATTTGGCAGAACAGATCAAAAAGGCCGAGGAGTCGTTAAAGAAAGAAGCCAAGTCCAAGGCAACCTTTATCATTGCCGACGCTATTCAGCGTTATGCCGCCGAGGTGGCCACCGAATACACCGCTACCGTTGTCGCGCTCCCCTCGGATGATTTGAAGGGCAGAATTATCGGCAAGGAGGGGCGCAATGTGATGGCTTTTGAGCAGGCTACCGGTATTGATGTGATCATTGATGACACGCCCGGATCGATTGTAATTTCAGGATTTGATCTGGTGCGACGCTATATCGCCAAGATTTCCCTGGAAAAATTGCTGCTGGATGGACGTATTCATCCGGCGCGCATTGAGGAAGTGGTGACCAAAACCCAGGAGGAGGTCAATGTAATGATCAAGGATTTGGGTGACAAGGCTGCCTATGAAACCGGTGTGGCCGGGTTGCCGGTCAATCTGATCAAACTTCTCGGTCGTTTAAAATTCCGGACCAGCCATGGCCAAAACGTTTTGAAACATTCGATGGAAGTAGCCTATCTGGCCGCCAATCTGGCCGCCGAAGTCGGGGCTGATGTGGAAACGTGCAAAAGGGCGGGTTTGCTCCATGACATCGGCAAATCAACCGATCATGAGATTCAGGGCCATCATGCCGTCATCGGCAGGGATATCCTGAAAAAATTCAATATTGCCGAGGAGGTGATTCATTGTGTGGAATCCCATGAGGGAGACATTGAGCCGCGCACACCGGAAGCGATGGTAGTGGCGGCGGCCAACATGATTGCCGTGGCCCGCCCCGGTGCCACCAAACAGAATCTCGAAGGCTTTGTCAAACGGATGGAGGAGCTGGAGCATACCGTAAACGGTTTCCAGGGCGTAGAGAAAACCTATGCCGTGCAGGCCGGCAGCGAAGTGCGTATCTTTGTCAGACCTGATCAGGTTGATGATTATGCGGCCGCCAAGCTGACCCATGATATCGCCCGCAAGATTGAGAAAGATCTGCAATATGCCGGGCAGATCAAAATCCATTTGCTGCGCGAGACCCGCGCCGAAGACATAGCCAAGTAAAATGGGAGAAAGTACAGAATTCAACCGGATGCGCGTCGAGGGGGAGAAATTGCTGCTGTTGATCGACAATGTCGGTTGGGAAAAGGCGCGTCTGCTGGCCACGGAAAACAAGGCCAGGGCTTTCGGTTCACTGTTAAGTTTTTTGAGCAAACCTAATCCCGACGATATCGATATCATATATGAGGAAAAGCGATATGAGGCTTTTTGGCGGGTGGTGGGAGAGGCCAATTTTGAATACAAAAGGCGGGCTAAATTTCTGGTGCCGGTGGCGGCGGAAGTGGAAGACGTCGAGATGTTTGGTCAGATTTTCAAGGCGGATCGTGACACCGGCAATTTCACTCTGGAGGGGGTGGAACATTGTCGTGAAAAGTACCGTGAGGAATTAATGATCGATGCCAATACCGATCAGCCCGGTGATTTTTCGCGCTATCTGCATTTCAGTCATCAGCCGTTGATCTCAACCGAAGAACTGACTTTGGACGGGACGCCGATCAGTCGTCTGGAGACCAGAGCCAATGGACTTGTAAGGCAGGTGCTGGGGTCCCTGGTGAAGCCCTTCAAGGCCGATGAAATTCTCTTTGAGGAAATTGCCATCAGTGAATTAAATCTATATTTCTACCCGGTCTATACTTTTGAATATCACTGGAAAACTCGTGACAAGAAGGCTACGGTCAACTATGACGGGGTGACTACGGAGATTAACTGGAAAGGCACCAAGGTTTCCGATGTCCTCAAGAAAAGCTTTACCAGCGACGATTTATTTGAGTTTTCCAAGGAGATTGCCGAAAACATCATCCCGGGCGGCGGGCTGGCCATGATGATGGGCAAAAAGGTAATTGAGATGACGAAGAAGAAGTCTTAAAAATTTTCATTAGCACTCCGGACAATTTTGTGCTAATTTTTCCAGCGAGCAAAAAATTATTTCTTAACTTTATTGGTTATGAGTGAAATTTTGAAGAAGATCAAACCTCTGGATGACCGTGTCTTGCTGCGAGGAATCAATGAAATGCAGACTACGGCTTCCGGTATCATTATTCCTGAGACTGCTTCCAAGGACAGGCCCCAAAAGGCCGAGGTGTTGGCGGTGGGGCCCGGGATTTTGAAGAAAGATGGTAGTCGCGTGCCCCTCGACGTCAAGGTGGGGGATCAGGTACTGGTTTCCAAATATGCGGCCGATGAGGTGAAGATCGAAGGTGAGGAATACTACATTATTCATCAGAGCAGTATTTTGGCGATTATCGGCTGAGCCATGAGCGCTGACCGATTTATTTAATTAACTAATCATTAATCAAAACAGTTATGGCAAAAGACATTATTATCGGTGATGACAGCCGCAAACGCATGATTGCCGGTGTGAAAAAACTTTCCGACACGGTCAAGCTGACCATCGGACCGAAAGGACGCAATGTCATTCTGGAAAAGAAATACGGCGGACCGCTGATCACCAATGACGGCGTGACCATCGCCAAGGAAATCGAGCTGGAGGACGCCTACGAAAATATGGGGGCCCAGCTGGTCAAAGAGGTGGCCACAAAAACCAATGATGTGGCCGGGGACGGTACCACTACCGCCACCATTCTGGCCGAGGCAATGATTTCCGAGGGGTTTCGCAATATTACCGCCGGTGCCGATCCGATGGCTCTGAAGCGCGGTATTGACCGGGCGGTGGACAAGGTCTGCAATGTACTGGAAGAGCGGGCCGTGGAAGTCGGCGATTCTCAGGAGAAGGTCAAGCAGGTGGCGACGATTTCCGCCCAGGACGAAAAGGTCGGTACCTTGATTGCCGATGTGATGGAGATGGTGGGCAATGACGGTGTGATTACCGTGGAGGAGTCCAAGACGACCGGTATGGAGAAGGAGGTGGTCAAAGGCATGCAGTTCGACAATGGCTATATTTCCGCCTATATGATTACCGATCCGCAGCGTATGGAGGCCGTATATGAGGATGCCTCGATTCTGATTACCGACAAGAAAATTTCCTCTCTGCAGGTGCTGGTGCCGATTATCGAAAAGGTGGCGGCCGCCGGCAAAAAAGAGCTGGTGATCATCGCCGAGGATTTGGACGGCGAGGCCCTGGCTACTTTGATTTTGAATAAATTGCGCAATGTTTTCAGCGTGCTGGCGGTGAAAGCACCGGCCTATGGCGATCGCCGCAAGGAAATGCTCAAGGACATTGCCGCACTGACCGGCGGCCGCGTCATCAGCGAGGAAATCGGTCTGAAACTGGAGAATATGGAAATTGAGGATCTCGGACGCGCCGGCAAGGTTGTGGCTGACAAAGACAAGACCACCATTATCGAGGGCAAGGGCAAGAAAAGCGAAGTCGAGGCCCGTATCGCCGAGATCAAGGTGCTGATGGAGAAAACCACTTCCGATTTTGACAAAGAAAAGCTGGCTGAGCGTCTGGCCAAGATGGCTGGTGGCGTGGGTGTGATTCGCGTGGGAGCCGCCAGTGAGGTGGAACTGAAAGAAAAGAAGCTGCGCATAGAGGATGCCGTTTCCGCTACCAAAGCCGCGGTGGCCGAGGGAGTGGTGGCCGGCGGCGGTGTAGTGCTGGCCCAGGCCGGTAAGGAACTGGTCTCGATGATTCAAAAGGGTGATGACGAAGCAACTGGAGCGGCCATTGTATTGCACGCGCTCTCCCAACCCCTGATGTGGATTGCCTACAACAGCGGATTGAAACCGGAAGTGATTGTCCACAAAGTGATTTCCGCCAAGGAGGGTATGGGCTTTGATTTTTCCAGATTCAGCAGGAAAGAATTGCATGATGATGCGGCTCTCGACGGAGCCCTGACCGACATGGTCAAGGCCGGCATTATCGATCCGAAGATGGTGGTTCGCTCGGCGCTGCAAAACGCCGCTTCCGTGGCCGGTATTTTCCTGACCTCCGAAGCCGCGGTAGTCGATATTCCGGAAAAGAAGGGGACAGATGCTGCAGCCATGGCCGGTATGGGAGGCATGGGTGGTATGGGAATGATGTAAAACCAGCTGGTAAGTGCGAGAAGGCAAAAAGCTGTTGCCAGTAATAAAGTCCTCCGCGATATGGCGGGGGACTTTTTATTTCCGCAGGTTTAGTTTTAATTTGTGGGCGCGGGGTAAAAGTAGTATATTTGCCCTAAAGAAAAACAAATAATTTTTCGCCCATGCCAGCAAAAAGATCCGTCAAAAAGGTAGAAATTGCCGACGAGTCGGTGGTGAATTTGAAGAAGAAGGAGACGGGCAAGGTTGATGTTGGTTTTCAGATCAGACATATTGCAGATCAGGATAATCCGCAGGATGGAGAAGAAGAAAGCATGCCGATACACAAACGGGTTCTGACTTCCGAGGCCGTGCTTGATCGTCCCGCACGTTCTCCGCGGTTTGATCCCGACGAAATCAATCAGCGCATGGAGAGTTTTGCCGAAAAACTGGAAAAGGCAGTGATCAAAGTGGCCCCCTCTGAGGGCAATGTTCCTTCAAATGTCGCCGCCGATCCAAAGGACCTGATTCGTGTCAAATTTGAAAAGTTTGTTCAGCTGGTGGCCAGCAAGGATTTTCTTTCCGTGCTGGAAAAGAACAAAGATGAGGATATTGTCCTTTCTTCCAATCTGCTGACTGAACTGGCCAGCGCGGTCGAGGAAAAAAGCGAGAAAAAATCGCCGGTGATTTTTCTGGTTGGTTTGGCGATTGGCGTGATTATTACCTATTTGTTAATCAAATAAGAAGATGGTATTGGCCAAGACCAAATATCGCAGGATTCTTTTGAAGGTGTCCGGTGAAGTGATGGGTGGCAAGTCCGGACAGGGCGTTGATTTCCCGACTATGCGCGTCCTCTGCCAAACCGTCAAAAAGCTGCAGCGGAAGAAAGTGCAGCTGGCAATTGTACTGGGTGGTGGAAATTTCTGGCGGTATCGGGATTTCAAACATTCCAAAATTGACCGGGTCAATTCGGATTATTTGGGCATGTTGGCGACGATGATCAATTCCGTGGCTCTGCAGGACGAATTGCGGGCGATGGGAGTAAAGGCCATGGCCGTTTCTTCATTGCCGGTGGATGGTCTGGTGGCGCCTTTTGGGGCGGCGGCCGGCCGGGCCTGGCTGGAGGAGGGTGGAGTTTTGATCTGTGCCGGAGGTACCGGCAATCCCTTTTGCAGTACCGATATGGCCGCCGCCCTGCGGGCCGGAGAACTGCAGTGTCAGCTGCTGGTCAAAGCGACTAATGTCGATTATGCCTACGATCGCGACCCCAGAAAACACCCTGACGCCAAGCCCCTGAAAGCTCTTTCACATCATGAAGTCATGGCTAGGGGGCTGGAGGTGATGGATTTGGCGGCCGTGGCCACGGCCGCGGAAGCGGAGGTGCCGATTGCCATTTTTAATTTGCAGAAGCCGGAAAATTTGCTAGAAATTCTCAAAGGGAAGAAGGTGGGCACAATGATCAGTTAGTTTATTTTTTAATTTTATATACATGGCTGTAGAAACTATTCTGAAAAAACTGGAGGACGAACTGGAAAAGGCATTGAATCATCTGCACGACGAATATGCTTCCATGCAGATTGGCCGGGCCAGTGCCGCTTTGGTTGATCGTATTCAGGTAGAGTCCTATGGAGTGGTACAGCCCCTGAAGGCGATAGCCAATATCAGCGTGCCCGACGCCAAAACAATTCAGATACAGCCCTGGGACAGGGGCACCCTGGCGGCTATCGAGAAGGCGATTATGCTGGCTGAACTGGGATTAACTCCCCAGAACGATGGTATAGTGGTACGTCTGAATATTCCCGCATTGACCGAGGAGCGCCGACGCGATTTGACCAAACTGGTTTTCAAAATGGCCGAAGAGACCAAAATCAGTGTGCGCAATCTGCGACACGATGCCATGGAAGAAGTGAAGAAAGAGCAGAAAGCCAATCTGATCACCGAAGACCAGCAGAAGTTTGCCGAAAAGAAAATTCAGGAGCAGGTGGATGAGGCCAATGAGTCGATTGAAAAGGCTTCGAAGGACAAGGAGGCCGATGTTTTGAAAGTGTAGTCCGGAATTTAATAAACTAATTTTGATGATCTGGTTATTATCGATACTGGCCTTTGTTGTTATCTTTTCAGCCTTGATACTGATCCATGAATTTGGACATTTTTATGTGGCCAGGCGTTGCGGCATAAAAGTTGAGGAATTTGGTCTGGGCATGCCTCCGCGTCTCTGGGGTTGGCGGCCGAAAAAAAGTGAAACGCTCTATTCGTTCAATGCCATCCCTTTTGGCGGTTTTGTACGACTTTATGGCGAGGATGTTACCGACAAGAAGGCAGTGCAGAGCAAACGCAGTTTTGTTTCCAAAAAGCCCTGGCAGAAACTGCTGGTGGTGACGGCTGGCGTTCTGATGAATTTTCTGTTGGCCTGGCTGCTCTTGGTGCTGGGCTTTACTATTGGTATGCAGCCACTGCTGGTCACTCCGGATGACGTTTATTCCGCCATTGATGCGGGTGTGGTGAAGGTAGCCCCCGGTATTGTCGTCAAGACGCCCGGCGAAAATGATGCGGGCTTTGAAGCGGGGGATCTCTTGTTGGCGGTAAATGGCAAAAAAATTATCTGGGGGGATGAGGTCGCCAATTTGGCCGATGGTGAGAAAGTTACTTTTTTGCTTGAGCGTCGCGGCAGTCTGGTGGAGGTTGTCGGCGTAAATGATTTGCAGAAGCCTTTTTTTGCCAGTTATGATCTGTTGCCTTTGCCGCAGCTGGTGGTAAAAGATGCCCCGTCGGTTCTCCAGGTAAAGGGTTTGCGTCCCGGCGAGGTGATTGGACCGATTGAGGGCAAAAGGATTTATAATACGGCCGCTTTGGAGGAGGTGCTGGTCTCAATGCAACTGCAAGAAACTTTTTCTCAGCCTGAAGCCAATGATGACCTGGCCGGAATGGCCGGGGTGGTGGTGAGCATGGTTTTGCCCGGTGGTACTGCTGAAACGGCGGGTTTGCTGGCCGGGGATGAGATAGTCAGTATTAACGGAGTGGAGGTGCGTGATATCAAAGCGCTTTCACAGGCACTGACCGCAGAAATTCTGGAGGGAAAGGCGGTTTACAAGGTAAGGAGAGGACAGTCTGAAATTGAATACTATTTGCAGAAAGACGCGGAGGGAACGGTGGGAGTGATGCTTGCCGAGCTGGTGCGTCTGGAAAACTATGGACTGTCGGTTTATGCCAGATCGGTACCCCATTCGATACTGGCTATTGAGGATGTTAACTATCCACTCGGGCAAGCCATGTTGGAGGCTTTTAAGGAAATCGGGAGGCTGTCTGTGTTAACCGCCCATGCTTTTGTCGATGTGTTCAGAAGTATTTTCACCAGATTGTCCGTGCCGGAGGGTGTGGCCGGACCGGTGGGAATTGCCCAGATGACTTTTGTTTTCGTCCAGGAGGGAGTGATGTCCCTGATTCGCTTTACGGCGCTGCTTTCGATGAGTTTGGCCATCATCAATATATTGCCTTTTCCGGGACTGGACGGTGGAAGATTCTTCCTGATTCTGATACCGGCATTGCTGGGCAAGAAAATCAATCCCCGCTGGGAAGCGATGGTTCATGTCTTTGGCTTCCTGCTGCTGATGCTGTTGTTGCTGTTTGTCACTTTCAACGATTTGGCCAGACTGTTTGGCTGATGCTCGATGAATTGTGCCAGGCATTGGGGAATTGGACTTGAAAGAAATTGCTGAGTGTTTTCTGACGCCTCTTTGCTACTTGCGGCGGTAATTTTTAGATATTAATATCGCCAAGCCTGAACCGTAAAAGATAAGCAACTTCCATGGCCAATGAGACGGCAAATTTCGACCGGAAGGCTGTGTGGGGACAGGTAATTGCCAAAATTCATCCCCAGGTCGACAGGGGACATCTGCTGACGATTTTTATTCACAGTGCTATCCTTTCCTATGAAAAGGGGGTGCTGGTGATTGGTTTTGCTTCGATAATCGGTCCGGACTATGTGCGCGAGAAATATCACGGTAAAATTTTTCCATTGATTAAGGAGCTTTTGCCCGACCTTGAGAGTATTGAATACGAAATGAAAAGCTCCCTGATCGATGCTGAACATCCAGATAAAATTCCTGTCGAAAGTTTCATGTCCTTGATTGGCACTCCCCGCAAACAGCGCAAGGTGCCAGGAAAATCCGAAGTCATGCTGGAGGGGGGTATGCGCAGCAAGCTGTTCAACAAGGAGTATACTCTGCAAAATTTTATTCCCGGCAGCGAAAACCGACTGGTGCATGCCGCCTGTATGGCGGTTGGCGCCAAGCCGGCAGGTATATACAATCCACTTTATATTTACGGCGGTGTCGGTTTGGGCAAGACGCATCTGCTGCAGGCTACCGGTCAGGAAATTCTCAAGAATTATCCTGGCAAAAAGGTTGTTTATATGACGGCCGAGCATTTTATTAACAAGATTGTTGAGGCGATCGGCCGCAAACATACCAAGCCTTTCAAGGACGAATACCGCAATCTGGACTGTCTGATTGTTGACGATATCCAGTTTTTTGCCAACAAGGCTACTTCTGAACAGGAGTTTTTTCACACCTTCAACGATCTCTACGATAACGGCAAGCAGATTATTCTCAGTGCCGACCGTCCGCCCCGCGAACTGGAGGGGTTTGACGATCGCCTGAAAAGCCGTTTTGGCATGGGTATGCTGATTGAGGTTTGCAAGCCGAGCTTTGAGACGCGGCTGGCTATTCTAAAGGCTAAATGCGGTGAATTTGAGGTGATGCTGGATCCGGAGGTGCTGGAGTTTATCGCTTTCAATCTGACTCACAGTGTCCGTGAAATGATTGGCGTGCTGAAAACGGCTATTGGCGAGGCCCAGCTGGAAAATTCCACCCCGACCATTCGTACGGTGGCCCAGGTGATACGCAAGTTTAGTCGTGATCAGGACGTGGGGACGATCGATTTGAAGGATCAGAACAAAACCGTGGTGCGCGGGCTGGAGGACGTGGTTGATATCGTGGCCAAGTATTTTACCTTGACCAAGAGCGATCTGGTCGGTCTTGACCGCAAAAAAGAGGTGATGGTTCCCCGGCAGATCAGCATGTATCTGATTCGTGAAATTCTCAACCAGTCCTTTGAGTCGATTGGCGAGTGCTTCGGTGGACGCAATCACACGACGGTGATGCATGCCTGCAATAAGGTGGAGAATCAGATGAAAATCGATCAGAAGTTGCAACGTGACATCAACGCTCTGAAGAAGGAATTGGGGTTTTAGGCGATTACCCGCAGCGGGATTTTACTTTACTTGCGGCCCAGAAAAGCTATAATTTGGGCAAATTTCATAATGAAAACAAATTGACGGTATATATGCGTAGATACAGGCGTCGCGCCCGCTCACAATACCTGCTGCCATTTGTGATTTTGGTGAGTCTGGGAGTTGTGGTGATTTTGGCTTTTCAGCTGTGGGGTGCTTTTTTTGCCGGGGCCAAGGGAGATGCCATTTATTTTCTGGCCGAGGGGCGTTCCAAGGTTTTGGCTTTCGGCACCAATGAATGGGAAAACCTCTACAACGGTTCCAAGGTTAAACTGGGGGATTCCGTGAAAACACAGAAAAATTCCAAAGGGGTGATACAGTTTTATGACGGCACGGTGATGCGTCTGGATGAGGATACGCAGGTCACTTTGCTGGATATCAGTAAAAAAAGCGATTATCAGGAAATTCTTATTTTCCTTAATGACGGACAGATCTGGGTCAATAAACCCAAACAGAACGTCATTCGCAAGACCGATTTTGTGATTAACACCAATTATGCTTCTTATTCGATTACCGGTACGGTGTTTGCCCTGGAGAAAGGTGCGGAGGAAATATTGCGCGTCATTCGCGGGCAAGTGCAGGTGGATATAATTGAGCAGGTTGATGGCAAGTCCCGTTCGATCGAATCGGTTCCGGTGGGTATAGGCCAGCAAATTACACTCAGTGATGCCGTGATGCAGGAATACTATCAGCGTAAATCTCCGTCGGTGCTGGGGGTGCTGGATCCTCTTTTCCAGGCTTCAGAATGGTATCTCTGGAATGTCCGTCAGGATGAGAATCCCACCGATTTCTCCAAGTGGAGCGCTTCCGGAACAATAGGTGATGTGGAGGCTACCCCGGATATGAATATGGAAAGCGGTTTCGGTTCTGTTGAAGATGCTGAAGATTCGTTAACCGAAAATAGTGACTTGGCTGCTCCGATACTGCTCTCTCCCAAGACTGCGGCGATGGTCACGGCAAAGGATGTTCAGACAATCAGCGGGCGGGCCTCCGAGGGGACAAAAAAGGTTTTGTTGCGGCAATTGCTGGCCGGTGAAGAGGCGTCAAAAAAGATCCTGATTACTTCTTTTGATCCGGTCGCACTGACCTGGAGCTATGATCTTTCCGAGGCCAAAGCCAATATACGGGCCGGGAAAAATATTTATGAATTCGTCGGTATTGACGAGGGGGCCCGTGAAACGGTTGCTCTGAAAGTAGAGATTGATTATCAAAAGGATCAGTCTGAACCCGATCTGGTGATTGACCGTCCCGAAATAACCCAGCCCAAAATCACCTCGGTTGGTGATAAGCCATACAAGGAAGGGATGACGCTGACCACCGACGGTTTTGCCATTGTCGGCGGAATCAGTGGTGCCGATGCGGTATGGGTCGATGATTTTAAATTAAACCGTTATGCTCCGGGCGATGCCAGCTGGACTTATAATGTACGTACCACTTATGGTAATCTCAAGCCCGGTCTAAATACCTATCAGGTTTACGGCGTGACTGAATCCGGCAAGAAATCGCCGGTTACAACCGTGAAATTCTATTTCGAGCCTCCCCAGGCGGCGGCCAGTGCTGACACGCAGACTGCTGACAGTGCCGATGGCGCGGGAGAAGCGGCTGAGGTTTCTTCGTCCACAACATCGTCATCTTCCGGTAGTTCCCAGACCATCATCACCGGTCCCGAGCGTCCGCTCAATGCGCTTAGCGACTAGACGAAGGGGCGGCCTAAAGCTGTGATTTGTTGCGGTTATGTTCTTCGTTACTGACTGCATAGACCATGTCTCCGCTACGGTTGGTCAGATAAAAATAATAGGGGCTGTTTTCCGGTTGGGCGGCGGCCTGCAGGCTGGCCAGTCCAGGGTTACAGATCGGACCGGGAGGTAGACCGGGGTTTTTGCGCGTATTGTAGGGCGAGTCTTCCTGCAAGTCCTGGTAGGTGATGGTACGGTCGTTTTTCAGATAGAGCAGAGTGGCGTCTATGCCCAAGACCCAATCTTCAGCAAGTCTTTTCCAGATGATGCCGGCGATGATCGGTCGGTCGGGGTCGCGGTTGGCCTCTTTTTCAATCATTGAGGCAACAATCACAGTTTCGGTCAGTGGGTGGGAGGAGGTTTGCAGGACGGGCAGGGCTTTCTTTTGAAAGGTATTGAGCAGCATGCTGAGAAACTCTTCAGGGCTGAAATTGAGCGCGCTGACATAATAGGTGTCAGGGAAAAGATAGCCTTCCAGCGGGTGGGGAAGGGGGGATTGAATTTCCTTGTTGAGGAAAGCATATTTGTCATAAGAAGAGAACCCGTCTGCGGCCCGGCTGAATTCTTCGGGGTTGATCAGGGATAGTTCACTGAGGATTTTGTCAATTTCGGCCACTGTGGAGCCTTCGGGGATGGTCACGATTTCCTGGCGCTGTTCATTGGAGGTGATGGTCTGATAGATCTCTTTGGCGTTCATACCCGGCCCCAGCGGGAAGCGTCCTGATTTGACCTGTTTGTCAAGGCCTTCCAGACGTCCATACCAGTTGAAGCTTTCCTGATCGAGGATCAGCCCGTCTTGCTGTAGTGCAGACGCAATGTTTTTTAGACTTTCGCCCTTTTTGACGGTGAAAATCATCTCTTCGGCACTGCCGGGTTTGGGCGGGGTGGAAATGAGATGATTGTATTGCTGGTATTTGTAGAAGCCAATGATTACCAAAACAAACAATACCGCCAGCGTTACTTTTAGCAGCCGGTGGTGGTGCGGCCTGTATCTTTTTCTCATGTATTTGTTAAATTATTTTGCTCCCAGTCCTGGAATGCCGAGATTGCCCATCACGTCCTTCATTTCGTGGGCGGCGATTTCCTGGGATTTTTTGAGGGCTTTGTTGAGCACCTTGACCAGATCGGGCTGGTTTTTGCCATCGATTTTGATTTCCACTACCTCCTGTTTGCCGTTGACGATGACGATATATGGGCCGTCTTCAGCTTCGATGTGCGTATTGCCGAGTTTGTCCTGAATGGCTTGGGCTTTTTTCTGTAGGGCCATCAGTTCCTTCATTTGATCCATCATGGGGCAGGGGGGTTAAATTGAGCCTGTTTATATTAAAAGACTGTGGCTGACAGGTCAACATAAGCGTAAAATATATTGCAGTGCCGGGGGTTTTCGGTTAGACTCTGGCCGTTATTTTATCCGTTTACAGAGAATCATATGGAACTTCTGGAATTAGAAGCCAAAATCCGCGACGCCAAAGAACCCGCGGCCCATCTGCGCAAAGCCGGGCAAATCCCAGCTATCTGCTATGGAAAAAGTTTTGAAAACTATCCGATTCAGGTTGAATATCAGGCTTTCAGGAAACTTTATCGGGAAGCCGGTGAAACGCAGGTTATTAATCTGAACGTTGATGGTAAAAAACTGCCCGTTTTGATCCATGAAATCGCTTACAATCCACTGACCGACCAGTTTGACCATGTCGATTTTCGTCAGATTGACGTCAAGCAGAAAGTTACCGCCATGGTGCCCGTGGAACTGGTTGGCGCGGCTCCGGCGATCAAAAATTTTAATGCTGTCATCACCATGGTCAAGCAGGAAATTGAGGTGGAGTGTCTGCCCATGGATATCCCCCATGAGATCAATATTGATATTTCCCATCTGGAAAACATTGGTGATGTGGTTTACGTGAAGGAGTTGCAGCTCGGTGACAAGGTGGAAATTCTGGACGATCCGGAAGAGCCGATTCTCTCGATCAGCGCGGTGGAGGAATACAAAGAAGAAGTTGTCGAAGTGCCTGAGGATGTCAAGGCCGAGGAGGGGGCCGCTGACGGGGAAGCTGATGAAAAGGCTGGCGAAGGTGCCTCCGCCGAGGAAGGCGGGGAAAAGAAGGAAGATTAGATGGTTTAATTGCCAAAGTTGCTCCCGTTGCTGCCATCATGCTCAACGGGAGCTTTTTAGTTGAGCAGATCCTCCAACTTCCGGCAGTATTCCCGGATGTTTTCCTCGGATTTTCCTTCCAGAGACGAATCGTTTGTTCTTGGGAGAGCTTCTGTCTCGGTGTTTTCAGATTTTGCCGATTTCGGGCCGGGATGGTTGTACACAGTTTTTTTTGTGGGTTTAATGGCTTATTTTAGCACTTTAATGGCTTCTAAAATAGGGTCAAAATGTGTTATAATAATAAGACTAACTATAACTATCCCTGTGGACGATCAGAACCAAAAACCACGCAAGCCCAAAACGGAGGCTCAGAAGGCCCGTGAAAGGGAGCGGCGCAAGCGCCGCCGCCAAAACAAGCAAAAAAAGCTGGCTTTGGCTCCTGGTAGCGATGTGCCCAAAATTTTGGGCAGTGAGGGCGGGGAAGCGGCGGCGCTGGCACCGGCCCCCGATTTGGAAAGCGTAGAAGAGGCGATTTCGCCGCAGGCTGAGGAGTCGCTGCAGCCGGTGGAGGAGATGCCGCCGGAGCCTGAAGAATCACTGGAGCCGCTGATTGATGATTCCCAAAGAATTTTCGAACAAGGCGTGGTTGATAGCCAACCCCAGTCAACTTCGGAGAACGGTCTCTATGTAGAAACGGATGGGGTGTCGCAGACTGCGGTCGAGGACGATGAAGAGGAACGCGCTCGTCGCCAGCGTGAGGAGGCCGAAAAAATTTCAACGTCTTTGCTCAGTGAAGATGAAATGCTGGTGGAAGTCCCGCAAAAACAGGGGCTGCTCGGTAAGTTGTTCGATTCCCTGGAAAAGATCTCTGAAAAGCGCCGCGCCAAAAAGATGTCTGCCGAGGGGGGTGCGCCAAGTGAAAGTGGCGAGGTTTTGCAGGATCCACTCAATATCAATGTCGAAGCGGCACAGCTTGCTACCGGTCCTTCGTTTTTGGGTTCGCTGCTGAAGTGGTTTTTGCGGCTGGTTATTTTGGCTGCACTGGTGGTGGCGGCTTTTTGGGCAGGGTCATCGCTGAAAGTGCTCGATTTTTTCAACCAAATGTGGAAACCTTTGCCGCCTGGACTGGAACTCTATGTCGCTACTGACGGCCAGGTTCTGATCGATCCGCAGATGCAGCAAAAACTTGGTTTCGAGACGGCGCGTTTGGCCGGAGCTAATCTTGGCAACGCGGCGGATTTGACTTACAATGTTTTTTTTAACGCCAATTATTTCGGTAGGCTGCTCGATCCGGTTTCGGTTTCGGAAACAGGCATTTCGGCTGCAATTTATTACGGTTTTGGCCGTGACAATGAATATATGCGTAACCGCTTTGTCTTTTATGTCCAATTTTTGGCCAAGTTGCGCAACAGCAACCAGGTAAGAATTTCCGATCTTCTGGACGGCAAGGTGCGGCGCGATCTGGCGCTGGACGGTTTTATCGAGGAAACCGAGGCTCTTTTTGATGAAGGCAACACTTATCGCAAGGAAATTGCCGTGCAGGTCGATGATCTGAAAATTGCCGTGAACAGTATCAATCCCGACAAAGATCGCTATGAAAATGATTTTTTTCTGGCCCTGGATGCCACCAATGCCGAAAAGGCCGATGTTTTGATTCAAAGCTTTGTGGAAATTACACAGAAACAGGTTGATTTAAAGGCAAAATTGGCCGCTCTGACGCAACTTTACCAGTACTATGAAAATGCCCTGGTGGAGATGAAGACACGTCTGGAGGCGGTCAAAAAGAACCGTGAGGCTCTGATTGGCGGTGTGGAGGTTGTTGAGACGCCTGGCGTGGATCTCGGTTTGATTCGTCAACAATAGATAATCAAATCAGCTGTATCGGTGTTGTTTTTTTTGTTATGATCAAAGCCGTAAAGAAGTCTTTTCGAAAGGTACAAGGACAATGGATCAGGACGCACAGTACATCAAGCAGCTGGAACCGTATTTTCAGGGCGCGGACAGGCAATTGCTGAAAAATTTGCTGGAGCATGCCGCCTATCTTTATAAATCACTTTATCGCTATTCCGGAGAGCCATATTTGACGCGCGCACTTCGTCTGACCTGTGAAAAAATTCTTAAGCTTAATCCCGATCGTGATACGATTGTGGCTTCCGTCCTGGTAAGCGCCTGTTATTCGCCGCGCTGCGATTTGGAGAAAATCGACAAACTCTTTGGCGCTGAGGTCAAATCACTGGTGGCGGCGTTGGGAAAAATTAATGCCATCAAGTCGCGCTATTCCAGCTCGGATTCTCGCGTGATCAGCAATATGTTTCTCACCCTGGCCCAGGATATTCGCGTCATTCTGATCCGTCTGGCCGACCGCATCGAAAACATGGAAACACTTCAGTACAAATCTCCCGAGAAACAGAAGGCCAATGCCCGTGAAATTCTCGATGTCTATGTGCCGATTGCCAGTCGCCTCGGACTATACGAGTACAAGCTTTTGCTCGAAGACATGGCTTTCCGCTATGTTTTTCCAGATGAGTACAATACCCTAAAAAGGGAGCTGGACGATTATTTGGGAGAGACGCGCAAAACGATTGATGATGCCAGGCACGAACTGACTGATTTGATGCAAAAAAACGGTTTTTCTGTCACCGTTTCCGGCCGGGTAAAGAATCTGTTCAGCATTTACAAAAAGCTGAAGAAAAAACTGCGCACCCTCAATGAGATTTACGATGTCTATGCCCTGCGTATCGTTCTTAATTCTGATGAGAACGTCGAGCAGGACAGTCAGGAAGACATCGAGACGCTGTACAGGATTCTCAGTCTGCTCCATTCCCGCTATGAAATTTTGGGAGATCGTTTCAAAGACTATGTATCCAGCCCGAAGACCAATGGTTATCGCAGTTTGCATACGGCTTTGATCGGTTTGAACTCCGCCGACGCCCGCAAGCCAACCGAGGTGCAGATTCGCACCGCGGCCATGCATAAATTTGCCGAGCATGGCTTTGCCGCCCATTGGCTCTATAAAGAAAGTCACAATCTGCCCCAGGACGAAAGTCTGGCACTTGCCCTGAGCGAGTTGCGGCGCGGCTGGAAATCAATTGACCGTTCCACGGCCGAACTGAAGATGAATCTTTACCCCGATAGGGTGTTTGTTCTGACCCCGGATAACCTGGTGCGCGAGTTGCCGCAGGGGGCGACGCCGGTCGATTTTGCTTTTTCAGTACATTCGGAAATCGGCCACCATTGTCATCTGGCCAAGGTGAACGGCAATGTCGTGCCTTTGGATTACCAGCTGAAAAATGGCGACATAGTGGAGATCAGTACCATGCCAAAGGTGAATACCAAACTGAGTTGGCTGGAGTTTGTGAAGACCAAGCAGGCTCGCAATAAAATAAAGAGTTATTTCAAGAATTTCAACAAGGATGATCTTCTGGCCCAGGGAAAGGAGGAATTGAATGAGCTGCTGGAAAAACTCGGGCTGGAAAAACTGGACGATCATTTGACATTTTTGAAGAAATTCAAAGGAAGGAGTATTTCACTGCGTGAGCGGCAAACTGTGCTGGAGGAAATCGGTGCCGGCGTTTTGACTGCCGCCGTAGTGTATAGACATGCCGTCGGCAAATCTCCGGAATCGGCGGGTGAATTGCAGAAAAACTACCGGCTTCAAAGCCGCAAACCGAAAATATTGCCACGACTGCCGCCCAAAACGGTTGGCGGGTCGGCCCGTTTGCTGATTGGTGGCGAGAAAAATATGCCCTATCGAATTTCTTCCTGTTGCAAGCCCAAATTAACCGATCAGATTGTCGGATACATTACCAAAAACAAGGGGGTGAGCATTCACCGCGTCAGTTGCGCTTTTGTGGCCAATGCCCCAGCAGAACGTCTGCTGGAGGCCAGACTGGTTGACACCGCTGCCGAAGGTGGCGCGCGCAGCGGGAAGTATCAGGTTTCTCTGTTGGTGGAACTGCGAGAAGGTCAGACTATGCTTAAGCCAATAATTGACTATTTCAATTGTCAGGGCATCACCATACAGGGCTATTCTTTGTTCAAGCAAATGTCCGACCGGATGGTGCGCAGGCTGCTGATCGATATTGCCGACGAAGAGGAGCTGGATATGATTGTTGCCAATCTGGAGACGCTGGAGGGCGTGGGCAGGGTTTACCGCATGTAGAGAATTTTTTCACTGAGCAATTCCTGGTGCAGGTATTGTCCCAGGAAGACGGCGGTCAGTTTTTTCAGGTGAAACAGGTTTTCCCGGTCCAGCTTCAGTCGCGGGGGGATTTCTTTTTCCAGGGAAAGATAGTTGGCCAGCCGGATGGTTTGAAAATTAATTTCGTGTGTGGCCGAGGGATGCAGTTGTTGGCAGATCGCGCAATAGAGGCGGCCATCGTGGTCGGAAAGGATGGTGTCAGTGGGCTGGAGACGTCTTTGGCAGGCTGAACAGAGCGTCAGGTCCGGCCAGCTGCCGGCGGCTTTGAGCAGTTTGATTTTGAATTCTTCCAGGAAGAGCTCATTGTTGGCGGAGCAGAGCTGTTTGAGCGTATGGATGGTCAGGGTGAAAAGCCGCTCGTTTTCTTCACCTTCCTGAATGGTACGTTGCAGCAATTCGAGTATGGTGAAAGCCAACAGGCTCCTTTCCAGGTCATTTTTGATTTCCAGAAATGGATTTTCCGTTTTGCAGTCAGTGATCCAGTAGCGGTCGTTTTTTTTGTAAAGTTGGAAAGTGCAGAGATTAAGTGGGTCGAGATGGTTGCCTTTGCGGCTGAGAATTTTGCGCGAGGAGCGGCTTAGCGCGCCGATTTTACCCAGTTCGGGGCTGAACAGCGTCAAATACCAGTCGTTTTCACTACTGGGATGTTTCTTGATTATCAGTGCCTGGGTCAGCAGATAGCGCATTTTTGTTTTTGTGTCGAGATTTTGACTATTGTTGAGAGATCAGGAAACGCTTAGTTTTCCCCTGATGTAGTTTTCCACGGTGGCCAGGCTGCTCAATACGGCCAGTATGCCACAGATCAGCAGTTCGATAAAGAAAAGATTGACCAGGTTTAGTGAGGAGAATTCTCTGAGCAGTTCAAAGTTTTCCAACTGCAGGGCCTGACCGCCGAGAAAGAGCAGGAGAAAACTGAGTATAACGGCAATAACGGCATAGGCCAGTCCTTCTGTAAGGAAGGGGAGCCGGATGAAATGATGGGAGGCCCCGACCAGCCGCATGATGAAGATTTCGTTGCGTCGGCTGAAAATAGTCAGTCGTATGGCATTGATGACGATTAGTGCACCGCCGATGATAAAGATAAAGACCACCCAGAAGACCAGTTGTTTGACGAAATTGTTGATGTCGATCAGGTTTCTGGTGGCCGAGGAAATAATAATTTGTTCGTCGGTGCGGTTTTTTTGCCGGTCCAGTTCGACATATTGATTGAGTGGCGTGCTCTGGATGAAGTCATAGACTGACTGGTTGTGTTCGGCGCTGCTGGTGGTGACGCTGAGGCTGGCCGGGAGGGGATTTCTCAGGTTGAATTTCAGCAAAAAATCGGTGGTCTCCGGGTATGTTTTTGACATGGATTGCAGGGCTTGTTCCTTGGAAACGTAATCGACGCTTTTCACTCCCGGCAACTGGCGCAGTTGTGCCGCCAACTGGTTGGCGCTGTAAAAGTCGGTGCCTTCTTTGAGATAAAAAACAATGTCAACTTTCTGATTGATCGTGGAGAGCGCCTGTTTGGTGATGTAATTGACGGCCAGGATTCCGTTGAAGATGGTAAGCATGACGGCCATGACCACGATGCTGGCTGTGCTGAGCAGACGATTACGCCAGAGATTGGTCAGTCCCAGCATGATGCCGCGGCCGGTTTCGGCGAAAATATTGCTGTGCAGATCATAGATTTTCAGGCGGTGGGCCGGTTTGTTTTTCTCTTTGTGCCGCAAGGCGGGGCGGGGTTAGGGGGTGGTGGCTTTGGCCGGGGTGGTGATGTTCAGTTCATTTGTGGCCAGGTCGGCAGATTCAGGCATTGTTGTTGGCCGATGCGGGGAATGTGGCAGACGCTGGTTGCTGCCGTCTTCCTGGCGGGCGCGCATCAGGGATGATTTGTAAACTTGGGGGTGATAGGGGGAAAGGCGGATAATTTCCGTATCGAGGGAGTGGCGGATCAGCGTGTTTTGCAGGGTTTGGGTAAAGACGAACTGGTCATAGCCCAGGGCGATCACCTGCGGTCTCAGCTTGAGGATGATTTTATGCTTGTCATTGTGGTTGCCCAGTTGAACTTCGTCAGCCCAGCCGGTTTGGCGGAGGTTTTTCAGGCGACGGCGTTCGGAATTTACCGGCGGGCGTCCTTTGACGCTGCGGATGGTTTTGTCGCGTGCCAGTATCACGGTCAGATGATCTCCTTGTTCCCTGGCCTGGGACAGAAAATTTTCATGGCCGGCGTGCAGCAGATCAAAGCTGCCGAAGGCCAGGACGGTTTTGATGGGGTTGACCTGTTTTTTACGAAAAAAAAGCATTTTTAGAGAGGTTTGTCGGGTAGGAGGAGGTTAATGTACAGCATCATTCCCAAAACTCCAAGGCAAATCAATGTCATTATCAGCAGATAGCTGCGGCGATGCGGGCTGTCGGCGTGCAGTTTGGTGTGGCTCAGGCCGTAGATCAGTCCGATCAGAACGAAGGGAATGTCGAGAACGCGGTTGATCAGGCTGGAGAGCGGCAGAAAAAGGTTTTCACTCGCCAACAGGCCGCTGATGATATGCGTACCGCCCAGTAAAAGAAAAAAAATCAGTGAGATCTGACGCAGTGTACGCAGTGAGTCGGTGGTTTTGATCAAAGCTCCAGAACTGTCCACTTGTATGGTTATAAAAAAATATTCAAACCGGATTATACCAGTCTTCCGCTGAAATTGAAATCTTGTATTTGCCTGATGAAAAGGTAAAATTTGCCTGTCTTTGGCGGCTTTTCGTCAACGGGATTCAGGATCGGTTTCAGTAAATTTAATTTGCCAATTATGGGCGAAGATAAGCAAAAAAATAGTGACTTGATCGATGCGGGGAGGACGGGCGCAGACAAGACTGGCGCGGTCGATGCGGAAAAAATCAAACACATCGCACATTTGGCCAGGATTGGCATTGCCGATGAGGATGCAGACCGCTACGCTCTGCAGATGAATTCGGTTCTTGATTATATGAAAATTTTAGAGGAGGTCGATACCACGGCGGTGGAGATGACCCTGCAGGTCAATGGTCTGAACAATGTTACCCGTCCCGATGAGGTGCGGACGGAAGAAAAATCGGCCGATTTGCTGGGTGTTTCACCGTTACCGAAGATTTCCGGCCAGATTGCCGTCAGGGCGGTGATCAAGGAGGACTGATGGAGGCATAATTTTTTAAAATATGAATAAATTTCTGACATTGCGCGAGGCTGCCCGGGGGATTGACGAAAAAAAAATTAAACCCTCAGAGCTGACCGAGGAGTTGTTGGCTGAAACCGGACGGCTCAATTCCGATCTGAATGCCTATATCACCGTTTCCGCCGAGGAGGCGCGCCGGGCCGCGCTGGCCGCCGACGCGCGGCAGGCCAGCGACAGTTTGCTGTCACCCCTGGACGGGGTGCCCGGCGCGCTGAAAGACATCGTCAACACCAAGGGTGTCCGCTCCACCTCCGCTTCACGCATTCTGGCTGATTTCGTGCCTCCCTACGATGCCACGGTGGCCCGTCGTCTGCTCGATGCCGGCCTGGTGCTGGTCGGCAAGACCAATACCGATGAATTTGCCTGCGGCGGTTCCACCGAGCATTCCGCTTTTGGCGTTACCCGCAATCCCTGGGACAGGGAGCGGGTGGCAGGGGGATCCAGCGGCGGCTCCGCCGCCGCCGTGGCCGCCGGGACCTGTTTTTACGCCGTCGGTACCGATACCGGCGGTTCGATCCGTCTGCCGGCTTCCTTCTGCGGCGTTTCCGGACTGAAAGTCAGTTATGGGCGCGTCTCGCGATCAGGCGTGACGGCGATGGCCTCGTCGTTGGATACCATCGGTCCTTTTGCCCGTACGGTGGAGGATTTGGCGCTGGTTTTGGAGGTAATGGCCGGGCAGGACTGGAAGGACGCCACCACCCCGCCCCGCGAGGTTCCCCGCTACAGTATGTCGCTGCCGGATCGGCCGGAAAAAGTGATGCGCGGACTGCGCATTGGCGTGCCGAAAGAATACTTTGTCGAAGGTCTGTCGCCGGAAGTGGAGAAAATGGTGCGCGCCGCCATGGCCGAATATGAAGAAAACGGCGCGGTGCTGAAGGAAATCAGTTTGCCTTACACCAAATACGCGGTGGCGATTTATTACATCATTATGCCCGCCGAGCTCTCGGCCAATCTGGCCCGCTATGACGGAATCCGTTACGGTTTAAAGCCCGAAGGGGAGATTAGCGACATTATCGACCAGTATTACAAAACGCGCGACCAGGGTTTTGGTCCGGAAGTGAAACGGCGTATTCTTACCGGTACCTATGTGTTGTCGGCCGGTTATTTCGATGCCTATTATCGAAAAGCTCTGAAGGTGCGCACGCTGATCAAGCAGGATTTTGAAAAGGCTTTTGAGGATGTTGACGTGATCATGACGCCGGTTTCGCCCAATCCCGCCTTCAAAATCGGGGAAAAAATGAATGATCCTCTCTCGATGTACCTGGAGGACGCCTTTACCATTCCCGCCTCGATGGCCGGTATTCCCGCACTTTCCATCCCCTGCGGTTTCAGTGCCGAGGGACTGCCGGTGGGTCTGCAGATTATCGCGCCGCAATACGCCGAGGAGAAACTGCTGCAGGTCGGCCATGCCTACCAGACGCTGACAGATTGGCATCGTCGATTTCCCAAGCTTTAGGTCTTTACTGTGTCAGCTGCGTAATTTACTCTCTCACTTGCCTGAAAAAACTTCCACAATTCAGTCCAAAAATGTCTATCTCTTCTGTGGTGAGGATAGTTTCTCGGCTTTTGAAAAGGCGATGCTCTGGAAACAGAAATTTTTGGAAAAATATGGTGATCTGAATTTTTTACTTTATCGTGGCGAGGAATTGACTGGCGGCGAATTCCAGACCGCCCTGGAATCCTGCCCTTTCCTCAGCGAGAAAAAACTTATTTTTATCAGTGATTTTCTCAAGGAGGGTGAGGATAAGGATCAGGAAAAAGTGACCGAACTGCTCGACCAGGTGCCGGATTATGCCGTGGTGCTTTTTTGGGAGCATCACAAGCCTGACGGGCGCACGGCGATTTACAAAAAGTTAAAAAAAATCGCCCAGCTGGAGGAGTTTGCTTCCAAAAGCGGCGTGATGCTGAACCGATGGATTGTTGGGCGTTTTCAGCGTCATGGTGTGCGGGTGGGGGAACGGGATGCGGCTTTAATGGCCGATCTGGTTGGCAATAATCTCTGGACGCTCAGTCATGAAATTGAAAAAGTTGCTATATACGCCGCGGGCGGGCCGGTTGATGCTGCCATGATTGAAAATGTTGTCTGTCCCAATCCTTCCAGTTCTATTTTCAAACTGACTGATTTTCTTGGGGAGCGGCGCTTGCGCGAATCTATGCGTACCCTGGAAATACTGCTCAACAGTGGTGATCAGGTGGTGGGTATGTTTTTTATGCTGGTAAGGCATTTCCGGCTGATGTCCCAGGTGAAGGATATGGCCGGGCGCGGCGAGAGGCCGGCGGCCATAGCCAAAGCCATCAAGGAGTCACCTTATGTCGTCAACAAAATTCATGGGCAAATCAGGCATTTCAGCATGGAGGATTTGCGTCGTATCCATGGCGAGCTGATGGCCATCGATTCAGGGTTCAAGACCGGCCGAATCCGAATTACCAGCAATGACGACAGTGAGCTGGTGCGTGAAATAGAGGTTTTTATCACCAAAGTCTGTCTGGGGCGATGATGCTTGATTGTCCCGTTTTTTAGGTCCGTTTTTGACGCTTTTTCAATTGTCCCTGGAAAAGTCCGCGCAGTCCGTGGATTTCCCGGGCGATGTCCAGGCGCAGTTTGAGATCGTCCAGATTTTTTTGGCATAAAGCAATTTGGGAGCGAATCATTTCAATCTGTTTTTGCGGGCTTCCTTGGCTGGCGCTGTCCAGTGTGATGAAAAAATCGGCCATCTTATGCTGTTGTTGTTTGATCAGCAGCAATACATTGGCGGGGGATTCAAAGAAGCGGTCTTGGCGGTGTTCCAGGTGCCCGGTGGGAGTGGTGGGGTCTTCATCCACGGCGAAATGTTCCAGGTCAAAATCCTCGATGTGCCAGCCGGTATTGTCATCATAGTCATCTCCCGTGAGCTCTCCCGCGAAGGTCCTCTCGGTGTCCGGAGCAAAATCGTCGTCTTCGAATCCGTGGAATTCAGGATAGCGGGGGCAGGATGATTTGTGATTGCTCATGATGTTTGGGAGAAAGAATGCTTTGGGAAAATACGCGTAGATTCTATTGAAAAAACGGCTAAAGTCAATCAAAAAAGGGAGGTCGTGGCGACCTCCCTCAGTGTTGCCTCATTTCGGCCGCAAATTAGCGGGCCATCTGGGATTGGCTGAAGCTGCCCAGCAGGTCGGTCAGGCCAGCCGGCGGGTTCTGGATGATTCTCTGGTCATAGCGGATGGTGATGGCGCCCTCGTCCTTGGTGATGTCACCGGCGGCGACACGGTTTTCGAAGAGCGGGCCGATATTGCCGTAGATGGAGCCGTTGACGGTGAGCATTTTCTGCGACTGCTGGCCGGGGGCCTCGGCGCTGCCGGAGATGACGTTGCCTTTGGTGTAATAATCGACATTGTCGGGGCTGCCGCTTCTCTGGACGAAATAGGCTCCGGCCAGTTTTTCAACCTCCGGATCGATGTAGATATTGCCATTGAGGACAATCACACCCAGCGAGGCAATCTGATCGGCGGAAATTGCCGGTGTGCCGATGGAGTATTCGATATCGCCGTTGATCTGCAGATTGGCGTTTTCTACAATAATGGTCCAGGCGCCCTCGCCTTCCGGGATTTGCAGTCCTCCAATAGTGACCGTTTCACCGTTGCCGCTGTAATAGTAGACTTGACCGGGGCTTTGCTGCTGAAGTGTGGTAAAGTCGTAGATTTCTGCTTGCGGATTTATCGCGCCGCTCCATCTGGTCAGTTTGCCGATGTTGCGCTCCATGGCCGCGGCAATGCCGGCCTTGTCCCAGTCCGAGCCGGGTACCAGCCCGACCTCACAGATTTGACTGGAGAGGTTTTTGGAGATACCCGAGCCAAAAAGGTTTGTTAGGGCTTCAATTTGATCCTTCGTCAGGTCGAGATAGTCGAAGTCGGCCTGGCCGGCGGAGCAGATTTCATGGCTGATGCTGATGATTTCGGCTTGTTCAAGACCCGTGCTGGCCAATTGTCCCTCGATTGGGGTTATTGGTTTGACCACGGTGGAGGAAATGTTCTTGAAGGGATAGCATTTGGAGACGTCCACGCCATAGACCAGGTCGTCTTCCAGGAAAACATCACCGCTGGCGCGGGTCAGGAAGTACTGGCAGACCACGTCGGCAATGACCGTGTTGCTTTCGATGTCGGGGACATCGTTATTTGAGATGGTCGTACAGAGAACGGTTTCGTTGCCATTTTCATCCGTTGTTTCTTCACAGTATTCGATTGTGTCCACGCGGGACTGATTCTTGAATTCTTCATTGCACCAGACGCCCTCGCGGCAGTCTTCGATGGTGATGCCGGATTTGAGCAAGCCATTGTATTCAATGACAATCGGATCGTCCGAAGAGATGCCGCGGATTTCCATGTAACTGTTTTCCGGGCCGGCCTTTCCTATTTTGTAGCATTTGTCGATGCCGCTGCTGGAATCGCTGCAGAGGTCGTAGCCGGACGGTTTGACGATGCTGAAGTCTTGGGGCACATCGAATTCGATAGTGCCGCCCGGTTCGCTCTGGTTACCGTCGACGTGGATTTTTAGGCCACGAATTGTTCCCGAGAAAGCAGGGTCGTAGATTCTGGCGGTCATGGTGCGGCTGTCCCCCTGCTCGAAGTTGCCGGGGGTGTATTCCAGTTTGTAATGTACAGGTTGTGGTACTGCCTCGCCGGTGGTTGAGAAATGTACAGCCAGAGAGTTTACCAAAGTACTGTTTTTACCGATGCGCTTGGTTATTTTTGGTGTGCCCGGCTCTTCATCTTCCGGGTTTTTGTTGATTCTGTCCCAGCAGATATCGCGGTAGAGCGGATTGCAGTCCTCCACCAGCAGGGTGAATTCTTCGTAGTCCTCGTCAAGGGTGACGCAGTCACCGGTGGCGTAGCGGGAATTGTTGGTAAAAATCAGATCGCCACGGCCTTCGATTTCCCAGCAGTACTGGTCGGTGCCGACTCCTTCCTCGGCGCAGTAGCGGTTGCCAGGGTATTCGACGATCACCGGCGGTTCCTCACAGCCCTCCTCGTCCTGGTCCGGCTGCGGACGCAGTTGTCTCATACAGGCCGCGGACATGCGGACATTGGTGTCGGAGAGGAAGACATTGATGCCGCTCTGGGCGGTGCCGTCCGCGTAATTGACGATGCGGGTGTTGTTGGTGTTGTCGGTCTGGGTGCGGAAGTCGGCTGTGCCGCTGCCGGAGGTGTTGCCAAAACCGCCGCTGAATCTGCCGGCGTTGTTGGTGGCGGTGAAGCGGACGTGGTTCAGACCGCCCGGCTGGGAGCTGTACTGGCTGCCGTCGCTCATTACCACGGTGGCGTTCATCTGGGAGGTGGTTAGCGGGTTGAACGGTTCCGGGGTGTAATCGAGGTCGAGATAGAGACAGAAGGGTTCTTCATCCTCTTCGGGCGGGGTGTAATTGGCTGCGGCGGCGATACAGTTGGCCACTCCATCATCCGGTACGGCCCGTACGCTGAAGCCGATGTTTTGGGCATTGTCCGGAGAGGCGAAGATATAGCGGCAGACGCTGAGGGTTACTACGGTGCCGTTGTCGATCAGGGCCGGACAGATGGCCGGGTTGCCGGGCTCGCCGACCAGGCGGCCGTCACCGCTTTCGGTCCAGGAGACCATGGTGATGGGATTGCCCTTGGTGGTGACCGGGCTGACCTGCAGGGCATAGCTCTGGCCGGGCAGAATTTGCGGACTCAAAGTGTATTGTCCGTTGACCCGCAGATTGAGAGCCAGACAGATTTCCTTGCTGTCGGGGACTTCCGGGACGGTGAAGGTGCGGCTACATTCGGCCACGCCGTCGTCTTCCTTGACTTTGATGGTGACGCTGGCGGCGGTGTTGTCGCTGGGGGCCTGATAGGAATATTTACAGGAAGGATCGGCCTCAAAAGTGCCGCTGGCCGGTACGGCCGGACAGGTGGCGGCGTTGGTGGTGGCGGCAACGAAGTTGCCGTTGCCGGTTTCGCTGTAAACCACTGGCGGGCGGGGTTGGTCATCAGTGTCGACGGGGTTGACGTTCAGTGCAACCAGCTGGCCTTGGTTGATGGTGTTGCCGGAAATGGCCGGTGTCGTGGTCAGATTGAGGGTTTTACAAATCGGTTCGGTGGGAACGTCCGGGACGGCGGCGTCGACGCGGCAGGCGGTGACATTGTCATGTGGATCTGCCAGCAGGGTGATTTCGTCGCCGGCATTGGGAGTGTAGAGATATTTACAGCTGACCGGTGTGGATCCCTGTGTGCCTCGGGCCTGAATATAGGCGTTGGGGTTGATTACCGGCAGATTGACTACGGCCGCGCAGTTGGCGGCGTTGGCCGGGTCGGCGCTGAGTGTTCCCACTCCGGCAGGATTGTAGGCGGCGAGACTGTATTTGGTGATCGGGCTGCCGTCGGTGTTGACCGAATTGGCCTGGTCGATCTCTACTCGATAGGTTTGGCCGGCTTCCAGGGCGTCTTTGCTCACTTCAGTTGTTCCGGAAATGAATTTCACCTTTAGCAGTTCGCATTTTTCTCCGGGGACTTCGGGAATGACCAGACTTTCACTGCAGGCAGGGTAAACCGTGCCGTCTTTTCCTTCGGCCTGGACTTTGATCAGGGTGTTGGAGGGGCCGCCGCTGTACCAGGTCTTGTTGTCCTTGGTTTCCAGATACGGATTGACGGCTGAAGCGGGGGAGTTTTGGGCGTCCTTGAATCCGCCATGGGTCAGTCCGATCGGCTTGGCATAGTCAGAGGCGGAAACCTGGCTGGCCGCGCTGGTTGTGACCGAGCTGGATTTCATGCTATCGGCCTGCAGCAGGGCTGTCTTGCCGACATCGGCAAAGACATTGGTGCCGAGCATTTCGGCCATGCCAAGCTCTTCCAGATTTTCATCTATCGGGTTGACAATGGGGCCAACGGGATCAAAGGGTACTACATATTCTTCTTCATCAAAGCAGTTGCCGCCCGGGCAGGTGGGACCGAATACTCCGATTCCTGTGCCCAGTTCCACCATGTCAGCGATGCCGCTGCCAACCCAGGTCGGGCTGTCGTCGTCATTGGTTCCTCCGGGGATGACGGTCATGCCGCCAATGATCTGTCCGGCTCCGATAGCTTCCAGGCCTGGTAGATAGCTGGTTTTCTTTTTTGCCGACCAGCGGTAGTTGAGGGGGATGGTTTTGTTGTTGGGCTGGAATTTCGGCGTGACTGTGAACGTTACGGGTGTGTTTGGCTCCAGTGTTTTTGGCGAAATGTCCAGGTCGATACAGGTGACGGGCGTGGGCTGCACTACCAGTTCGAGATGACAGGTATTGGCTTTTTGCCTTTGGCCGTCGGGGGTGGCGACCATCGGACCGTCGCCGGAGATGTTTTGTCCGTCGGCGTAAAAAGCCTGAACGCCAAGCGTGACTCCTTCGGAGCCGCCGCTATAAAAGATCTGATTGTCGTTGTCCGTAAGCGGATTACCGCTGAGGGTGGAGGCGATTTCATCCTTGAAGTTGCCGAGGATAATCATGGCGGCTGTCTGGGCGGCGGTAGCGGAAGTCATGCCGGTATTGACCATGGGCGCCGATTCGCTTAATTCCAGGCCGGTTGACGGTGCGGCATGGGCAACCCGCAGCAGTCTGCCGGGCAGACTGTTCAGTAGCATTGGCTGCAGGCCCGGACCGACACTTTCGATGGCTTCAATAATATTCGAGAGGCCGTCGTTGTTGACGAACCAGACGGGGCGGCTCTGGTCACCGTAAAAAGAGACCCAGCGGTATTCCAGGGGGCGTTTGTCGCCGCTGCCGTTTTCGTAAATGGTTTTGAATTTCATGATCGCTTTCTCTCCGGGCAGCAGAGCGTTGGGATTGACGGTGTCATAGGTGTAGATGCCCATTGCACCGGGTTTCTTGAAAGCCCCGTCCCACTGCAGGTCCGCACAGCCGAGCTGGGCGGGGGGAGTGGAGGGTTTGCGCCAGATGGTGGCGACTGAACCGATGGGTAGCCAGTAAAAGGTGTTTTGGACTCCAGTTGGTGTCGTAACAGCCTGTTTGACGTATTGTGTGAAGGAGCCTGGGTAGGGAGGATGGGTAGGAGGAGGCGGATCAAGATAGCACCAGCCGGAATTTGGATCGTTTACGCCCTGCGCCGTGCAACCCTTGCTGTTGTTGGCCGGATAATTGTTTTTGTTAATCTGTTGTTCAGAAAGTAAAACTCTGGAGGTCGTTGTGGCACTCCAGATGCTGCCATTGACGTTTTTTGTCGTCAGGTCAACACTGAAAGGTAATTTGCGATTTTCCTGATTGGAAAGGTTTGAGTTCATGTCTGGATTGTTTCCCAGAACATAGGCAATTCCAGTGTTGTTTGTCCCGAAAGTCCATCTTACTGTTCTCGTGCCATCACTATTGTTGATGGTTTCGACTTTTGTACCTCCCCAGTAGCTGTAAGTCCTGTTACAGGAGTCGGTACTTGTGTTGTATTCGTCTGTGGATCCGGAAGGCCGTGGCGTGTAGCAGGCGATTTTTTCAATGCTGCTGACCGAGTCCTTTTCTATTTTGATTTCGAACTGTTTTACGATTGAACGGTAATAATAGGTTTGGCCGTTTTTTGTATCCTGAAAAGAATCGTTATAGTAGTTGTGCTGGTGATTGGTGATGGGAAGTCTGAAGTTTTCAGAACCGCCTTTCATTGCGGTATCGGAAGAATTGGCGTTCGGGGGTTGTACTTTGTATTGATTGTTGCCGAGGAAATTTGCGGTGGCGGTGACATAGTCCAGGTAACCGGTACAATTTCCAATATAATTGATGTATTGCGCACCTTCTTTGGCTGTAGTGTTGGGATTGTCGACAATTTCGACAGCACCTGTGTTCGTGTTGTACGGTTTGACCATCAGCGTACAGGTGTTTCTGACTTGGGGAGCATATCCCGCCTGGACTGTCGGTATGAGAACCAGTGCAGTCAGTAGTGTGGTGAGAATGGTGAGCTTTTTCATGGCTTTTTGTTGATGTTTTTTTGAGTATTTAGAATGATGAGCCTTCTGCCGTCCCGGTACCGCTGGTGTCAGGCAATTCGACTGTGCCTCCCTGCCCCGAGCCTGTCGATCCCCCGACCTCTCCTCCGGAACCGGCTGGCTTTTCTCCCGCAGGTGGAGTGCCGGTTTCTTCTTCGGGCATCACCAGGCTGACCGCGGCTGTGACTCCGCCCATCAGTCCGATGAATTCTTTGTAGGCCTGTGTCGTGATTGTTGTCCTGGCTTCGCTGGTGTTTGCTGCCAGGATCAGGGTTGCCGTTTCGGGTGGTGGAGGGATAATGGTGATGTCTTCAGTAATGGTAGGCATGTAATTGCCGCATTTGTTGAAGATGCCTGATCGGACATGCGTGTTGATTTTGACCAGGATGTCTGCGCCACCACGGCCTTTGACCGAGATGAGTTCCTGGAAGTTGGTTTGTGCTTTTCTGACCTGTTCGACAAGATCCATAAATTTTTTCAGGCCGGGGGAGTTTTCTGTGGTTCCAGCCGGATTGTTGTAGTGGCTGATGATTGTCTCGTACTCAGCTGGTTCAAGTACGAAGGCAAGACCTCCATTGGATGCCAGTTTTCTGGCCAGGTTGCTGTTCATGAAATTGACAATGTCTGTGCGGGCGGGCAGATGCGAGAGCTGATCACGCAGCAGCATCCCGATCATATATTCTTCTGGAGGTTGTCCGCTGCGGATGGCCTCGGTGTAGTCCTTGCCAATGATTGGCCAGAAATCATCATAGGCTTTCGCGTCATCTGATCCATCCAAAAGCTGGTGCATGGCATTGCCGCCCACACCAATGATCACTCCCATCGATGTGCCAGGTTCGATTGGGGTGCGGGGCATTCTGGTGTCCAGGTGTTCCAGGTGCTTCATGGCCAGCCTGGAGAGCTCTTCGGGTGTTTTTCCCTTGAAATCGACTTTTCCCTGCAGCTCGGTCATTCTTCGTTCGAAGTATTTGACCAGTACTTTTCTGCACCACTCAAGGCGCTCCCTGAGGATTCTTGTTCTCTCAAAAGCGTTCACGTCGCGGCCGGCGTAGAGGTTGGTGTAGCGGAGTGTCGAGAGTTCCAGGGTCAGCAGTTTCTTTTCATAGCCGGTAAATCCTGGCGCGATATTATGTTTTGCGGCGTATTCGTCGAATAATTTATAGAGTCTTTCCGAGACGTAATCGGGCCTGTTGAGATTTTCCTTTGCTTCCTCATTGGTGATTTCCACGAAATTTTTCCTTTCGCTGCCACGGAAGAGGAAAATTTTTCTTTTGTGATCCTGAATCAGTTTTTCTCTTTCGGGTGTTAGGGCCTCTTTTTCTGCCTGTTCGCCACCTGATTTGTCCAGTGCCTGAGCCATTCGGCTCTGGGCCTGCCTGATTGAATCAAAGTTGTAGCCTGGTTTTTCCTGATAGGCGGTGGGGGCTTCTTTGCTGTAGTTGCCGGCGATCAAGGGCGTGTCTTTCTGGTCTGCCAGACGGGTGATAGTTAGTTCAGCAGGGAACCTGTCGCCGCTGAAATATGGATTCTGTGAAATTGTGACCACTCTTTCCATGGTGGCGCCGTGGCTTGTTTCCAGGGGATATTTTCTGGTCTGCTGGTCAATGAACAGATATTGCAGGCTGTTGGGGTCTTTGATAAACATGCGTTTGCCCTGCATGGTAACTATCCCAGGGGCAATGAGAATTTTTTCATTGATGTCCAGGCTGTTATCAAGCAGTTTAACTTCTATGGTTTTGTTATTGTTGTTGTCCGTGATTGCGAGGAGCTGGATATCGATGCCTTTTTGGGCCAGAACAAGGTTGAAATCGGCGATTTTACCGAGGATCGAGTTCATACTTTCCGCCTGGCTGGCAGATGTCGTGATTACCTCTCCTTTGCCAGTGCGAAGGTGTCTAGTTGAGTCGAGGGATGACTGTCCGGAACGGTAGGCTTCTGTGGCGGCTTCTGATTTGGGCAGGTCGGCAAAGGCCCGGTCGAAGGCCTGCTGTTTGCGCAATTCTCCAAAATTGCCCATCGTTTCCTCGCTGGTTTTTCTGCTGCGGCTGAGGACCATGCGGGAGGCCACGTTGAATTTGAGGCTGATCAGAATTTGGGCTGCCCAAACTGCAACACCTCCGATCAAAAGCGGAGCGTTGCCGGTGGCGGCGCCTGCGGCGATGACTGCCCCCTCGGTAACGCCGGCTTTAATTTCACCACCAAGAATCAAAGGCAGTTTGAAATCTTCATTGAATTGCGTGATGATCATGGCTACGTAATCCTCAAAGACATAGAGGATTTCGGCATCGCTTAATCCTTCGAGCTGCATTGCTTCTTTCATTTTCTGATCATTTTTCAGATCGGAGCAAAATTTCTGGACTTCATTGGCCGGGGAACCTTTTTTATAGATTTCCTTCAGTCTGTCCATGTAGCCTTTGATGCCTTCGGAAGACAGCTTGGCGTCGAGATCGTTTTTATATTTCTGTTTGGCGTCGATTTCCCATTCAATTACCTTCAGGCCAAAGTTGATGCCAGCCAGCTTGCTTTCCAGTGTACTTACTCCGACATTGGCATAGAAGCCCATGTAATAGTTGAAGTTGTCCTGGTCATCGGCTTTGATAATATTGAAGTCGATTCCTCCACCCACGGCGGCGGTGGCGCCCAATCCCCAACCTCCACCCGTTTCTTCTGGTTTTGGTCCCACGGTTACTCCTGTGGTCACAGCACCATACAGGCTGACCCGGCTTTCTTTGCTCCATTCGCTGCCCCTCGAGGTAAAGGCAACGCCAACGGCGAAACTGAGGCCGCGGCTTCCGAGTCCCGGAACGAGAATAAGTTTGGCGTAAGGCGAACTGAAAACGTCGAGAATAATTGGTGTGTGCAGTCCGACTGCGTGTGTGTCCGTGGAGCGGTTGTAGGAATAACTGCCCAGAACACTGATTGGCAGCATTCTTAGGCCTGTTGCCGCCTCTTCCTTGGTTAGTTTTTCACCGTGGGGACCGATAATCGGGTCTGGAAGTAGGGTGAGGATCTGGCCGATCATCTGCTCCATGTTTTTGTTTACCTCCTGGTTTTGTTTGGTTTCCCTGGTTTCGGTATCCGCCAGATAGCCCAGTCGGATGATTGTATTGTCAATATGGTCAAAATTTTCCAGGTCAAATTCATTTACTGCCCCTCTGCGCTTGTAGGCCTCCCAGGTTTCGCGGTAATAACTGTTTTTTCTGGCTCTGGTCTCGAGCCGTTTCAGTCCGAGCAGGTAGAGGTTGTACATCACCTGATTGAGCTTGTTTGTATCGATGCTTTCCTGGCCGGTTCGCTGGTCGCGGATACGGACTTGTTCCCAGATGTCGTTGTAGGCCGCTTTGCCGCTGGCTTTTCTGAAGAATTCGTCTTTGGTATAGGCGGTACGTGTTTCGCTGTCTACGTCTCCCATGTCGACTTTGCGTCCCTCTGAGTCGAAGTCGGTAAGTCCATATGCAAAAATTCTTTTGAGCAGCCGTTCATATTTGGCGGCATAATTGACGTTTTCTCTGGCGGTTTCTATCAGTCGCTTTGTGATGTGTCTGACCTGGTCATTGGCCATATCTGTTCCATTTTTGATTGCATAGATCAGGTCGATGATCAGCTTGTTTTGCGGTTCCAGAATTTTTTCCAGGGACTGGGGGAGTTTTGCTACTATATATGATTTTTCGGTGCCGGCTACTTTATATACGCATTGCTGCCTTTTTAGTTCGTCAAACGAATAGAGACGGAAAATTAGTTCTGTGAGTTGGCCTGGCGTGACCTGATGGTTGAATCGATAGCCCGTACTCTGATCATATTGTGCCATCAGAGAGTTGAAATAATTGAGAGCTTCTCCTCCGATGGTTATTCTTTCCGTCCTTTCGACTGTATTGTCGGTAAGCATCATGTCGGCATTGCACGCTGTTCCTGTTTCATGCAGGGACTTGTTGATGCCGTCATACATCTCTCTCAGATTAAACGAGCCCTTCGTGTCATAGGCATGTATGGAAGTCCTCTGGTTGCATTGTCTGTTGAATCCGTATTCCAGATAGACGTCCCAGCCAATAGTGGCGTTGATCACTTTCATGGTCAGGTCTTTACCCTTGTAGCGGATGTTGATCAGGGCAGAGTCGTTTCCTTCGATCTCTCTGATGTTTTCTGCCGTATCGACAAATTTTGCATCTCCGTAGATGCCCATTGTGCGAAGCAGTTCATGCAATCTGTCGGTGAGATTGTTTTGTACGCGGCCTTCTTCTTTTTCGTTCCGTATATATAGTAATTCGCCTACGGGAATTCCCGGTATGCTCTGGTTGAGAGTTTCCAGATCGCGCAGGCTGAAGTAAGTCGGGGTGTTGGACAGTGTATATTCCGGCAGTCCTTCGCCCAGTATTTCTGCGCTTCTGGTGCGTGCGGTGGCACTGAAGAGGGAATTGATTTTCTCTACATAGTCTTCGGCGTCAAACCCTCCATGGTCGAATTCACGGAAAAGTTTTTCGTTGGTCTCCGGGTCCCGGACTACAATGTATTGTCCGTTCCACGTGTCCTCGATTGTAAGTTTCAGTCTTTTCCCGCTTTTCTCGATATTGCAGCTGTATTCTTTTTCTCCAGATTTCTCGATTTTTCCCGAGCTGCTGACCATCAGCAGGTCAATAATTGTCTTGAGGTTTCTGGCAGGCGTACTGTCATCGGGAAGTTTTTCATGGTTTCGGCTTCCGGCGACGAAGTCGGTTGTTGCCGCAGGATCCAGTAGCGCTATGGCATTCCCGAGGCCCTCGACAACGTCGATAAAGGCGCGACATTTTTTCTGGGCGGCCAGAATAGTCGGATTTTTGGTTTTGCCTGGATCAATCAGGGCCATTGGCAATACCTGGTCGTAGTCCCAGTTGTAGGGGAGCTTCAGTCCAAAAACGTTGATGATGTCCTCGCTGTCAAAAGTTTCTGCTTCTCCGGTCCAGATCAGGTCATAGACTTTGTCGCGTATGCTGTTTTCTTCAAGTTTTCCAAATACGTCGGGGTTTTTTTTGATAAGACTGACTACTTTTTTGACTGTGGGGTTTTCGCGGCTCCACATTTCCCGCCAGGTTCCGCGTTCCTTGCCCTGGCGCAGCGCTCCCACCAGTCTGTCGCTGATGGAACGGCTGATGCCGGCCGTGCTGAAGTCATCGTCAATGTCGGTTCGATAATCTTCCCAGATTGAATCGGTTTCTTTTTTGTTCTTGGCTCCTGCCAGTTCCTGTTCCAGCCTTCTTGTCCTGGCCTCCACCTCGGGCATGTTTTTGCCTACGGTCTGTCTGACTACGGCGATGGCTACTCCAGTGTCAAATGCTGCGCTGCGTGATTCTGCCGCTGTTCTTTTTTGTCTTTCTGACTCTGCTTCCTGTCTCAATCTGATCTGGTCCTGGGCGACTTTTCTTTCGGTGCGGGCGCGGGGGACAACGATTGGCAGACGGTTTTGTTTTCCGACAGCCAGATGTGCCAGTTGCAGCAGATGTGCATATTCTTCAGCGTTGACTCCGGTGTTTCTGATCTGATCGACAATTATCTGATTGAGACCGGCTGGAATGGAATTTTTCTCAATAATATCTTTGGCCAGTTCGAGATAGGTTTTGTCTGTATCAATCTGGATAGGAACAATATAGGTTTCTTTTTCCGTGCCGTTTTGGATTTCTACTTTGTCAACGGTTTTCGGGGACTCCAGGGCTGCCTTGGGGGTAAAGGTGATTTGGTCTTTTGAATGCAGCCAGATTCTGGTCCCGGAATCGGAGTAAAAATAATTTTCCTTGTTTTTTGTTTTGAATTCTGCAGTGATTTTTGATGTTCCCTGGCCGAATTTATCGAGCAAAAGTCTGTCACCAATTTGTGGCTCTTTTCCGTTGTAGACCTGTTTAAAAAGGTCGATGGCTCCGGTTTTGTTTTTATCACTTGCTTCTTTTGCCGTGACACTGACGGTTTTCGTTTCGCTCAATTCATTTTTCTCACGTGCGGCGGAGGCTGTTTTTACCGTCTCGGGTATATAACGAATGGAAATGTCGGCCTGGGGGAAGATAATTTCTTTGTTTCCGGCATAGAATTTGAATCTGGTCACGTCTCTGACCACATCGTGAACCAGTCCGATCGAGTTGCAATTTTGAATGCTCAGGCCTTCCTGAAAGGCAGACCACAGTGTCTGTCCGCTTGACTCCTGCATTCGACTTGCGAAGGTGGGGTATTGTTTTTGAAATAGTTGGCTGATTGACGTCTTGTGCAGCTCGAGGCTTTGTATTAAGCCACTGGTGAAGTCGTTTTTTAGAGTGAGGAACTGGGGTGACTTTTCCTGCAGACCGGGGATTTTTTTGAGGATGTTTGTTAACGCCTGATCGAGGTTTTTCTGAAAATCCCCCCTTTTTTCTGGGGAAAAGTATTTGTTGTCAAAATCTGGACTGTTGATGTCCAGTTCAGGTCCTTTGGGAGCTTCCTTTGCTTTGTCAGTCGGGGTTTCTCCCGGGCTGCCTGTTTGTCCTCCCTGATAGACCAGTCTTCTGGGCAGGGGACTGCCCTGGCTGCTGTAGCCGGTGTCGAAGTGGGGGAGGATGTTTTGATCGAAATCTTTCATGGTCGTGATGTAATTTGTTTTTTAATTTTCAGTTAATGTCGCCGTGTTACCATTTGCCCCGGGCGGGCGGGGGAGTCGTGAACCGGCCGGTCAGCGGCGGTGGATTTCCTTAAGCAGTTCGTGCAGCTGTTTGCGGGCTTCGGTAATGCGGGTCTCGCGCTCGAGCTGGCGTTGGCGGTAATAGCTGGAATGGGCCTCAAAGACGATTGGCTGGGTGTAGGGTGTGATGTCGATTTTGCCTCCTTTGGCATCGAGGAAGTTGAGATGGCCTTCGACGATCTGCAGCTTTTTGCAGCCGGCCTTGCCCATTGCTTTCCAGAAATCGGCCACTCCAACCTCCGGCGAGATGGTCTCGGTCAGCGACTGGACAATGGCTTCCTGATAGGCGTTGGAGTTGAAACTGTCCGAAGGAAAGGTTTTGCCGGCCAGCTCCTCCAGACTTTTGACCATGCTTTTGGCGTTGAATTTGGCCTGGGAATTGTACTGCTGCCAGACATTCTGCGCGGCCGTAGTCTGCGCGGTGCGCTGGGCGAAAGTGCTTTTTGTTTTGGTTTTAGGCATAGGGGTCGTGAAAATATATCTTTATATTTTAGCAAATATTGCCGATTTTTGCAAAGGTGGTGACAATCCGGTCGCCAGCATTTATAATTTTGGCGACTTAACCAATCGAACATGCAAATAAACTTTCATCAAAAAGGGCTGCGTCTCTCCGATCGGCAAGAGGATTACATTTCTTCCAAGCTGGAATCACTCTCGATATTCAAGGTAATGGAGGATCCTTCCGTGGTGGTTCGGGTGGATGTGGAATATAGCGAGCATATTGCCAGTGACAAGAAAATTACTATGGCAGTGACCGCCACTGTTCCACAGGATACTCTACGGGCCGAGACCGACTGTCTGACTGTGGAAGAAGGCGTGGATCTGCTGGAGGAGAAATTGCGTGCTCAGCTCGAGAAATACAAAACAGCCCGCAGTTAATCACCCTTGCCCATGTCAATATTTGCAGGCCGGAATTGGCAAAAGGCCATTTATCTGTTGCCCCTTTTTTTCCCGCTCTATCTGGTGAAGCTGGAGTTGGCCGGTTGGCCGTTTAATGTGCTGGAACTGCTGGTGATTGGTCTTTTTTTGCTACAGCTGGGCACCTGGATGCGACAATGGTTTGATTTTCGCTGTCGGGGAGTCGCTACCGGCAGTTATTTTTTGAGACAGAACAGCGGTTTTTTGTTGGCTTCGGCGCTTTTTTTGCTTTTGGCGCTGGTGGCCGTTTTGATTGTGCCCCGCGAGACTTTGTTGATTGACGGGGAGACAGTTTACCAATCGCGTCGTGTGGCTCTGGGGATTTTGAAGGGCTGGATTTTGGTCCCCTGGCTCTGGTTTGTGATGCTTTGGTTTAACACCGTACGTCGTGAAGATCTTTTTACCATGTTTTACGCCTATGTTTTTTCGGCCTTGCCTCTGGCTGTTTGGGCGTTTTATCAGTATTGGAGCGGGGATTTCATTACCCTCGACGGACGGGCTTCCGGCCCCTTCGTCAACGCCAATTACCTGGCCATGTATCTGGCTCCGGCCGTCACCGCCCTCTGGATGATGATTGTGCGTGGCGTGCTGCTGGGTTTTCGTCCCGTGCGTTTTGTAGTGGGGGCTTTTCTGGCCATGCTTTACTCGATTACCATGCTGATGACGCAGTCTTATGGGGCCATGCTGGCGGTGATGCTTTCACTGGCGGCGTTTTTGGCTCTTACTTTTTTGCTGCATCGGCGTGAAGGGAAGTCTGAACAACTGGATATTTTGAAGAAAATTGCCACTTTTATCGGCGTGGTGGCCCTGATTGCCCTGATGTCTGCGGTCGTTCTTTTCGCCAACACTGAAAAATGGCGGTTGTTTACCGAATTTGCCCAGCGCAGTTCCAGCAGCGTGCGTCTGCAGGTCTATCAGATTGCTGTCGACATGGTGCGGCAGAGTCCGCTACTGGGCATCGGTTTTGGCCAGTTTGAGCCGAAATACAATCTGGAAGCGCCGGAAATCCTTGGCCATGCGCCGCATGAATGGGTGATGATACATCCGCACAATACTTTCCTCGCTGTCTGGCTCAATCTGGGCCTGGGGGGGCTGGCACTTTTTGTCTGGTTGCTCTGGTATGCCTGTTCCCGTGTGTTTCGCGGTCGGTGGATGGCGGAGGCCGACTATGAAGTAAAGTTTTTTCGGCTGATCGGTGGCACTCTGCTGCTGGTATTGTTGCTGCACGGGATGGTGGACACATATATTTTTAAAAACGATTTGGCGATGCAGTTCTGGATGATTATCGCGCTCTGCGTTTTGCCCCACCGCAAAAAGGTATTACAATCTGGTGGAAATCCAACTTCATAACCCCATCATCGTGCTCAGATATCTCCGACAAATGATTCCCGATCGACATCCGCTGCGGCTTTTTTATCACAAGGTGAAGGCGGTGCTGGCCTGTCTGATTTACGGCTTTCCCTCCCGTTCGATCCAGGTGATTGGCGTGACCGGAACCAAGGGCAAATCAACCACGGTCAATCTGGTTGCCTCCATTCTGGACGAGGCGGGCTATCGTGTTGGTCTAGCCTCTACCACCAATTTTCAGGTAGCCGGCCGAAAGTGGGCCAATGAGACCAAAATGACCACTTTGAGTCCTTTTTTCGTGCAGAAACTGCTGCGCGAAATGGTGACCGACAACTGTCAGTTTGCCGTGCTGGAGGTTTCATCGCATTCGCTGATTCAAAACCGCGTCTGGGGTGTCAATTTCGATACCGCCGTGCTGACCAATATCGGTGAGGATCATCTCGATTACCACGGCGGCTTCAAGGAATATTTGCGCGCCAAAGGCCTGCTTTTCGCCAGGATTAACAAGTCGGCGCGCAAGCCGAAAACGCCGAAGGTGACGGTGGTCAATCAGGACGATGCCAATGCTTCCTATTTCGAGCAGTTTCTGGCCGACCGCAAATACAGCTATGGTCTGAAAACGGGCAATTGTTATGCCACCAATATCAACTATCGTCAGACCGGGGTCGGATATACTCTGCATATGCCCAATCAGCAGCTGGAAATCGACCTGAAAATGCCGGGAGAGTTCAGTGTTTACAATTCCCTGGCCGCGGCGACCGTGGCGCTTTCCTGCGGGGTGGCAGGGCCGGTGATCAAGACGGCGCTGGAGAAAGCGACCACGGTCGCCGGACGCTTCGAGCAGATCGATGCCGGACAGCCTTTTGCAGTAATTGTAGACTATGCCCATACCGCCGAATCACTGGACAGTCTGCTGCAGCTCTATAAATCCAATACCACCGGCCGGCTTTTTGCCGTCTTTGGAGCTACCGGCGGCGGGCGGGACAAGGGCAAAAGGCCGAAAATGGGCGAGGCGGCAGACCGTCACGCCGACATGATTGTGCTGACCGACGACGATCCCTACGATGAGAACCGTTATGCCATAATTGAACAGATTGCAGCCGGCATCAAACGCACGGAGGGAGATCGATTATGGAAAATTCCCACGCGGCGTGAGGCGATTGCCTTTGCTCTGCATCTGGCCCAGCCGGGGGACACGGTGGTAATTGCCGGCAAGGGCGCCGAAACCGTACAGGTATTGGCTACCGGAAAGATTCCCTGGGACGATCGTCAGGTGGTGCGGGAGATTCTTTCACAGCCGCTGCGCGTGGAGCTCTGAGACGCTGATTTTTGGCGACTGATGCCCGGACAGATATTTGCTAAAAACTTGTTATGTTGCACGGATTTCTATTGTTGGACAAAGAGAGCGGTCTGAATTCTTTCAAATTGGTGCTGGCGCTGCGACGGCTGGCCAATCAGAAGCGAGTTGGTTTTGCCGGAACCCTTGATCCGCTGGCCAGCGGGCTGATGGTGATGGCTTTGGGTGAATACACCAAACTTTTGCCCTATCTGGAGGCCAGCGACAAAATCTACCAGGTGGAGGCGACGCTGGGTCAGGTCAGCGACACTTATGATATCGATGGTACTTTGGAGGCGGTTTCAGCGATGGATCCCGTCCCCGATCGGCAAAGGATTGAGCACTTGCTGAGCGCTGAATTCAGCGGCCAAATCATGCAGGTGCCTCCTCGACATTCGGCCATTCAGATTGGTGGCAAGCGCGCCTATGCCCTGGCTAGGGCAGGGGAGCAGTTTGAGCTGAAAGCCCGGCCGGTGGAGATTTTTTCCTGCCGGGTGCTGTCTTACTCCTATTCGCTGCTTACAATGGAAGTTCACTGTTCCAGCGGCACCTATGTACGCAGCCTGGTACATGATCTGGGCCAGCGGCTGGGTTGTGGCGCGGTGGTTTCGGCCCTGCGTCGTATAGCTGTCGGCATTTTGCGAATAGACAGCGAAGAAATGCGAGACAAGATCAAAAAACTTGAACAACTGGAGGCGGGCGAATTGGAGAGGGATTTTGTCGATCCGTGGCTGATTTTGGCAGCCCGCCCGCAGTGTGAATTAAGTGATGACGAATATGCCGTTCTGGCCAGGGGGAATTTTGTGGCCAATCGCTGGAAGGGGGAGCGGGCGGCGGACGGGCTCCCGGGCGGCAGGCACATTGCCCGCGCGGGCGCTGTCCCGGAAGTGGCGATAGCTTTCTGGCAGGGTCGTCCGGTGGGCGTGCTGGCTGATGCGGGTGCCGGTCGAAATTTTAATAAAAGCGGAGATAGTAAGGCGGGAGGAAGTGACTTTTTTGCCGCCGAAAAATTGAAATTTTACCGAAAATTGAATATATTCTAGGCAATCTGCGGACAGTCTTTCTCGGGAGCTGAGCCGCCTCGTCACCTCTCGCCCCGCTACGCCGGTAATCAACTTTATATGCAATATCTGGCCATTGTCATTCCGCTGCTTGTTCTGACCTGGTTTTTGTTGCGGCTGGCACTGCGTTATTTTCCACGCCTGGGTCTGCTGGACCGGCCGCATAAATATGGCCTGAAACGCGCGCCGATTCCCTATTATGGCGGTCTGGTGATTGTGGTGGCCTTTCTGATCAGCGCGCTTTTTTGGTTGCCCTGGGATGCCCGATTGTTGACTTTTCTCGGTTTGGCAGTGCTGGTGGCGGTGGTCAGTTTTTGCGATGACCGCTGGGGAATCAGGCCGCTTTATCGTTTGTTGGTGCAGGTGACGGTGGGCGTGGGGCTCTTTGCGGGTGGAGTGACGGTCGGGGCACTACCAAACCCCCTGGGAGCGGAGATCGGGTTGGGGGCGGTGACGGTGGGCGGGGTGGCCGTGCTGTCGCTATTGGTGACGGTTCTTTGGGTGGTGTTGATTATGAACTCGCTAAACTGGAGTGACGGTATTGATGGAATGTCTTCCGGCGTCGGGACGATAGCTGCTTTGGTGCTGTTTTTACTTGCGGCGCGGCCGCACTTTCACAGTGTGGATCAGACGGCAGTATTGGTGATGGCATTGTCGCTGTTTGTAATTTTGGCTGTTTTCTGGCGCTATGAGTTTCCACCGGCAAAGATTCTGATGGGGGATACAGGTACGATGTTTATCGGTTTTTTGCTGGCTGGTTTGGCCATTTATTCCGGAGGGAAATTGGCGACGGCTGTGTTGGTTTTGGGGTTTCCGATACTTGATGCTGTCTGGGTAATTGCCAGGCGGCTGTTGCAGCGGAAATCTCCCTTCAAGGGTGACTTGCATCATTTTCATCATCGTCTGCTCAATGCTGGTTTATCGAAGCGTCAGGCGGTTTCAGCTATTTATCTGATTTCATTGTTTTTTGGTTTGATGGCGCTTGTATTGGACAGCGGAGCTAAGATCTGGGCCCTGATCGGTATGATATTCGTGATGGCGGTGGTAGGCTTTCTGGTGGTGATTCTGGAGGTTGAAAAGAGCCGTAAAAAGGGCTAAAAGATGATAGACGAAATTTAAAGTTATTTCATGAGTGATGCGGTCAACGAAATCAAGGCCCGTTTGCCGATTGAGAATCTGGTGGCGGAGTATGTGGTACTGAAGCGCATTGGCAAGAGCTTAAAAGGCCTCTGTCCTTTCCATTCTGAGAAAACTCCCAGCTTTATCGTCAGTCCGGACAAGGGGATAGCCTATTGTTTTGGTTGCCAGAAGGGTGGTGATATTTTCCGTTTTTTGATGGAGGTGGAAAACATCGACTTCAGTGAAGCCCTGAAAATTCTTTCCGAAAAAACCGGAGTTGTTCTGGAGAAGGAGTCGAGTAAAAATTTTGTTCATAAGGGCGAGAAAGATATTTTGCTGGAAATCCATGAGCAGGCTACTGTTTTTTTTGAGCAGGAGCTTTGGTCTGAACGAGGTATGGCCGCTCTGGATTATTTGCGCGGTCGCGGTTTGACCGAGCAGACTATTCGTCAATTCAGGCTGGGGCTGGCTCCTGACAGTTTCGAAGCGACTCATCAGCTGCTTTTGAAAAAAGGCTATAAACACGCCCAAATTTTGCAGGCCGGTCTGGCGCTGGCCAAGGATACCTCGATGGTACATATTTACGATCGTTTTCGCGGCAGAATTACTTTTCCGGTCACGGATGGTTTGGGCAGGGTGGTTGGTTTTGGCGGCAGGGCACTCAGTTCCGATCAGCAGCCCAAATATCTCAATTCTCCCGAGACGCCGATCTATCAGAAAAATCAGCTCCTTTACGGATTCCATCAATCCAAGCCAACGATCAAGGTAAACAAGCAGGCCGTGGTGGTGGAGGGGTATATGGATTATCTGATGGCCTGGCAGGATGGCGTGAAAAACGTGGTCGCGGTCAACGGTACTGCGCTGACCAAGCGTCATTTGACTCAATTGAAGCCTTATATCGAGGAGCTGGTTTTGTCTTTTGACATGGATCGGGCCGGCCAGGAGGCGGCCCGGAGAAGTTTCGAGTTGACGCAGGACTTTGAATTTATCGTCAAGGTTATGATTTTGCCCTCCGGCAAAGATATTGCTGATTTTGTACTTGAGCAGCCTGGGGATTTAAAGGGACTTCTAGCCGGCATCAGACTTTTTGCCGACCATTTTTATGAGGATTTGTTTGTGCGTTTCAATAAAAACTCTCCCGTCGAAAAACGCAAAATATTGGCGGAATTCGCTCTACTGATCGGTAAGATCAAAAGCTCCGTGGAACGGGATGGCTATGTCCGTAGACTGGCCGCCGATTTGGCCGTACCGGAGGTGCAGATATATGATGAGCTGAACGTGATGAAGTTGAGTCATAGTCATCCGGCCAAACAGGCCATGGAAGCTGAAAAACCCAAGCAATACGCGCCGGAGGAAGTTTTGCTTGGTTTGTTGCTCAATTATCCACTGCGTTTTTACGCCATAAAAGATCGTCTGTCGCAAGACGATTTGCCGGAAAGTATAAAAACTATTTACAATCAGTTTTTGTCAAACTATAATCCACAGGGTACTGATCAGGATGCTGTTTTGACGATTTTGTCCGGACTGGATGGAGAGCACAAGCCCCAGGCCACTTTAATGTCTTTATTTGTAGAGGAAAAGTATGGGGAATTGCCCCCCGAGACGATTGAGAAGGAAATTGTCGATCTAATGGGGAAAATAAGGCAAAAACGGCTGGTCGATTTGCGTCAGGGCTTGCAGCGGCGGCTGAAGGAGGCCGAGTCGCGTCAAGATCAGCAGGAAATGCAGGAGATACTGGTAGCCCTAAGCGGTATGACCGCGGAAAAATAATTAATGTAACGCAAGTTTAATGGCCAGAACAAAAAAGTTTATCGTACAGCCCACTGATGATACTCTGCAGCGATTTCCGGAAGCGGTTAGAGATCTCGTGAAAAAAGGGCGGGAGCACAGTTTTGTGACCCATCAGGAGCTGATGAAGGCCATACCGAACGCCGAGGATGACATTATGCTGCTCGATGAGGTGATGGGGCTTTTTATGGATTTGGGTATTGAGATTATCGATGCCAAAGACAAAATGCTGATTTCTCGTGAAAAGGAGGAAGGGGAACCGGTCAAGGCTCCGGAACCAGAGAAAAAAACGGTGGAATTGCGTGAGATCGCCAATGATTCGATACGTCTCTATCTCTGTGAAATCGGAAAAATTTCGTTGCTTTCTGCCAAGGAAGAAATTGATTTGGCCCGGAGGATCAAGAAGGGTGATCAGTCTGCAAAATCAAAGCTGGCCGAATCAAATCTGCGTTTGGTGGTCAGTATCGCCAAAAAGTATATCGGACGAGGACTCTCCTTTCTCGATCTGATTCAGGAGGGTAATATCGGTCTTTTTCGTGCCGTGGAAAAGTTTGATCCCGATCGTGGTTTCAAGTTTTCGACCTATGCCACCTGGTGGATTCGCCAGGCCATTACACGTGCCATTGCTGACCAGGCCAGAACTATCCGTATACCCGTGCACATGGTTGAGACCATCAACAAGCTGACTCATGCGCAGCGGCGTTTGGTCCAGGAATTGGGGCGTGAACCGGTGGTGGAGGAGCTGGCCGCTGAGATGGGCATGGATGTAAAGAAGGTCAAGCATATTTTAAAAATATCCCAGGATATTGTTTCTCTGGAGGCTCCGGTTGGCACCGAGGAGGACAGCAAACTCGGTGATTTTATCGAGGATGATGACGCCGTTTTGCCACAGGAGGCCACTAACCGTGTCTTGATCAAAGAGAATATTCATGAAATGCTGCAGTACCTTTCGCCCCGCGAGCGCAAGATCATTGAAATGCGTTTCGGTCTAAAGGATGGGGTGGGGCATACATTGGAGGAGGTTGGTCAGGAGTTCAATGTCACCAGAGAGAGAATCCGCCAGATTGAAGCCAAGGTATTGCAGAAACTGAAGGAGCATCCCACCAGTATCAAAATACGTCCAAACTAGGAATTAAACCATTTAACCAATTTCTCTTTATGGCAGAGGCAAAGACCAAGGCAAAATCCAGGACCAAAAAAACAACGCTGGCAAAACAGGTTGCGGCCAAATCTCCACGTCGTGCCGATGACAAGGTTACTTTGGTGACCAAGGAAGGGTTGGACACCCTGAAGAAGGAGCTTGACTATCTTGAAAATACGCGCCGGCGTGAAATCGCGGCCAGGATTAAGGAGGCGGTAAGTTATGGTGACCTTTCGGAAAATTCCGAGTATGAAGAGGCAAAAAACGAACAGGCTTTCGTGGAGGGACGTATTATGCAGCTGACCGAGCAGGTCAAATACGCGCAAATCATTGATGACGAAGCGGCCCAGCAGCAGTCCAAAAAGCAGATGCATGTACAACTGGGCAACTGCGTGAAAATACGCGCGATCAATGGAAAATTCGTCGGGGGCGTTTTTGAATATACTTTGGTTGGTACGACGGAAGCCGATCCCCTCGGTGGCAAAATTTCCAACGAGTCCCCCGTAGGAGTGGCTCTTCTGGATCAGCAGGTCGGGGCCAAAATCGACGTGCGGGTTCCGGCCGGAACGGTGACCTACGAAATTCTCAGCATTTCCTAGTCAATCATGCCGAAAAACTTGCAGAAATGGTTGTGGAGAATGGCGCTCCTGCTGCTTTTTACTCTCTCGCTGTTTTATGTTCTGATCCAGCTGAACGGTTTGCGTTTTGATTTTTATACCAACGAAATCAGGCGCACGGGGATTGTGTCCCTTTCCTATACCGATTCAGAGGCCGAAATCTATTTGGACGACCGGCGTCTGGAGGGAGGGGTGCCTTTTTCCGCCACCGGTGTGCTGCCCGGAAGGTATCAGCTGACCGTGGTCAAGCCGGGCCATCTTGAATACAAATTGCCGGTTGAGGTTTTTTCCGACCGTATTACCCGTGTGCTGTCCGTTTTTCTAGTGCCGCTGGACCCTTCGTTGAAATTCAAAGGGTTGTGGGCTATTGGTATGCCCCAGGAGGAGTTTTTTTGGGAGGGGGGTTATGTTTTCTGGGTTGAAGGACGGATTTTGCGCTGGGTGCGGCTGGCCGCCGCCAGCGCCGATCAGCCGCACGAGGTTTTGTTGCCTTTTGAGGATTTAGTTTCGATTGAGGTTGTTTCGGGCAATGAGGCCGTTCTGATGTCACGGGACACCGGTCGACGCGCAATATTGGCTTTGAACGGGTCATCAATAGTACCGATTGCTTATTCCACAAATTATCAGTATGTCGGGAACCGTTGGCTCTATCTGAAGGATGATTTGCTGGCCCTTTTTAATCGTGAGATGAATCAGCTGGTCTGGGCCAAACAGCCACGTCCCGGAAGTGATATTGCAGCTGTAAAAATGTCGGTTGTTCATGGGAGGGTTTTTCTGATGGTTCAGTTTGCGGAAGCTGGGCAGAACGCTCTCTATGAAGTCAGATCCGGCGGTGAATTTTTATTGCTCTCGGAGCGCGATGTTGATTGGGTGGGTGTTGATACGCGGGGTAATGTGGATTATCTGGTGGCCGGACGGGAACTTTGGAAATATTTGCCTGTCGAGGACAAGTCGCTTCTCGTAAGGCGTTTTTCAGAAAAGGTAAAGCTGTTTCATAGTGATTGGCGCTGGCGCGGTTCGGAGGGGTTGCTGCTTTTTGCCGATGATGACGGGCTGTGGCTGGCCGATTCAGGTTTTGACAATGTTGTAAAGCTCCTGCATACAGAAAACGTTCCCTATGTTCATCTGGCCCCGGACGGTACATTATTTTGGGGGGAGGTGGAGCGTCAGGGAGGAGAGGAGTTTTTCGAAGTCAAGCGCTGGACGATTTGGGAATAGGTTGTTAGCGGCGGCGGATTTTTTTACGGCCTTTATTTTTGTGGATGCGGTATTTTTCCTCCAGGCGCTGAAATTTCGGTGTTACCTGGTTTTTTCGCTTGGGGTAGGTAACCCGTAAATCGTGATACAGTCCGTAGAGGGCCAAAAGGAGCCAGATGATCAGTATGTAGGTAAAGGCTCTCATGGAAAGCACTTCGATGCGGTAGAGGCGGGTCAGCACGTTGGTGGCCAGGAGTACAGAGATCGTAATAAATTTGCCGGGGTATTCCTGCAATATTTTGCGCAGAATGCTGTCCTTGCAGGTGCGGATTTTGTAAACGAGAAAAACACTCAGGACCAGGGTTATTCCGATCAGGGTCCAGGGGATCCATTGTAGGGGGAAGTAACGGTCGGGAGAGAAATTGAAGAGGTAATCGAGTGCGGAAACCACAGTATTAACCATAGTTATGAATTTTCTTGGAAGTAATTTCTAAAATACCTATACAGCATATATGTGCCGATGGAAAGTCCCAGAAAACTCCAGATTTGGCCTTCCCTGACGGTGTCAAAGAGCAGCAGCGCTTCATCCCCGCGCAGAAATTCTTCCAAAAAACGCAGCAGTGAATAGATTGTCAGACCGGAAAGCGCGATAATACCGGGTTTTTTGAACCAGTCATGGTTAAAGAGGTGGAACAGCAGCAGCCCGATCAAGAGCGAATAAAGTGCCGCGTAAAGCTGAACGGGATGAATGGGTATGGCGTACTGTGAAGGTTCCATCATTACTCCCCAGGGCAAGTCGGTGGGAGAGCCGTAGCTGCGTCCGTCCAGAAAAGCGCCTAGATAGGCGAAGGTCATGCCGAAAAAAATTGCCACTGCCAGAATATCCGTCCAGGAACGGAAATCCTCATTGTCTTTTTTTGCCAGCAGCCAGAGACTCAAAAATATTCCCAGAAGCCCGCCCCAAACATTCAGTCCTTTATCCCAGATATAAAGCGGTTCCAGAAATTGGCCTTCAACGATGGAGATTTGGATAAAATAATCCAGGTTATAAAGCATAAAAACCAGTCGGGCCATGATCAGTCCGCTCAAAAAGATCAGCAGACTGTTTTCACTGAGGAAGGAAAGTTTGACCAGGCGTTGCCGGCTGAGTTTGTAGACGATCAGCAGGGAGAAAAAAATGCCCAGGGCCATGAATATCCAGAGGGAATAAACGGTTAGAGGCCCTAGCTGCAAAAGGATTGGATACATTAGAAGTTGAGAATGATAAGGCTTGACGAAAGCAGAAAAACCACGGCCAACACTGGAGTGGCCAGTGCTTTTCGCCGGAAGAATTCAATTTTGATTCCCAGAAAGCAGACGAAGAAGAAAAGCGTGGTAAAGAAATATTTGATCAGAGAGGTTTGAAAAAGCAGATTGAAACCGGTTTCAGGAATAAAATCAATGACCTTGGTGTTGAGGTAAATTGTGGCGAAATAATAGACAATGTAGAAGGTCAGTACCCAGCCGGCCAGGCTGAAAATTTCTCTTTCCAACACTTCCAGTGAGGTGTATTCGATCTGTGCCAGTTTTTCCTCGTTTTTTTTGCGAATTAGTTCGGTCAATTCTTTTTTCTCAGCTTTTCTTTGTTGCCAGAGGCGTTGCAGGGCTCTTTTGGTTTCGGCTTTGAATTCCGGGTCGGGAGCCTGAAAATAGATGATCAGAAATTCTTTCAGCTGGGAGTTGGTGGCTTTAAGTTTGTTGCGCAGGGCTGTGATTTCGTCGTCTTCAGGCATACTGCCGATCAGGGGGGTGATCAGAATGTCGATCAGTCGGTCTGGGAAGGATGGGTCGGCGTTCTCGGTGATGTGTTCGCGGCGCCAATCGCGCAGCGAATCAAAAATGTCTTTTCCCGCCGGGTTGTTGATTTTTTCCAATGCCATCATCATGCTCTTGGCTTCAACTGACAGCTGCGTTTTTTCTCTGATACGCTGGGCCTGATTGAGGAAGATTTCTTCCTTTTGCAGATAGGTTAAAAGTTCTTCGCAGCTTTGTTTGATGTATTCCAGGTTGGTGCTGTTTTTGATGCGCAGGATTTTTTCAACGAAATATTTGATTTTACTTTTTCTGGTTGGATCAAGTTCGTTCTGATATGTGTTGAGGATTTCGTTGACTTTGGCCAGCACAAAATCAACCTGGGTTTTCATTTGGGCCTGCCTTTTTTGAAACTCAATTTCGTCGAGTGCCTTTTTTTTCTGGAGCAGCTCTTTTTCCATTTTTTCCTCGAGCATTCTGTCGCGCAGTTCGTCCACGCCTCGCATCCTGGCTTTTTTTACTTCCTCTTCTCCAAGGCCGGAAGGATAGAGTTGTTGTACGTCAAACTGATATTCGCCAAGCAGTCTTTTATAGGCGTTGTATATATTTTCTGCCTGGATCGTGCCGACGATGCGTTTACCGTTTTTGTCCAGTGCCTCAAACTCAAAGGTGACTATTGTTTCCGCCACCGCTTTTTCCAGGCCTGCTTCTTCGGGGGTGGATTGGTTTTCGTTGTTAAGCTGGACGCCCGGCGCAGATGTGCCTGAGCCCACCGGTGTCAGTGAGAGAATGGAAAAACCGATGATGTTGAGTTCTTTGCGCGCGCTGGATTCGTCCGGCGCGTTGATCGTGCCATTCAGCTGCTGGTTTTCCTTGTTGATGACGGTGTAGGCGTACTGGGGCATTAAGTGTTTTTTTGTTTTTTGTGGTGGCTGTATTCTGCACTGGCTTCGATGAATCCGCGGAAAAGCGGGTGGGGCTGGTTGGGGCGGGAGAGAAATTCCGGGTGGAATTGGCAGCCAATCATAAAGGGATGGTCTTTCAATTCAGTAATTTCTACCAGGTCTTCCTTCGGATAGATGCCAGCCGGTATCATACCATGTTTGCTTATTTCTTTGCGAAATTTGTTGTTGAATTCATAGCGGTGGCGGTGCCGTTCCTCAATGTTTTCCTGTTTGTAGAGCTGTCGGCTCTGTGTGCCTTTTTCCAGCTGGCAGGGGTATGTCCCCAGTCGCAGAGTGCCTCCCTTCTCGCGATTTTTGTTTTGTCCGGGGAGAAAGCAGATGACGTGGAAATCTGGACCGGCATGGTTGTCTTCGTCAAATTCTTCCGAAGTGTAACGTTGATCGCCGGTGACATGCCGCATGAATTCGATGCACATGATTTGCATTCCCAGACAGATGCCGAAGTAGGGGACTTGGTTCTCCCGGCAATATTTGGCGGCCAAAATTTTCCCCTCGGTGCCGCGGGTGCCGAAGCCCCCGGGGACGAGTACACCGTGGGCGCTTTTTAGCATCTCCCAGGCTTTTTCATCCTGCTGTTCCAGTTTTTCGGAATCGACCCAGAGCAAAGACAGATCACGGTTTTGGTGGTAACAGGCAATTTTTAGTGATTCGATCACGCTCAGATAGGCGTCTTCCAAATTGGCATATTTGACTACCAGAGCTATTTTCAGAGGTTTGCGCGTCGAACGGATGCGTTCGTTGAGATTGATCCAGTCATCCAGTTTCGGTTCCACTATGCCAAGTAGCAGTTTGTTGGCGATCAGCTGGGTAAGATTCTGTTCGTGATAATTGAGCGGTACTTCATAGATCGAATTCATCGTCACCCCGGAGATGACGGCATGTTCGTCAACGTCGCAGAAAAGCGCGATCTTTTTGATCAGGTCACGGGTGATCTGATGATCGGCACGGGCGATGATGATGTCCGGCTGAATGCCGTAGGATCTGAGTTCGCGTACTGAGGCCTGGGTCGGCTTGGTTTTCAGTTCCTTGGCTCCTTTCAGATAGGGTAGCAGTGTAAGATGGACAAAAAGCGTATGTTCCTGGCCCTTCTCGCGGCGGATTTGGCGTATCGCCTCCAGATAAGGTCCCCCTTCCAGATCGCCGATAGTCCCGCCGATTTCAGCCAGTACGATGTCGGCGTTAGAGTTCTCTCCGGCTTCATAGACCTTTTTTTTGATGGCGTTGGTGATGTGGGGGACAACCTGAATTGTTCCTCCCAGGTAGACTCCTTTGCGTTCATTGGCGATCACTTCCGAATAAATGCGGCCGGTGGTCACATTGGAGCCCTGGTTAAGGTTTTCGCCGATAAATCTTTCGTAATGGCCAAGGTCCAGGTCGGTTTCAGAGCCATCCTCCAGTACATAGACCTCACCGTGCTGAAAAGGATTCATGGTGCCGGGGTCGACATTGATGTAGGGATCCAGTTTTAGTGAAAACACCTTGAAACCGCAGGATTTGAGCAGCGCACCGAAAGAGGCGGCGGCGATACCTTTGCCCAGTGACGAGCAGACTCCGCCGGTAATGAAAATGTACTTTGTGTGTTTCATCGCAATTTTTTATGATTCCCTGGCATTTATCATAAAATCAGACCGGTTCGCTGTCTGACTTGTTCCATGGTGCCTGAGGCGATTTTTTTCGCCTTTTCCCCGCCTGATTTTAGGACGTCCCCAAGATAGCCCAAATTTTTGGCCAGTTCAATTCTTTTTTCCCTGGCTGGACCGAAGTGTTCCAGGTATTTGGTTAGTAGCATTTTTTTGGCTTCTCCATAACCAAATCCACCGGACAGATATTTGTCGCGCAGATTCTCGATTTCCGGGGGAGTAGCCAGGTAGGAATAGATTTTGAAGACGGTGTCTGTGTCCGGATCTTTGGGAGCTTCGACGGGGGTGGAATCGGTTTTGATACCCATGATCTGTTTTTTCAGTTCTTCTTCGGGAGCGAAAATCTGGATGGTGTTGTTGTAGCTCTTGCTCATTTTATGTTCGCCGTCCGTGCCGACGATTGAGGCGATTTCTTCCGGCGTCATTTCTTCTGGCAGTTTGAAGGTCTCGCCAAAAATGCCGTTAAATTTTTCGGCCAGGTCGCGGGCGATTTCCACGTGCTGTTTTTGATCTTTGCCTACCGGTACCAGATCGGCCTGATAAAGCAGAATATCGGCCGCCATCAGTACGGGATAAGTAAACAGACCGACAGTGGGGTCTTTTTTGCCGGTGGCCAGCGCGTCTTTCCAGGCATGGGCCCGCTCCATCAGTCCAAACGGAGTGATGCAGCTGAGTATCCAGGCCAGCTCGCTGTGTTCGTGCAGGTCGGACTGGCGGTAGAAAACGGTTCGTTCCGGATCCAGTCCCAGGGCCAGGAAGTCGAGGGCCACGTCGAGCGTGTTGCGGTGCAGTTCTTCGGCATTGCGAACGGTGGTCAGGGAGTGCAGATCGGCGATGAAGACAAAGGTTTCGTAATCGTTCTGCAGGTCGATAATCGGTTTCATGGCACCCAGATAGTTGCCGATATGCGGTGTGCCGCTGGGTTTCACTCCGGTGAGGGCTCTCTTTTTCATGTTATGGGTTTTTTAGGTGGTGCGTAGTGGGTCCACATCGATTTTTATACCATCAGGAAGGCTTTTTTGTAAGCGAAAATTGTCCAGAAATCCCTGTGGGGACTGGCCGGTCAAAAGGATTTGCCAGCGATGACGGTTTTTCAATTTGGGGATCAAGGCGGGATAGCTGTTGATCTCGGCTACCTGGTCTATTTGGCCGTTGCGATATCCATCCAGATCTTCCAGCAGCAGTGATGCCCTTAGTCGGGCCTGTTCCGCGCTGGACGCTTCCACGGTTATTTTCAGCATGCTGCGGAAGGGGGGGAGCTGGTTTTCACGGCGGTGGCGGATTTCACGGTTGTAAAAAAAGGTGAAGTCCTGGGCCGCCGTGCTGGTGAGGGCATAATGCTCCGGCAGGTAGGTCTGAATGATTACTTCTCCCGGCTTTTCCCTGCCCGAGCGGCCGGATACCTGAGTCAGCAGTTGGAAAGTCTTTTCCGCCGAGCGGAAATCGGGGATGCCCAGTCCCGTGTCGGCCAGCACTATGCCCACCAGTGTCACTCCCGGTAAATGCAGTCCTTTCCCGATCATTTGCGTTCCGATCAGCACATCTGCCTGGCCCCGCCGGAACAGGTCATAGATTTCCCGAAAACCGTCCTTCAGGCCGGTGGTGTCGCGGTCGGCGCGCAGAATGCGCGCCTGTGGCAGCAGTTTATGTAACTCCTCCTCGATTTTTTGAGTGCCAAGGCCAATTTGTCTGATCAGATGGCTGCCGCAGTTTTTGCATGTGGCCGGTAATGGGAAAATTAGACCGCAGTGGTGGCAGATCAGACGTTGTGAGGGCAGAACCGTGTTTTCCACTGTTCTGTGCGAATGATAGGTAAGGGCGACGGAACAGTCGGGACATTGTTCAATGAAACCACAGTCGCGGCAGAGTACTGCCGAGGCCGCGCCGCGCCGGTTCAAAAAAAGTATGGCTTGTTCTTTTTTGGCCAGGGTTTCAGACAGTTTTTCGGCCAGCAACTCGCTGAAAATACTGAAGTTGCGTTTGCGCAGTTCTTCACGCATGTCGACGATTTGCAGTTGCGGCAGTGATCCCTGCCGGCCATTGGTTTGGGGAACGCGGCTGTTCATTTCCACGAGCAGATAATGACCTTCCTGAGCCAGGTAATAACTCTCCACGGAAGGTGTGGCCGAGCCGAGAATCACCTGAACGGGGGGCGTGGTGAGGTGGCCGATTTGCAGGGCGATTTCGCGGGCGTGGTAGCGGGGGGCCTGGTCCTGTTTGTAGGAATCCTCATGTTCTTCGTCAATAATAATGGTGCCCAGTTTCCTGAATGGAGCAAAGACTGCTGAACGTGAACCGACAATGATCTGATGCAGGCCGCGGGCTATATTGGTCAGCTGCGTCAATTTTTCCGAGGGAGTTAGTCTGGAGTGAATTACGGCGATATTGTTTCCGAATTGTTGTCGGAAATTTCTAACTGTTTGAGGGGTGAGGGAAATTTCCGGCACGAGAATGAGCGTTTGCAGGCCGCGGGAAATATTGGCGGTAGTAAGACGCCGATAAATTTCGGTTTTTCCCGATGAGGTGATTCCGTGCAGCAGAATGGTGCGATCGGGGTTGTCCAGGATTGTTAGTAGAGCCTTTTGTTGAGTGTCGGTGAGTTGGTGCGGGGAAGGCAGGTTTTGATCGGTTCCGGGTGGAGCGGTGATTGATTTGGTTCTTTTGCGCGTAAAAACATTGGTTGGGAAAAATAGCTTCAGGCATTTGTGAAGCGGCGTGAAATGCTGCCGGCTGACATAGTCGAGCAATTTCAGCTGCCAGGGGGCCAGGGTGTAGAAATCTTCAACAATGGCCGTGATCGGGCGGGTGGAAAAGGCTGGGATATGGTCGTGAAGAGCATAGACCATGCCGCGGGAAACTTTCTTTCTGAGCGGTATTTCCACCAGCATGCCGGTGCTGATTTTGTCGTGTAATGAATCCGGGACCAGATAGGTCAGGGTTTCCTGGCTGCCGCTGATTTTTCTGGGCAGAAGAATTTCGGCGTAGAGTGCGGCCATATGACGGGCATTATTGGCGGTTGATAATTGCTTCCAGTTCAAGGCAGACGGTGTTGATGTCTGTCTCCGAGTCAGCCAAAAACAATTCCAGTGTCGTACTGTGCAGGGCGGGAGAGAGCAGCCCCAGTGGGTGCAATTCTTCCAGATAGGGACGTATTTCCGGAAAGGTGTGGAGCAGATCGGCGACAACCATGTCACCATAGACCGAAAATTTTTCTTCCGGACGGACCTGTACTGCGGTGATGTTTTCGCTTCCGCCGATTTTTTGCCGCAGGGACTGAATTTTTTCCGAAATCGGTGGGGCTTCCTCACCCAGACAGCATTGAAAAAACTGCAACAGGTTTTTCGGATTGTTTCCGTGCTGACAATGGTCTTTGTGGTCGCAGCCGCCGTGCTGATGGTGAATTTGATTCATGCCCGGATTTTAGCATGAAAATCTGACAAAAATATTAACTAAACAGCCATTTTGGGCAACGGGCTTGACTACTGGTGCAAAATATCGTATTATCCGTTCTCGTTTGCTTTTGGCAATGAATAAATATTCTTATTTCGAGGAAAAACAGGCCATGCGGCTGGAGCTTGACGAAATGCTGCAAAAGAACGGCGATGCCGTGCTGGAATATTATTTGTCCAACGGTTTTGAGGCTTTGGTTACAGGACTAAACTTATTTGATGATGGGTTGCGCCGTGCGGTATTTGATTATCTGATGCTGGAACGTCGTGCTCTGTTGGAATGTTTGCGCCGCAACAAGGCTTTTTTTATGCAAATCATTTCCGAGGGACGCGGACATTCTATACGGCCGATGTTGGGCCTGAGGAGTCGAAAATATAATGCTCTCTGGCGCGAGGCTCTGGACCTTTTGGCTTTGTATTTTGTTGAGAAAAAAGTCATTGAAAAAATGACCAACTTTGAGTTGGAAAAATTTTTCAGTGAAAGTATCTTTGGGAAGCAAAAACAGCCTAATTCCCAGGAAAATGACGACGGTAAAACACGAAAGGCTTGATCATTATCTGGTCCGGACAGGCAGCTTTCGTAGTCGTGACCGTTCCAAGGAGGCTATTTTGCGCGGTAATGTTCGGGTCAATGGTATGGTGCAACGCAAACCGTCTTTTTTGCTGGAAGAGAATTCTGTTGTTGAATTATTGGTTGTCGATTCGCCATATGTTAGCAGATCCGCATTGAAATTGCGCGCTGCGCTGGATCAATTTAGAGTTCCGGTACAGGGGGCGGTAGCCCTGGATATCGGTGTGGCCACGGGAGGTTTCAGCCAGTTGTTGCTGGAGCGCGGCGCAAGAATGGTTTATGGGATTGATGTTGGTAACGGACAGGTGGCCGCCGAGCTGCTCCATGATCGACGTTTTGTTTTTCGTAACAATACTGATGCTCGAGATCTGCGGTTGGCAGATTTTTCGGAACCGCCGGATTTGATTGTGGTTGATGTGTCGTTTATTTCCATTGAAGCTCTTTTGCCCGCTCTCTCAGCTTTGACCGGCAGGGAAACCATTTTACTTGTTTTGCTGAAGCCGCAATATGAGTTGGGGCCCGGTTCTTTACGGAAGCTGAAGGATCTTACTTTGGTAAAAAAACGGCTGTTGGCTATTGAAAATGCTTTTGCCGCACAGGGATTGAAGCTGACAGAAAAAATGCCATCTCCCCTAAAGGGCAAGGAGGGTACCCAGGAGTATCTCTGGCTGTTCCGTCGCCGAATCAGCTGAAACTTTTGACGATGAAGAAATGATCTTCCTGTTTACCGTCAACATCTACCAGATGGATGCGGTAGGCGATTTTTCCCTCGGGAAGGTATTTGTAAAAAGCAACATCAACCACCTTGGTATCCGTACCGAGTCGTTCAAAGTTGAGGTGATTGTCACTGTCCTCGCGTTCACTTCGTTCAAAGGCATCATAGCCCTGACGGTCAATTTCATCGAAGAGCGGGCTGGCAGACATATAATAGGATTTTAGTTGTTTCCAGTAGTCGGCCAGCGTTTCGGCCTGAACATATTCTCCAGCCATGTGTCGTATGATAAGGTTTCTCTAGCGCATAATATACACTGCTTCGCCGCTGATGACAATTTTGGCTTAATTTGTTATGCTGGCGCCGCTGATTATTTAATACAAACAATATGACTGACGGTATTCGGGTAACCACCCATAATTTCCATTATGCTCCCTGGTATCTGCGAATGGCTTCTATAGGGATTGATTTGGCAATAGTTTGGCTGGTGGTGCTGCTTTTGATTCCGGGCTCATTCCGCTTTTCCAGTTTGATTGCCGGCGGACATTACAATGAGCTGATTTCTTTTTTCGGTTCTTTTGATGGAATCTGGTTTTGGCTACTACCAGTCATTTATATGCTGATTTTCTGGGCTGTGCTTTCCCGAACTCCCGGTATGATGCTGATGAAAATAAAAATTGCCAATTATGAGGGAGGGAATATATCCATACTGCAGGCCTTGTTGAGGGTTTTTGCCTGGATAATGGCTGCTATTCCTTTGCTAATTGGTTTTATTCCGGTTTTTTTCAGCAAGAAACGTCAGGGTTTGCATGATCGTCTGGTGAAAACTATAGTTATTCGTAAAAGGTAAACCGGCCAGTGGACGGTTTTAGCCGCCCCCGCTTGGCGGGGGCGGCTTTTTTGTGCTATAATGTATTGATTTAGCAAAAACAAATATGAATAACAGACAGAAATCAGCTTTATTGGCCATTCCGGTCTTACTGGCGGGTGTGGCGGTTTTTTTACTGGGCATGGTAACCAGTGGCGGTTGGCAGAACACTCTGCAGGCTTTCACTTTGCACAGTGCCTTTCTGGCAGATGCTACAGACGGAAGCGCTCCGCCCGACTATCGATTTATCATGAATCATGCCGAAGAAAAAAAAGAGGATGTCAAAGAAGAAATTGTCATGCCCAACGTTCTCAAGGAGCCGACTGAGCATCGATGTGGTGTTCTAATCAAACGCCTGGAGGAGGAAGGTAGGCAATTCAAAAAGTTTGATATTGCTTATATGATGGTTTGTTATGAACATTATCCGGAATTGTTTAAGGATTTCTTCAAGAAACTGTAAAAGGTAGATCAAATCATAAAAAAAGCTCCAGGCGGAGCTTTTTTTATTGGTGCGCCAGGAGGGGATCGAACCCCCGACCCTCGGTTCCGAAGACCGATGCTCTAATCCACTGAGCTACTGGCGCTTTTGAGGTTTAGCCGGCAGGTGCAAACCGAAAGAAGATTGGTGTAGAAATTCCCCTGGCGGTTGTTAATGACCGGACAGGGGAATACTAGGTGAAAAGAGTATTTTTGTCACTCTTTATTTTTTCTCGCGATGTCGCCAGTTGTACCAGTCGACCAGCAGCGGTGAGGCAATGAAAATAGAGGAGTAGGTACCGATGACGATACCGATCAGCAGGGCCAGGTTGAAGCCGCGGATGGATTCGCCGCCCAGCAGGGCCAGCGTGAAGATTGTCAGGGCGGTGGTGAGGGAGGTGTTAATGGAGCGGGCCAGGGTTTCGTTGACCGCCTCGTTGGTCAGGTCTTCCAAGGTTTTGTCCTTATGGGGGACTTTTAATTTCTCACGCAATCTGTCCAACACGACAATGGTGTCATGTACGGTGAAGCCCATAATGGTCAGAACAGCGGTTATAAAGAGAGCATCTACTTCCAGGCCGATAAATGCTCCCAATACTACATAGATACCCAGGAGGATGATCACGTCGTGCAACAGGGCGACAATCGCTGCCGCGCCGAACTTCCATTTGCCGATGGAGGCGGGAACACGGCGGAAAGCAAAAGCGATATAGACTATGATGGCCAGGGCGGCAAAGAGGATTGCCAGGAAAGCACGATAACGCAGACTTTCTCCGATGGTCGGACCGACAGACTGGAATCTGGTCTCTTCGATGTTGCCGTAGCGGTCGCGCAGTTTTTGCAACAGCAGGTCGTGATCGTCGGCTGAGATGTCACGGGATTTGACCAGCAGGTTGTTGCCGGAGGTGACTACGGTAACGGTGCCGAGATCCATTTGGCCCTTCATGGCGGTCAGTTCAACCGGTGCGGATGAGGCTTCCGGTGCGCTCTCGCCGCCTTCAGAAGGAACGGAGGTGGTTACCGTGATGCCGGAGGGGAGTCCGGGCAAACGGTCTTTGTTCAACTCGCTCTCAATTTCTTTGATGGTCTGGCGCAGTTCTTCGGTGCCAATGGTTTTTTCGAATTTCAACTCCATCAGGGAGCCTCCGGAGAAGTCCAGGCTGGGTTTAAGTCCTACCGTGAACAGGGCTGCAACAGAGGCCAGCAGGACTGCTGCAGAGATGGCATAATAGGTCTTTCTTTTGGGAGTGATTTGATAGAGTTTTGTTTTTACCTGTTTGGGGCGTCCAAAGGAATTTGGGCGGTTGCCAAGCTTGCTGCGCAGGAAAGTGTCCAGCAGGACACGGGTCACGGTGATGGCGCTGAACATGGAAACCAGGATACCGGCGGCCAGATTGAAGGCAAAACCCTGGATGATTGAGCTGCCGAAATAGAAAAGGATGGCGCAGGTGATCAGAGACGAGAAATTTGAGTCCTTGATTGAGCTCCAGGCCCGGTCAAAGCCTACGGAAACTGCTGATTCAACCGGTCTGCCGTCGCGCAGTTCCTCTTTGACTCTTTCAAAGATGAGGATGTTGGCGTCCACGGCCATGCCGATGGAAAGGATTACACCTGCTACGCCGGCCAGGGTCAGTACCACCGGGGTGGCCAGTAGGAAGGAGAGGAAAAAGAGCACAAAAACGGAAAGGATCAGGGCGATCAGTTTTTCGGGACCGGATTCTTTACTGTTTAAAATTCTATAGATCAGATAGGCGAAAACGCCGATGGCTACTACCAGAGCCACAGGCATTGGCAGGGCGGATTTGATCAGGAAGAGCAGCAGACCGGTGTAGAAGAAGAGGGCAATCGTGGCCAGCAGACCGGCCCAGCCGTAGTAGATGATCAGGAACAGGGCGACCAGTGCCAGACCGATCAGGCCGGCCCAGAGGCTTTTCATTAGGGCTTCCTGACCAAGTGAGGCACCGATATTGTACTGTCCGACCAGCAGAACCGGGGCGGGAATGGCGCCGGTGTTGAGGTCGCGGGCCAGTTCCTCGGCCTCCTTGACGCTAAAGCGGCCGGTGATGATGGCTTGGCCGCCGGCGATTTTTTCATTGACGTTGGGAGCGGAGATCAGGTTGCCGCCGACGAAGATGGCCAGGGGTTTGTTGACGTTTCGTTCGGTGATTTCCTCAAACATTTTGGCCCCTTCAGGATTAAAGGTGATGGTGACATGCGGTTGATAGAGCTGATCGAACTCAATGTTGGCGCGATGGAAGTATTGTCCGTCCAGACCGGTGGCTACCCACATGTCGTCGGTACTGTTGTAGAAAAGTCTGGCGATTTTGACCTGGTCGGCTTTGACGGTGGTGCTGGTGGCGTCCTTGATTTCCAGGGCTTTGATGATGTGGAAGCCAAAAGGGGATTTGGTAACTGCGCTCAGTTCGCCCACGCTGGTCAGCCCCAGGGCGGCGGTTTTATATTCCTGGGCGTAATTGGCCTTGTCGAATATAAAGTCCTCGATCACTCCGCCCTTATCTTTGTTGGAGGGATCGTCGGAATATTCTTTGGCCAGGTTATCAAAACTGTTTCCTTCACCACCGGCCTGCAGTTTGCCGAGCGCCTCTTCAGCGCGGGTCTTGGCATCTTCCTCGCTGCGTGTGATTTCCTCGCCCGCTCCGGAGGCTCCCTTGAAAGATACCAGAATATGGGCGGTTTTGACTTTGCGCGGTTCTTCCAGAGGCTTATCAATGGTCTGTTTTTCCAGGAGCTTGATGATATTATAGCCGGAAAGTTGTACCAGATTGCCGCTGGCCGCATCCAGCTGATATTCACCACTGGTTTCGATCAGACTTTCGGTGATTTGGCCGGGTTCCAGTTTGACGGCGGCGGCACCGATGCCTTCAGGCAACTGGTCTTCAAATAACCATTCCGGGGTTTCGTTGTAGGTGACTTTACCGGGGTTGCTTTGGGCTTCACCTTCGCCAAATATTTTGAAATCGGCGGTGTTTTTGGCTTTTTCCAGGCCGGCTTCAGCCTGTTCCTTGATCTTGGCGGCATAGGATGGATCGGGTTCGGTGCGTTGTTCCTTGAATTCCAGCTGAATGGTTTTTCCCACTGTTTTCTTGGCTTCATCCAGGTCTTTGATACCGGCCAGTTCTACGATAATGTGGCTTTCATCACCAACCTGGGATGAATAAATGTTTGGTTCGGCTACGCCCAGTCCGTTGACACGTTTCTGGAAGACATTGATGATGCCGTCGACGATACTACCGCGGTCCCGTTCGGGAACTTTGCCAAGGTCGACTTTGTAGTCGAGCTGTGAACCGCCCTGCAGATCCAGACCCAGGTTGATTTTCTGGTTGGTAATCTCATTTGGCAGAAAGGGCAGCATTTGTTTTTGCAGCTCTCCCGGCAGGTCAAAAAATCCCAGAAGTAAGGCGGCCAGAATAATAATTCCTGACTGCAGAAGACGGTTGTTCCTCATAAAGAATTGGCTATTATTGATACAGCTAATTGCTTAGCGTTATTGCGCTCGGAAGTATATTGATAAATTGAAAATTTGTCATCTGAAATTCCCCGAATACCTCTTGCCAAAGCGTGACTGTGGTTTCCAGTCATAGTAATTCCGGGAAGTCTTTTTTTAATTTTTCGACAATATTTTTGATCTGATGGCTCTGGTCTTTTTGGCATACCAGCAGAGCGTCTGGAGTATCGACCACGATCAGGTCGTGCAGCCCGATGGCGGCGATGGGTTTTTTACCGTCGGCGTAGAGCAGACAGTTTTGGCTGTTTAGGTCTATTATTTTCCCCTTCGTCACTAATCCGTTCTTTTGGGCTTCGTGCATTTCCTGCCAGATCGCCTCCCAGGTCCCGATGTCGTTCCAGCCCAGATCGGCCGGGATAATGCGCACTTCCCGGGCGTCTACTTTTTCCATGATGGCGTAATCGATGGAAATTTTTTGGCAGAGGGGGTAGAGGTCGATCAGTTTTTGTTGATAGTCTTTTTTGGTTTTGGCGGATCGTATTTTTTGCAGGATTTTCCAGGTTTCCGGCTGGAATTGTCTGAATTTTTCCAGGATGGTGGAAATTTTCCAGACAAACAGTCCGGTGTTCCAGAGATAGCTCTGTGAGCGCAGGAAAGTTTTGGCTGTGGCCAGGTCGGGTTTTTCGACGAAGCTGATCAATTGATGTACGGGGATCCCGCGGACAGTCTTCAGCTGCTTGCCGATTTTGACGTAGCCGAGATTGACATTGGGACTGACCGCCTTGACCTCAATGATGTTGAGAGTGTTTTCTGTTTGGGCCAATTGTTCTGCCACTTTCAGTTTTAGTTCCAGTTCTTTGTTGTCCTGAATCAAATGGTCGGCGTAGATGACGGCCATGACTTCGTCGGGGTTGTCTATGGCCAGGGTTGAGGCGATCAAACCGATACAGGGGGCGGTGTCGCGCAGGGCCGGTTCGACGATCAGATTTTGCGCCGGCACCAGTCCGGCAGTCAGTTCGCGGACCAGGTCAAGGTATTCGCTGTTGGTGGAAATGTAAATGTCCGAGGGTTTCTGAAAGGAAAGTCTCTTGATGGTCTGGACAAGCATGCTGTCCTCGCCGACCAGTGGCTGGAACTGTTTGGGTTTTTTTTGACGGCTCAGCGGCCAGAGACGGGTGCCGGTGCCACCGGCCAGAATGACAGTTTTCATTGTGGCTGCCGGTTAAAAAATCATCAGGATTTCTCTCAGATACCAGTCGATCAACTGATTGCCCTGATAAAGCGCTATCAGCATGCCGAGGATCAGGAATGGAGCGAAAGGAACGGTTTGTCCCGGTTTTATTTTGCCGGCCAGCATAATGGCAATCATCAGCAGGCTGCCGATCAGGTAGGAGAGCAGCAGAGCCAGCAGCAATTTGGGCCAGCTAAGCAATAAGGCCAGTGCCGCTCCGACGTATATGTCGCCCGATCCCAGCCACCGGCCTTTGGAGAGCAGATATTGTCCGCCGAAAAAAATCAGGGCGATGGTCAGGGCAATCAGCCTTTCCACGAAGGCGTTCCAGGGTGGGCTGCCGGTGAGCAAAAAGGCGGGCAGGGCCGTGATGATCAGGGCGTAGAGGAAGATGTTGGGGATGGCTTTTTTTTGCAAATCGCTGAAGAACACCGTTAAAGCCGAGAGAATGAGCAGATTGAGGAGGATAATTTTTATCCAGAAGATCCAGTCCGTATTGAATCCGTGGTAGAAATCGAATCCCGGTGCCGTGGCAATCATGTTGAAATTGGTCAGGAAGAGCAGTCCACTGACCAGTTCGAGGCTGGGATAAAGAGGCGAGATGGTTTTGCCGCAATAGGAACAGCGGCCGCGTTTGAAAATCCAGCTGAGAATCGGCAGCATGTCGAGCAGTTTCAGTTGGTGGCGGCATTTGGGGCAAATGGACTTGCCGAAAAAGATGCCTTTTTGTTTTTTCAGACTACGTTGAATGACAACGCTGAGGAAGCTGCCAAACAAAGTTCCGAGTACAAAGAAAACCAGGTTGAAGAAAAAAAGCTGGTTCAAGGTGAGGAGATGTTAGCTTGTAGATGTTGTGGTGAAGCCGTGTTGAGGCTGGCCAGCAAATGGTTGTAGCGGGTGGCTGCCGAAGCGGCAACCCCGTTCCCCTGACCGATCGTATGTGCTTTTTTGTAGAAGAGCATGGCTTTTTCGGGCTGTTTTTGTGTTTCATAAAGTATGCCAAAATTCAAATAGGTGGCGTCCAGTGCGGAATCCAGGGCCAGGGCCAGTTTGAGGTGGTTCTCGGCCCCACTGAGGTCGTTGTTGTAAATCAGTGCCCAGCCCATCAGGTTGTGCGCCATGGCCTGGTTGGGGTGGCGCTCGGATGCTTTTTGGGCCAGTGCCAGTGCCTTTTCCGGCTGACGCAGTTTTTCGATATAGATGTAGATAGGACGGATGTAATAATTGACGTCTTCGGAATTGAGGGCCAACACTTTTTCATAGCTGGCCGCCGATTTTTGGTAGTTTTGCAATTCCAGATAAACTTCAGCCAGCTTCTGTTCAACCAGAATTTTTGGTTCAAAGCCGTATTCCCTGGCCTTGAGCAGGTTATCCTCCGCGGCCTTGAAATCATTGACGCTGTACTTGGCCAAGCCAAGATAAAAGAGTGTTTCCGCTTTTTGCGGATCCAGTGCTTTGGCCCTTTCCAGTGCTTCTATTGCGTCGGGATATTTTCCGGTTTGCAGATAAGCGTAGCCCAGGAGAATCCAGGCGTCACGATAATCCACTTTTTCTTTGCCCACCTCAAAGAGCAGGGGAATGGCCATCTCGTACTCGCCGCATTGTATATAGCTGCGGGCTAAAAGCACTTTCAGGTGTACGGTAGGGGATTCCGTGTTGAAATTATATTCATTGTAAGCGGCCAGGAAATTGTTGGCTTTTTTGGTCAAATCATCATTTCCTCCCTGGCTGACAGTTTGATTGAGCAGCTGTTTGGCCAGATCGTGTTCGCCGTAAAAGGCCGCGATAATGCCGCGATAGTAGGAAGTCGCCTGGGAGGGTACGCCAATGGCGTCAAAGAGTTGGCGCGCCTCGCTGATTTTGCGTTGGCCCAGATAGGCCCGGCCCAGGTAAATTCTGGCCTCCAGGCTGGAGGGTTCTCTGGCGGCCAATTCATCGAAGACCGCTTCTGCCTGGGGATAACGGGCAATGCGCAGGTTGATTTTGCCGATTTCGTAGAGTGGATTAGTGTTGGATGGGTCTTTTTTGTAGGCCTCCTGGTATTGGGCTATAGCCAGACTGGGGAAACCGTTTTTTTCCAATTCAGCCGCCCGGTCGATCATTTCCTGATAGGTTTTGTCACGGCCGATTTTTGGTTCGCTCAGTTCGGCGGGGAGAGCGGCCTGCTCGGCGGCCAGCGTGTCGACTGGATCTTCGCTGGTGGGTTGGGAGGGAGAGGGGCTGAAAGGCGGTAGTTCAAAAACGTAAAGAACGGCCAGGGTAAAGGCTGCAGCAATCAGTAAAAAGAAAGTTTTAAGGACAAATTTGATCATGGCACAATTTTGATGTTTGGTTTGAGATGATTGGCGTGGCAAATGGCAATGGCCAGGGCGTCGGCCGCGTCGTCCGGTTTGGGTGGGCTATCCAAGTTTAACAGAATCTGGACCATTTTTTGAATCTGAATTTTCGGGGCGCCGCCATAGCCGCAGATGTTTTGTTTGACCTGGTTCGGTTTGTATTCGACCAATTCTTTTTCCAGTTGGCCCAGGGCATAAAGAATCCCTCCCCGGCTTTCCGAAACTTTTAACGCGGTGGTGGTGTTTTTGCTGAAGAAAAGTTCTTCCATGGCAATTTGTTCCGGTTTGTGGCGTCTGATCAGTTGCAGCAGGTCATTTACCGTCTGGACAATTCTGTCGGCATGGGCGGTTTCTTTTGTCGTCGTGATAACACCGTAATCAATTACGGTAAATTGGTCGCCGTCCTGTTTTATCAGGCCATAGCCGGTGGTTGCGTAACCGGGGTCAATTCCCAAAATAACCAAGGGATTTTGTTTTAAGTCCCGATTATTATAGGCAAATTCCCGGCAGTCGGCTAGGCCTGATGCAGGGTGATTTGTCTGTTGTTGGTGGAGGCATTGGAAATGAAGACGATTTTGTCTCCCTTGGCTAGAATTTTTTTAGCGACCAGCATTTTTGAGATGGCGGCCGGTGAGGTCAGCTGGCTGACAAAAATATGTTCCAGACCCCAGCAGAGCTGAAGTTCCCGTTTGGTGCTCTGAAAGGGTGTCACCACCACTATCGGTTGAAAGGTCCTCTGTCTGCTGACGTGGCGAGCGGTGTACCCGTGGTCGGTCAGGGCGACGATTATTTTGGCGCCAGTCTCGTCGGCCAGCATGGTGGCGGCGTGGCACATTTCCACTGAATCGTTTTCGCGGGCGTTGAAGTGCCTGAGACGTGTCCAGTTGTTGTTTTTTTGGAACTGTTCAACCTTTTGCGCTACCAATGAAAGTGTTTCGACCGCTTTGACCGGGTAGCTGCCGGTGGCGGTTTCATTGGAGAGCATCAGGGCGTCGGCGTGGTCAAAGACGGCGTTGGCCGCGTCGCTGATTTCGGCCCTTGTGGCGCGGGGATTCTCCACCATTGATTGCAGCATTTCCGTGGCGATGATGACCGGTTTACCCAGTTCCGCCGCCCGTCTGACAATCATCTTTTGGGCCAGCGGCACCGTTTCGGCCGGCGTCTCCACTCCCAGATCGCCCCGCGCCACCATGACGGCGTCGGTGGCCTCGAGTATTTCCTGCAGGTTTTTCAGGGCTTCATGTCTTTCGATCTTGGCAACAATTTTGACGTGGGAATGTTTTTTTCGCAGTATATTGCGTAGCTTGATAATGTCGCTGCCTTGTCTTACAAAAGAAAGGGCGACGAAATCAATGCCCGATTCCAGGCCGAAGCGCAGATCTTCCTTGTCTTTTTCGGTCAGCGGATCGGCGCTGATGGAGGCAGTGGGGACGTTGATACCCTTATGACTTTTTAGGGTGCCTTGGGTGGAAGATCGAACGGTGATTTTTTTGCCCTGGACCTTTTCCACCGTGGTTTTGATCATGCCGTCCTCGATCAGGACTATGTCTCCTTTTTTGACGTCATGACAGAGCTGTTCGTATTGAACGGGAATTTCTCTGGGATGCCGGTGCGGATTGTAGATCTGGTTGGAGCAGTCCAGAACAAAAAGTTCGCGGTGTTTGACCGGTACGCCGTTTTCCGGCAGTTGTCCCAGTCGTATTTTGGGTCCCTGCAAATCCTGCATGATGGCAACGGTGGCGCCGGTTTTTTTTTCCGCCAGGCGCAGGGCACGGATCAGCCGGAGCTGGGAACTGTGTGAGCCGTGGGAAAAGTTCAGTCTGGCCACGTTCATGCCGGCGCGGATCATTTTTTGCAATGTTCTGTTGTCCGCGGAAGCGGGACCAAGCGTGCAGACGATTTTGGTATTGGATTTGAGCATAAATCGGGGTTATTTTTCTGTTCCGTTCGTGCCGTTTTGACTGTGTCCAGTGGCGGTTTGACCGCTATTTTGTCCGGAGGTGGTGGTGGCGCTGGTCGAGCCGCCGCCCCCTCCCAGGGGGTCGTCGTTGGCCAGACCGGCCAGGATGGTTGTGTTTTGGGTGTATCTGGTTTTGATTGCGCCCCCGGCACTGATGGTGTCGTTAAAAATCTGGCTGGGGCTTTGTGAGGAAACCTCGTTAAGCCGATCTTCCATGGTCTGTTTTTCGGGAGATTTGAACTGTTCCGGTGAAGGAGGGGCCTTGTCCATACCGCCGCCCTGATAGACCAGCCGTCTGGGGGAGGTGGTGATTTCCGAGTGGAAATGTTGAAAAAATTTGGGAAAAAGCATGTTTATAGGGCTAAAATTTCCTGTTCAAGTTTTTTGATGCCGACCAACTCTTTTTGGTGATAGATTTCTTCCAGTTCAAGCAGGCCGATGCCGAAACTGCGCTTTAATTCCAGTTCCATTTCCGTGAGTACCTTTTGAAGGTTGTCTTTGAGGTTCAATTTGAGGTGATTGCTTTTTTCTAAAAAATCGGGCGCATTTTTGTCCAGTGCGGCAATTTTCGCCTCCGTTTCGTCTTTCAGTTTTTGACATTGTTGGCGGAAAGCTTCACCTACGGCCTCAATGTGATTCAGTTGTCGCTGAGCCGCCTGCTGATATTTTTGTGAGATTTGGTCCATATTATTCCTGTTCGATTTGTTTTTGATATTTTTTGATCAGGTCACGATAGATCAGGGCGGAGGGGCGCACGGTCCTGGAAAAGTTTTCGTCGTAATCCACCTTGATCAGGCCAAAACGCTGTTCGAAGCCGCTGTCCCATTCGTAATTATCGATCAGCGACCAATGGAGATACCCTTGCACGTCCACTTTTTCCTCGCGGGCCTTCATGGTCCAGTAGAGGCTTTCTTTGATCACGTCCTCACGCAGTTTATCGAATCTGTCCGCCACGCCATTTTCCGTGATGATGACCGGTTTTTTGTAGCGTTTGTGCAGATCGTGCAGAAGTATGTAGAGGCCTTTGGGGTAGACTTCCCAGTTCATGTCGGTTTTGCGCGAGGTGGGATAGGACATTTGGCAGAAGGTATCTACCAGTTTGGGGTCGGCGCGCACACAGCGGTAAAAATAGTAATTGAGGCCGATGAAATCCTGATGTTTTTTGATCAAATCAAGGAAACGGTGATTCCACTGCTGGTGCAGCAGATGGGACAGCAGGTGGTCCAGCGGGTTCCCCGAACGGTCGGGACGGAAAACCTGATTATTTTTGGCAACACCGATTTGAAAGTCTGGATTGATGCCTTTGAGATCTTCGTAGGCGAGCCGGTGAGCCAGGGCGAGATTTTTTAAAACTTTGCTGTAGAGCAGGTAGCGGCCTTTTTGGGGCGGCCATTTGTTGATCAGATAACTGTGATAGGCGTAAATATCCGGTTCGTTGATGGTGATGATGTGTTTCATCTCGTCGCGGAAGGTATTGCCGATCAATTTGCAGTAATCGAGGTAATGGCGGATATTGCCTTTTTTTTCAAAGCCGCCCAGGTCGGCGAACCATTTGGGCAGGCTGAAGTGCAGTAGAGTGACGAAAGGTATCAGTTTATTGTGTGACAGTGAGGCGAAAACCTTTTTGTAATGATTGACCGCTTCATAATTTACCTGTCCCTGGCTGGGCTCGATTTTTGCCCACTCAATCGAAAAACGATGTGAGTTGTGACCAAGCTCGCGGGCCAGTTTGTGGTCGTTTTCAAACAGCTCCCAATGGTTGGAGGCCAGGCCTGAGGGGGCCAGCCCTTTGTCCTTCAAAATCGAGTGCTCGAATTCCCACCAGTCACTGCTGAAATTATTACCTTCTGCCTGATGTGCGGACAGCGATGTTCCGAAATAGAAGTTGGGCATCGAAAGTTGATGTTTGTATTTCTCTTATATTTTAGCAGAAAAAGCCCTTTATTAAAAGCACCCTGGCGTTTAACGGCCCGACTCATACATTTTTGAGAAAATAGGTGACGATTTCCTCGTTGGAGGTGACGTTGGGCGGGATTTTTTTCAGGACGCGGTGGATCTCGCTGCGCTGGTAGCCCAGATTGTCCAGGGCGATGATCACTTCCTCCAGCTCGTCCGCACGATCCTCGGCAATCTGTTCAAAATTTGTCGGCAGGACTTTGGATTTCAGGTCAACGATAATCCGTTCAGCTGTTTTTTTGCCGATTCCCGGAACTTTTGATAAAAATGCCGCGTTTTCCTGGGCAATGGCGTTTTTGACCAAATTTATTTCCGCGTTGAGAATTTCCAGGGCGGTTTTGGGGCCGACACCGTTGACGCCAATCAGCAGACGGAAAAATTCAAGTTCTTCCAGGGTCGGGAAACCGTAAAGGGCGATTTCGTCCTCCCTGACGCGCGTATGAATATGGAGTCCGATTTTGTTGTTGCGTGCCGCTTTTTCGAGGCAGCTGGCAGGTGTGGCGATCAGATAACCGACGTCTCCGCAGAGCAGTATCAGGTTTTGTTTGTCCTTGGAAAGGACTTTACCCTGCAGATAACCGATCATATGGTGTCAGGTTATGTCGTGAAAATTTTTCAGAGTCAGCTCCTTGAAATCGATGAAATTTCCGGAGGAAATTGATAGGCGTGTTTCCTCCATCAATTTCAAAAGAAAGTATAAATTATTTATGCTGAGTAGTCGAATGCCCAGCATCTCGTTTTCCTTGACCAGATGTCGAATATAGCTCCGGCTAAATTTTGTGGTCGGGTTTTGGGGGTCTTCCGGAGCCAGAGGCAGGGGATCGGTGGCAAATTTTTCGTTGGCGATGTGGTGGCGGCCGGTGGCGTTGTAAAAACAGCCGTGGCGGGCGATACGGGTGGCGTGCACGCAGTCAAACATGTCGATTCCCCGTTCGATTCCTTCCAGCAGGTCCAGCGGGGTTCCCACTCCCATCAGATAGCGCGGTTTGTTTGCCGGATAATGAGGCTCCAGAATTTCCAGGACATGATTCATTACTGCCCTCTCCTCTCCCACCGAAAGTCCGCCTATCGCTATTCCGGGGGTGTCGAGATTTTTGATAAATTGGGCCGATTCAATTCGTAAATCATCGTAAACCGTTCCCTGTATGATGGGGAAAAGTGCCTGGGCGGGGTGTAGTGGCAGGTTTTTGTCTTTTTCCAGTTCCAGGTGTCTTTTTTGACATTTTTCTGCCCAGCGATGGGTACGTTCCATGGCCTGACGGGCGTAATTTTTGTCGCTGTCGTGCGGGGCGCATTCGTCCAGGGCCATGATTATATCCGCTCCCAGGGCGTGTTCGATTTCTACGGTTTTTTCCGGTGTCAAATAGTGCCTGCTGCCGTCCAGATGTGATTTGAATTCCACACCCTCGTCGCTGATTTTTACCTTGTTGCCTCCCTTTTTGCTACCGGCTCCCAGCGAAAACACTTGGAAGCCGCCGGAATCGGTGAGGATGGGGTAGGGCCAGTTGATCCAGCGGTGCAGCCCCCCCATGCGGGCAATCAGCTCATGGCCGGGGCGGAGATAGAGATGGTAAGTGTTGGCCAGAATGATTTGGGCATGGGCTTTTTCCAACTCTTCCGGCGCCAGTCCCTTGACCGATCCCAGCGTGCCGACAGGCATAAAAATAGGGGTTTCGATCTGACCGTGCGGCGTTGAAAAAAGCCCACGCCGGGCCTTGCTGCGTGGGTCTTTTGCTAATATCTGAAACTCAAACATTGAGTTGGCGGTTGGCTACTGTTAAATTATTTTTTTGCGGCTTTGGTTGCGGTCTTGGCTTTTTTGGCTGTGGTTTTGACGCCGCTTTTCGCTTTTTTGGAGGATTTATCGGAGCCCTGGCTGTCCGAAAGATCGGCGATATTCTCTTCGGCTGGTGTTTTGACGATTTTGGGCTGGTTCTTTTCCTGCGCTTTGGCTACTTTGGCCAGGAATTTGGCTACCTGGTCATTGCGAATTTCGTTGCGGCGCTTGCCGGTGTAGACCGGATGGGAGGCCGATGATGTTTCTACACGTATTACGTAGTATTCCACTCCGTCGATTTTCTTGATTTCGTCGGATTTGAGGGTGGAGGTGGCAATAAATTCGGCATCACTCATTACGTCTAGAAAGACGACTTTGTTCAGTTTGGGGTGGATTTTTTCTTTCATGGCGATTGTGGTCTAATTAAAAGTAAGCGAATATTAATGAGAACTATGGTTTTTGGCAAGCTGATTTTAGTCGATGGCGGCCTGTTTTTTGCCGTTTTTCTTCGGTTGTTGTTCGGTTATCGGATCGGGCTTGGCGGTGTCTTCGATTGTGGTGGTGGAAGCAACCAGATCTCCACTGTTCAGACGCATCAGATAGACGCCCTGTGTGGTTCGCCCCTGGGTGGGAATTGATTTGAGCGGCAAGCGGATTACCTGACCCAGTTTGGAAATGATGATCAGATCGGTGGCCGCATCCTCCTCAATGATTTTGGCTCCGACAATTTTTCCGGTTTTTGCAGTTATGTTTGCAGTTTTGACGCCGCTGCCGCCGCGCGTCTGCAGACGGTAGGCGATGATGGGGGAAGATTTGCCCAGGCCATTTTCCATAATTACCAGCAGGTCGGATTTGGCGGGATCGTGTATTACTTCCATGTCGACCACTTCGTCTTCCGGTTTTACTTTGATGCCGCGCACACCCATTGAAGCTCTTCCGGTGGGGGTAATGTCTTTTTCCTGGAAACGGATGGATTTGCCCTCACGGGTGACGATGATCACTTCATTGCCCTGGCTGACCTGGCGGACCCAGTGCAGTTTGTCGCTGTCGCGCAGTTTGATGGCAATCAGCCCTGATTTGCGGACATTGCCGAAGTCGTCGACTTTGGTCATTTTGACCGTGCCGCGAGTGGTACACATCAAGAGGTGCGTGCCGGTCAGTTTTTCCCCGGTTGATAGAATGGCGGTGACAATTTCATTGTCGGAGAGCTGGAGGAAATTGACCACCGGGGTACCTTTGGCCGTACGGGAGGTTTGCGGAAGTTCGTAGGCGGGTGTGCGGAAGACGCGGCCAAGGTTTGTGAAAAACAGCAAATCGTCATGATTGTTGCATTGTATCAGGATGCTGATTTCGTCCTCATCTTTGGTGGTGGCTCCGATGATACCCTTGCCGCCCCGCCCCTGCGTCTGGAAAGTGTTTGTGGGGACGCGTTTGATGTAATTTTCCCGCGACATCATAATGATTACGGGTTCATTGGGAATGGTGTCCTTGCTGGAAAATTTGCCGATGGCATTGGGGATGATTGCGGTTTTGCGGTCGTCGCCGTAGGTGGTGATCATCTCGGAGGTTTCGGCGCGGACAATTTCTATAATGCGGCTTTCGTTGCCCAGGATATCTTCCAGTTCGGCAATCAGGGCCAGCTTTTCGGCCAGTTCATCCTCGATTTTTTGACGCTCCAGACCAGCCAGCGTCTGCAGTTTCATTTCCAGGATGGCCTTGGCTTGCAGATCGGAGAGGGCGAATTTTTCCATCAGGGCCGCGTGCGCGTCCTCTTTGGTTGGCGATTTCTTGATTGTTTCAATGATGGCATCAATGTGGTCGAGCGCTTTTTTCAGGCCTTCCAGAATATGTGCCCTGGCCTTGGCCACGCCGAGATCGAATTCGGTGCGGCGTCTGATTACGGTGACGCGATGGGTGATGAAGTGTTCCAAAATTTGTTTCAGGTCGAGTAGCTTGGGTTGTAGCCCGTCCACCAGCGCGATCATGTTGAAATTGAAGGTGCTCTGCATGGCTGTCATCTTGTAGAGCTGGTTGAGCAGCTTTTTGGGGTAGGCCTCTTTTTTCAGTTCGATGACGACACGGATGTCTTTTTTGGACTCGTCGCGCAGGTCGCTGATGCCGACAATTTTTTTGTCGCGGACCAGGTCGGCGATTTTGGTGATCAGGTCAGCCTTGTTGACCTGATATGGTAATTCGGTGATGATGATCTGGAAGCGGCCGCTTTTTCTTTCTTCAATTTCGGCTTTGGCACGCATGACAATTCCGCCCCTTCCCGTGGAATAGGCGTTTCTGATGGCGTCAATGTCATAGATAATGCCGGCAGTAGGGAAATCGGGGCCTTTGATGTATTGCATCAAGTCTTCGATCGTGGCTTCGGGGTGGTCGATCAAGTGCAGAACACCTTCTGCAACCTCCTTCAGATTGTGGGGTGGGATGGATGTGGCCATACCGACGGCGATTCCGGAGCTGCCGTTGAGCAGAAGCTGGGGGATGCGTGTGGGTAAAACGCGGGGTTCCTGTGTTGAGGCGTCGTAGTTATCGGCCCAGTCCACGGTTTCTTTTTCGATGTCCGAAAGCATTTCATCGGAGATTTTGTCCATTTTGGCCTCCGTGTAACGCATGGCGGCGGGAGAATCTCCGTCGATGGAGCCGAAATTGCCCTGGCCCTTGACCAGCGTATAGCGCATGGCAAAATCCTGGGCCATTCTGACCATGGCCAGATAGACCGGACCGTCGCCGTGGGGATGGTATTTACCAAGGACTTCACCAACTACTTTGGCGGATTTCTTGAAAGATGAGCTGGAGCGAAGTCCCAATTCGTGCATGGCATAGAGTATGCGTCGGTGTACCGGTTTGAGGCCGTCCCGTACGTCGGGCAGGGCTCTCTGTACAATTACGCTCATGGCATAGTCCAAATATGAACTTTCCATTTCTGTACTAATGTTGCGTAATGTATAATCTCGAAAAAGTTCGACGCTTTGATTCTGCTCTGGGGAAACAGGATTATTGTTTTCGTTTGTGCTGTTTTCTGCCATTTTTAAACTGGGTGAATTGGATTCGGCGAAAGTCTAGCACAAGATTGCTTCCTGGCCAATTGAAAAAAAGGGCATTTTTTGGTAAAATAAAGGGATTTAATAAGTATTGCGCGCGGAGCGCAACCAGAGCAAAGATGGCGGATAATAACACCAATGCAAACAGCGGGGCGGCGAACCAGGCGGACAGCAATGTCCCGGTTTGGCTTCAGAAAGCACAACAGGCTCAGGGTTCACAGCCGGTCGGTCAGGCCTCGCAGGAGACTCCCGTGGCTATTCCGGAAGGCCCGTTGAAAAAGGCGATTGCTCTGAAAGACCATGAAGAAAACGCCAGCCATGATGAACAGGGCAACGTTGTTTTGCCAAATGTGGTTACCGGTCCGGAAGATGCCGAGGCCAAGGCTGAAGAGCGGAAATTGGCGGGACTTGTTTTTGAGGGGGAGGATGGTGTGGAGCACGCCGAAACTGCGTCTCCGGAGAAGGCTCCTGTTCAACCCTCCGCCGTAACCTCACAATCACCTGATTGGCTGAAAGATCTCAGCCAGAGTCAAGTCCCCAAGGCTGTTGCTACTGAACCGGCTGCTGTTGAACAGCCAAAGGCTCCCGTGTCCGAGAAAGCCAATGAGGAAATCGCCAAAGTTCAATTGGAGAAGAACATCAAAACCAAGGGAAATCTGATTGAAGATTTAAAAAAAGGTTTGTCCGGCGCGGTTAAAACTTCGCGGGAAGAAATCGAAAAGGGGAAAAGTGCCGGGGCCGCCGAGTCTGTGATCACTCTGGAAAACTATGAAGCTGCCAAGGCTGCTCTCAATCGTTCTCCCGAGGCCGCCCAGCCGACTGCCGCCGCCAAGGATCTAACCCGCGAAAAGATAAATTTGCAGGAGCGGCAGCAACTGCTCGACTCCGAGAAGATTTTTCAAGAGGGGATGGCCACGGTTCGTGATTTGATCGCTCCGTCCTCGATGGAAATCAACTATGATCATTTGCGGGTTGAGGGTATGTTTGCCAGGAGTTTTATCGTTTATTCCTATCCGCGCTATCTGGATACCAATTGGATGTCTCCACTGGTCAATTTCGATGCGACCATGGATATCACCCAGTTTATCTATCCGATTGATTCGGCTAGAATTATGCGTATTCTTTCCAAAAAGGTTACTCAGATGCAATCGGCCATGAGTATCAATGCCGAAAAGGGTCTGATTCGAGATCCCGCCCTGGAGACGGCCTATGAGGATGCCGAGCAACTGCGAACGGAAATTCAGCGTGGCCAGGAGAAATTTTTTCAGCTGGCCATGTATATCACTGTTTATGCTGACGAACTGAAGAAAATCGATCGTATTTCCAAGCAGCTGGAGTCGATTCTCGGGTCCAAGCTTATTTTGACCAAACGGGCCGATTTGCGCATGGAGCATGGTTTCAATTCGACCTCGCCGATGTGTCTGGACGAGCTGGAGATTTTTCGCAACATGAACACCGGTCCACTATCCACAACTTTTCCTTTCAGTTCTTCCGATTTGACCAGCAGCGAGGGTATTCTCTACGGTCTCAACCGTCACAACGATTCGCTGGTGATTTTTGACCGCTTCAGTTTGCCCAATGCCAATTCGGTTGTTTTTGCCATGTCCGGCGCCGGCAAATCATATGCGGTCAAACTGGAGATATTGCGTTATCTGATGCTGGGGGTGGATATTATTGTAATTGATCCGGAGAACGAATATGAGGAGTTGGCCAAGACTGTTGGAGGGACCTATCTGCGTGTTTCTTTGACTTCAGATCGTCGTATTAATCCGTTTGATTTGCCGGCGCCGCTCAAGGACGAGGAGCTGCAGCCTGGTGATCTGTTAAGGTCGAACATTATCAATTTGCACGGACTGCTGAAAATAATGCTTAACGGTTTAACGCCGGTGGAGGAGGGATTAATCGACAAGGCTCTCAACGATGTCTATGCCCTCAAGGGTATCACCATGGAAATGATTGATCCATCCAATCTGCCCGTGCCGACGATGGAAGATTTGCACGCACTTCTTTCCACAATGCAGGGGGGTGCGGACTTGGCCCAACGTCTGGAAAAATTTACCAAAGGCACCTATTCTGGCATTTTTAACAAGCTGACCAATGTCGACATGGCCAGTGGGCTGATGGTTTTTTCGATTCGCGATCTGGAAGATTCACTCCGTCCGATTGCTATGTATATTATATTGAATTTCATCTGGAACCGGATTCGTTCCCAGCTGAAACGCCGTCTGATGATTGTGGATGAGGCCTGGACGATGATGCAGCACGAGGATTCCGCCAAGTTCCTCTTTGGACTGGTCAAAAGGGCCAGAAAGTATTATCTGGGTATTACTACTATTACCCAGGACGTGGATGACTTTATCAAATCGCCGTATGGCAAGCCAATAGTGACCAATTCATCCATGCAGCTGCTGCTGAAACAGGCTCCGGTGTCGGTAAATATTTTACAGAAAGTTTTCAATCTGACCGAGGGGGAAAAATACATGCTGCTCAACTCCGGTGTCGGGCAAGGGCTATTCTTTGCCGGTCTGAAGCACGTGGCTGTTCAGGTGATTGCTTCCTATACAGAGGACAAAATCATTACCACCAATCCCGAAGAGATACTCCGTGGCTTGAGCACAGAGACTACTGAAAGCTATGAATAAAATTTTTGTACAGCCGTCTGATCAGTTAAGATATTGAATGGCGGCGTCCAATTGGGGGTCCTGACCGGACTGTCTCTGCAGGTCACTGATTTGAACTATCTGGTCCGGCACCAACCCGAGATGGTTGAGGTCACGTTGCATGGGGGTAAGCCATTTGGCGATGGTCAGTTTGAGGCTGGAATTGTCGTAATAGGAGGTGATTTCCTGGACACTGCCCTTGCCGAAGGTGGTGGTGCCGATGATGCGGGCCAGTTTGTAGTCCTGCAGGGCGGCGGCGAAAATTTCCGCCGCCGAGGCCGATCCTTCGTTAACCAGTACGACGGTGCGGAAGTCTTTCAGTTTGCCGTCGCCGTTGGAATAATAACGGGTTTGTTGGCCATTGTTGTCGACGGTGATAAATTCAATCTGATTGCTGTCGAGGAAATGTCCCAAGATGTCCTGGGTGCTGCTCAAATATCCGCCGGGATTGTTGCGCAGGTCGATAATCAGTTTTTTTGAGCCCGAAGCGAAAATTTCGGACAGATGACTTTCAAATTCGCCGTGTCCGTCTTCGGTAAACTGGTCTATGCGCAGGTAATTGATCTGGTTGCCCACTATTTTCAGCTGTATCGATTCAATGGTGATTTTCTCGCGGACAATTTCGAAATTTAGCTGCTGATTGTCCCTCTTGATTTTCAGTCGCAGTATGCTGCCGGCCCGTCCCTTGATCTGGGCGGTGACCTGTTCGTAGGTCATGGTATTGACGCTCTTGCCGTCAATTTCCAGGATGATGTCGCGGCTTTTCAGACCGGCACGGTAGGCCGGTGAATTGTTGATGGTTGTCATGACAACATATTGGCCGTCAAGCTGTTCGATGATGGCGCCGATGCCTTCGTAGTCTTCCGGGATATAGACGTATGAATTGCCGTCGCTGTCCGGAGTGTTGAAGTTTGAGTAGGGATCATCCAGACTGTCTACCATGCCGGTGATGGCACCGTAGATCAAGGTATTGTTGTTGACGTTCTGCTGGTACATGAAGTCGCGGTGAATTCTTTTCCAGGCGTCCAGGAGCAGACCAAATTTTTCGTTTTCCAACAGCTCCTTTTCTTCCTGGGAAAGAGTGCTCTCCACCAGTACCGGCGTCACTGAAATAGTGCCGAAGCCTTCCGAGCGTCCTGATAGGATATCGGCGGCCAGCTTGCTTTTGAAAAGAAGATCAGCGGCATCTCCGCGGGTCAGGGTAAGGTTGGGCCAAAAATTTTCCTGGCTGTTTTCAAAGTAAATTCCATGTTTTTTGGCGGAGGCATAGACCGCGGCAATGGGATGATTGGCACGGACGTCGGTGTACAGATCTTCGCTTTTTGGGGTGGTCAGGGGCGAGGGTATTCCGTAGATGCGCATGGCCAGCAGCAACCCTTCCTGCCTGGTCAGTGTTTGTTCAGGATAAAAGTTTTCGTTGAGTGTGTTACTGATTGCCCTAATTTCCAGAGCTTTTTTGACATATGGCGCGAACCAGGCGTCTTCGGGGATGTCGGCGTAGCCAGTGAAATTGTTAAACGTTGATGGCTGATAGCCAAAATAAACCATAGCAGCCTTGAAAAATGCTGCTTTGTTGATTGGTTCGGTCGGGCGGAGGCGCTTTTGTCCGTCCAGACTGAGGGCGCCGCTGTTGATCAAATCACTGTAAATGCCAACCCGGGGATCTTGACTGCTGACATCACTGATTTCCTGGATGCTGGTGGCCAGGGAAATTGTTGGAAATAACAGTGAAAGGCCAATAAATAAACCTGAAAGACTATTTAAAAGTGTGTTTTTGCTGTGTTTTTTCATATGTCGAGACGAAGTGGTGGGACGGAAAGATATTACACGTTTTAGGCCATATGTAAAACAGGCTTTGTTCTGTATGGGAAATTGCTGAAATTGCATTTAGATGATATAATATGGAGATTCATTTGTGTCTGGAGGCATGAAAAAAATTCTCGCCAAGATATTTAGGACAATTGTATTGCTGGCCATGGCCGGAGGTGTGTTTGCGGGGTCATTATACTATGAGCTGAATTATGCCACTACCGCTGTAGTGCAGAAGCAGAGCAGACTGGAAATTGTCCTGCCGGAGGGGCAGCAGGTAGAGGTCCAGCGCGAAACGGGAAATCAACAATTTGATTCCGGTCAACATATGCAAAATGGGGATTTGATTGTTACCGGGGGGCAGGAGGGTGTAGTGCTGAAGTTTTCTGGTGACGGACAGCTTCGTTTGGACAAGTTTTCCAGACTAGAAGTCGGTATCGTTGACGAGACGCGGTTGAAGTTTTCATTCAGATTGCTGGAAGGTCGTGCCTGGCTCATGAACGCCTACAGCAATGCCGATGTGAATATTTTTGTCGATGGGGCAGTGGTCTTGCCCGGACAGAGTGTCATGTTGGTGACGCAGATTGATGGCAAGTCCGATATTTATGCCAACAGTATGGACGCAGTGGTCGCATTTCTTTCGGATGATCAAATGGGGGAGGAACTGCTATTGGAAAATTCTCCTCAAATTATTAACAGCATGTATTTGCCACAGGGAACAATGGTTTCAGTGTTCGGAGACAAGGTGCGGCAAAATCGTTCGACCATAGCCAAGTTACTTTTTTCCAAACTGGTAAAGGAATTTAATTACAGTGCATTTGATAAAAATCTTCTGGTTACGGATGCCTGGCTTTCCCAAAACCTGCTGCAGGACCAGCGGATGCGCGTGCAGATTCGTGATTTTCGATTGCAGAACATTCGAACGCGCGGCCTAAAATATTCTTCTTTGGGGGCTTCTAATTACCACATTGACGAGGGCTTGCGTGAAATTGCCAATCTTTTGACCTTTTCAGAGTCTAAGGTTGCAAAGCGCAATCTGGAGGCTTTGTATGATTTACTATATGACGCCCAATACCTCTATGATTTTGGACGTCGTGAAGAGGCCCAGGAACGCTTGGAACGATTTACGGGGGCAGCCAATCAACTGTTTCTGCTCTATGGAGATGAGTTAAAAAACAACTATATAGAGCGGGTTCAGCATGAATATGAATATCTGTCTTTTGCCATCCCCGGAGACGCGCTTTTTGATTTGAAAACGGTGTTGCAGCAGGTTTATCTCGATTCGATCAGGGGGCAGTCACAGGCTTTGGACATTCAGTATGCCTTTTTGACGGGAGAATTAAATTCTGTCGGTTATTATGCCGACAACAATCAGGGGAAAAATCTGAAAACCGCTTATGACGGCTATATTGCCAAATTTAAACAATTGCTCGAGGCCAATGAAAGCCAATTGGCCGGCAGGTTGACTCTGATCCAGCGCCAAAATCAGGCGATGGATAATTTATTTATGCAATATCCGGCACTATATCGACAGGGGTATTTTACTGACAAATTGTTCGTGGAAAACAAGTATCTTTCGCTTCTGCCTGACGATGCTAATCGTCTGGAAGAAATTCAAAGTGTTATTTCCCGTCGCATTGACTTCTTGACCAGACTGCAGAAATACTATTTGGATGGAGATGTGCCTTTGCAGGACGCGCAAAACATTTTGGCATTGTTGTTTTCGGAAATTGCCAGGATAGAATTGCCTGCAGACTATCAGGTGGCGGTAAAGGATCTGTTTCAGGAACGTCTGGAAGACTTTGGACTGTTCAGCCGTTTTCTCAGCTCACAGGAATATGTCAGTTCTGCTCTGCGCGGAGCTACTCCCCGGGAGAGATTCGAGCGTTTCAAATTGGACAATACCGAGGAAATTTCATTGGAGCAGTTGCAGCAGAAGATGTCCAAACAGGCTGCTGAGGGTGGTTTGCAGTATGAATTGGGTAGGTTACCGCCTCTGGAAGAGCTGGAGCCGGAATTTCCTCCGATCAACGAAGAGCAGGTCATTGTGGATATGGACGGCGAGATTAGCATTATAGAGAATGAATTGGAGTCATCTCCGCAGGTAGACACGGTTACGCCTGTGCGTGTACCGCGCGTCAGGCCTTCTTCCTGAGGTAAAGATAGATTGTGTTTTGAGCCGGACTTGTATAGAATAGTGCAGGTCTTTTGGAAGACTGCTAAACTTTATGTAATCCAGCTTACTGATGGCTCAAAAGCAACCAAGTGATTATGGCGCCCAAAACATTACTGTTCTGGAAGGTCTTGCCGCTGTCCGAAAACGTCCCGGTATGTATATCGGTACTACCGATGTGGCCGGTTTGCATCATCTGGTCAAGGAAATTGTCGATAACTCGATTGATGAGGCCATGGCCGGTTATTGTACGGATATCGACGTGACTATTAATACGGACGGTTCTATCTCGATCGAGGACAATGGTCGTGGTATTCCGGTTGATATAGTGGAAAAAACCGGTAAATCCGGATTGGAAACGGTGTTGACGGTGTTGCATGCCGGGGGCAAATTCGGCGATGGCGGCGGTTACAAGGTGTCCGGTGGTTTGCACGGTGTGGGTGCTTCGGTGGTCAACGCCCTCTCTTCATGGATGAAGGCCGAAGTGTTTCGTGACGGCAAGGTGCATGCTCTGGAATTCAAAGTGGGAGCTCCGCAGGGTCCGCTCAAGGTGACGGGTGAGACTGAAAAAAACGGTACCAGGATCACCTTTATGCCGGATGAGGATATTTTTGAAAGTATTGAATTTGATTTTGAGACCATTATGTCGCGTCTGCGGCAACAGGCCTATCTGACCAAAGGTGTGTCGATAAAATTGAAGGATCTGCGCAGCGGTCTGGCCAATCAGTTCTATTTCGAGGGGGGTATTATGTCTTATGTCCATCATCTCAATGAAAGCAAGGAGGTGATCGGGTCGATTTTTTACCTGGACAAAACAGTTGAAGAAGGGACGATAGAGATTGCCATGCAATATACCAATTCCTTCAATGACCAGGTGCTTACTTTTGCCAATACGATTCATACCCCGGAGGGCGGAATGCATTTGACCGGTTATCGTTCGGCTTTGACCAGAACGCTTAATTCATATGCCCGTACCAGCGGTTTGCTGAAAGAAAAAGATGACAATCTGACTGCCGATGACGTGCGCGAGGGGCTGACAGCGATTATTTCCGTAAAGGTTGCCGATCCGCAATTTGAAGGTCAGACCAAGAGCAAGTTGGGCAATTCGGAAATCAGAACCGCGGTGGAAAATATTTTTGGTCAGTTTTTTGCGCAATATTTGGACGAGAACCCATCGGAGGCCAAAGCAATTTTTGCCAAATGCGCCTTGGCCGCCCGCGCCAGAATGGCTGCCCGTGCCGCCCGTGACGCCATTGTCCGCAAGGGTGCCCTGGAAGGGATGACTTTACCGGGGAAATTGGCCGACTGTTCCTCCAAGGATCCCAAAAATTCAGAGTTGTTTCTGGTGGAGGGCGATTCGGCCGGCGGGTCCGCCAAGCAGGGCCGTAACCGTGAAACGCAGGCCATTTTGCCGCTGAAAGGTAAAATCCTCAATGTCGAGCAGGCCCGTATGGACAAAATTCTTGGTTTCGCGGAAATCAAGGCGTTGATTATTGCTTTGGGTACGGGCATTGGCGAGACTTTTGATATTTCCAAGCTGCGTTATGACAGAATTGTTATCATGACCGATGCCGATGTGGATGGCGCCCATATCCGTACGCTGTTGCTGACCCTGTTTTATCGTCATCTGCGGCCGGTGATAGATGGCGGGCATCTGTTTATCGCCCAACCTCCACTTTATAAACTGGAGCAGAACAAAAAAGTTCTTTATGCCTATTCGCCCGAGGAAATGGAAATGCTCAAAAACTCTTTTGCCAATCCCGAAAAAGTTCATCCCCAGCGTTACAAAGGTCTGGGTGAAATGAATCCAGAGCAGTTGTGGGAGACTACGATGGATCCCGACAAGCGTTCGCTGCTTTGTGTTTCGATCGAGGATGCTGAAATTGCCGACAAGGTTTTCGAAACTCTGATGGGGTCCGAGGTGGCTCCGCGCAAAAAATTTATTCAGGCTCATGCCAAGGCCGTGCAGAATCTGGATATTTAGAGCGAAGATGTCTTGTTTGTTTCAAGACGGATTTAAAGCACCGGTTTGGTCTGTGATGTAATGGAGTTTGCCCTAAAAGGTTAAATATGTTTGAATGAGTTTAATTATTCATTAATTTTTTTTCATGAAAGTTATGTTTGGCAAATTATTGGTTTTTGCGTTGTTGATTGGAACCTTGCTTGGCAGTACGGCCCAGGCACTGGTTTTTTTCACAGATGTGGATACTGATACCGATTATCGACAGGCAATACAATTGACGGTGGAGGAGGGTATTACCAGTGGTTACGGCAATGGCATGTGGGGACCGGATGAATGTGTTCGTCGTGCCGAGCTGATGAAAATGATTCTTGAATACGGAGGTTATTTTCCGGAAGAGGATTATCCTGAAAACGAGGTCCCCTCATTCAGCGACGTCTGAAAGTCTGACTGGTTTTGGGAATATGTGATGGCTGCCAAAAAATACGGCTATATTGAAGGTTATCCCGACGGTACTTTCCAGCCTAATCGATGCGTCAACAGGGCTGAGGCCATGAAAATTGCGGTAAATGTATTGATTGGCACGGGGAATCTCGATTCTTCCGGCGGACCGGTGATGTATGACGATAAAATTGTTGCCGATATAACCATCCAAGACTGGTACGGACCCTATGCCAGGCTGCTTTTTAAAAACAGGCTGGTAGGTACCAATCATACCCGTGCGGCGGGCACGATTGCCGGCACGACAATGATCAATTTTTTCCCGGGGGAAAGCATGACGCGCAAAGAGGTTGCTGAGATGCTTTATCGGATAGATAAGGTTCTGGCTGCCAGAGAGTAGTGGTTTGCCCATTTCCTTGGCTTTCTGTTTGACAGTTGGGGGGCGGGCGGGGCATACTTTGCCAGCGAAAGTGAAGGATGCCATATAACATACCGAGAAAGGGGGTAAGATTTATGCCAGTAAAAGTAATCAGAAATGCCAAGGAATCCGTTGATCGTCTGATCGCCAGATTCAACAAGAAAATGCAGTCCAGCAAGATAATCGTGCGCATGAAGGCCAAACGTTATCACAAACGTCCCCTGCGCAAGAGGGAAGTGAGAGCTGCGGCCGTGATGCGGGATATGCACAGGAGCCGGAGGGAGAAGCAGAAGTTTTATTAGAATGAAGGGGGCGGCGCTTACGCGCCGCCCCCTTTTTGATTGGTAAAAGTAGACTGCGGCGATTAGAATCGTACTGTCTGCGCAAAGGCGCTAACCCGACAAACAATTGAACAGTGAGGAAAATTTGATTACGGTTGGAGAGTTGCTGGTCAGGACGCACGAAAACGGTTTCCAGGACGTGCTGTCGATGGAATTGTGGCTGGCTTTTCTCCTTGGACAGGAGCGAAAATTTATTTTTCTCAATCCCAATTTTGCTGTGAACAAAAAAGTAGAACAGGCGTATTGGGAGGGGATTGGGGAAATGACTGAAGGCAAGCCCTTGGCACAGCTAACCGGGGAAAAGGAATTTTACGGTTATTCATTTATCGTCAACGAGCATGTTTTGATCCCGCGTCCGGAGTCCGAGCTGCTGGTGGATTTGGCCGCGGAATATCTGCGGTCGGTCAGTACTGACTTGATGGCTGATGAACTGACAGTACTGGATGTGGGAACCGGTTCGGGAGCAATACTTTTGGCCTTGCTGAAAAAATTGCCTCAAATAAAAGGTATTGGCGTGGATATCTCGCCGCAGGCGCTGAACGTGGCCGCAGAAAATGCGCGGCGGCTGAATGTGGTTGAACGGGTTCAATTTCTGGAAGGCGATTTGCTTGAGCCGGTCAAAACACCTTGTCAGGTATTGCTGGCCAATTTGCCCTATATCGGCACCGAAAAGTTTAATTTTGTGGCCGCCAATGTGGTCCGCTATGAGCCGCCGGTCGCACTATATGGTGGGACAGACGGACTGGAGCACTACCGGCGGCTTTTTGGGCAAATTGCCGCCTGCGGCTGGTTTCCCGGGTTGCTGGCGGGGGAGTTTGGTTTTGGTCAGCATGAACTAATGGCCAAATTGCTTGCTGACAGTTTTCCCGGACGGCAGGCGCGGATTATTCCCGATCTGGCTGGAATACCAAGGGTTTTTGTGATAACTTCTTAGCCGCGATGGGAAATTATTGTTAACAGACGGAAAATATATGATGCTGGATAAACTGGAGAATCTGGAAAGGGAATACCTGAACCTGGAAGAAAAATTGTCCGATCCGGAAGTCATCAATAATCATCAGGAGTATCTCAAGCTGACCCGCAGGCACAAGGAATTGGAACGGGTAGTGACTTTGTTTCGCGAGGCCCGGGCCAGAAAGCAGGAAATCGCCGATGCCGAGGGGATTTTGCAGCAGGAAAGCGCAGAGGATATGCGTGAGTTTGCCAAGGAACAGTTGAAAATGGCCAAAGAAGCCCTGGAAAAGGCCGAGGAGGAAATCAAGATTGAATTATTACCCAAGGATCCCAATGATTTCAAGAACGCCATTGTGGAATTGCGGGCCGGAGCAGGAGGTGAGGAGGCGGCACTATTTGGCGCCGAATTGGCCCGCGCCTATATGAAATACCTGGAGGGAGCTGGCTATCGTGTGGAAATGATTGGTCAAAGTGCTGCCCAGGCCGGTGGGATCAAGGAAATGATTTTTAAGGTAGTCGGCGGTGAAATGCCCTATGGTCTGATGAAATATGAATCGGGCGTGCATCGGGTGCAGCGCGTGCCGGTGACTGAGAGCAAGGGGCGCGTGCACACTTCCACCATCACGGTGGCTGTTTTGCCGGAGGCCGAGGAGGTGGATGTGCAGATCAAAGATAGTGATTTGAAAATTGACGTGTTCAGGGCCGGCGGGCCGGGCGGACAGAGTGTCAACACCACTGATTCCGCTGTGCGGATAACGCATTTGCCTTCGGGACTGGTGGTTTCGATGCAGGATGAAAAGTCCCAGCTGAAAAACAAAGCCAAAGCAATGGAAGTGCTGCGCAGCCGTCTCTATGCCCTGGAGCAGGAAAAGCGCCAGAAGGAACTGGGTGAGCAGCGCCTGGCCCAGATTGGCACGGGGGACCGTTCGGAAAAGATTCGCACCTACAATTTCCCCCAGGACCGTGTCACTGACCATCGAATCAACAAAAACTGGTCCAATCTACCGGCGATAATGGAAGGTGATTTACAGGATATCTTTGAGTCTTTGCGTACCGAAGACCAGGCCCAGAAGTTGTCTGAGGCGGCGGGTTGAACAGTGATGGCGGATGGTACAGTGCGTATTTAATTGAAAGGGTTGAGATTGGAGAGTGAATTGCCGATATTGCCAGGTATGGCTGTGATTTTGCCGATCAGTTCCTGAACGTTGTTTTGCAGGCCGGTGTAGGAATCCTGCAGGGCGGATATTTGGGCGTGAATCGCGTCCAGATAGCCCTTGATGGTGATATAGATGAAATAGACCACGATGACCAGGGCGATGTAGGGGATGGCTTGGATAAAAAAATGGATCACGGCGTTGCGGAAATCGTCATGTTCCTTTTTCTGGTGGAAGGCCAGCAGCTGATGCAGAGTACGGTTTTGTTCGCGCAGCAGTTCGATGATGATTTGATTGTCGTTTTCCATTTTTGGTAAAAAATTTATTTTGTAATAGTATAGGCCAGACCGGTTTGCGGTAATAGAGAAAGTTGGTTATCGTTATTGAACCATTTATTGAAACTGATATGTTGATTGATTCTCATTCCCATCTGCATTTCCATAAGGATTTTCCCGACTGGCAGGAAGTTATCACGCGGGCTGAGGCGGCCGGTGTGACCAGACAGGTTTTAATCGGTTGTGAAATGCGCGACTCCGAGCGGGCGGCCAATTTTGTCCAGGACAAGCCTTCTTTGGAATGGGTGGCCGGAGTACATCCTCATGAATCTCAGCAAATTACGCCAGAAAACCTGCGCAGTCTGCGTGAGATGATCAGGCTGGAAGGCGATTTCGCGCGATGGGTGAAGCGGCCGGTGGCGGTGGGAGAAATCGGGCTGGATTATTTTCGCAGTCCCCATGCCCCTGACGTCCAGCAGAAAGGCTTCCGTGAACAGCTGGAAATCGCCCTGGAATTTGATTTGCCGGTGGTGGTGCATGTACGCGATGCCTTTGAGGATGCGGCGACAGTTTTGCGCGATAGCGGAGTGAAGCGCGTCGTGCTGCACTGTTTCAGCGGCGGGCCGGAACAGGCCGATTGGGCCTGGAGTAGAGGATTTCTCACTTCTTTCACCGGTGTGGTCACTTATCCGAAAAACACCGTGTTAATGGACATCGTGCGACAGGCTCCCGCGGATCTGTACATGTTGGAAACGGATTGTCCCTATTTGGCGCCCCAGGTCCATCGAGGCAAGCGCAATGAACCTGCTTTTGTGCGCGAAATCGCCGAGCATGTGGCGGAGTTGCGCGGCGAGCCTCTGGAGACGGTGGCGGCGCAGACCACCGCCAATGCCATTAGGTTTTTTGACTTGCAAGTATGATTTTTTTGTTTAGAAGGTCGTTAGCTGAAAAACAGCTGAGCGGCTTCCTGCAGATTTCCGGCTGTAAGTATTTTTAGTTTGCCCGCTGTGTTTTTTGATCTGTCGAGCTGGCCGGTTTTGGCGGTGAGCAGTGTCTCGAAGCCGAGTTTTTCGGCTTCGCGGATGCGTTTTTCCAGGTTGGAGGCCGGGCGCAGTTCGCCGGAGAGGCCGATTTCGCCCAGGAAAATCGCTTTTTCCGGCAGCGGAATTTTGCGGAAGGAAGAGACGATGGCCATGGCCAGTCCCAGATCGGCGGCGGGCTCGCCGATGCGTACGCCCCCGACCACATTGGCGAAGATATCCTGCCCGTTCAGATTGATTTTCAGGTATTTTTGCAGGACGGCGGCGATCAGTTGCAGACGGTTGAGGTCAAAGCCGTTGGCGGAGCGCTTGGGATAGCCGAAAACGGTGGCATTGGTGAGGGCCTGGACTTCCAGCAGCAGGGGGCGCGAGCCTTCCAGGGTGACGGTGATGGCGGAGCCCAGAGCGTTGGGTTGACGGCCCTGCAGGAACAGTTCCGAAGGATTGGCGATTTCTTTCAGTCCGGTGGCAGTCATTTCCATAATGGCGACGTCGTTGGTTGAACCAAAGCGGTTTTTCAGCCCACGAATGAGGCGCAATTGCTGATGCCGTTCGCCCTCGATGAAAAGCACAGTGTCCACCAGGTGTTCCAGTACTTTCGGCCCGGCCAGTTCGCCGTCCTTGTTGACGTGTCCGACGATGAGGCAGGTGATGTCACGGCTTTTACAGGTTTCCATCAGTCTCTCGGTGCAATAGCGTATCTGACTGATGCTGCCAGGCAAAGAGCCGATATCCAGAGAGTAGAGCACCTGGATGGAGTCGATTACCAGCATTTGCGGTGCCGCGCTGTTGAGCTGGGCCAGTACGTTTTCCAGGCAGGTTTCGGCCAGCAGACTGATTTGATCCGGGCCGATTTGCAGTCTGTGCGCGCGAGAGGCAATTTGTGAGCCGCTTTCCTCACCGGATACGTAGAGTACGTTTTGCCCCGCCCGCACCGCGTCGGCGCAGAGTTCCAGGGTGAGGGTGGATTTGCCGATGCCCGGCTCGCCGCTGAGCAAAATCAGACTGCCGATTTTGACGCCGCCACCGAGCACGGCGTTGAGGTCGGGGAAGCGGGTGGTGAAACGGCTGACCGGCTGTTCCCGATGCTGACTGAGTTGCATCGGCTGGTTGACCGGGCCGTGCCGGTGGCGGCTGGTCGAGATGCCGCTGCTTTTGGGCGCGATAATTTCATTTTCCTCGCTGAAGCTGTTCCATTCCTGGCAGTCGGGGCAGCGGCCCAGCCATTTGGGGCTTTGGAAACCACATTTCTGGCAGGCATAAATTGTTTTGATCTTCATGTTTTGGGATTAAGGGCCAGGTAATAGACTGCTTCGGTATGGCGGGCCATTTTGTCCGCCGAGAATTCTTTCCAGTGCTGCAACCCGTTTTCGCGCAGCTTTTTCTGCAGTTCGGGGTGGGTGAGCAGTTTCTGCAGGGCGCGGGCCAGGGCTTGTTTGCTGGCCGGCTTGACCAGTAAACCGTATTGTTCCGAGGAAATTATTTCCGGTACTCCTCCGGCCGCGGTGGCGATCACCGGCAAACCGTTTTGCATCGCCTCGACGATGACCAGCCCAAAGGCTTCTTTTAGGCTGGGCAATACAAAAACGTCGCTGGCCTGCATCAGTTGTTCGATATCAGGACGCTGTCCGAGTAAAACGGTTTTTTTCTCCAGTGCAAAATTTTTGATCAGTTGGACCAGGTCGGGTTGCGTCGGACCGAGTCCGGCGATGACCAGTTTGATATTGTCCATCTTGGCGGCAAGTTCGCGGAAAGCCAGAATCAGATACTTGAAGCCCTTGCGCGGGTGCAGCGCGCCCGCAGAGAAAATTATTCTGGTCTGGGGACCGGCTTGAAAGACTTCTTTTTTGAGGCGCAGTTTCTGCTGTTCGCTGATTTGTCCGCTTGCGGCTTCGATGCCGTTATGGACGGTGGTGACTTTGGAGGAAAATTTCGGATAGAGTTGGCACATCAGTTGACGGTTGGCGTTTGATACCGTGATAACACGGGCGGTTTGCCGCAGTGTTAAATTTTTGTAAATTTTGCGGTGACTGCCTTGAACTGCGAAAGGATCATGTTCGGTGCTGACTATCGGTATGCCCGAGAGCAGGGCGGCGGCAAAGGCGTACTTGCAGGCCAGGGGATTCCAGATATGGGCGTGGATGAGCGCGGGTCTAATTTTTTTGATCAGTTTGAGCAGTTCCGGTAAATTCCCTGGAGAATTCTTGCCGCGGGTTTTGATGATATGCAATTCCAGTCCGGCCCGGCGAATTTCGGCATACCAGTCTTCCAGTTTTTCACTTTGTCGCACCACGAAAACTGCTTTGTATTTGAGCGGATTGAGGTGTTTGGCCAGAATCAGCATATGTTTTTCGGCGCCGCCGTAGAGCGGAGTGTCGGTATAGAAGAGAATTTTGTTCACGCTGGAGGCCATGAAGGTAGCGTTAAATCAGTTTACTGTAGCTGGAGGGGAAAGCACTATCTGGCCAGAGATTAAACCATGCCTGTTTTCGCGGCAACCGGAAAAAGACTGTCCGGGCCTTCAGACAGGTTTTTTTGAAAAGGCGTTGAATTTGCGCGGCTGTCGTGTTACTTTTTGACGGCAAAATGTATCGGGCTAGTAGCTCAGTTGGTAGAGCGGCTCCCTCTTAAGGAGATGGTCCCCGGTTCGAGCCCGGGCTGGCCCACCAGAGAAAAATGTGTTATTGTATAACGAACACACAATAATACATGTAAATATGTCAAAAACACAGGAACTTGATTTGAGTAAAATCGATGTGGACGCTTTTCGAGTGGCTATTTTTGGTTCTGCCAGGACTGTAAAGGGGTCAAAATATTATGATACGGTTCATGATCTGGCCAAAATGATCGGTGAGCGTGGGTTTGATATTGTTACTGGTGGTGGGCCGGGCATGATGGAGGCCGCCAATGAAGGACATTGTGCCGGTGATGTTTCTCAGAAAGCCCACTCAATCGGTCTATCGATCAAGCTTGCCACCGAACAGAAGACCAACGATTATGTCGAATTTAATAAGAATTTTGCCCGCTTTGCCGAAAGACTGGAAACTTTTGCCAAGATTTCCAATGTCTTTGTCGTGACGCAGGGTGGTATCGGTACGATGCTGGAGCTGTTTTATGTCTGGCAGCTGGTTCAGGTGGAAAAGCTAGAATTTAAGCCAATAATTCTGATTGGCGAGATGTGGGAAAATCTGGTGCACTGGGTGATCGATTTCGCGCTCAGGGATAAATTAATCAGCTCCAGTGATTTCGAATATGTCTATATTGCCCGCTCCAATGAGGAGGCTATCAAGCTGATTGATCAATTCCATCAGCAGTTTCAGCAGAACGGTGTCTGTGCGCCCATCAAGCGGGGAAAAGTACAGGAGTAATTTGGGTTTGTGCTCTGATGGCTAGAAAAAAGGGCCGGGATTTGATATTTCTTTGAGTAACAAAACAACTTGCCGTTTAGGGAAGCCCGCGGTAAGCTGGTTTTGGTATTTAACACCTTGTTTATGACCAGATTGTCTGAAGGACAGAAGGGGGAAATAACGTTTCAGGATTCCTATTTACGTGAATTTGATACTGCGCTTCTTTCCATGCATCCGGCAGAGAGGGCCGGATATCTGGAGACGGCCTATGTGGAAACCATGCGAGGTCGTTTCGGAGCTGATTTCTTGCGTCAGATGGCAACTTTGCTTTTGAAATGGTCCAATGAAAAAAGGAGTTTTGCCAACCATGCCCGCAAATTACAGGAAATGGCCGATGGAGCTGAAGATCCGGCTGCCTGGGAGCGGGAACAGGGCTTGGCGGACAGCGATATCCGGGATCTGCGCGGTGACAGCCACAGTCTGGTAAACAAGGTTTTGTCCTCTCCGCCTGGGCCCATGCCGGATGTCGAGCAATAGCAGGAGAGGCCTTCCTGGTCTGCGGGACTCTTCTTTCCCTAGTCTAAAAAACTTTGTTCATCCATGCCCGAATTGCCGGAAGTAGAAACGGTGGTGCGAGAGGTGGCCCCGCGAATATGCGGACGTCGTTTTGTCGGAGCTGCTTTGCTTGACGGGTGTTTGGAAGATGTCCATAGCGCCGAGCCCCTGAAAAGTGTGCTCGGGGTCGGGCTCGGTCTGCTTCCCGGGCGCTTGGTGAAGCGTGTTTCCAGAAAAGGTAAATTCATTATTATCCATCTATCGGGTAATTTTGAGATGATTGTGCATTTGCGCATGACGGGGATGCTGCTGTTTGAACCCTCAGAGCGTTTGAAAAGGTTTATCCGGTTGGAATTTCGCTTTGAGGACGGTTTAAAAATGTTTTTTTCCGATATACGTCGTTTTGGGCGGATCTGGGTGGGGCCGCGGGAGGAGGTGCGTAGGCTGTCCGGTTTGAACCGTTTGGGTACGGATCCCGTGGCTGAGCTGTTTTCCCTCGATGATTTTTTGACAATAATGCGAGGCCGAGTTTCTCGGCGCGGCCGCCTGAAAACCGCGCTGCTGGACCAATCTCTGGTGGCCGGTATCGGTAATATTTATGCAGATGAGATCTGTTTCCGCGCCAGGCTTCATCCTGCCAGCCGGCTGGAGAAACTGCGCCCGGCCGATCTGCTCGCCCTGCATGAGGCCATCGGTTTCTGTCTGCGCGAGGGTATAGCCCACAACGGCACGACCATTTCCGATTTTGTGGGAACGCGCGGCGACGCCGGGAAACACCAGCAATATCTGCAAATTTACGGGCGGACGGGGGACGGGTGCTACGCGTGCGGGGAGGTCGTACTGAAGACGCGCCTGGGGGGGCGGGGGACTCATTTTTGCCCCTCCTGTCAGGCTTTACGGAAATAAGCTGTTTGTGTTATAATAATACGAATAACTTCATTCGTTCACGAACATGAAAAACAAAAAACTTCTGCTGGCTCCGGCACTGCTGATTTTGGCAGCCATAACAACGTTGCCCCTACTGGTCGCCGCCGCCCCTTCCTTCCCCCCGCCGACCGGGCTGACGGATGCAACTTTTAGTTCAATAAAAACTGGTAAACTTGATGTTGAGGTAAGTTCTGGAAGCGCGGCTGAGATTGGCAGTAGTACAACCTCGGCAACTGGGTTGTATGCTATTGCTCTGGGTGCGCTGGCTAAGGCATCCAATTCATCCGCAATCGCTTTGGGTTATGCAGCTGACGCTGCCGCGCAGGCCTCGGTGGCAATAGGTGCAAACGCAGCTACAACAACCTATGCCACTTATGCTACTGCCATCGGATATGAATCCGATGCCACCGGTAGTCAATCAACAGCTGTTGGTCCATGGGCGCAGGCATTAACAACTGGTTCTTTGGCAGTAGGACCGAGTGCCATTGCCTCGATAAACAATTATGCCATTGCTATCGGTCACAATTCAACCTCTTCTGGTTTAGAATCTTTGGCGATGGGAAACGCTGCCCAGGCTACCGGAAACAGTTCTTATGCCATTGGTTACAGTCCTGTTGCCAGATCTGCGGGGTCTTTCGCCTTGGGCTATCAGTCTCAGACTGGTGCTGCGGCAAACTATTCTCTGGCCATGGGCTATCAGGCACAGGCCAATGCTCACAATGCCACTGCTATTGGACAAAATGCAGTAGCATCTGAATTGTGGTCTACGTCGCTCGGTTACAATACGCTCGCTGAAGGACGTCTTTCCACAGCCATTGGTAATGGTACTACTGCCCGTCCTTATGCTTCTGTAGTGGTAGGTTCATATAATGTCGTCAGTGGGAATACTACTGCCTGGGCCAACGCTGACCCGATTTTTGTAGTCGGGAATGGGTTAAGTGCAGCTTCGCCATCTAATGCCCTGACAGTACTAAAGAATGGTAATGTTGGAATTGGTCAAACAAATCCGACCAATATGCTGGAAGTAAACGGCTCGGCGCGAATCAATAATCAACTGGAAGTCTATGGAACCAGTGGTATTGTAAATTCCTATTCAGATTATGGAGTGGTTATTGCAGATGCTGATGGTCTGGATGTACGGGCTGGTATTGGAAATTATACGGCGGGTTCTGTTCCTGTTGCGATTCGGGATGATCATGGTCTGGACATTGCCAACTATGCCGGCACGGTTGGTTTGCAGTTGGGACCGACAGCTACTATTCGGAATCCGACTGGGGGTAATATTGATATTTTTGGTTCATTAGTCAGCAATACGGGTGATTTGACTATTAATGATAATCTTGCCGTCTGGGGCTGGCTTTATGGCGGAAATACAAGGTTGAGTGGGACTATTGCCAATGCGTCATCGAATTATTCCGGAAGGTTATACTTAAACGATGATATCGAAGTTACGGGTTCTACTTATCTGGACGGATATACAAATATCGGTGGCAATCTAAATTTAACAGGTTATTTGTATAACAGTAGTTCAACACTGTCTTTTCAAGACAGTGTTGATGTAACTGGGTATGTTCAGGCTACAAGTGGAATATATGGTAATTATTTATCTTCTACAGGAGGAGTATATGGAGGTACTTATGTTTATTCGGCTGGAAATATTTATACTTCTAGTGGGACAATTTATACATCTTCTGGAAACATCGGTGCCGGTACTTCTTCTCCCAGTGCCAGGGTGCATGGCACCGGCTCCACTTATGGAGTGTGGGGATCTGGCAGTACTATGGGGGGCAAATTTGAAGACTCGGATAGCGGAAGTTACGCTAATGTGGCCTATGGCGCATCGGGAATCGCTGCTTACGGGAATACCCAGGGTGGATATTTTTATGACAATGATTCTGCCATTTATACAAGAATTGCCTACGGCACCTATAGCGTTTATGGAACAGGTTCAGTAAGAGGATCTGGTGCTTATATTGACTCTGACGAAAGATTGAAAACAAAAATTGAGAATATTAGTGGGGCTTTAGATAAGGTAATGAAGTTGCGTGGAGTAACCTTTGAATGGAAAAATCCAAATCTGGCCAAGGGTAAAAAAATTGGGTTTATTGCCCAGGAAGTTGAGAAGGTGGTACCGGAACTTGTTGTTCCTCCTGTAGAAGCAAATGATGGTGAAGGTGATGAATTGGGTGGACCAGAAAAATACTATGCCTTGGAATACTCTAATTTTACTGCTCTATTAACTACGGCCCTTCAGGAACTTAAGCATGAAAAGGACAGTGAAGTGGCCGAACTGAAGGCTGAGTTGAAGGAATTGAAGGCGTTGGTTTGCGAGCTGAAGCCGACGGCTGTACAATGCGCACAGTAAAATTGTTCAAGGAGTCAATTATCAATCAAACATAATAATTTTCAAACCATGAAAAACCAAAAACTTATATTGCTGTCGGCACTGCTGATGACCATGCTGCTCTCTGCTTGTTCCACACTGCCAGAGGGAGAACAAGCTCCGGAACAATCAGTCCAGCCCCAGACAGTGATAGAGCAAACCGCTTCTTCTGAGCAGACTGCGCTGGTGGACGAGGGGGCGTTACCGGTTCTTGAACTTACGCAGTCCCGCTATGGCCAGAAGATGAGTTGCGATTTGCTGGCCGAACAAAATGAGCGGGAGGCCTGTCTTGCCCGCGTTAACGACGTGATTGGTGTGTCTCTGGAGAATGAGATCATGAACAGTTTTGATCTTTCCCGCTGTAAGCTTTTTCCGGAAGAAATGGCCGCAGATTGTCAGCGGCGTTTGGAGGAGACCGGTGTGAAAGGTCCCATCTCCGCCGAAGACCGTGTTGCCCTTCAGACGGCTCTGCAACCGGTTTTCCCCCAGCCCGATCTGGAGAACGCTACTTCGGAAGCCGCACCCGTACAGCCCTATTATGACAGTAAGCTCTGTCAGTCTCTCCAGGCCGACGGTTTGCGCGAATATTGCGAGCGTGCCATTGCCGAGAGGTTGGATCAGCAAAAAATGTCGGAGATTATTGCTGCCGGTGAAATTGACGGCTGCGAGCAGCTCTCGCAGGAGAATTATCGCGAACAATGTCGCATGGTGCTTGGTGCTCCCCAGGAACCGGTGAGCCCCGATCTGATCGAGGAAGTTCCCTCGGACATGCTTAATGAAGAGGCTCTCGTCTTGGAGTAGAAACAGCTTTCGCTTTTAGCAAATATTGCCGTGCCAGTCCGTGCGGTGTATGATTTTGATCGTAATTGTTTAACCAAAATAAAAATGATCAAGAAGATGCCAATTCCCTGGGGCAAGGTTGCCCTGATCGTCTGGCTGACGCTGACTACGCTCTACGTAGTTTTTGCGGAATACAGCCGTCTCAACATGTTCGTAGCTCAAAATGCCTACAATCAGGGCTATCGTGATTCGGTGACCCAGCTTCTGGCGGAGGTGGCGAAATGCCAGCCCGTGCCGGTAAATTTTGACGGTAAAACCACACAGGTAATCGGTCTGGATTGTCTGCAGGCCCCACCGGCCGAATCCAATGCCGATGCGGTCACAGATGCTTCCGCATTACCGGCCAATTAAGCCGATATTTCCCCGCAATCGAAACGACATGTCGCGCGCAAACGGACGTGTCGTTTTTGTATATGCTTTTTTAGAAAGCACAAAAGCTGGCTGTGCGCTTTTGTGTATGGTGCTGGGAGAGGGGATTGAACCCTCACACTGTTTCCAGTACGGGATTTTAAGTCCCGCGCGTCTGCCAGTTCCGCCATCCCAGCGTAATGGTGAGGTGTCTCTGCTTTGTATTTTCGCGTCAAATTTTTACTATATCGCTTGTCAAAAGTAAAGTGGCGGAAGCGGTGACAAAAACTGTGCTAATTTACCCTGAATGATTTGACTGTGTTGACCACCTGTTCTATCACGCTGCTGTTTTCCTGCATTGACCAGGCACCCATGACGATATAGCCGGAATTGCCGCTGGCGGCGTAGATTTGGGCGAATTTCAGTACTGGATCGGTGGCGTTCAGCCGGGCTTCGAATTCGGTGTAATAGCTTTCCTGGCCCTGGCCACCCACGGGGACGCTGATGATTTCACGTTTGGTCTCCTTGTAGTCCAGAAGGCCGGTGCGCTGGCGGTTCAAGACTTCTTTGGCATAGTCCAGGCTGTTTGTGCCGGTTTGCAGATCGTTTTTGACTATGTTGACATTGGCTGTGAAGGTATCGTTTTTGATGTTGTTGCGGATGACCAGGACGGTTTCGCGGGGGATTTCACTGGTAAAGTCCTTGCTTTCGATAACGTCCCAGCCGGCGGGGAAACTCAAAGTGAACTGTGTGGACTGATAGGTGGAGGTTTTGCCTGTGGTGTCTGGCGCGGGCATGGGACCGCTGCCGCCGTCGCTAAAACAGCCGGCCAGGGTGAGGGTGGCTCCGAAGAGGAGAATTGTTGCGATTTTTGTTTTCATGATTGAAATTTATTTGTCAGTATATTAGACCAAAAGTATCACTAAGTAAAAAAAATGTTATGGCCTTTGTTTTGGTAGACGGTGACTTGAAGATTCGAGGCTCGCTGCCGGAGGATCAGGCTGTGGCGGAGGGGCTGGTGAGGGAGACGGATTGTTCGTTGACAGCCTACAGTGCCCAGCCGGGAAGTATGCACGTCTATCATCCGCGGGAGCAGTTTTTTCCGGAGAAAATCGAAGCGGGTAAGCTCTATAGGCTGATGCTGGAGCATGCTGACGGTGAGGCGGTGGGCTTTGTCGGTTTGAAAGTGCTAAGTGAGCAGCATCGGCGGGCGGAATTGTCTTATTTTATTTCCGACCGTTTCAAGGGCCGTGGCTACGCGACCAGGGCTTTGCAGATGCTGACCGGTTTTGCCTTTGGGCCTCTGGCGATGAAAAGACTCTGTCTGGAAATTGCCGATGGCAATACTTCTTCACTGCGCGTGGCCGAAAAGTGCGGCTATCTCAAAGAGGGGCTGATGCGCTCCTACAAGGTTACCGGCTCCAAGTGGCATGATTATTGGCTGCTGGCAAAAATTGCCGGATCTAACTGATGATTTTGTCCACCAGACCGTATTTGAGGGCGTCCTCGGCGCTCATGAAATTGTCGCGGTCGGTGTCTTTTTCGATGGTTTTGAGGTTTTGACCGGTGTGTTTGACCAGGATCTGGTTGAGCGTGTCGCGTGTTTTGGTGATGTGGTTGGCGTGCAGGATGATGTCCGAGGCCTGGCCTTCGGTTCCGCCCAGCGGCTGGTGAATCATCACCTCGCCGTGGGGAAGGATGTAGCGCTTGCCTTTGGCTCCGCCGGCCAGAATGATGGCTCCCATCGAGGCACAGATGCCCATGCAGACGGTCGAGACGTCGGGTTTGATGTGCTGCATGGTGTCATAGATGGCCAGACCGGCTGTGACATGTCCCCCGGGGGACTGTATATACATAGTAATGTCCTTCTTGGGGTCCTCGGCCTGTAGAAACAGCAGCTGGGCGATGATGGTGTTGGCTACCTGGTCGTTGATGGCCGTGCCCAGGATGATGATTCGGTCTTTGAGCAGACGGGAATAAATATCATAGGCCCTTTCGCCGAGATGGGTCTTTTCGATGACAGTGGGGATCAGTATCGAATCGTTGCTGATGGGTTGTGACTTGGCGGTCAGGCCGTAAATGGATTGGGTCATTGGATCTGGTCGTTATGTATTTGTTTCACGGCTTAATTATACCACTTCAGGGCGGGGGCGATAAACAGAAAAAAAGCCCGAGATTTTTCTTGACTTTGGAAAATTCATTATATATCATGCCGACGCTTCCTGATGGAGAGGGTGTCCGTTGCTACACGCGGACATGGCCGTAAACTACATTGGGAGGGCAAAAATCAGTACCTTAACATTCAGGGTGTAGTAGAGAAGAGTTGGATCTTGCACAGTCTGATTTTCAGGCTGATGCTACACTTTTTGAACTTTATGAATCGTTCTTCGGAACGGTTCAAGTCAAACTTTTTATTCGAAGAGTTTGATCCTAGCTCAGGATTAACGCTGGCGGTGTGCCTAACACATGCAAGTCGAGCGCCCAGGACCATGCTCATAAAATTTTTCTGCGTCAGAAAGAAAAAATTCACTCACCGTATTTTTATACGGCTCGTTGAAATTTTTCACTTTCTTCCTTGTAAAATGTTTATGATCATAGTCCTGGGAGCGGCAGACGGGAGAGTAACACGTTGATAACTGCCCCGAAGTCAGGAATAAGCCTTAGAAATAGGGTCTAATGCCGGATTGTCCCGCAAGGGTAAAGCAGTAATGCGCTTTGGGAGGTGTCTGCGGCCTATCAGCTAGTTGGCGAGGTAATAGCTCACCAAGGCTTTGACGGGTAGCTGGTCTGAGAGGACGATCAGCCTCAATGGAACTGAGATACGGTCCATACTCCTACGGGAGGCAGCAGTGAGGAATTTTTCGCAATGGGGGAAACCCTGACGAAGCAACACCGCGTGGAGGATGAAGGGCTTTTGTTTGTAAACTCCTTTTTTGAGGGAATAAATATGAAGGTACCTCAAGAATAAGCATCGGCTAACTACGTGCCAGNNTTATTGGGCGTAAAGAGTTCGTAGACGAACTGTTAAGTAGAATGTAAAAGGCCGGGGCCCAACCCCGGTAGCGTATTCTAAACTGACAGAATAGAGCAATGCAGGGGCAAGTGGAATTCTGTGTGTAGGGGTAATATCCGTAGATACACAGAGGAACACCAAAAGCGAAGGCAGCTNNAACAGGATTAGATACCCTGGTAGTCCACGCCCTAAACTATGATTACTCGATGTCGGGGGATTCGACCCCTTCGGTGTCTAAGCTAACGCGATAAGTAATCCGCCTGGGTAGTACGATCGCAAGATTAAAACTCAAAGGAATAGACGGGGACCCGCACAAGCGGTGGAGCATCTGGTTTAATTCGATACTAAACGAAGAACCTCACCAAGGCTTGACATCCCGAGAAGATTGCCGAAAGGCGATTGTGCCGCAAGGAACTCGGTGACAGGTGCTGCATGGTTGTCGTCAGCTCGTGCCTTGAGGTGTTCGGTTAAGTCCGTAAACGAGCGCAACCCATGTCCTATGTTGTATTTATCATAGGAGACTGCCGGCTCTAAGTCGGAGGAAGGTATGGATGACGTCAAATCAGCATGGCCCTTATGCCTTGGGCTACACAGGTGCTACAATGGGAGATACAAAAGGCAGCCACACAGCAATGTGGAGCCAATCCCAAAAGTCTCTCTTAGTTCGGATTGAGGGCTGCAATTCGCCCTCATGAAGCTGGAATCGCTAGTAACCGTGAATCAGCTATGTCACGGTGAATATGTTCCCGGGTCTTGTACTCACCGCCCGTCAAGTCATGGAAGGTTGGAGTGCCCAAAGTCCCCTTAGTCTTCGGACGGGGGCCTAAGGTAATACAACTGACTGGGACTAAGTCGTAACAAGGTATCCGTAGGAGAACCTGCGGATGGATTACCTCCTTTCTAGGAGTCTTGGCTCTGGCCCTCCGGGGTTTCAGAGCAAGGTCGATATTCAACTTCGGTTGAATAATCCAATATTTTCTCTACTACACTTTGAATGTTAAAAGCGCCACGCAGCAATGCGTGGCGCTTTTTTCTTACGCAAAAAATGTTTGCATTTTTTGCTTCAATATTTATAATGGGCGAGCCTAATCGATGTAAGCAGTCAGGTTTGGCCACAGGGGCTCTTAGCTCAGTTGGTAGAGCGCCTCGTTTGCACCGAGGAGGTCAGGAGTTCGAATCTCCTAGAGTCCACCAGAAAATTGACATTTTGCCGCTTACTGTGTCAGTTGCAAAATTTCCTCTCTTACAATACTTGTTGTATTGCTCGGTCGGAAATTTATAACTTCCTTGTAATCGTACAAAATCTCAATTTTCTCAATTACCGAGTTTGACAATAAGGGCGATTAGCTCAGGTGGTTAGAGCGCGTCACTGATAATGACGAGGTCCGAGGTTCAAGTCCTCGATCGCCCACCATTGAAGAAACTCTACTTAAAAGCAGAGTTTTTTTGTAATGAGATCCAGAATCAGCCATCCCTTTGTGCTTGCCCGCAGCTTATTGTCGTCCTTAATCAAATGTCCGCTGACAATCCACTCTTCGGCGCTCCTGGATAATATCAGCTCTTTTTTTTCACCAAAACGATGGCCAAATTCTGCAAGGGGTATTCCATTAGATGTTCGCAATGCCAGCAGGATGAAGTCATTTAACAGTAGTTCGCCCGTCAGGCGCAATTTGTAGTCAGGTTTACCGGGGGATTTAAGATATTCTTCAAATATGGCGCTGTTTTCCCAGACGGTACCGTGGTAAAAGCTGTGTGCTCCCAGTCCCACGCCCAGATAGTCCTGTCGCTTCCAGTAGCGTAAATTATGTTTCGATTCAAAGTCCGACAGGGCGTAATTGCTGACTTCGTAGTGGTTGTAACCAGCTTTGGACAGTTTGTTGTCTGCCCAGAGCCACATTTCGATCTGTTCGTTTTCGCCCGGACAGTCAGCTATGAAGGAATTGATTTTTGGCGTGTCCGGCATCAGAAAATAAATTGAGAGATGGGCGGGATGACAGGTCAGTATCTTTTCGACGTCCTGCCTGAAGCCGGCAAAAGTCTGGTAGGGCAGTCCGATGATCAGGTCGCAGCCGAAGTTTTTGAATCCGCTTTGGCTGAGGGCGGCAAGTGCCTGCAGTGAGGCATCGGCATTGTGTGGGCGGGCCAGGCGTTTGAGGATGCGGTTGTCCAGTGTCTGAACGCCGACGGAAATGCGCGTCAGGCCCAGGCGCCGGTAGGCATAGATTTTTTCCGTGGTAAGGCTCTCGGGATTGCATTCGATTTCTACGGATAGACACTCGGAGCAATCAAAGTTGTTGCGAACGGCTGTCAGCAACTGTTCCAGCTGGGGGGCTTCGAGCAGGCTGGGCGTGCCCCCGCCGAAATAGATTGTTCTCAGTTTTCTGTGTCGGAAAAGGCGGCTTTTAATTTCGATTTCCTTTTGCAGGGCGATTAGATATTCGGGGATTTGCGCGGTTTTGTGGGCAAAAGCAGGGAAGGCGCAATAGGCGCAGATGGTGCGGCAGAAGGGGATATGTATATATAGTCCCAGGTCTCTGGCCTGAAAGTTTTTTGGGTCCGGCGGAATGGTGGGGAGAGATTTGTTCAGATTATGTGGGTCAGTCTTTATGAAAAATTGTATTTTCGGTATAATATTAATGTAAAACAAAAACAATGAACAAATTAATTGTCTTTCTGATTGGTTTTCCGGTAGCGCTACTGATGATTATTTATCGCTATCAGATTATTCGTTTCACCGGAAAATTCGAGTGGGCGGAGACTAAACTCGGCTCCGGCGGCTCATATACTCTGGTGATCATTTTTGCCATGATTATCTGGATTGGCTGCATGATGTATGCCCTGGGCAGTTTCGACCACCTATTCGGATTTCTGTCCAACTTCTTTTAAAATTGCCCGCAAAAGCCTGGATTTGTCTCGCTTAGATAATGGCTTGTGGAAGCATGTTTATAGCCATCCGTGAACTCGCTGAAAAAAGTCCGGGTTTTTTCTTGACTTTGCCAAAACACTACCTATAATGGGGTGGCTTTCTTCGGGAAAAACAGTTCAGTGATTCGGCAAGTTTTTTCTGCAGTTGGTGCACGTTAAAAATTCGGATGTAGTAGATCAATACTGTAATTTACAGTAATTAGTATAGTCAGCATTTTTGGCAGGTAGTCTTCAGTGATTGCTTGTTAAAGAATGCAAATCATGAAAGTTACTCAAGAGCATAGAATGGATGCCTTGACACCAAATTCCGATGAAGGACGTAGCAAGCTGCGATAAGCTTCGGTGAGCCGCTAAGCAGGCTTTGACCCGGAGATTTCCGAATGGGGCAACCCCGTCAGAGTAATGTCTGATGATCCCGCAAGGGAAGGCAACCTGGAGAACTGAAACATCTAAGTACCCAGGGAAAAGAAATCAATAGAGATTCCCGTAGTAGTGGCGAGCGAACCGGGAACAGCCCAAACCATCTGCATGTAAGGTTGCAGCCGTTGTGCAGGTGGTGTTGCAAGAATTGTCTTTCGGAAACTGCTTTTTCCGACAATATATTAATCTGATAAGTGAAGGAGCCTGGAACGGACAACCATAGAGGGTGAGAGTCCCGTAACATAAATCAGTTTAATACTTTGTGACAGTCTCTTAAGTAGGGTCGGACACGTGCAATCCGGCTTGAAGCTGGGAAGACCACTTTCCAAGGCTAAATAGATTTGGTGATCGATAGTGAACAAGTACCGCGAGGGAAAGGTGAAAAGCACCCCGGCGAGGGGGATGAAATAGTATCTGAAATTCTTTGCTTACAAGGAGTAGGAGCCCTTCGGGGTGACTGCGTACTTATTGGAGAACGGACCATCGAGTTAGCTGTATGGCGCGTCAGGCTAAGGGAGTTATACCCGGAGCCGAAGTGAAAGCGAGCCTGAATAGGGCGATTTGTGTCATGCACTAGACCCGAAACCGGGTGATCTACCCATGGGCAGGATGAAGTCCTACGAGAGTGGGATGGAGGTCCGAACACACGGATGTTGCAAGATCCGGTGATGACCTGTGGGTAGGGGAGAAATTCCAATCGAACCCGGAGATAGCTGGTTCTCCCTGATATAGTTTTTGGACTAGCCTTACGTGAAAGTTAGTGGGGGTAGAGCTCTGTTTAGACTAGGGGGCGTATATAGTCTACCAAATCTAGACAAACTTCGAATACCATTGACCTCTTTCGTAGGAGTCGGACGATGACAGCTAAGTGCCATCGTCGTGAGGGGAACAGCCCAGACCGTCGTCTAAGGTCCCCA
>DBRL01000010.1:124609-145199 GCA_002305925.1 Candidatus Peregrinibacteria bacterium UBA1369
CTGCGCCGAAAATTCAACGGGGCTTAAGTTTGTAACCGAAGACACGGGTTTTTAACACTAGTTAAAAGCGGTAAGGGAGCGTTCTTATTGCAGTGAAGCCGGCCTGTGAAGTCCGGTGGAGCGGTAAGAAGTGAAAATGATGGTATGAGTAACGTTTTATGTTTCATGAAAAATGAGACCACCGAAAACCCAAGGTTTCCCAAGCAACGTTAATCGACTTGGGGTTAGTCGGTCCTAAGGTGAGGCCGAAAGGNNAACAGGTTAATATTCCTGTACAGCCTGTTTTTCGCCCAAGCAAAGTGTTTCAAATTGAAAGATGTATATTTGCGACTTCGGTCAAAGATATAAGGAATTCGAAGAGAGACATGGCGCTAACTCAGGGAAGACGCATCAGGTTAACATGAGCGTGTTAATGAATTCACGTGCAAGCAGTAAGTTTATGCTCTGGCAGGCAAATCCGTCAGAGTTCGCGAGCTGTGATGCAAAATACTCTGCTTCGGCAGGGCGATTCATGTGATATCAGGTGCCAAGAAAATTCTCGGTAGTGAGAAAAGCAGGTTTCCGTACCGCAAACCAACGCTGGTGGGTAGGTAGAGTATACTAAGGTGATCGAGATAACTAACGTTAAGGAACTCGGCAATACAGCAGGCGTAACTTCGGGATAAGCCTTGCCAATATTTTATGTTGGCCGCAGTAAATGACTTCATGCGACTGTTTATCAAAAACACAGGTGTCTGCAAATTCGAAAGAATAAGTATAGGCGCTGAGGCCTGCCCAGTGCCAGAAGGTCACGAGGAGGGGTGCAAGCTCTGAATCCAAGCCCTGGTGAACGGCGGCCGTAACTATAACGGTCCTAAGGTAGCGAAATTCCTTGTCGGGTAAGTTCCGACCCGCACGAATGGCTTAACGGTGTGAAGACTGTCTCAACGTTAGACTCGGTGAAATTACAGAGTCGGTAAAAATGCCGATTAAACATGGTAGGGCGAAAAGACCCCGTGAAGCTTTACTACAGCTTGGCATTGAGCCGAGATATAGCTTGTGCAGTATAGATGGGACGCTTTGAAGGGTGGACGTCAGTTCACTTGGAGCGGTCGTTGAGATACCATCCTGGCTATATTTTGTCTCTAACCTCTGGTTTTAAACGATCAGGGGGACATTGCTTGGTGGGTAGTTTGACTGGGGCGGTTGCCTCCTAAAATGTAACGGAGGCGCGCAATGGTTCTCTAGACTTGGATGGAAATCAAGTCGTTAGTGTAATCGCATAAGAGAGCTTAACTGCAAGACGAACATGTCGAGCAGATACGAAAGTAGGCGATAATGATCCGATAGTTCCACGTGGGTGGGCTATCGCTCATCGGACAAAAGTTACTCCGGGGATAACAGGCTGATCACGCCCAAGAGTTCACATCGACGGCGTGGTTTGGCACCTCGATGTCGGCTCGTCGCATCCTGGGGCTGGAGAAGGTCCCAAGGGNNTTAAAGCGGTACGCGAGCTGGGTTCAGACCGTCGTGAGACAGGTCGGCCTCTACCCTCCATGTTCGTAGGAAAATTGAAGGAAGTTGCCCCTAGTACGAGAGGACCGGGGTGAACGAACCTCTAGTGTATCTGTTGTCACGTCAGTGGCACGGCAGAGTAGCTATGTTCGGACGGGATAACCGCTGAAAGCATCTAAGTGGGAAGCCTCTCCTAAGATAAATTTTCCCAATTATCCTCCCGGGAGACTACCGGGTATATAGGGTTCAGGTGTAAGCGCAGTGATGTGTTGAGCCGAGAATTCCTAACAGGAGATCGACTTTTTATGATTTGCACTTTAACACGCAATTATTGAAGGTTACCGTATAGATATCTGCTGCATCCAAATTTAACGGTGTTTAAAAGGCACCGTCTTGGTGGTTCTAGAGAAGAGGGTACACCTGTTCCCATCCCGAACACAGAAGTTAAGCTCTTCCTCGCTGATGGTACTGGGATTTCATCCCGGGAGAGTAGGGCGCCGCCAAGACGGTGCTTTTTAATATTAATTTGTAGACACTTTTTCCCTATTTTCTGTTGTGTTGTCAGTAGCTTTTTCCTTTGTACTTCCAATTATAACTGCATTGTCTTCGGCTCGTATCTGCTCTTCCTTGATCAGATCGCTTTGATCCCATTTATCACCTTTCTGGTAACGTGATGCCATGGGATTGTTAATTTCATAGAAGAGCTTGATCAAGTCTTTGGTGGTTAGTTCTTCCACGCTTAATCCGCAATTTTCCAGTCCCACCCTGACGCTGTTGACTCTTTGAGCAAGTTTTTTCTTCAGTTCGTCGAATTCGTCCCGTCTTTGTTTGATTTGGGCGTAGCTGTCTTTGGCATTGAGAAAACCGAAGAATTTCTCAAGAAAATTTTGATTTTTGGCTCTGAACGGATCCTGAGGGATTATTACATAAAATTCCTTGGACATGATATCGGCATATTCAACCAGTTTTTGAACATATTCGACATATTCTATGGTCTGTTTTTGCAGAAGGGCATTGGTCTGTTTTCGCCCTCTTTCACGAAGATCGTCCAGATAATTGTCGATGTCCAGTTTTTTTGATCGGATCACAATCTGAATTGGCTCGTCCAAAGTGTTGAGAAAGCCCTGATAGGAATAAATAATCGCATTTTGTTCCTCTTCGGATTTGAGATTGAAATTGATGCTGGATACTTTCAGCACGGAACGAAGACCTCCATTTTTTAAAACCAGCGTATCCTCACGAATTTCTGAGATTCGCAGGTAAGTTTGAGTGCTGAGGGTTGGACCGTTAACAACTTTTGAGTTTTTGACACTAGAATCAGCCATTATTTTGATTTTTGATCTAATATTTTGGACAGCTCGTTCAAGGATTGTTTCTTTTTGAGGGTGTCTTTTTCCAGGTTTTCCCTGATAATTTTTTTCTGTGGGTTGGCCGGGGGAGTATAGGAATATCTCGATGGGTCTGCGGTGCCCTTGAGCCAATATCTCTTGGGCGGTAGAACCATTGATTCGATCAGAAATAGTATGTAACGCTCAAAGACAAGATCCAATGGTCTGATAAAGGCAAAAACGACTGTGATCAGGCCGATGATAATTACCGGAATGAGGGCGGTGATCAATTCATAATCCCGGCCGAGGAAGGTATAGATGGCGTAACTGATGCTGAAGCCGATACCGCAAATAATCAGCTGGCGCAGAGTCAGCGGCCCGACGATGCGGTCTTCCCTTTGTACGTCCTGTGGTACCTTGAACTGCATGGGTATTGATTAATCTTCATATATTAGCATAAAAACGGCGGAAAGTTAAGTTATCGGTTGAGTTTTCGGGCTGTTTTGTTAAGATGTGCCCGACTTGATTTTTTGCAATGAATACAGCCAATATCCGCAATTTTTGTATTATCGCCCATATTGATCATGGCAAATCCACATTGGCCGATCGTCTGCTGGAGGTGACCGGTACGATGGCCAAGCGAGAGATGAAAAATGCTCAAATGCTTGACATGATGGAGTTGGAGCAGGAAAGAGGGATTACCATAAAACTGACTCCTGTGCGGATGGAATGGCAGTATCAGGGGCAAAATTACATACTCAACCTGATCGATACTCCCGGGCACGTTGATTTTACATATGAAGTTTCACGCAGTTTGGCCGCCTGTGAGGGAGCTATACTGGTTGTGGATGCGACGCAGGGAATTGAGGCGCAGACCCTGGCCAACTGTTATATGGCCCTGGAGCATGATTTGAAAATCATTCCTGTGCTAAATAAAATCGATTTGCCTTCGGCCGATGTGGAAAAATATGCCCAGGAAATTGAAAACACTCTGGATATTCCGAAGGAAGATATTATTGCCATTTCGGCCAAGGAGGGGACCAATGTGGAAAGTGTGCTTGAGGCTGTGGTGAAGAGACTAGGTCCTCCCAGGGACAGCGCGGCAGGGGAAGAGACCAAGGCTCTGATCTTTGATTCGGTTTATGATACCTATAAGGGGGTTGTGGCTTATGTTCGTGTTTTTTCCGGAAATATCCGTCGTGGGGACAAAGTGGTATATCTGCATTCCAGGCAGGAAGTTGAAGTGGTAGAAGTTGGTTATTTCAGGCCCAAATATGTCCAGGCAGAGCAATTGCGTACCGGTGAGGTCGGTTATGTGGTTACCGGTTTCAAGGATGTATCAGAGGCGCGCGTCGGAGACACGGTCTGGAGGTCCGGAGCCCATCGGATTGAGAGTTTTGAGGCCATACCCCTGGCCGGTTATAAAGAGGTGAAGCCTTTTGTCTTTGCATCGATTTATTGCGTCAATGGAGATGATTATCCCTTGCTGCGTGACGCACTGCAGAAACTACAGCTCAGTGATTCTGCGATCAGTTTTGAGCCGGAGCAGAGTACCGCTCTCGGTTTTGGTTTTAGAACCGGCTTTTTGGGGTTGTTGCACATGGAAATTGTTCAGGAAAGACTGGAGCGCGAATATAATCTGGATTTGGTGGTTACTGCCCCTTCCGTTTCCTATGTGGTGGTACAAAAAGGTAAGGATGGCGTCCGCACTGAAAAAATGATTCTCAGTCCCTCGGACTTGCCGGATCCGGCCACGATCGAGGAGATAAGGGAACCCTGGGTAAAGGTGGAACTGCTTTTTCCGAAGGAGTATATGGGGGTAGTAATGAAGCTGGTGCAGGACAAACGTGGTTTGCAAAAAAACTATTTCTATATTGATGCCAATCGGGTAATTTTGATGGCGGAGATGCCATTGGCCTCGATTGTGGTGGATTTTTTTGATACTTTGAAAAGCGTGACTTCCGGCTATGGTTCAATGAACTATGAATTTATCGAGTTTCGAAGGGGGGATCTGGTAAAACTGGATATTCGGGTTGCCGGGGAAAATGTCGATGCTTTGGCCTCGATTGTCTATCGTCCGGACGCCCATCAGATTGGCATGGCCACGGCCAAGCGCCTGAAAGAGCTCATTCCACGTGCTCAATTTGAAATTGCCATTCAGGCGGCCATTGGTGGAAAGGTGGTGGCCCGGGAAAGCATTTCGGCCATGAGAAAGGATGTGACAGCCAAGCTCTATGGCGGGGACCGCACTCGAAAAGACAAGTTGCTGAAGAAACAGAAGGAAGGCAAGAAACGTATGAAAATGATCGGTCGGGTGGAAGTGCCGCAGGAAGCTTTTCTGGCTATTCTCAAAAAGTAGTTGGGGCTTATCTTTTGCCTGATTTTTTGCTATAATATGGGGATCTAACTATATCCCCGCTTGAAAAATCTGTTCGGAAAACTGGGAGTATTAATCTTGGCGCTTATGGCTGCCGTTTCGGGCTTGGGGCTTTTTTTTGAGGATCAGTTTACGGCTTTGGCCAGTCTGTTTACGGCAGACAGTTCTGTATCAATGGATTATTCGGGAGAGGTTTTGCGCGTAGCCTATCTTTTTGCTCCGGACAACCTTAACCCTTTTTCCACTGATCCAGCCGTCAGGAATCGTTTGAATGATGTTTATGAACCGTTGGTCCGGCCCGACCAGAACTTGAACATGCAGCCGCTTCTGGCAGTGTCCTATGGTCTGGTGACTGAACAGGTCTGGAACTTTAAGATTAGAAAAGGTGTGTATTTCCATGATGGCAGGGAATTGAGGGCACAGGACGTCGTCTTCAGTTTCAACCAGGCCAGGGCCCGTCCCGGAAGCGTGGCGGCGGAACTGGTGGCGGTGGTTGAATCGCTAGAGTTGCTCAGTGATGGAGAGCTTAATATTCGCACTCGCGTACCGGATCCGCTTTTATTGGTCAAGCTGTCCCGGTTGCCGATTGTGCCTGAGGGGTTTGATGATTTTGAACGGCCTGTCGGTACCGGACCCTATATGCTGATTGACGCTGATGACAATAGTAGAATTAAATATTCCAGATTCAATGATTATTGGGGGAAAAAGCCATATTATGGCTGGCTGGAAATTCTGTCCCAGCCCGACAGAAATTTGCGCGTTGCCGGTTTGCTGGACGGAAGTTTTGATTTTTTGGCTGACGTCCCTCCGGATGCTGTTTCACAAATAGAGACGGCCGGTTACACTGTCAAGATGATGCCGAGTCTGGAGGTGGGATTTGTGCTGTTTAATTTCTCGGATACGAATTTGTCACGAAAAGTTTTGCGGGAAGCCATTTCGCGGGCCGTTAATAAGGAAAGTTTTCTCGACTTGGCCTATGGGTTCGCCAATGAAGTTAATCAATTTGTGCCCAGCGGCGTTTTTGGTTATAACCCCGATTTGGTCGCGCCTTCCTATGATGCTCAGGTCGCCGCCCAATTAGTGGATCAGCTGATTACGGGATTTCAGAACTTGTCCCTGGACTTTTACTATCCGCAAAACCTCCGATTGTTGGGGCAATACTTCGGTGAACAGCTCTTGCCGGTGGGAATTGAACTGAAACTTCACCCTTTGAGCGATCAGGAGCTGCAGGAAAAATTCCAGGCTGGACAGTTGGGATTTTATTATCTCGGCTGGCGGCATGATAGCGGCGATGCATTACCTTTTCTGAAAGCGGTTCTGCATTCCCGCGGCGGTGACGGTTACGGTATTTACAACGGTTCTTCTTACGCCAATCCGGATGTCGATCTGTTAATTGAACGCAGTGAAACCAATTTTAATGAAAGGGAAAGATTGGCCGATATGCAGGAGGCAATGCGCCTGGCCGTGCAGGAGGATCTGGCCGGTTTGCCGCTTTTTGAGTCGATGTCTATTTTTGCGCATGCGCCCAGTCTGCAGTTTACACCACGGGTGGATTCGCTGATTTTTCCTTCATCCATTAGCAAAAGCAGCCAATGAGATCACTCAAGTCAAAACTGATTTTCGGCATTTCGCTTTTTATAGTGCTGCTTTTGACAGTTTCGGCTTTTCTTCAGGTGCGGGAAAAGGAAAAAGAACTGATCAATGATATCTATCTGCGGGCCAGGTCTTTTGCCGAACTGACAGCGGACAAGCTGGTTGCTGATTACAAACTCTATCTGGTACCAGACAGTTTTGTCTATTTCAATCGTAATGTCAGAGATATTTTGGCAAAAAACGAGGATATTGCCTGGCTGAAGCTGGTTAATTACAGTGGACAGGTGCTTTATGATTCCGAGGAGGACAGGGAGGCCAAATATAGTGGTCCGATCAGACAGTTGGAAGATGCCGATCTGTTGGAGCAGATCAAGTCTAGACGGCTTTCGGTCAAGACGGGGGAAAGTTCCCGTGTCATATTTTTTCAAAAAAATGAACAGGACGACGGTGTAGTTTCATATTTGCCGGTTGATCAAAATGACAACGCTGTGGAAGCTTTGGCTTCAGCCGAAAAAGTTGATTATCTGGTGCAGGCTGCCGATGAGGAATTTTCAGTGATTTATGGTGTCAGTTACCAGGCACTTGCGTCACGGGTGCAAGCCACGCAGATCCGAATACTTCTGCTAGCGGTTTTTGGTGTGGCGCTCGGTATTTTACTGGCCATAGTCTTTGGGTCTACCATCACCAAGCCGTTGGCCCAGTTGCGACGCGGTGCCGAAATTTTGGCTACCGGTGATTTGTCACATCGGGTCAAAGTAAAGACGCGCGACGAGGTTTTTCAACTGGCCGAAACTTTTAATAAAATGGCGGCCGATCTTCAGGAAAGTACCAAGGCCCTGGTTTATAAGGAACGTGTCGGCAAGGAGCTGGAGTTGGCCAGACAGATTCAGGAACGGATTATTCCGATGCAGATACCCAAAATCACAGGGCTTGATCTCGCGGCAGGTATTATTCCCGCCGAGGAAATTGGCGGGGACTGCTATGATTTTCTGATGCCCAGTGAGGATGAGATGGTCTTTTATCTGGGAGATGTAACCGGGCATGGGGTGCCTTCCGGTATAGTTGTTTCCATTGCCAATGCACTTTTCTATGCAATGGCAGGCGTGGGAAAGCTGGATGAGATTTTGGTGGAGGTAAATTCTGCACTCAAGGCCAAAACAATGCCAAACATGTTTGTTACGCTGGTATTGATGCGTTGGCTGGCACGTGAGGCCAAATTCAGCTATGCCAGCGCCGGACATGAGCAGATTGTACACTATCGCGCCAAAACTGATGAAGTTGAGCTGTTACCTTCGGGCGGCATGGCTTTGGGAATGGTCAAAGATATTGCCAAACTGGTGCAGGTGCGAGAGATTGAGCTGCAGAGTGGTGACGTGCTGTTCATCTATTCGGACGGCATTCCGGAGGCATGGCGCAATGAAAGTGAAATGTATGGCATGGATCGTCTCAAGCGTGTGGTGCGTGAATACGGCAAGAGTTTTCCAAGTGCTTTGGCCATCAAAAACGCTTTAATTTCAGACGTGTACCTTTTTCGGCAGGGTTTTAAACAGATGGATGATATTACCTGTATCGTGGTGAAAAAGACCTAAACGGGCACGGGTTGACTGCAAGTTGGAAAAACATTATATTTTGCGCGTTTTTAGGCAAATTCTCTATGTGGAAAAGGATTTCCTCAAACTTGACAGTTATTTTTCTGGCTCTATTGGTGTTGCTTTTGACCGTTCTGCTCATGTTCTCGGCTATAAACGGAATGTTTTCCTGGCGGGCTGGAGGAGTACGTGTTGAGAAAATAACCGAAAAACAGGTTTATATAGAGAGTTCTGCGGCCATGACGGCTTTGGATACTTTTCGTCGGAGTGTGGTGACTGTTTTGCCGCGCGAGGTCATCTCCAGCGTTCCGCTTTTGCCGCAGTCTTTACAGACAGTATGTTATTTAGATGGAAAGAATTGTGATTCATTGGCCGTCGTGCTTACTTCTGACGGCTTGGTTCTAGCTGGTTTTGATCTCGGTGACCGTTCCGTTGAACAATTGGTCGCTTTGGATCATCTGGGGAAGGTTTATGATTTGCGGGTTCGTTTTAGTTTTGAAGGCTATACGGTTATGCAACTTGTCCCTGAAGGTGTCTCGATGGATTCAAATGAGAACAGAAATAATTATGTCAATTTACGGCCGGTCAACTTGACCGGGGTTGACGTACTCGCGACGGCGCAAAGGTTGCTGGTTTTGAAGGAGTCATTGGCTGACTGGGACCGGATTGAAGAGACCCTGATCACCTCGCTGAAAGAAAATGGCCGCTTTTTAAGCAGGATTGGAGAGGATGGTTTTTTTGTAGAGATGGGACTCGATGATTATATTTCCCTTGAAGGTGATTTACTGTTTGATCTTGGTGGCGGGCTGGTGGCGCTGGTGCTGAAGGATGGCAAGTTGTTGACGGCTGATCAGATTGAAGCATTGCTCGAGAGAATGGCAAAAAATCCTGAAAATCCATCTCCATTGGATTGGGGCTTGAGTTGTCTGGTGCTGGATAAGGCCTTGGCGGGCGGTTTGGATTTACAAACCGATTATGGTTGTCTGATTACGGATGGCATTGATGCCACTTACAAGTTGCATGGGGGCGGACTGATCAAGGGGGGAGCCGCCGAAAGGCTCGGTTTGAGAAGTGGTGATTTGGTACTGGAAATAGATGGCCGTTCGCTGCTGGACGTCGGACCGCTGGAAATTTTGTCCCAAAAGGCACATGGCGAAAACATCCAGTTGACAGTCTGGCGGGGTGAACAGAGGTTGTTGCTGAACGGCGTGCTGTAATTTCAATTATGGTGCGCGGGAGAGGACTTGAACCTCCATGCCCTTTCGGGCGCTACCACCTCAAGGTAGTGCGTCTGCCAGTTTCGCCACCCGCGCGCTTTGCCGGTGCGCGATTAATATAGGTGGCTTTGATGAAAATTTCAATGCCTAAAAATTGCTTGAGTTTGGGGTGTCCCCGTGCTAAATTCTTGGCGTTTTAAATGTTCTTTTAAAGAGCAGGGCGCCTAGCTCAGTTGGTAGAGCATCTCGTTTACACCGAGAGGGTCAGGAGTTCGAGTCTCTTGGCGCCCACCAGATCGCTGAAAAGAGGATTGTTTACTCTTCGTGGTGATAAAATGAAAAATGGGCCTTTAGCTCAGCTGGTAGAGCGCCCCCATGGCATGGGGGAGGTCAGGAGTTCGAATCTCCTAAGGTCCACCATTTAAATTTTCAATGCCGATGCAGAACAACGTAACTGTTCCCAGAAAGGTGCTGATCGCCCTGGCTGTTTACCTTACCTCACTTTTTGCCGCCAATACACTGGGCTTGAAAATCATGCCTTTCCTTTTTGACTCCCATCTTTCGGTAGGCGTTTTTAGTTTTCCGATTGTCTTTCTGATGACGGATGTCATTGGTGAGATCTATGGCAAAAAAATGGCCAAGCTGTTTGTGCTGGCCGGTTTTGTCAGTACCGCTCTCTTTATCATGTTTTCTTTTCTTTCTTTGGCCATGCCCTGGTCTGTCGATGGGGCATGGGTGCAGGAGGGCTACGATCAAGTGTTTGGTATATCCATTAGGATTGCTGTCGCCTCGTTGGCAGCATTTGCCATAGGTGAATATCAGGATGTTTTTTCATTTTTCTTTTTTCGCGCCAAAATCGGTAAAAGACTTTTTTGGCTGCGTTCCACTCTGTCTAATATCTGGTCACAATTCTGGGACACGGTGATTTTTATGGTTATCGCCTTTGCCGGGGTGTACAGCAATGAAACCCTGGTTAGTATCGTTGTTACCTGGTGGCTTTACAAAGTGGTGATGGGCATCTTCTTCACTCCATTGTCCTATGCAGGTTTATGGTTATTAAAAGACCGCAACGTTAAATGAATATTCTTCCACTGAAAACCAGAATTTTTCGTGAAGGGGAAGATTTGTTGGATTTTATCGTCGAATATTTGCCTTCACTCCAGGATGGTGATGTTTTGGCAGTTACATCGAAAATTGTCGCCCTGGCGGAGGGACGTACGGCCGAGCTGTCTGATCAGGTTACCAAAGAAATGTTAATCAGAAGCGAAAGTGAAATGGCCCTGCAGACCAAATATACCTGGTTGACGGTAAAAGATGGCATGGTGATGGCTTCAGCAGGCATTGATGAGTCAAACGCCGACGGGAAATTGATATTATTGCCGGTGGACAGTTATGCTACGGCGGAGGCACTGAGGGGGAGGCTGATGGAACGTTTTTCGCTGTCGCGCCTGGGCGTTTTACTCACCGATAGCAGGACTTTGCCACTGCGAGCCGGTGTGATTGGCGTGTCGGTGGGACATGCGGGATTTCGGGCGGTGCGCAATTATATCGGTAAACCTGATATTTTTGGGAGGCAGATGACGATGTCGCGTACCGACGTGGTGGACAGTCTGGCGGCGGCGGCAGTACTGGAAATGGGTGAGGGGGCGGAGCAGATACCCTTGGCACTGATTCGCGATGCTACCGTTGAATTTGTTGACGTAGTGGACAGAAATGAATTGAAAATTGATTTGGAAGATGACATGTATCTGCCACTTTTTGGCAATATTTTTAGGGGATCCTGAGTGGGCGAGTTTTTGTTGGCAGGTATTGGGCCTCCTGGTCTCTGTTTTTATAGACAGAAATAAGCTCTGGTGCTATATTACGCCTGCTTCGTGCGCTAAAATTTACTTTTATTGCAATGACTTTTAAACCGGTAAAAAACAATCAAAACCTGGTCGAGCTGGAAATGGAAAAACTGGATTATTGGCGGGAGGGGAAGATTTTTCAAAAATCTTTGGAACAGCGCATCAATGAAAAAAAAGTGACTTTTTTTGATGGTCCGCCCTTTGCCAATGGCATGCCCCATTACGGTCACATGATGATCAGCGCGCTCAAGGACGCGGTGGCCCGCTATTGGACGATGAGAGGCTATTATGTTCCCCGTACCGCAGGCTGGGACTGTCACGGGGTGCCGGTGGAAAACGAGATAGAAAAAGCCCATGATATTCGTGGCCGGGCCGATATTGAAAAAATCGGTATTAATCAGTTCAATGCCGATTGCAGGGCTTCCGTTTTCAAATACAAGAAAGAATGGGAGCAGACACTGGAGCGCCTGGGCCGCTGGGTGGATTTCGAGCATGGATATGCCACTCTCGACAACAATTATATGGAGTCGATCTGGGCGGTTTTCAAGCAAATCTGGGACAAGGGCATGGTTTATCAGGGCTATAAACCGATGCATATTTCCACCGCTCTGGAGACGCCGTTAAGTAATTTTGAGGCCTCGCTCAATTACAAGGATGTGACGGACTATTCTCTGACGGCTAAATTTGAGCTGGTGGATGAGCCGGGTACTTTTGTTTTGGCCTGGACTACCACGCCCTGGACTTTGCCCGGCAATCAGGCTTTGGCCGTGGGGCCGGATTTGGAATATGTAAAAGTTGAATATCAGGGGCAGAAATTCATTCTCGGCAAGGCCAGGCTGGAGGATGTTTTCAAAGACCGTGAATACAGTGTAGTGGCCGATGTGAAGGCTTCCGAACTGATTGGTCGGCGCTACCGGCCACTTTTTGATTATTATGCCCAAATGCATCCGCAATTTTTCCAGATTTTTGGGGCGCCGTTTGTCACCGTGGAAGGGGGAACCGGGGTGGTGCATATCGCCGGTGGTTTTGGCGAGGACGATTACAACCTGATCAGTGAGCACGGTCTCCCACCGATTGTGCACGTGGAAATGAATGGAAATTTCAGGGCCGAGGTGGTGGATTTTGCCGGCAAATACGTCCGTGCGCAGGATCAAAATATCGGCAAATGGCTTGAAGAAAAGGGACTGCTGTTTTCAAGCGAAAATTATCGCCATTCCTATCCGCATTGCTGGCGCACCGATACCCCTTTGCTCAATTATGTCACCGATTCATGGTTTGTCCGCGTTACCGACGTAAAGGACAAACTTTTGGCCAATAATCAGCAGATCAATTGGCAGCCGCCGCATATCAAGGGGGGGCGTTTTGGCAAATGGCTGGAGGGGGCGCGCGACTGGAGCATTTCCAGGAGTCGTTATTGGGGATGTCCCTTGCCGATTTGGCAAAATGAAAATGGCGATCGTATCTGTGTCGGTAGCATGGCCGAGCTGGAAAAATTGACGGGAGGTAAATTGCCGAAGGACGCTGAGGGTAAGCTGGATCTGCATCGTCCCTATATTGACGAGATCACTTTCATGCATCCTGACCATGCCGGCGAAAATGACCAGAAATTTCTGATGCGCCGGGTGCCGGATGTCTTTGATTGCTGGTTTGAGAGCGGTTCGATGCCCTATGCCGAATGGCATTATCCTTTCCAGAACAAAGATCGTTTCGAAGCCAGTTTTCCCGCCGATTTTATCATTGAGGCGATAGATCAGACCCGTGGCTGGTTTTATACTTTGCATGTATTGGCTACCATTCTTTTTGACAAGCCCGCTTTCAAGAACATTATCTGTACCGGTCATATCAATGCTGCCGATGGTGAGAAACTCTCCAAAAGCAAAAAGAATTTTCCCGACCCGACGCTGCTTTTTGCCGGAAAGGGGGTGGACGCGGTGCGTTTTTATCTCTATCAGTCTCCGGTGGTACTGGGCGATGGTGTGCGCTTCTCGGAGCAGCATGTCGATGAATTTATGAAGAAATTCAATCTGACTATCTGGAACACATATAGTTTCTTTGTGACTTATGCCAATATTGATGGCTGGACTCCTGAAAAACTGCAGCAGAATTTCACTCCCGCCCATGCGCTGGATCGCTGGGTTCTCTCGGAGTTGAATTTGCTGATCAAAACGGTGACCGAGCAGATGGATGACTATAATTTGATGCGTGCGACCAGGCCAATGATGGATTTTGTCGACAATCTTTCCAATTGGTATATTCGTCGTTCCCGCCGCCGTTTCTGGAAGTCGGAAAATGACGCGGACAAAAATGAAGCCTATCAGACATTGTATTCGGTTTTGGTTGTTTTTTCCAAATTACTGGCACCATTTATGCCTTTTTTGGCTGAGGAAATCCATCGCAATCTGACCGGCAGGGAATCGGTTCATCTGGAGAATTGGCCGGAATACAGGGGGGAATTTGTGGATAACCGTCTCAATCAACAGAATTATCTGGTGCGTTCAATTGTCACCCTGGGGCATCAGGTTCGTGCCAATCAGAAAATCAGGGTTCGGCAACCGCTTGAGCGGGTGGAGGTTGCCTTGCCCGGTGCCGCTGATGCCGGTAGCGTTTTCGAACAGGCGGAGGTGATAGCCGAGGAGCTAAATGTAAAAGAAGTAAAATTAATTGCCGCGGAAGAATTAGGCGGGCGAATAAAAAAAGTGCTCAAGCCCAATGCCAAACTTTTAGGACCAAAATTCGGTTCTCTGGTGCAGGATATTATTCGTGAGGCCAAAGCCGGTAATTTTACGGAAACTGAAAGCGGCGTATTGATCAATGGTTTGACGGTGGGAGAAGGCAATGAGGTGCGTCTGACCGGGGAGGAGTATATGCTGGAAACCACTTCAGGTGAAGAAAATGGTGCTACGGCGGCGGCCAGTGAAAAGGGGATTACGGTGATTCTGCACACTGCGATCACGCCCGAGCTGCAGGCTGAGGGATATGCGCGTGAATTGGTCAGAATGGTTCAGGACCTTCGAAAGGAGGCAGATTATCAGGTCAATGATCATATAATTCTCGATATATCTGCGGAAAAACCTCTATCGGATGCCGTGACCGCGTTTGCCGACTATATTCGTCGCGAAACATTGGCCGATGAGCTGATTCAAAAGGGTGAGATGGAGTGGGACAGGGAAACTGAGGCGGAAATCGATTTTCATAAAGTGAAAATTGCCCTGAAAAAGGCCTGAAAATGCCGCCGCGCCGTTTGACCGGCGCGGCGCGGTATGCTATAAGTCTGTCGGTCACAGTTAATTAAATTAAAATGATTACATTTCTCAAATATTTTCAGTTGATTGTTTCTTTTTTGTTGATTATTTCCATTTTGCTGCAAAACAAGACTTCCGGCTTCTCGGCCGGCTCGATGACTTCGACCACTGCCATTCAGACCACCAGGCGCGGTGCCGAAAAGGTTATTTTCAACGCCACTATTATTTTTGCGGTGCTTTTCGTGCTGACTTCTCTGGCCTTTCTGTTTCTGGCCTAGATGAGTAAATTGCTTGCCATTATCGTAAAGGTTTGGAAGGCCTATTCGCTGGAAGAAAAGGTGCTTTCGCTGGTTTTTCTGGTACTGACTTTGTTTTTTAGTGTGCGTGGCTTGTTGTTTCTGGTGACTCCCGGTTCGGTATTTGCTGAAACTGGAGTCTATGCCGAGGGAATGGTTTCAGCCAAACCTGTCTTGATTAATCCTCTTTATACAGATTTTTCCCAGGCTAATCGTGATGTGTCTGCGCTGGTTTTTTCAGGACTCTTAAAATACGATCCCAAGGTTGGTGCTTTTGTCGATGACCTGGCCTCTCTGCGGGTCAGTGAGGACGGCAAGGAATATTTTCTGACGCTGCGCGAAGGTGCCAAATGGCATGATGGTCAGCCGGTGGTGGTGGAAGACGTGCTTTTTACTTTTTCTGTCATTACCAGTCCGCAATTTCAAAACACTTTGCTTAAGGCCAATTTTGATGGTGTGAATATTGAGCGCGCCGATGACAGAACCGTGAGATTTACTCTTTCTTCTCCCAACTCATTTTTTATTACCACGTTGAATGTAGGCATTCTGCCGGCCCATTTATTGAGCGAGGTGGATGTCTCCGGATTGCCCACCAACAAATTTAATCTGCAACCTGTTGGTACCGGTCCCTACCGCGTGGCATCACCTTTGGAATTTTCCAATGACGGGAAGCAGCGCGTTGTATTGTCCCAATTCCAGGACTATTACGGTGTCAAGCCGGCGATTCGCGAGATACGTCTAAAAATTTACCCCGATGAGGAGTCCCTGGTGCGCGATCGGCAGTCTCTCGATATTGTGGCCAGATTGACTGGGAAAATCGGTGAGCTGGTTTATGACAACCGCTTCCAGACCGTATCTTATGCCCTGCCGCAGTATTTGGCTGTTTTTTACAATACGGAGTCGGGAAAACTCAGGGAATTGAAGCTGCGTATAGCTCTGAGCAAATTGATCGACAAGGATGAATTGGTTTCCAAGCTGGAGAACAAAATCAGGGTGGATACGCCACTGCTGGAGTTGGATCGGAAAGATTGGCTAAATAAGCCGGATTTGAATGAAGCAAACGGCGCATTGTTTGACGCCGGTTATAAATTTAAAAAGGACGAACAGGGGCAGATTGTCGAAGGGGAGGCTTACCGGAAGGACAAAGATGGTAAAGAACTGGAACTGACTTTGACGGCCAGAAAATTTGAGGAGGGGACTTCACAGGATTTGGAGACCAGACAGGTGGCCGAATATTTGATTGAATCGTGGAAGAAAGGTGGAGTGAAGGTAAATTTGCAGTTTTTGGGGGAGCAGGAATATCTGGAAGCCCTTAAAACAAAGCAATATGACATGATTATGGCCGGGCAGAGCATGGGCTACAATTTAGATACTTATACTTATTGGCATTCCAGCCAGGTAAAAGAAGGGGGACTGAATCTATCTCGTTTTATGAATCTGGCTGCCGATCAGCAAATCGAAAAAATACGCGCGACTTTTGACAAGGACGAAAAACAGGAAAGGCAGACCCGATTGGCTGAAATAATTGCCAAAGAGGTTCCTGCGCTATTTCTTTATCGTCCTAATTATCTCTTTCTCACGGATGGCAAGGTGAAAAACATCTCGCTGCAAAATCTGGTTTATGAAAGTGATCGTTTTGTAAATATTGCCGATTGGTGTATAGGTAATGAGTGCAAGTAATTTAATCGGGCAAAAATGAAAGTAATATTTCTGGAAAACGTTAAGGGCGTTGGTCGAAAAGGGGAGGTAAAGACCGTTGCTGACGGTTATTTCCTCAATTTTTTGGCGCCGCGGAAACTGGCCAGGCAGGCAACGGCCGATGCGGTCAAACAGGCTGAAGCCAAGGCTCAGAAAGAAGTGATTGAGAAAGAGCGTCTGAAGGAACAGGCTGCGCTGGTCAGACAGAAATTGGACGGTTTGGAGATCAGTCTGCGCGGCAAGGCCAATGGCAGTAAACTCTACGCTTCACTGGGTGTGGAAGAATTGATTCCTGCAGTGGTGGACAGCGTAAAAATACGTTTGGCCAAAGCAAATTTTCCCCAGAATCTGGATCTGAAGGAGCTGGGAACGCATGATGTGGAGATAAAACTGGCGGAAGGTATGACTGCCAGACTGAAGGTTCAGATTGTGGCAGATCCTAGCTGATTTTTTATGCGAAAAGGACGTCTTCTGGCAATTGACTATGGGGCCAGGCATATCGGTTTGGCCGTGTCGGATCCCGATAGGATGATGGCTTTTGGACGAGGCAAATTGCTGAATAAAAATATAGAACATCTTTTGGCGCAATTGCTGTCTTTGGTTGAAGTTGAAGCTGTTTCAAAGATTTTGATCGGTCTGCCACTGGGCCCAGATGGGGAGGAAACTGAGCAGACCTCCCGTATTCGTCAATTTGCCGCCAAACTGGGTAATTATTTGGCTGCGGCCGGATTAGACTTGGAGATGGAATTTGTGGATGAATCATTCAGCAGTTATGAGGCCGGAAGGATGCTCGATGAGCTCGGGGTGCCGGCCAGGAGAAAAAAAAGCACCGAGGACGAATTGGCGGCGGTTGTCCTGATACGTCGTTATATAGACTTTAGGCCTTAAATAAGGTAAAATTAAATAATAAAGTTTCAGCGGAATCAATGAATTTTGCCCTGATTGCCAATACGATCATCATCAGCGCAGCAGCCCTCTATCTGCTGGCAATTGTTTTGGAAATAATCGCTTCCTGGCGGGAAAGTCTCACACAACGCGAAAGGAATGTGGTTTTGATGGTGCGTGTGGCCCGGGACAATGAGGCCGGTCCTTTGGTGGCTGAGCAGGTTTTTTCGACTATTCACAGTATTGTCGGTGATTTGGGGCTTTTGGACCGTATCCGTGGACAGCGTCAGGAGAAAGTTTCTTTTGAAATAGCCAATATTGGTCGTAGCATCAGGTTTTATGTTCAATTCCCCGCCAGATTGCGCAATCTGGTCGAGGGACAGATTTATGCGCAATATCCCAATGTCGAAATTGAGGAAGTGGAAGATTACAGCCGGGCGATACCAATCGAACTGGCCAGTGGCAATGCTCCGATGGCAGCTCAATCAGAAGGACGTGACAAGCAGATAGTCCTGCATCGGTCCACGGAGCAGTTGGCCTTTGCCAAAGTAGATCCTTTTGCTATGGCTGTTGGTGCGGAAATAACGCTGACCTCCCCCGATTTTTTCCCGATCAAAACCTACAATCAATTTGAGGACAAAAGTACCAAAATGAATGTAGACCCCCTTTCAGGAATTACTGCGACCCTGGCCAAATTTTCCGATCCCGACGAGCAGGCCTGGATACAGTATGTCATTAGTCCCGTGCCCGAAAAACGGGGCAAATATATTCAAAAATGCTATGAGTCCTATGCTGGTTTCAGTAAAAAATTTGTTCAGAAATGGTATTACAATTATTTTGTTAAATCGTCTCGTCTAAAAAGAATAATCTTTTTCCCGATCAGCCTTTTTATTGGACCAGGACGTTTCAAAAAGCCTCTCGAGGCCAAAGAGGACAGCAGCCAATCCTCAGCCCGTGAAAAACTGACCGGGTTGCTTTATCATGTCAATATTCGTTTAGTCTATGTGCCGAAAGTCAGGGATTTGGCTGTGGCTACGTTGAAGGTGAAAGAGATTGCCGGTTCATTCAAACAATTCAATCTGCCCGCTTCCAACGGTTTCGCCCTGGCCAAAATCTATCGTGATGTTTCCATAGTGGAACGCTATCGTCTGCGTCTATTGGAAAAGCCGTTTCTGCTCAATGTCAAGGAGATGGCGTCGATTTTCCATCTGCCCAATATCACAGTGCAAACGCCCAATATTTATTGGGTGCGCTCAAAGAAAGTTGAGCCTCCAAATGACCTGCCCAAGGCAACCAATGATCTGGAGGCGCCGGTCACTTCCGTCGGTCGTACCAATTTTCGTGGTATCAACATGGAGTTTGGCATCAAGACTCTTGACCGGCGCCGACACATGTATGTCATTGGTAAAACCGGTATGGGTAAATCCACCCTGCTGGAGAATATGATTTTTGCCGATATTCAGGCGGGGCGAGGGGTGGCCGTGGTGGATCCGCACGGTGATTTAGCGGAGGCCGTGCTGAACTTTGTGCCGTCGCGTCGAACCAATGATGTGATAATTTTTGATCCCTCCGATCGCGAATGGCCGGTGGCTTTCAACATGCTGGAAAATATCGATCCTTCGCTGAACACAATTGTTGCTTCGGGACTGGTCGGTATTTTCAAAAAGATCTACGCCAACAGCTGGGGGCCGCGTCTGGAGCATATTTTGCGCAATACCATTCTTTCGCTGCTGGAATATCCAAATACCACTATGCTGGGAATACCGCGCATATTGCAGGATTCAGACTTTCGTCGCAAGGTGATTCGGAAAATTGAAGACCCGCTGGTGAAAAGTTTCTGGATACATGAGTTTGAGGCCATGGAACCACGTCAGAAAATTGAGGCCATTTCACCGATACTGAACAAAGTTGGTCAATTTCTATCCAGTCCGATTGTGCGCAATATTCTCGGCCAGGTTAATTCCAAGATTGATTTTCGCTGGGCCATGGACAACAAAAAAATTGTTGTGGTCAACCTGTCCAAGGGGAAAATTGGTGAGGATAATTCGTCTCTGCTGGGTGCGATGATTATTACCAAATTTCAGATCGATGCCATGAGTCGCGCCAACATACCGGAAAAGGAACGCGTGGATTTTTATCTCTATGTTGACGAATTTCAGAACTTCGCCACCGATTCTTTTGCCACTATCCTGTCTGAGGCCAGAAAGTATCGACTCAATTTGACTATGGCCAATCAGTACATTGCCCAGATGCCCGAAGAAGTTCGCGATGCGGTGTTTGGCAATGTAGGTTCGATACTGAGCTATCAGGTAGGCTTTGACGATGCCGAATATTTATCGGGGCAATTCGGCGAGGAGGTTTTGCCCAATGATCTGGTAAATTTGAGTAAATTTACTGCCTATATGCGGCTTTTGATCGATGGAATGCCTTCCAAGACTTTTTCCCTGGAAACACTGCCTCCACCGGCTTTTGATCCAGAACCTGATCGCCGTGAAAAGGTGATACGTTTGGCGCGTGAGCGTTACAGCGTGCCGCGGGCGGTGGTGGAAGACAAAATCATGCGCTGGAGCAAGGGCGTGGATATCGATGAGGATGCCAATTCGGCATTGCCGGCTCCAGGTGTGGGCGCAAAGCTGAATGCAGGTGCTGGGGCCGCTGGGTTTCCCGGGCTGCCTGGAGATGCAGACAAGAGGTTAATTCCCGGTGGCGCCAGACCAAAGCTGCTGGTCAATAAAAATGAGCTTTTGCTGAAAACAAAAAATCGTGACGCAGGCAAGGAGGAGAAAAAAGAATAGCGTTTTAGGGCGGGTAATTTTGGGGCTGGGTCAGATTCCGAAACCGAGTGAAAGTTTTATTCGGCAAGAACTTCCAGTCCTGGAAGTGTGCCTTTTTCGAGAAATTCCAGCATGGCGCCACCACCGGTGGAGACGTGGCTGAAATGTTTGTGGCTGATACGCAGGGTTTTGAGAGCGTCGACGGTGTCACCGCCGCCCAGGACGGTGGTGGCGCCTTTTTTGCCGGCGG
>DBRL01000010.1:145210-179458 GCA_002305925.1 Candidatus Peregrinibacteria bacterium UBA1369
ATGGTTTTGGAGCGGCGGACGATTTGGGCGAATTTGGCGGACGAGCGCGGCCCGATATCAAGAATCATTTGATCGGTGGGGACATCCGGCCGGCGCAGTCGATGCGTCAGCACATAATTGCCGGGCCGTTTGGCCGTGATAAAATCTTCCGGCAGATGAATGTTTTTGTTGCGGCGGCGGATGGTTTGTTCCAGTTGCCGGGCAGTGGAAATTTTGTCTTTTTGTACCAGCGAATTGCCAAGCTGGTGCTTTTTGGCAGAAAGAAACGTGTTGGCTATGCCACCGCCGAAGATGAAATGATCGACTCTTCCGGCAAAACTTTTGATCAGATCGATTTTTGTATCGATTTTGGCTCCGCCAATGATCATGGTTACCGGGTAGCGCAGTTGATGCAGTAGGCGAGATAGATTTTCGTATTCCCGTACGAGCAGAAAGCCGGCATATGAGGGCAGATACTCCGTGATGGCCGAGATGGATGCATGGGCACGGTGGGCGCAGCCGAAGGCGTCGTCAACATAAACCTGCCCAAGTTGACTCAGTTTGTGGGCGAAGCGACGGTCATTTTTTTCTTCACCGGGGTAAAAACGCAGATTTTCCAGCATGATGATTTGTCCATCTTTCATTTTTCCAACCTGATGTTCCACTTCCGGGCCCAGACAATCTTTGAGGAAAATTATCTTTCTGTGCAGCAGCTTTTGCAGTCGGCGCGCGGTAGGTGCCAGGGAGAAGGCGGTGTCTTTTTTCCCTTCAGGCCTGCCAAGATGTGAAATGATAATAATGCGGCAATTGTTTTTCAGAAGATGCCGGATAGTGGGAAGGCTTTCTCTGATGCGGTTGTCATCGCTGATTTTGTGTCCGGCCAGCGGGACATTGTAGTCGACGCGCAAAACAACTCTTTTGCCGGAAAGATTGGCGGAGAGCAGGTTTTTGATTGGCATCTTGGTTTTGGTTATTTATTACAGTTTAGTGTTTTTTGAGAAAAATTAAACGTTTTTTTTCACCATCAGTTCATCTGTGGGAGTGAAAATACAGGTGCATTATTTATTAACCCAATTGAATATGCGCAGTTTAAACAAGGTCCTATTGATCGGCAATCTGACCCGTGATCCGGAAATTACTGATACCGAGGGCGGTGTCAAGAAAGGCTGGTTTACTATCGCCACCAATCGCAATTGGACCAGCCGCAATGGCGAAAAAAAAGAGCATACGGATTTCCACAATATTGTGGTCTGGAGGAAACTGGCGGAACTCTGTTCGGCACATTTGAAAAAGGGATCCGCGGTTTTGATTGAGGGCGCCTTGAAAAACAATCAGTTCACCGGGCGTGACGGAGAGGCCAAGAAAAACACGGAGGTGCATGCGGAGGAGGTGAACTTCATTACTTATCGACGTAATCGCGATGAGGATCAGATCAATCTGGTCACAGTCGAGGAGGAGGTCTGAAGAACATTTCAGTTTTTTGCCGATTCATGTACTATTGGGACGGTTTAACAATAGTACATGTTTTTTAGTGTAGTTATTCCGACCTACAATCGCGCCGATACGCTCAGGATGGCCTTGGAGGCTTTTTATAAACAGTCGATGGATGAGCGCGACTACGAAATAATTGTAGTCAATGACGGGGGCAGCGATCATACGGCCAGAGTGGTTTCCGAATTCAAAAAAAAGCACGGCAACCTGCGCTATGTCAGACAAAAAAACGCCGGACAGGGTGTAGCCCGCAATCGTGGAATCGCAATGGCCAAGGGCAAAATTATCGTGCTTGGACAGGACGACATTATTCCCACGCATGATTTTCTCTATGAGCATCAAAAGTTTCATTACCTTCATCCCGAAGAAAACGCTGCCGTGCTTGGTTTTACGGCTTGGCATCCCGAGCTCAAAGTGAACAGATATATGCGCTGGGTGGTCAATGGGTCTTCGATACTGGGACGTTTTGGCGGGCATCAATTTGCCTATGAGAAACTGCATGGGCGGGAATTGGCCGATTACAACTTTTTTTATACCTCCAATGTCTCGGTGAAAACCTCGCTCTTTCGAAAATATCCTTTTGATCCTGATTTCGGGGGCTATGGCTGGGAAGACATTGAGTTGGGCTATCGGCTGGAAAAGTTGGCCGGCATGAAGCTTTATTATAATTCCTGGGCCGTGGCTTACCACTATCATCTGATGGACGAAAGTTCACTGCCGGCCCGCATGGAGGCGGTGGGCCGTTCGGCGCGCATACTGCAAAAGAAAGCTCCCCAACTGGCCAAAATGCCCGGACCCGGGAAATATCTGCTTTTGGCGATGATTGGTTCATGGCCGGTAGTACTGACTTTGCGAGCGATCAAAAGTCTTTCAGGTGGTCGTTATCATGGCCTTTACTACTATGCTTTATCCAAACGTCATTTTCTGCGGGGGCTGAGAAAAAGTAGGAAAAAACTGGCAAATTTGTTATAATTATAAGGAAAAGCGCAATTTGGCACATGAAAATAAAACTGCAAAAATTTTTAGCTCTGATGGTGGTTTCGTTGCTGACCGTGACCATGCTGTCCGGCTGTTTTCGAAAAACCGATGCGCCGGTACGGGAAACACCCCAACCGGTGGAGATTGTTTATTATAAGCTTTTTGACGGCGAGGATGTCATGAGGCCGCTGATTCAAAAATATGTTGCCACACATCCACTGGTGACAATTAAATACCGAAAATTTGACGATCAGGAGGATTATTATCGGACTATACTCAATGAATTGGCCGAGGGGGAAGGTCCGGATATCTTTTCCGTTCCCAATTATTGGATCAAACGCAATGCCCGTAAAATCACTCCACTTGATCCCACGGTAGCGTCGCCGAAAGATTTTGCCGATACTTTTGTGGCTGTGGCAGAAAAAGATCTGGTTTTTGCCGATCCGCGCGATGGGGTGACCAAAATTTTTGCTTTGCCACTGACTGTTGACACCCTGGCTCTCTATTACAACAAGTCTCTCTATGAAGATCGCATCCCTTCGCGTGGTAGGCCAGCCGAAACCTGGGAGGAATTTAAGGAGGATGTTTTCCAGTTGACCAAGGCCGACAACAGTTTTGAACGTTTTGAGCTTGCTGGAACGGCGATCGGCCGGTCCGACAATATTGCCCGGGCCGTAGATATACTCTATTTGATGATGTTGCAGTACAAGGTCAAATTTTATAACGATGCCCTCAATAGGGCCGAATTTTCCAAACAGTCGGCCATTGGCACTTCCAGCATCAATTACAATCCTGCCACAGAAGCTTTGAAGCTCTATACCAGTTTTGGACTGGCCTCACAGAAAAACTACACCTGGAACGAGTATATGGCTGATGCTGCTTCTCCGGTGAAAGAAATCGAGGCTTTTGCCCGAGGCAAGGTGGCGACAATTTTCGGCTATTCCTATCTCTATGAGCAGATCAAAGAGCAGATCGAAGAATTGAAGAAAAAAAACGTGCCGACCATCGATCCCGGTGTGATCAGGGTTTCATCGGTTCCTCAGGTCAATGACCCGGCTACTTCCACGGAGAAGCGCGATGCCTACGCCAATTATTTTGTCGAGACCGTCGGGCGCAATACCGAGCATCCCGAGGTCGCCTGGGATTTCCTGATGTTTATCAGCTCAAAGGATAATATTGCCTATTATAACGAAAAAACGAGACGACCGACTTCCAGACGCGATCAGATCGAGGAACAGAAAGCGGATCCCATTTACGGCGTTTTTGCCGAGCAGGTCGGTTATGCTGAAAGTCTGCTAATTTATGACTGGCAGCTCTATGCCGATATATTTGGCAAAGCCATTTCCGATGTAATTTCCACTACCGTCAGTACGGTAGAGGCTATCAGAACGGCTGAAAACAGTATCAACCTGGTTTTACCCGTGGAAGGTATTGTGCCTGCGGCCCCGCCGGTTACTTTGCCCCGTTAGTCTATCTTTAGTTGGTTACTTTTCGATCCAGGAGCGGGATCTGGCGTTGAATTTCATCCTCGGAAACAGTAATAATATTGGGGCGATATTAATAATTGAACAGAGCTTTGCTGAAGAAAATTTTTCAATGGGATTTCTGGGCGCGATTTTTTTTCAAACTTTTTCTGCTGACTTTTCCACTGCAGGTTCAAACCCTGCTTTATAAGGCTGACTGGTTTTCCGGCCAGTTTAATTATTTTGTGGCCTTTTTTCTTACGGCAAGTGAGGTTTTTCTCTTTTTGGCCTTTGTGTTTTGGGCCATAAATATGTTTTGGCTTCAGCCGACCAAAGAAGCTCCCATTTTGCCAAACCGCTGGGGGGATTTGCTGCTTACCGCTTTGGCGGTACTGGTATTCTGGTCGCTTTTGTCGGTGTTTTGGGCCGGAGACAAGACTTTGGCGCTCTTGTACGCTTTGCGCTGGCTGGAGTTCGGTTTGATTGTGTTTTTGCTGGGGCAGGAAGTGCTGAAACGGGAAACCGTGCTTACCTGGCTATTTTGGGGTATTTTCGCCCAGGTACTGATTGGTTTGGGACAATATTTGCGGCAGTCCGATCTGGGGCTGGTTTGGTTGGGAGAGCCACGGCTGGGAGCGGATTATCTGAATATTGCCAAGATTGATCTTGGGGGCGAGCGCATACTTCGTTCATATGGTACCTTTGCCCACGCTAATGTGTTTGGGGGCGTACTGTTTCTCTGTCTCACTCTTTTGATCAAGGGACTGGAGAAGCAAAATTATCTTAAATATGCCCATTTTTTGGTGATTTTTCTGGTTGGTCTGCTGATCAGCTTTTCACGTTCGGCCTGGCTGGCTTTCTTTATTTTTTTGACAACTTTGTGGGCGATGAAGGCCGTGCGTTTCAATTGGCGCCAATTGCTGTTGACCATGGTGCTTTTGACTTTTGTAATGGTTGTTTTCAGTCTGGATCAAGTTATCTTGTCCAGGATTTTGAATTTTTCGATGGCTTCCTGGGATGAGAGACTGATTTTTTCTTCATTGGCCCGTAATATGATCGGTGAAAATTATCTTCTTGGTGTGGGCGCGGGTAATTTTGTGCAAGCCATGCCCCTCTATGATTGGCAAAATCTCTCCCCCTGGCTTTTTCAGCCGGTACATAATTTTTTGCTTCTGGCTATTACTGAGTTAGGATTACCCGGTATTCTGCTCTGGTTGACGGTCGGGGCGGCTTTGTTTCAGATGGCTATTTTTTGCCAGCATCGTAAGCCCGTATCGGAAAGATTTTCGGCTAAGGCCTGGTTGGGGCTGCTTTCAGGCCTGATTTTGTTGCTGTTGCTTGATCACTATTTTTATACAATCTGGGCGGGACAGGCGATGCTGGCCGTGCTGATGGGAATTCTGCTGATGGAATACCGTGAAAGACAGCGCCAATTGGCGGAATAAAGAGGCGGAAGAGGCAAGTTTTTTGGAAAGGGATAGTTAGGCAAAATAATGGCTGTTGCCAGCCAGGAAAGTGGCGGTGGGCTGCGCCGATTTGCCGGGCAGCTGTAATTCCAGTATTTCCAATGCGCCACTCTGGCAGCTCAGAAAGAGGCGTTTGTCGCTGATCAGGAAACGGCCCGGGGCGGGGGAGGGGGCGCTGGGTGCGGAGGGGTTGCCTGGTACTTTCACGGGGCGGATTTTGAGTAGCTTGAGGGGGATTTCTTTTAATTGGACGCTGATGCCCGGCCAGGGGAAATAGGCGCGCCAGCGGTTGTAGACAGTGTTGGCGTCGAGGACGGCGGGGTCGGTCAGACCGTCGCTTTTGCTGATTTTGCCGCAGTAGCTGGCGCGCGAATCGTCTTGCGGCCGGGCCCGGAGCCCGCCGTTTTTGATTTGCAGCAGCAGTTCCGGCAGTTCTGCCGATCCCAGTTCGGAAAGTTTCCGGCGCAGCGAGGGAGAAGTGTCGTCGGGGGCGATGGGGCAATTTATGACCGAATAGACCGGACCGGTGTCCATGCCCGCTTCCATGGCCATAATCGAGAGACCGGTCGTGCTGTCGCCGTTGAGGAGAGCCTGTTCAACAGGTGAGGCGCCGCGATAGAGCGGCAGGATGGAACCGTGCACGTTGATCGGTTTGATGCCTGGGATGGCCAGAACGCGCGGTGAAAGAATTTGTCCGTAGGCGATGACCAGCAGAAAATCGGGCGCCATTTGTTCCAGTTTTTCCAGCAGTTCGCCGTCTTTGTTCAGACGGGCGGGTTGATATACCGTTAGCCCCAGTTTTTCGGCCGTGGTTTTTACCGGAGGTGGCGCGGGCAGCCTTTTTCGCCCTTGGACTTTGTCCTCCTGGGTGATCACCGCCAGAATATCGAATCGTTGCCGGTCGGCGGCCAGTTTCTCCAGAAAAGGGCAGGCAAATTCAGGTGTGCCGAGAAAGACAATGCTAGTTTTTTCAGTCATGTTGTATTGAGACATTTGCTCCTTGCGCGAAAGCGTTTTTGGTACTAGAATTTAACACTAAATTTAAATCAATTTGCAAGTAAAGCGCCCATGCAGGAATTATTTGTCAAAGCCGGACAGTTGATCGGACGGTCGCAGAAAATCCTCTGCATCGCCCATCGCAAACCCGATGGCGATTCCCTGGGAACCGCTTTGGCTTTTCATTACGCACTGACGGCTCAGGGCAGACAGGTGGACCTGGCCTGTATAGATGAGCCTGCGTCCACTTTCGCTTTTTTGCCGGGTATCAAGAAATTCAGGCGTGAGATAGAGCCTGCCGCCTATGATCTATTGATTGTCTGCGATGCCGGAGCTTCCTACATGACCAAGTATCACGAAATACATCCCACGATCTTTGACGGCAGTATTCCCGTGATCAATATCGATCATCACGCCTCCAACGACAATTTCGGCACGCTCAATATTGTCGATGTGAACAGCGCTTCCACGACGCTGCTTTTGTACAAGATGCTGCGGTTTTTGGAGCTTAAAATTACGCCGGAAATGGCCACCTGTCTGATTTGCGGCATTTACAACGATACCGGCGCGCTGATGCATTCCAACACCAATCTGGAGGTTTTTGAGATCACCGGCCGGCTGGTGGAATTGGGTGGAAATATACAGGCCGTAGCCAAGAATCTTTTCAAGACCACACCGGTCAATCGTTTGCGCGTCTGGGGGCGGGCCATGGAGCGTGCTACCGTCAACGAACAGGGCGTGGTGGTAACGGTGGTGACGCAGGCCGATCTGGAGGAGGTTGGAGCAAATTCCGAGGATTTGGGCGGCCTGGTGGATTTTCTCAATTCGGTGCCGGGTTCCAAGTTCACCGTACTTTTGAATGAGGATGAAAAGGGCAATGTAAAAGGATCTTTCCGAACCCGTCGCGATGACGTGGATGTGGCGGAATTGGCCGGCCGATTTGGTGGCGGAGGTCACAAAAAGGCCGCCGGCTTCACCATGCCCGGCAGAATTCACCAGGAAATTCGCTGGAAAGTGGCTCCCCTTGGTGAGCCGGTATTGGACGCTCCGCAAGGTTCTGGAAAGGCCGAGTTAGCGCCTCAGGAGCTTTTAAGCAATATTTTGCAAATACCGGAAGTCAAAGTTGGCTGAGTGTTTTATTTTTAGACAGTTTTTAACTATAATTCCGGCGCGCATGAGGCCTTTATTTTGTTGATAAGATGCTATTAAGAAAAATTACCGCCAGTTTCCTAGTGATATTATTTGTGGTGCTGGCGCTGCCCAACTTTCTGATCTATGGTTTGTCCAGAACCTATCTCAATGTCGATTTTTACAAGCGGGCCGACGTGGTCAGCGAGCTCCATGACTTCACGCTGGATCGCACGGTGGAGGGATTGCGCTCCAAAAGCGATTTTTTCAGCGGTTATTTTACCCATGCCGAGCTGCGTGAACAAATCGCCAGCGTTTTTACTACCGCCATCTTTGCGGAAATTACCAGTGATTTCGCCGGGCAGATTGAGGATTACAAGCAGAATCCGAATATGCAGATGGTGCTGTCTTTAAGGATTTTGCGCGACAATCTGCTGACCGTAGCCAATAATTTGGCTTACATCATCTATCAGAAGTTGCCGGCCTGTCCCGATGCCGCCATGCCTCTCGATGAGATGATGGTGCCGCAATGCGCTCCTCCCGGGATGCCCTATGAAGAGGTGGTACGCCCCCTGACCGGTAATTTTGAGGCCACCATTTACAATCAGATTCCCGAGGAATTGGGCAGCTTTGAGCAGGCGGTGCCGCTGAAGGCCTTGGTAAATGTGGAGAAATATCGCGAGATTACTTTTGTTTTCCTGGTTTTTATTCTGGCCCTGATTGCGTTGACGATTTACAGTAAAATTTCCACGATAATCGGTTATGTATCAGCTGCTTTCGGCCTGGCAGGCGCAGTGGGGTATCTTTTTGGTTCGCTTTTGATCACTTCGGTTGGTTCGATGCAGATGGAGGTGGGGGATGCCGCTGTGAAGGATTTTATATTGCGAATGCTGGATTTCCTGGTGGCCGAGGTACAGAAGCTTTCACTGATTTTCCTGATTGTCGGGGCAGCTTTGATGGTGATACGTTATGTGCTGCGACAAACAGTTGATCGCAAGGCTGTGACCGTAGAAAATGAATCTGATGGATGAACGTACGGAAAAAATGCGGCAATTAGAAGAAAGGGTGCGCGGCTGTGGTGACTGCGGGCTTTGTGCAGGGCGAACCAAGGCGGTGCCGGGGGACGGCAGCTACAGTGCCGAGATTGTGTTTATCGGGGAGGGACCGGGGCGCGATGAAGATTTGCAGGGCAAGCCCTTCGTTGGGGCGGCCGGCAAATTTTTGACCGAAATGTTGGCCGATATTGGTCTGAAGCGGGAGGATGTCTATATCACCAATGTGGTAAAGTGCCGGCCGCCCAACAACCGTGATCCCTTGCCGGAAGAGGCGGAGGCCTGTTTCAAATATCTGGACGAACAATTGAAAATAATTCGTCCGAAGCTGATTGTCACGCTGGGACGCCATTCGATGGCCAGATTCCTTCCCGGACTGCGCATATCGGAAGTTCATGGCCAGGCCAAGCGAGTAAGTGGCATTTTTAGCGAAAAGCAGGTCATTTTCCCGCTCTATCATCCGGCCGCCGCTCTTTATAACGGTTCATTGCGCGGTACTCTGCTGGCGGATATGCGGAAATTGCCCCTGCTGCTGAAAAAAATTGGGGAAAGCAATTGAGTGGCGGGCGGCTTTGTAGTAGTGTTGTTTTACAAAAATGACTGACAGCCAAAAATGACACATCAAAAGTATATTATGATTATCGGGTCGGCAGCTCTGGTCAGCTGGCTGGCTTTTTGGCTGGTAATAGACAAACTGGATCCCTTTGCCTCGACCGGTTTGGCGCTGGCGCTTTTTTTCATCTCGCTCTTTTTCGCGCTGACGGCTACTTTTACCATTGTCGGCTTTTATATCCGGGTCTGGTTCAACCGCAATGAAATCTATTACGACCACATCAATGTCTCGCTGCGGCAGGGGATTTTGCTGACGCTGATTGCGCTGGGCTGTCTGCTTTTTCAGCTGTTGAACGCGCTGACCTGGTGGTCGGGGCTGCTCTTGATTGCGGCGATTACAATGATTGAATTCTATCTGGTGGCCAAGGATCAATAATTTAAGCACGAGAAAGCCCCCGCCACACTTTTTCAGCGGGCTGGGGGCTATTCTCTGTTTGTCGTAAGGGGGTGGCGCGGGGGCGGTCCATGGGGGACGTCGCCGCGGCGCCTCTTCTCCTGGGGTTAGGGTTGAAAAATAGATGGGGGAGCGGCGCCTCTCTGACGGGAGGAGGTGCGGCTGCAACGGAACGGTGCGCTGAGGCGCCGCTCCCCCAAGCTCGTGTGACCCGTCAGCGCGAGGGCGCTGACGGGTCGTAGCCCACCGTGCTGGGCGGGACCGGCTTGTTGCCGGCCGCCTCGACGGCGGTCTCGATCTTGCGGACCTGGGCGGCCAGGGCCGCCCCATCCTGCCGGCTGAAACAGCCGGAGGTGGAGCAGGCCGCCGACATGGTGCGCGCCACGGCGACGTTTTTACGGTCGCCGAGCTTGCACCTTGCCCAGATCTCGCGGAGCCACCACTCCCTTGCGGGGGGCGGCTCGGGGAAGCGCTTGGCCATGTCTTCACATTCCCCGAGGAAGACCTCGGGGGGGTTCTGGGTGGCGGGGGGGAGGAGGACGAGAAGAGCCTTCCCGGAGAGCTCAATCGGCTCTCCATTGTACTTACCAACCAACACTCCTTTCCCAAACTTCTCCTTCATGGTTTCCCACCCATCCCCGAGGGGCCCTTCTTTCAGGTTGACACCGGCTGACCCCTCTCCTTCTGCTATTCGAAGAACGCTGCCGTCGAAGGTCACCCTTCTGTCCCTCTTTGCAACCCAGCCTGGATTATGGCAGACCTTCACTGTCATCGTTCCCTCTGTCCCGGTGTCGGGCCAGACAAAGAACCATCTTAGCTTTCTCGACGTTTCGTTGCAAAAATTCTTGACGTCCTCCGGCTGGAGTTCGTCCGGATCCGGCGGGGGCGGGGGGGGGAGCACGGCCGTCACCGTCGGGGTGACGGTGACTGTGACGGCCGGTGGGGGGCACGGAGCGGGGGGCGGGGTGGTGGCGCGCGAGCACCCCCACCAGATCGCCCCCACGAGGAGGGCGAGAGCGATGGCGATCGCGACTCCAATCAAAATCTTTTTTGTACTAGTCATGACTTCCTCCGCGGTTATTTGTTCCCTCCAGTTAACCGCCGGAGGAAGCGGTTTCGATGCTTTTTTGCATCCGAGGGCGGCCGGCAGGGAAATCCCCGGGCTGCGTGGATGCGAAAGGCTATGAGGGTGCGGGCGCCACCATGGCGCCCGCACCCTCTATACGACAAACAGAGAGTTGATCTGCCTAAAAGACAACGAGACGCCAGGAAACTAAGCCCGAAAACGGGGGGCTGTGCGCTTAGTTACAAAAACTGGCATTTCGTTGCAAGTTTTAGACAAATTGCTCTCTGCTTGCGGCTGATTTTCAAAGGGCGCGAGTAAGAGAAGGCCATAATTTATCAATAAAGGCAAGATTTGTCAATAATAAATTCGCCAAACTCAACTGCGCTATTTTGGCAAAGACCAGGACGGCCTGGGGATTACGTCATTAAACTTGCTTTTGTAGCAAAAAGATAGTGAATTAGCTGCGTAATTCAGGATAGGAAGCTGTTTCAATGACCATTGGCGTGGGCCAGAGCACCAGAGCGGCTTTGCCTTCGATTTCATCCAGTCCGAGATAGGGGGTAGCCCCTTTTTCGCCGCAGTTGGGGCTGGCTTCGCTTTCCTTGAAGCAGAGCCGTGAATCGGAGCTGCGTTTGCGATTGTCGCCCAGTACCAGATATTTGCCTTCGGGCACGGTAAATTCGGAGATGCCGCCCGTGGCAAAGGTGTTGCCGTGGTTGTCCTCGGAGAGATAGGGCTCATTTAACTGAATGCCATTGGGGTTTTGATCGTTGAAGAGGTAGACATACCCGTCGATCAGGCGCACGGTTTCGCCGGGCAGACCGATCACTCTCTTAATGTAGAATTCATTGCCGTGATAGGGCGGGCGGAAAACCACCACGTCGCCGCGCTGGGGCGTGCCCATGCTCCAGTCGCCGAAATGCAGATAGGAGCTCTTGTTAATGATAATGTAATCACCGTAGCCGTCGCGGCATTGGCCGTCGATATAATTGAGCGTGTTGCACATGGAGATGCCGTAAACCTGAAAGGGGCTCATCACAAAAGTACGGATAATTACCACCAGCACGACCACGACCAGGATGTTTAACAGCAGATCGGCGGCAAACAGTATTTTGCGCTGTTGCCCCGCGGGCAGATTGCCGGCGGCCAGTTTTTTCTCCAGCCAGGACAGGATCAGGCCCGGATTTTGTTCTTTTTCTGCAGCCATTTTTTAAAATTAAGCGTAACCAATTTAGCTTTACCGGATGACAAAAACAAGTGTAGAATTTATTTGAACGCACTAGCAGTATCGCACATGCCCAAAAAAACTTCCTATTGGCGGAATTTCGGTGAAAAGTCCAAATATTTCATGTTTGGACAATATCTGGAAAAGGATGAAAAAATCCTGCATGTGGCACGCAGACATCCTTTTGTGCTGGCCGGGTCTCTTTTGAAAATCGCTTTTTTCAAGTTTTTTGCGCCTATTTTTCTCTGGTTTGTCTTTCCCGAGCTCTGGTTTGCCTGGATGATCTGGCTGATTTATGGTTTCATCTCTTTGGACAAGGCTCTTTTTAGCTGGTATTTCGACGTGATCCTGGTTACAGACATGAGTCTGGTCGATATTAAGTGGCATGGTTTTTTTGACCGCGAGTCGCTGCGCCTGGAATATGCCAATGTCGAAGGCACCACTTTTGTTTTCAAGGGCTTTTTTCAGACTGTTTTCAATTATGGTCTGCTGCAGATCAACCGTCAGGGCGGGGGGGTGGNNGGGTGGGATTGGAACTGAAGGATGCTATCAATCCGGCCAAGGTGGAGAGTATCGTGATGTCCTACCAGGAAAAATACATGTCGGACAAAAATTTTGAGGACGTCAAATCACTGAAAAATCTGCTTGGCGAAATGATCAAGAAACATGCCCAGGAGATGAAGCAGATAGAAGTTGATTTTTAGCATATGGAATATCTGCTTTTTATTATTGTTCTGCTGGTGGTGGCGCTGGTTTTGCTCCAGTATTGGCTAAAGCGCGCGCGCAGTGGAAGGTGGACCGCGGCAGATCGCAAGTTTTTTGTCGATAACTGGCGCAGGATTACTGCAAACGAGGATTTGCGGCATCGGGTGATGGACGCCGACAAATTGCTGGAACATTTCATGCGCAGGCGGGGATGGCAGGGTAGTTTTGGAGAAATGCTCAAACGCAACGGACCTAAATTTACCGACTTAAACGGGCTTTGGCGGGCACATAAATTGCGCAACGGTCTGGCCCATCAATTGAACCTTTCACTTGGAGCCGGAGAGGCGGAGCAGGCGATCAGAGCTTTTCGGCGGGCCCTGAAGGATTTGGGGCTTTAAAGCTGTTGAGCCGGAATTCTTTTTCGTCTATGATGGCGCAGGTATTTTATTATGAAAACACAATGGATCTGGAGGCCATAATCGGTCTGGAAATTCACGCGCAAATCGCCACCAAAAGCAAAATCTTCTGTCCTTCCGGCGCCGAATATTTCGGTTGTGAGCCGAATGTCAATGTTGATCCGGTATGTCTGGGAATGCCCGGGCAGCTGCCGGTGCTCAATCAGGAGGCTTTGCTAAAGGGCATCAGGGCCGCACTCGCTCTCAATTGCCGCGTCAACAAATATTCGCATTTTGACCGCAAAAACTACTTCTATCCCGATTTGCCCAAAGGATACCAGATTTCACAGTTTGAATTTCCTTTGAGTGAGCATGGCTATCTGGAAATTACCCTGCCGATGGGTGGGAAGAAACGTATCGGTATCACCAGACTGCATCTCGAGGAGGATGCCGGAAAACTGACTCATTTCAACGGAGGTACCCTGATTGATTTTAATCGTGCCGGTGTGGGTCTGATGGAAATTGTCAGTGATCCGGATTTGCGTTCGCCCGAGGAGGCGGTGCTTTACGCCAAAGCCATTCAGCAGGTGATGCGCTATACCGAGGCCAGCGATGCGGATATGGAAAAGGGGATGATGCGCTTTGATGCCAGTATATCGTTGCGTCCGCGCGGTGAAGAAAAACTCTATCCCCGCGCCGAGATCAAGAACCTCAACTCTTTCCGTTCCCTGGAAGCGGCGATACGCTATGAAATCGGACGACAAAAAATGCTTTGGGAAGAAGGTAAAGCTCCCGAACGCGACATTACCGTCGGCTATGATGACACCACTGGCCACACCTATTTTATGCGCAACAAGGAGGGGTCTGATGATTACCGCTATTTTCCCGAGCCGGACCTGCCGCCGGTGATTCTGGAGGAATCCTTTCTCGAGGAGATAAGGGCCGCCATGCCGGAACTGCCGGAGGCCCGCTATCGCCGCTATCTGGACCAGGACGGTTTGAGTGAGGCCGAGGCGCTCTTTTTACTCGACGACCGTGATCTGGCCTTTTATTACGATGAGGTGCGCGATAAAAGCGGCGATGCCAAACGTGCTGCCAGCTTTGTACTCTCGATACTGGTGGGTCGATTGAAGAAGGATGGTCTGATGCTAAAGGAGTGTCGTATTTCAGCTGGCCAGCTTGCCGAATTGATTGGTCAGGTGGCGGGCGGGAAAATTTCGATGAATATTGCCAAGGGTGAGGTCTTTGAGGAAATGTATTTGTCCGGCCGTTCCGCAGAGGAAATAATCGCTGAAAAAGGTTTGGCGACAATTGCCGACAGTGCCGAGCTGGAAAAAATCTGCCGGCAAGTGGTTGCGGAAAATCAAAAAACGGTGCAAGATTACATGGGGGGCAAAGACAACGCTTTCAAGGCCCTGGTTGGTCAGGTGATGAAGGCCACCCGGGGACAGGCCAATCCCGAGCTGGTCAATCAAACATTAAAAAATCTCTTAAAATAAATAAAAATGACTTCACTTGATTTTCTCTATATCGCTTTGGGTGGAGGTTTCGTACTGTTGGTTATTTTTCTCTGCGTGATGCTTTTGCACCTGACTTTGGTACTGCGGGACGTGACCAAGGTGACGGCAAATTTCACTGCCATTTCCGACCGACTGCGAGAAACCGTGCTGGAGCCAATGAAAACCCTTTCGGAAATGACGGCGGGGTTGGGGTTTGTGCACGATTTAATTGAAAAAATTCGCCGGCGCGCCGCGGAGGCTGCAGCAGAGGAGGATTTAGAACAGCAAATGGAGGCCGAATGTGGTGAGTGCAGAAAGCCGGCCAGGGAATCAAAAATGGAAAACAAAAGAACAGCCCAAAAAACCGGAATATTTTCGGTCAAGAAAGTTGGTAAATAGGATTTGTCCTATGCTGGAGTGAGACCAAACTTGATATATGTAAAAATTGCTGTAAAGTATAAACCTGCTTATAATTGCTAACGCAGTTTTCTTAATTAAGTCATGGGCAGATTGTTAGATACATTTTTACAGCTGCTATTTGTCGCCGGGATTATTGTTGTGGTGCTGTTGCTTTATTTTACGCGGATTGCCCCGCTCAGGGCCGATAATGCTGCCGATGGGCTGACCAATGAGGCCAGGGACGGAGAACAGTATGCTGATTTGCAGACGGTTTATCAGTTTGAGCAGGAGGAACGAAGGCTGCGTACGCGGATTGGGCTGTTGCGCGCGGAATATGCCGCCGCCGTGACGGATTATGCCGGGGAAAGAAAGTTGATTGAGAGTTCCGCGCTGATTTCCGAGCTGGAAAAAAGGGAAAAATTGAGCGTGTTGCAGTCCGTCTATCCCGATAGTTATTTTGCCAGAAAACTGGAGCTGATTGATCAGGAACAGGCGCAATTGGAACGGCTGCTTAGTGAAAAATGCAAAAAATACTGTCTGCCGGATGATTTGCCGGCGGGGCCAGTCGGTGTCCGATAAAGTTTCCATTATTTCTTCTCTGCAATTCGTTTTTTGATGATGGTGGAAGGAAAAACCACCAGGGCGTTAAAGATTCTTTTCAACCGTTTTCGTGGCTGGCGATAGAGACGGTATAGCCACTCCAGCCCGGTTTTGCGCATCCAGAGGGGCGCGCGTGGCATGATACCAGCGATGAAGTCAAAGGTCCCCCCTACTCCCATGGCGATTTTTACATGCTGCAGTTGGGGCAGGTTTTCGGCCAGCCAGATTTCCTGTGCCGGCGCGCCAAAAGCCACCAGCAGGATTTTGGCCCCCGATTTGTTGATTTCCTTCACGGCGGAGGCAGAGTCGGCAGGGCAGTCGAGATGCCCGGATATGATCAGGGCGGGGTTAAGCTGTAGCAATTTGCGGGCGGCCAGGGTGGCGGTATTGGAGGCCAGACCCAGGCTATTGCCAAGCAGAAAAACACCCTGACGGCAGAGCTGCGGATCCAGACAGATTTGCATGCTCAGATCGGAGCCGTGGATGGCTTTGGAAAAAGGTTTGTCAGAGTTTTTACGGCGGAAAGCAAAGGCGAGAAGGCTGATCACTCCCCAGATTGCCAGCAGCATTTTGGATCGGATCTTGCGGGATGTCCGCAGATAGTAATTGGCCCAGATGATGCCGTTGCCGTCGGGGATATTGAAGCTTTGTCCTGAAATGATTTGTTTCAATTTCCCGTTGTTGATGGCGGCCAGTAGAATTTCCGGGTTGGGCGTGGCCAGGAAAAGCTGTTCGGGCTGAGCACGCGCACAATGTTCCTGCAGCAGACCCAGGATTTCGGCTTCGCTCAGTCCGGTAAAAGGAATATCCAGTATTTTGTATTTTTCACTCATGGCGGCGGGCGATCAGGATTTGGTTGTGCGATTGGAGAAACGGTAATTTCAGGCCTTTTTTTACTGAATATCGTTCAATTATTTCCAAGCCCGAACGGCGGACAAGTTCGCTAAGCTCGCCGGGCAGAAAACTGTGGTAGTAGCGTTTGCTGAGGGTTTTTCCACGGTTGTTTTTCCAGGGGATGAAGAGATCGTTGGGAGCGTATGAGCCGAAGGTGAAGATAAATCTACCCCAGGCGGCCAGATTGGCTTGCCAGTATTTCCATTGCCAGAGATTCCAGACGGTCAAAATCAGCAGTCCTCCGGGCTTGAGAACGCGTTTCATCTCCTGCAGCGCCTCCAGACGCAGACGGCGCGATGGAATGTGGTGAAAGGCGGCGATGTTGAAAAGCAGATCAACCTGTCCATCGTCCACGGGGATTTGCAGCTGGTCTCCGGGCAAAAAGAGATTGCGGGGAAAGAGCTGATGGGCTTTTTCCAGCAGCGCGGTGCTGTTGTCAATGCCGATATAGCGAAAAGTTTCGCCCAAAAAATATTGATCCAAAAAATTGATCAGTCTGCCGTTACCGCAGCCCAAATCAACTATTTCCGAATTGGCGAAGAGATATTTTTTGAAAAATTTGAATTCCTCCCAACCATAGCGCCGGGTATCGGAAAACTCGTGCCCGATGCGGTGATAGGAATCCCGGACTTGCCGGAGAATTTTTTGTGCCGTTGAAGCTCTCACGAAAAGCGCTCAAATAATTGATTTTTTGCCTGATTTAATTTATCAGTAATTATCAAATAAGCAAAGTCAAGCTTGTCCTCAAAGAAGGCAAAATCAGGTCTGCGAAAGGATCAGGGAGCGGCCCGTTTTTTGGCCGATAATTACAGTTTGGACGAGCGGCAGGCCGGGCAGATCGCTAAATTGATCAATGAAGCTTTGGCCAGGGGAATTGCCGACCAGCAGGCTTTGCAAGGTCTGAAAAATTCTTACAGCGCACGTTTTTCGCTGCCTTCACTGAGCAATGTGATTATATTGGGACAGTACAATCGACTGGTGGCCGACGGGAAAATTGAGCCGAACCGTGATTTCCAGAGGCTGTTGCGCAAGCGGGGTGTGCGTTCGCGGTCGGGAATATGCAATGTTACCGTCTTGACCAAAGCTTTTCCCTGCCCCGGTCGCTGCATTTTTTGCCCCTCCGAGCCGAAAATGCCCAAGAGCTATCTCTCCAGCGAACCGGCGATGATGCGGGCGGTGCTGAACCGCTTTGACCCCTTTTTGCAGGTGCGCAACCGTTTGCAGTCGCTGCAGGCCACCGGACATTTCACCGATAAAATCGATCTGATCATCTCCGGCGGAACTTTTTCCTTTTATCCCAAGTCTTATCAAACCGCTTTTGTGCGAGGGGTTTTCAACGCACTCAATCACCCCTTGCCGGCCAGCCGTTCGCTGGCCGCGGCGCAGCTGCTAAATGAAACCGCCGCCAACCGCTGCATCGGCCTCAGTCTGGAAACCCGTCCCGACCTGATCACGGAAACCGAGCTGCGCCGCATGCGCCGGCTCGGGTGTACCCGCGTGGAAATCGGTGTGCAGAGCCTGAAGGACGAAGTCCTGGCGGCGAGCCGGCGCGGTCACGGCGTGGCCGAAGTGAAAAGGGCGATGCGGCTTCTCAAGGATTCCGCTTTCAAGGTCAATGCCCATATGATGCCTAATCTGCCGGGGGCCACGCCGGAGGGAGATTTGGCCGATATGAGAGAGCTGTTTGAGAATCCTGATTATCGTCCCGACTGGTTGAAGGTCTATCCCTGTATGGTGGTGCCCTGGTCTGAACTGGAAGGAATACATCGTCGCGGTCTTTATCACAGTTATGATGATGCCACACTAATTGACCTGCTGGTGGAAATGCACAGGATATGGCCTGAATATGTGCGAGTCACCAGAATTTATCGTGATATACCGGCCGATTTTGTGCTGTCCGGCTCCAAACTTTCCAATCTGCGACAGGTAGTGGAGCGTCGCCTGCAGGAGCAGGGGATTCGGCCAAGGGAAATACGCAGCCGGGAAATTCGTGATCTTTTATTTACGGCGGAGGATCTGGTGATGAAAAAACTGGAGTTTGCCGCCTCCGGAGGGCAGGAGTTTTTTCTTTCTTTTGAAGACGGACGGCAGGATAAACTGTGCGCGCTGCTGCGATTAAGGTTTTCTTCATGTTCATTGTCAGGAAAGCCCCATTTTATCAAAGAATTGGAGGGGGCCGCTCTGATCCGAGAAGTACATACCTATGGAGAGCAGGTGGCGATAGACCGGCGCGATCGTACCGCCTCGCAGCATTTGGGTCTGGGCAGAAGGCTTTTGGAGGAGGCGGAAAGAATTTCCCTCGCCGCCGGTTACAGAAAAATCGCCGTCATATCAGGTATCGGTGTGCGCGAATATTACAAAAAAATGGGTTACCGTCTGGAAGGTACTTATATGATCAAAAATCTGCATCGGCAGATTTGATTCCAGTTGACAGTTTGAGAAAATATTTGCCTATGCTATAATATAGACAAATAAAAAGCAAAAGATGGCTCCGTTGGAACGTTTTGTTTTCAAAGACCAGGGAAATGAAAAAATAAAAAAGCCCGTTGAGGGAAAGGTTTTTTTGTCCACAGTTGACCCAAAGCGCCAGGAGGAAATAAAGGATATGCTTGGTCAATTCAGGGAAAATTATCGCAAAAGACGGGCGGACAAAATCCGGGAGGCCCGCCAAAGGGCCAGATTGCAAACCAAAAGTAGTGAGTTCTTGGCTGATTCTCCATTGGAAAAAAAAGAAAGAAGAGAAAAAAATGATTTATCGGCGGTTAATGATTACAGCCGTATTTGGGATTTCCAGTATAATAGAGATTCCTATGAGAAAAAGAATGGCTGGAAGGAGCGCTATTTGACTGAGAACGATCCTGAGGACGGTGTAGATTTAAAGGAAAAAATGTCGATTGAACAGTTTGTCTATAAGCAACAGGTGGAACAGCTGCAGATAATGCGTGAAAACTTGATGGTGGAGCGACTGGATCACAGTATGGACGTTCTCTATCCTCAATTGTCCCAGCCGGAAACACAGCCACAGCAGCGTGAAGATAAATTGAGTGCTCTGGCCACTGCGTCCAAGGAATATATGCTGCAGCAGCGTGCTCAGATTGACAAATATCTGGCTGCCCCCGTTTCAGAAAGAGCTCAATTGAAAGACGTCATGTTGGCTCAATTCCGGGCACAGGTATTCGCCGATCTGGATTTTTCCAATGAAGTCGTGCTCAAGGAGACAAATAGTCTTTTTGATCAGCTGATTGAAGACTATGAGGATATGCAAAATGCCGTTTTTCAATTATCGGCCCTTAATGACAAAATGGTAGCGTTGTTGGCAGATCCCAACCTTGATGAGGAGAAATGGCTGGCCGAATTGGCCAAGGAATCGGAGGAAGAATTGGCGAAAATCAAGGAGGAACAAGCGGCCTCGCAGGGTGAGCGCGGTTATTACGATTTCAACGGTTTTGAGGTCAATTATGGTCAAATTACTTTCAATTACAGCGAACCGATCAAGGCCACTGAAAAATTGGCGCCCGATACCAACATTTCGATAAAAATGCTCAGTCCCGGCCGTTTCAATGTAACCTTTCCCACTATGGGGGAGGTGAAGATGGAATCAGTTTTCAGGGTTGGGCAACGCGTCAATGATCAGGGTGTAGCGGAAATCGTATATTTGTTTGAAGATCCTCTCCAGGACAAGCCCAGAATGGTTACTGAGAAGCAATTCAAGGCGATGATCAATGGGGTTTATTTGGAGCACATAATGTCTGATTCGGTCAAGCAAGGCATCGATTATCGTGGGCCCAATCTCAATGATGAGGTTTTGCGTGACGATCAAATGTTCAACTTGGCAAAATTGCTTTTCCAGCCCAGAAACATTGAAAATAATGTGATGACTGGGGAACAGGCGGAAAGTTTCCGTAAATTATTGATGATTTTGGCCGGCAAAGCCAACAATCAGGCTGGAGAAGGGGATTATGGGGATTTGTTGGCGGCCCGTTCGCGTGTCGGTTTACTGATGCTGTCGTTGGAGAATCCACAAAATGCACAAAAGTGTTATAATTATTTGAAAAAATATTCTTGGGATCAGCTAAAGGCCGTCAGTGTAGAAAGTCTCTGTCGTTCAATCGGTATTCCTAAAAACAGCGGTAATTTTAGAAAATAGGTGATTGCATTTGTGATTGTCTGAATCATCCCTTATTTTGTACAATGTATCTTGTGCAAAATAAGGGATGAGGTTTTGTCAAATTAGCTGCTTGCTGATGCTGCTGTGCATTTCAGGGCTTAATAACTTTCGTTTATAGCCCCGTAATTTTTTTTTCCGAACAAATCCCCGATGATCAATTTTTTTTGATGGTTGTTATTTTGAATTTGTATGGAATTTAAATTTTTTTAATCGTTGAGATAAATTTTTTGCAATTGGCTTATTTTTTCACGCAGTTTTGGAAATTCTGTCAATTGTGGATCTTTGTTGATGATGTAATTGGCAGCATCTCTGGCCAGGGCGATGGTTTTGGAGTCGCTTAGCGAGGCCATTTTCAAGTCAGGTATGCCGGATTGTCTGATGCCGAGTAATTGGCCTGGGCCGCGCATCTCCAGGTCGATTTCAGAGAGTTTAAAGCCGCTATTATGGCTTACCATAGCCCTTAAACGCTGTTTTGCCGTATCCGATTCGTTTTGCATGAAGAGGAAGCAATACGATTGATGCTCTCCCCTGCCGACCCGGCCGCGAAATTGGTGCAATTGAGAAAGTCCGAATCGTTCAGCGCCCTCAATCATCATGATGGTGGCGTTGGGGATATCTATGCCGACCTCGATGACCGAAGTGGAAACCAGAATTTGTATTTCATTGGCCTTGAATTTTGACATAATTTCATCTTTTTCTGTGGCTTTCATTCTTCCGTGTAAAAGACCGATTTTGAGGTGGGGAAAAATTTCGTTCTGAAGTCTGTCATACTCACTGAGGACGGATTTGAGCTCCAGCGTGTCCGATTCGTCGATCAGTGGGCAGATGACAAAGGCCTGGCGACCGCTTTTGACACGGTCTTCGATCCAGAGATAGGCGTCATGACGCTTGTTCTCGGGGACGATGCGGGTGACGATGGGTAGGCGGCCTTTGGGCATTTCGTCGATAATTGAGAGGTCCTGGTCGCCGTAAATGGTCATGGCCAGAGTGCGCGGGATTGGCGTGGCGGAAAGGCTGAGCAGGTGTGGTGTGCCATGTGTTTTCAATAGACTGCGTTGTTCTACGCCGAAACGATGTTGTTCGTCGACCACGGCCAGACCGAGATTTTGAAATGAAATTTGTTCCTGTATCAGGGCGTGGGTACCGATGGCAAGATGCAATTTACCGTTGGCAAGGTGCTCCTGAAGCTTCTTTTTTTCCGTGATAGGCGTGCTGCCGGTAATTAGTGCCAGTAAAAGTCCCCTGCCCTCAAAAAGTCTGCTGAGACTGTGGAAATGCTGTTCGGCCAATATTTCCGTTGGAGCCATCAGGGCTGCCTGATAGCCGTTTAATAGGACATTATAGATAGCCAAGCCCGCTACAATGGTTTTGCCGGAGCCCACATCTCCCTGGAGCAGGCGTGACATCGGGAATTCACGGTTCAGGTCGGAGAGTATTTCCGTCAATGCTACTTGTTGCGCGTTGGTGAGGGTAAAAGGAAGTTTTTGCTGTAATTTTTGAGTTTCCTGGTGCAGAGGGATTTTCTTGCTTTGACCAGTCGAGCTCTGCTGCCAATGCCATTTAGCCTGCAGTGCTTTTAATTGCAGCAAAAATAGCTCATCGAAAGCCAGACGGAATTTAGCCTGTTCAAGTTTTTTGGGATCGGCCGGAAAATGAGTTTCGACAATGGCTTCCGCGTAAGGTATCAGGGAATGTTGTTTGATTATTTCATCCGGCAAGTATTCGGGGAAGAGACGTGGGACGGTTTTGAGGAGAGGATGTATCTTTTCACGCAGCCATTTGGAAGAAAGTCCCTCCGTTTCATGATAAACCGGAACCAGGCGGGCTGTATGCAACTGCTTTTGCTGTAAAGGCTCATATTCTGGACTGACCAGGGTCACTTTACCCAATTCAAATTTGGCTTTGCCTGAAAGGATCAGCTTTTGACCATTGTAGAGCAGTTTTTTCAAAAAAGGCTGATTGAACCAGATGACGTCAACACTGCCAGTGTCGTCGGTGAATTTGGCTTTGAGCAGCTTTTTTCCAAAGCGGCTTTTTAATTCAACTATTTGGCTGATTGTACCACTTAGGGTGTTGACACGATCGGTCCGAATGTCACAGATATGAACCATTTCGCTTTGGTCGTTGTAGGTGCGTGGGAAATAATTGATCAGATCACCAAGCGAATCCACCCCTAGACTATGAAGCCTGTTTAGGTGGGCTTTGGTGGTGGAAAACAGTTTGGAAACGGGGGTGGAAATGTCCATCCGGAATTAAAGTGGTAAATTAATTGAGGGCTTAGAGCTGGCGGTGTTGGCGTTCCCCTAGATCGCGGAATACACCCTGTATAACGGTTGTCCCTGTCTGTTCTTCTTTGATCAGAGTGGCGTTGGTTTCGACAAATTTTTCCCGGCCATCGGGCAGGCGGATGTGGGCAATCCAGTTGGATACCTGTTTGTGGGAGCGGAGGGCCTCCTCAAATTTATTGCGGTGGTCCGGGTCTACGTAACAGTTGGCTACTTTGTTGCCGATCAGTTGTGCTGGTGATTTGTATCCAAGGATTTGAGCGCCGGCCTGGTTGATTTCCAGAAAGGTTCCCCTGTCAAAATCTCCCAGATAGATGCCGTCGTTGACGGTGTCAAAAATCTGTTTGTAGAGATTGGCGCTGGTGACCAGTTTGCTGTGCGCCTTTTTGAGGTTTTCATTTAGTTTCTGGTTTTCCTCGCGAATTTCCACGTTGATTTCCTTGATTTCGCTGCCCTGGTCTTCCAGACTGAAAATGGTTGAACCAATGATGCGGATAAGATTGGCCGAGGCTTCCAGTCGTTCTCTGGTAAAAAAGGGCAGGCTGAGAAAAGCGTCAAGATAATCGTCAATATCTATATGCAAGGTGGCGGAAATTCGCTCGGCAATTTCCATGTTCGGGTTACCGTAACGAACAAGACCACTGAGGAAGAAGGCGATAATTTTTCCGCTGGCATAAATGGGTGCCAAAAAGGCATGACAGTCAGGGTGACGTTCAAAAATGACAATTTGTCCAGTTCGCAGTGATTTTTCAATTGATTGGCGCAATTGTTCGGCAAAAACTTCCTGAACGCGGGAATTGCTTTTGATCAAATTCCACAGTTTGGCGTGGACTGATGGCGGGACCAGTGTCTGTCCCTCAAGGTCTTTGATGGCCAGTGTTACTCCCAGGGCCATTGAATAATTGTCCTGAATTTTTTGCAGGGTTTGTGGGGAAAGCAGCTTGGCGAAGTCTTTTACTTTCAAGTTGGTCTGGTTTAATGCGCTCCCTGAAGGTATTCTATAATAAAAGAATCAATTTTGAAATGGATGTTTGGAGAAAAGAGAAAATATGTTGTGACAGATGACCTGGGTGGAAGTCGCCTCGATCTGGTTATGGTTGAATTGGAGCGTGGATTATCCAGGCAGTATCTGCAAAAATTGATCAAGGATAAAAGGTTGAAGAGTGGTAACAAGGTCATGAAGGCGAGTCAGATTGTGCGAAGCGGGCAAGTGATAGTAGTGGATTATCCCCCCACAACAAAAACGGAAATGGAACCTGTTCCCATGCCATTGACGATAGTTTATGAGGACAGTGATTTAGTGGTTGTTGACAAGGAGCCCGGAATGGTGGTTCATCCCGGTGTGCAGGGACAATTTTTGGGTAAAACTCTTGTCAATGCAATGCTGGCGCATGTCGGAGAAGGTTTGGCTGCCATAGGAGGAGTGTTGAGGCCGGGTATAGTACACAGGCTGGACAAGGACACTTCTGGTTTAATTGTGGTAGCCAAGAATGATTTTACTCACCAGGAACTTTCCAAACAATTCAGGCACAGAAAAGTGGAAAAGTACTATATGGCTTTGGTCTGCGGTACAATGTCGATGAAGCACGGTTTGATTGATTTTCCAATTGGCCGATCTCAAAAGAACAGAAAATTGATGGCGATTGACGGGATTCGTTCACGGGAAGCCAGAACTGAATATTGGCTCGAAAAACAGCTGAAAATTGGTAATGAGAAATATTCCTTATTGAAAATTAAGCTGCATTCTGGTCGTACGCATCAGATCAGAGTGCATTTTTCGGCAATAGGTCATCCTTTGGTCGGTGACCGTCAATACGGCAGAAAAGCCGTTAATAATTTTTTTGAGAACAAATTTTCTTTGAAGAGGCAATTTTTGCATTCTTTTCGTCTCAAATTGGTACAACCGAAAACTAAAAAGACGATAGATTTGTCAGTAAATCTACCGTCAGATTTGCAGCTGGTTATGACAGGAATGGAAGAGTGTTAAAACTCCCCTATTTCGAGAACTGTGTAATTTTGGCGATGTCCCTTGGTTTTGGCATAGCGGGTTTTGGGCTTCATCTTAAAAATGCGCAATTTCTCGCCCTTGACATGTTCGATAATTTTGGCACTGATTTTGTCTCCGGTAAAGGGTTGGCCGATATTGCAGTTTTGCCCTTTCTCATCGGATTTTAAGAGTACCATTTGTATCTGGATTTCGTCACCGGCCTGGCCTTCGAGCAGGTCTACTTTGACTTGGCTTTTGGGGCTTACTTTGTATTGTTTTCCGGCAATTTCTACGACGGCAATCATAAAAAAGTGTTAGTGTTCTTTAGGCGCTGTGAGTTTAAAGGAAAGATTTTTTCAATGCAAGTTTAATTGTAGCGATTCATGGCTGATTCAATTCCTTCGTGAAGCGCGGTTTCAAGTGCGCCGATGCCCCGGTCCAGCGCGTCGACAATCTGTTCTTTTTCCTGGCTAAAGAAATCGCTAAGCACGAAAGAGGCCGTGTCCTGGAGGGTGGAGGCGGTAATGCCACGACTTTCGATTCCGATGCGAAAGCGCGCGAATTCGCGTCCGAGGTGGGCGACAACGGATTTTACGCCGTTATGTGAGCCCGGTCCACCAGATCGACGTATTTTTAATTGGCCGAGGGGAAGATCCAATTCGTCATAGACCAGCCAGATGTTTTCGGGAGGGATTTTATGAAAAGCGGCGATTTTTTGGACGGCGTCCCCGGAATTATTCATGAAAGTGTGGGGTTTGGCCAGAAGAATGGATTCCTTGCAGAGCTCGGGGTCGTTGATTTCAGCAATTTCAGAATTGAATTTTTTTTGATAGGAAAACTCAGTTTTGTACTTGAAGGCAAGTGCGTCAACCAGTACGAATCCGACATTGTGACGTGTTTTAGCATATTTTTCACCGGGATTTCCCAAACCGACGATTAGTATCATGGTATCATTGTCTGATAATAATTTCTTTTCCCCCCGCGCCGCCAATTCTAATCCTGTCGCCCGGCTGGGCTCCACGCTTGCGCAGTTGATTAGTGATCCCAAGACGATCGAGGAAGTGATATACCCTTTCCCGTCCCTCGGTTTCGTTCAGATCTGTCATTTGAACGACCTGTTCGAATCTTTCGCTATGCACATCCCAGATGGATTTCATCTTTTTCCTGGCGGCATCGAATTTTTTGCGAACGAATTTGACTGTCACGGTGTTGCGGCGACGGGCGGCAGGCAGTTTTTCCGGCAGGATGGGGATATCTTCAGGCAGGATTTTGGCCTGTTGATTTTTTAACTCGGAAATCCGCGCGGCGAGTTCCAGTACCAGAGTGTCAATATTTTCGCCGCTGACGGCTGATATGGTATGAATTTTGCCTTTCAATCCAGGAAATGAGCGTTCAAATTTTTTGATCAACTTTTCCAGGTCCTTGGTTGTACAAACGTCGATTTTATTAATGGCTAGAACTTGTGTTTTGAGCGAAAGTTTTTTGCTGTAAAGCTCCAGTTCCCTGTTGATGGTACGGAAATCATCTACCGGGTCGGGGCTGGTGCAGTCCAGCAGATGCAGTAAAATGTGGTTGCGGCTGACGTGGCGCAGGAATTCGTGCCCAAGTCCCCTGCCCTGATGGGCTCCGGCAATCAGTCCCGGTATGTCTGTGACTACAAAGGACTGATGCTGATGCCGGTCAAAACGGCTGACATCAACCAGTCCCAGATTGGGAATTAACGTGGTGAAGGGATAATCGGCTATTTTGGGCTTGGAATTCGATATTCGGGAGATCAATGTGGATTTTCCGGCTGACGGGATACCAATAATCCCGACATCGGCAACCAGCTGCAATTCAAGTGTGACCCTCATTTCCTCTCCTTCTTCACCCATTTCGGCAAAGGTGGGGGTCTGATTGGTGGAACTTTTAAAATGCGCGTTGCCCAGCCCGCCGCGTCCGCCACGGGCCAGCAGAAACTCTTCACCGTGTTTTTTCAGATCAGCCAATTGGCGTGCGTTGTCTGCAGTGGTGATCAATGTGCCAACGGGGACCTCAAGCAGCAAATCGGTGCCGTCGGCTCCATGCATCAGTTTTTTTTGCCCATTTCCGCCATCTGTTGCCAAGAAGCGTTTTTTTGTGTGGAAGTCAATCAACGTGTTGAGGTTTTCATTGGCCTTGAGGATAATGTCCCCTCCCCTTCCTCCGTCTCCACCATCCGGGCCTCCTTTGTCGATATATTTCTCACGACGAAAATGTGAGGATCCGTTTCCCCCTTTGCCGGCTTTGACCGTAATTGTTGTGATGTCGCAAAATTTGCTCATATTGTTTTATTCGTGGGTCAATATAGCTGTATTTTGGCTTTTTGCAAATATTGGATTGACGACTGGTGGCAGGAAAACTAAAATTTGACTGCTTTGAAAGGGCGCGAGTGGCGGAACTGGCAGACGCGTGCGACTCAAAATCGCATGCCAGCAATGGCGTGAGGGTTCAAGTCCCTCCTTGCGCACCATAATTGAGATATGAATGAAGAAATTGACTGTCGATGAAGCCGTGAGTTTTTTGAGGAACGGTTTTTTGGTAGTGGTGCCTACGGAAACTGTCTATGGACTGGCCGCTGATGGCATCAGCGAGGAGTCCGTACGTAAACTATATAGACTCAAAGGTCGTCCCAAATCCAATCCGATTATGCTGCAGGTATCCGACATGGTGATGCTTGATGAAATTGTCGCTGAATTGCCGGAAGAGGCTCGTAAGTTGATTGATGCTTTTTGGCCCGGACCGCTGACGCTGGTATTGCCAAAGCGGGTAGAAGTGAGCGATATTCTGTCGGCGGGGACAGGGAATATTGGTGTCAGAATGCCTGATCAGGTTCTGACATTGGAGATTATCCGCAAAACCGGTCGTCCATTGGCCGTGCCTTCGGCCAATCTCTCCGGCCGGCCAGCTCCCATATCCCCAGAGGAAGTGGAAACAGCTTTGGGACTGATGCCAGAGGGTGATCCGGATCTGGCCGGTATTGTTGACGCAGGTGTCTGCAGGCTGGGTGAGGCTTCGACTGTGCTGGATTTGACTGGTTGTTGCCAGCGTGCCGCTACAGGTGAGGTTGGGAGCGGTGCGGGCGTCGGGAAATGGAAAATACTGCGGGATGGGCCGGTGAAACAGGAAGATATTGAATCCTTGATTGGTTTACCCTGATTGAATTTTTCTAAGGTTCCGATTGGATAGATATGCGCGATAAGCTCATTCGTCGCTGGGTTTGTCGAGCAGATCCAGGTTTGCTCCAACGGAGCTTTCTCCTCCGGTTATTTTGTAGACGTCCTTGTCGATTTTACCGAATTCCTTGCTGGCCTGGTTGTACATACTGACAGAATGCCCGAGGTTGGTGCCCAGTTTTTGCATGAAGACCTGATAGGCATTCAAATGTTTACCCAATTCACCGACTTTTTTGATCACATCCTTGACTGAGGCTTCCATTTCCAGCGCCTTCAACCCTTGCAGTACGGTTTCCAAATAGGCGTAAAATGAGGTCGGAGAGACGATGATGACGTGCTTGCGGAAGGCATACTCAATCAGATCGTTGGTGTTGATTTCCACTGTGCCGCTTTTGTAGATCAGCAGATTATAATAAATGCCCTCCGCGGGGATGAACATAAAGGCAAAGTCGGTGGTGTCGTCGTTGGGTCGGATATATTTCGAGGTCTCATCAATGCGGTTTTTGATGTCCTGTTTGAAGGTTTTTTCTAGTTTGTCCCTTTTGGCGGAATCCTGTTCCTGCATCAATTTGTTGTAGTTTTCCAGTGAAAATTTTGCGTCGATGGGAATAATTTTGTCCTTGAAAAAGATCACGGCGTCGACAATTTCCCCGTTTTTGAAGCCATATTGCATCTGATACTGACCCGGCGGCAGTATATTGGCCAGCAGGGTTTCCAGAAAGTATTCGCCGAGTATGCCTCTCTGTTTGGGGTTGGTGAGGATGTTTTCCAGTGATTTCATTTGTTCGGCGAAGGAGACGACCTGTTTGTTGGTTTCGTCGAGTTTGGTTAGTTTGCTGGTAACCTCCTTGATAATGTCCGCGGATTGACGAAACTGGTTTTGCAGCGTTTTACTGGTGTCCTGCATGCCCTGGGAGAGCTGTTCATTAACTTTTTCCAGCTGCTTTTGTACTTCCAGCCGGTTTTTGTCGTTGATATTCTGGATCTCCTGACGCGTGCGGTTGGTAGTGTCATGAATTTCCAGGCGCAGATTGTTAAGCATTTCCAGAAATAGCTTGTCGCTGGTATTCTCCGCTTTGCCGTTTTTCTGGTGTAACTGCCAGGCGAGATAAGCGATGCCAATAATCAAAATGATTAGCAGAATGTTTGTTGGTTCCATGGTTTTATGTTAATTGAAAGTGTTTTTGAGCAGTTGGGCTGACCTCTTGCCGATTACTTCGGAGATTTTGTCGACGGGCAGCGTTTTGATCCGTTCAAGTGAACCGAAGCTTTTCAGCAGCAGGGCCGTCTTTTTTTTACCTATTCCCGGCAGGTTTTCCAGTGCGGAGACAGTATAGTCTTTTTTGCGCAATTTCCTATTGTATTCAATGGCAAAACGATGTGACTCATCCCGCAGGTGCTGGAGCAGCAGGCGTGTGGCATCATTGTCGGAGAGACGTAATGGTGTTTTGCTGCCTGGTAGATAGATTTCTTCATGGCGTTTGGCCAGTGAAAGCAGGGGGATTTCCAAATTAAATTGTTCGGTCGCTTTGATGGCTTGGGCAAGCTGTCCCTTGCCTCCATCCACTACAATTAAATCCGGTGTTCGCATAAAAGAATCGTCACGATGCAGACGGCTTTTGTCTAAAACCAGCCATTGATGTCCACGGGGGCAGCGCTGTTCTAAAGGGTTGTTACGTAGTTTTTGCAATCCGAATTTTTCGAAGCTGTCAGCCTGTTGACGCGTGAGAGCAAAGTAGATGCGCCTTGAATCGATTTTTGCGGCCAGGGCCGGGATTAATTTTTCCGCAGCTAAATTTGGACCGTTTAATGGACCTAAAAATGTTTTCAGTTTGTTGCCGGAAAGGATATCAATCTTTAGATTGATATCCTTCTGTGCTTTGACGGTGATGACGTTTCCTATTTTCCTCAGGACAAGGCTGTTTTTGTGCTCTTGTCCCGGTCGTAAATATTTGAGGCGTCGCATCAGCACCTCCTGCATGGAGAAGAAATCATCCGGTTTTCCAGGTGTTTCAAGAGATACCTTGAAGTGCCGGTATTGATCACGTCTAGGAAAACCTTTTTCAAAAACCACCATTGAGGCGACTGTATGTGTACCGGAGAGGTGAGAAATATCATAACACTCAATGCGTTTGGGAATTTTTTTCAGACCGAGCAGTCTGGCCAGGTTTTCCAGTCCTTCTTCACGGTCATTGGCAGATTCGGCCTCCCATTTGACCCGTGACTGTCTGGCAAAGCTGGCGGCGTTTTCCAGGGAAATTTCCAGTAATTTTTCTTTTTTGCCTTTTTGAGGGGAAATCAATTTGACGTGATGATGGCAAATTTTATGCAGCCATTGTTCATGTATGCGGTCATGGGCGGTTGGTGTCGGAATGAGGATTTCTTGCGGGATGTCACTGTTCTCGGAGTAGAAAATCTGCAGGAAGGCGCTCAGAATTTCCTGATCCGTACTGCCGTTTCTGCTGTCGTCGAGAACGAGATTTTGTTGATCGATCAGTCTGCCGTCGCGGATTTGAAAAATGTTGAAATAGGCCTTGCCTTCCTGTCGCCAGTAATTAACCACATCGCTATGATGATGATCGGGGGTGTTGATGGCCTGGAATTCGAAAAGTTTTTCAATGGATTGTATTTTGTCACGCAATTGGGCGGCCCGTTCAAACAGTTTCAATGACGCGGCTTCACGCATCTGCTTTTGAAGTTCATCGACCATGCCTTGATATCGTCCCTCGAGAAAATCGATAATTTTTTCGATGATTGTTCGATACTCCTCGAGACTAGGACGCCCGATGCATGGGGCGAGACACCTCTTGATGTGCAAATCGAGACAGGGATATTTAATACTGGCCCTGGTGACCAGAACATTGCGCTGTTTGGCGGGGTCAACGCCGTCAGCGGGCCCTAGGTCTTGAATCTCCAGTCCACAGTTTCTATAGGGAAAAATTTTTCTGAGCAGATGAAGTATTTCGTGGTATTTGCTGGCTGCGGTTTTGGGACCAAAATAACGTGCCCGGTCGCGACCGATTTTGCGGACGATCTGTATGCGCGGGTAATCTTCATTGATGGTGACTTTGATGTAGGCAAAATTTTTATCGTCCTTCATCAGAATGTTGTAGTGCGGGCGTAATTCTTTGATCAGATTGGTTTCCAGAATCAATGCTTCCAGCTCGGTGGAGGTTACGCTGTACTTGAAATCAACCACTTTTTCCAACATACGTCTGGTTTTGACAGTGTGTTCTTTATTGCTACGAAAATAACTGCGCAGACGGTTGCGTAGATTTTTGGCTTTACCGACATAGATGGTTTGCCCCTCGGAGTCTAGCATGCGATAAATTCCAGGACTGACGGGGACGTTTTTGAGCAGGTGTTGCAGATATTTGTTCACGGCGTGGCTTTTAATTCGATTTGTAGTATAAAATAGGCAGATATTAAATAAAACATGAAAGATTTTCGTCCAAAGGATTGGCCTTTATCAAAACGTCTTTTGGCTACTGTCGCTTATTTTGACGTGTTTGAACTGCCAGTTGCCGAAAATCATTTGTCTGTTTTGATTTGGGGTGATGCTGGATTCAATCTTTTGGAGCTAGAGGTGGCAATAACTGAATTGGAAGGAAGGCTGGAACGGCGCGACGGTTTTTTTTTCCTGCCGGGACGGGGTCTTCTGATCGCCGGCTGGGCAGATCGAGAAAAGTTGCAAAGGCGACTTCTCAAGAAAGCTAAACATATAAAATGGCTTTTACGGACAACTCCTTTTGTAGAATTTGTGGCCGTGTGCAATTATTTGCCCTTGGGTGTGGTAGAGGAAAACAGTGATATTGATCTGTTGGTGGTGACTACTCCCGGCAGAATTTTTACGGCCAGGTTATTATTGACAATCTTTTTTCAAATTGCTGGCATGCGCAGACATGCCGACAAGGTGGAGGGACGTTTTTGCCTTAGTTTCTATCTCAACCGTCACAGTCTTTCACTGGAACGTTTGCTGATCAAACCCAATGATTTCTATATGGCTTATTGGATGCTGGCGCTGTGGCCGCTGTATGGTGATAAAAGCATTTACCAAGAGATGATGCGTGAAAATGAAAAGTGGCTGCAGCAATATTTCAGCGGGACGCTGCAACGTGGTATTGGTGTGCAAATAATGCAGAGTTCTAATAAAAGTGCAGGAAAGAATCTTGTTGGAAAATTAATGGAATTTTTGCTGCGCCGGCGAATAGGTGATGCTTTTGAAAAAGGTTTGAAAAAGTATTTTTTGAAGCGTCATGCGCGCAACATTGAATATTTGCCCGAGAACGCATCTGTTGAGGTGAGCGACGAAAGGCTGAAATTTCACAACAACGACAAGAGGCAATATTTTCGTGAGGAGTTTGAAAAGCGTTTAGAGAGGCTGCAACTTCTGTGATTGTTTTTTGTCGATGGATTTGAAGAAAAATCTTATGGCCGTGCCATTGAAACCGAATCTATTGCGGAATTCGTTTTCCAGGAAGCGGCGATAGGAAAAATGAATCAGTTCACCATGATTGACCAGATATTCAAAGGTCGGAGTGGCGGATGGTATTTGAATCAGGTCATAAAAATAAATTCTTTTTCTGCCAACGGTGGGAGGCTGATGTTTATGGGAGGTTTCCTGTATAAAGTCAACCAGGTCGTCGTGTTCGACGTTGATGGAGCGCTGCATGCTGATTTCCAAAGCGGTCTCGGGGATCAGTTCGATGTTTTTGTGGTTTTGGGCGGAGACAAAAAGTACCGGTGCCCAGGACAGAAAGGAAAAGCGGCGTTTGAGCAGGTTGCCAATGCGGTTTTTTTCCTCTTCTTTTTCTTCCATTAAATCGGTTTTGTTGATCAGCAGCATCAATCCTTTGTGCGCGTCAAGAATATAAGAGCAGATATGCAGGTCCTGTGCCCTTACCCCCACGGAATAATCCAGTACCAGACAGACTATGTCACAGCGCTCTATGGCGTTGATGGTGCGAAAGGACGACCATTTTTCGATGCCTTTTTCTATTTTGCCGCGACGGCGCAGCCCGGCAGTGTCGATGATGGTAAATTGTCGTTCATTCCAGAGAAAGTCGATGTCGATGCTGTCGCGTGTGGTGCCGGGCTGCTCCGAGACAATGACGCGGTTTTCGCCCAGCAAAGCATTGACCAGTGAGGATTTGCCGGCGTTGGGGCGTCCGATGAAAGCGATTTTCAGGGAAGTCGACGGGGCGATTTCTTCCGGGCCTGAAGTCCAGCCGGCCTCGCGCAGGTGGTTGGCCAATCCCCTGGCCAGTTTTTCGAGGCCAAAATTATGGATTACCGAGATGGAATATGGTTCGCCAAAGCCCAGTTCGGTCCAGGTGAGCAGGTGGTGGGCGATTTTTTCATTGTCGATTTTGTTGGCCACGAGCAGCACGTTTTTGGAGTTGCGTCGCAGGATGCGTGCGGTTTCCAGGTCTTCCGCGGTTGGTTCCTGGCGTCCGTCGACAAGAAAAACGGTCAGGTCGGCCTCGGCGATGGCCAGTTGGGCCTGGGCCTGCATGTCAGCCTCAATATTTTCTTTGTGTCCCATTTCCAATCCGCCCGTATCGACCAGAACGCAAGGTATCTCATCAATCGTGCAGCGCTGAAATACCCGATCTCTGGTTGTTCCCGCCTCATCGGAGACTATGGCGACTCTCTTTCCGACCAGTCGGTTGAAGAGGCTGGACTTACCGACATTTGGTTTGCCGACTATGGCGACAAATGGTAATTTGTGTTCAGATTTTTTATTCATCGTGAATGGAATACAGTGTTGCGAAACTACAGGAAATCGTTCGGAAAGTACAATACTACTCCAAGTTGAATTTTCGCAATGCAATAGATATTGATTTGGTGCTGGAAACAGAAGGGATTGATGAGGTCGATATCAACAAACTGATCAGCGCCGGCGTGAGAATTGTCGCTTATTCCAGTATGGACTGTTTTGTGGAAGCTGAGCCGCTGCTCTTGCCCTGTCGCAAGTTCTATACCGGCGCACTGAACGGGCAAAATCTGGCACCAATACTGGCAAATTTTGAAAGAATTGAAACTATTTCTGAAATTGCCGACGTGGGCAAAATCAGCGCGGAGAATATACGCAGCGGCAGGATTACTGATTTGATGGTTCGTCTGAATGTCTTGAGCACAATAAAGGCTTATGGTTTCCTACCATCGGAAATTCAGGATGTCTCCCTGGAAATTGCCAAACATTCGGGCGTACGGTTAATTGGCATGCACACCTATGTGCCTCCAGTTGATAATGAAAAAATGCGTCGTAC
>DBRL01000010.1:179537-199214 GCA_002305925.1 Candidatus Peregrinibacteria bacterium UBA1369
GCTGGAATAAAACTAAAAAAATGAAAAAACTTCTGCTCGTATTGAGCATACTGATATTGTTCACTGCGGTTAATTCACCCGCATATGCCCAGGGAACCATTTTACCGAAGGCGTCAGACAAAGAAAAATGCGATCAATTGATAAGACATTTTAACGATACTGGTTTATTCCAGACAACTGATATGCAAACAAGCCAGCAAGGTGCTTTTGGGCCAACAGATACTTTAGGCTGCGCAATTGTTACTGGCCGTGTTTCACTGCCGATGATCCCCTACTTTATCCAGTATTTTAGCAACTACGCGCTGGGTTTGGTAAGTATACTGGCTCTGCTGTTTATTGTGATTGGCGGATTCCTGTACACATTGGGCGGGATGACCGAACAGAAGGACAAAGGTAAAAACTTCATCAAGAACGCCATTATTGGCATGATAATTGCCTTTATGGCCTGGACTATCGTCAATGTAATCATATCTGCCGTAACAGGCTAAAAACATGAAAAAACAAAAGAAAATTGACTCGCAAATATTTCGCAGAACCCTAAAATATTTTGGTGGTCTGAAGGCCAGGTTTTCCAATTTGGCGGTTAAGAATGCTACAAAGAAGGAAAAAGAGGTGGCGTTGCCAGAGGTAAGAGTTGATTTGGAGCCCGTGGTAATGGAAATATCAGGTGGTAGCGTGATGAAAGCAACATTGGTGATCCTGGCAGTATTGCTTGGGGCTTATCTTTTATATGCTATTGGCAATATATTACTGCTTTTCTTTATTGCATTTTTTATAGCTTCGGCACTGGATCCATTGATTGACACAATGCAGCGTTTTCGAGTCCCGAGAGCGGTTGGGATTTTACTGGTTTATATTTTTCTTTTCCTGCTGGTGGCCCTCTTGTTTGTCTTGCTGGTTCCCCTGATTGCCCAGCAGCTTCTTGGTTTGGCAGGATTGATCAATGATTTTGTTATCAGCATGTCCAAGAGTCCCCATTGGAATTTACCCTTTGGTGAACAGATACGCCCATATGTAGAGGAACTCTACCGGGCGGTTGATTTGAAGGTAGTTGCTGTGCAACTGAAGGATTCAGTACAGGTAATTTCCGGACAACTGCTTAATCTGGGGGGAAATCTATGGTCTATTATTATGCAGGTTTCCAATGGTCTGCTGAACTTTATTTTGTTGCTGATTCTGGTTTTCTTTATGACCGTTGATGAAAAATCCATCGAAAACTTTACCATTTCTGTTTTTCCCGAGCGTTATTCGTTTTATGTAACGAGACGTCTGCAGATGATCAAGGAAAAGATTGGCGAATGGATTCGTGGACAATTGATGGTTTCAATTGTGGCGGCGCTGATTACTTTCGTGGGCCTGGCGGTGGCCGGAGTGGAATATTCGCTGCTAATTTCTCTGATTACCGGTATTTGTATGATTGTTCCGGTCTTTGGCAGAGTGATCGCGGCGGTAATTGTGCTGCCAATTGTGCTCAGTCAGTCCCCTGCTTTGGCTCTTTATCTGATCATTTATTATTTTGCCGTCTCACAGGTTGAAAATAACATTTTGGTCCCGCTTTTAATGAATAAAGCGGTCGGGCTGAGTCCAATTGTAATTATTTTTGCCTTAATGGTCGGGTTTCAGTTTATGGGAGTTTTGGGCTTGATACTGGCAATTCCCCTGGCGACAATAGTTGCCATTTTTGCCAGAGACATCGGTAAAAGAATTCAGTCACGCTATAAGTAATTTTTTAGAGACGGTCCAGTAGTACTACGATGGTTTTTTCGAAGCCAAGTTTTGCAACTGAGCAAAGATCGTAAAGTGAGGTTTTTCCCAGTTCAGCAATTATTAGCGCAGGTCGTTCTGGTGAGGTTTTTTCAATTTCACGAGGCAGATCATAGGAGTCGATATGCTGGAAATTGCCGTGTCGGGAAATGGTTTCCAGTCCGGTCTTGCTCCCACTGCCCAAGTCGAGGATTTGCAGCTTTGAATTGCCAAAATTTGTCTGAAGATATTTGACCAGGAATTGGGGGGCTTTTTTCAAATGACGATGGTTGCGGAAGTGAAAAATTTCACAGTCTGTCAGGCAGGCGGCCAGTTCCTGCTCGGATTGCAGTTTAGAAAGGCTTTTTTCATAAAAATAGGCCAGGATAAAGCCAAGGAAAAGACCGCTAAGCAGGGAGATGGTTAGGATCAGCGGGAGCTGGTTCGGTGAAGGGGTGGAGTTAGTCCCTCCGGGCAGAAGATCTATGTCCAGTCCGGAAATTTGATTGAATTGTTGCAGCCTGGCACGCAGGCCCTGTTCAATTTGCGAGGAAAAAGTGCTGGCATTCTGGGAACTGTCGCTGGGAAAGCTGATCAGTAAATTGTTCTTTTCCTGTTTTTTGCTCTTGATTGGAAAATTAAGGCCACTTTCACTTACAATCGAGGAAAGAAAGCTGGGGTCGCGAAACCAGCCCTGGATGGTTTCGGTGAAGAGGTCTGCCGCTTGCAGATTTTCGTAAGCATCAGTAGTTGAGTCCCGGTTTTCTATGCCGATAACATAAAGTATGGTGTTGTTGAAACGCAGTGACTGGTCCCCCTGCCAAAAGAGCAGTCCGGCCAAAAGTGAAAGCAGGGTTGCTAACAGAATAATGCCATTATGGCGCAGTGCCAGTTTGAGATATTCAGTACTTGTCATGCTCAAGTGTTAATTGATGTCGTTGCCATATTTTATGCAGATAATCCAGAAATTGTCGATTAAAACGTTCCTGGCCGAAGGTTCGGGCATGGCTGACAATGGCGTCACGTTCAAATATACAGTCGGTGAAACGTTCAATAGCTTGGTTTAATGACTCAATATTTTGTTCGGCGAAAAGCAGTCCTGTTTTACCGTCAATTACTGTTTCTAGCGCACCGCCCTTGGCAAAAGCTATTACCGGGCAGCCGCTGGCCATGGCTTCGAGCGGGATAATGCCAAAATCCTCTTTTTGCGGAAAGATCAGGGCTTTGGTTGTGGCGTAAAGATTGCGCAGATGTTCATCATCGACAAATCCTAAAAATTCTATATTTTTATGGGCTTTCCCGCGCAGATATCCCTCCATATTGCCGGTGCCCGCTATTTTAAGGTTAAGGCCATTTTGATTGAAGGTGTCTATGATTAAATCAAATTTTTTATAAGAGGTCAGTCGGCCGACGGCCAGAAAGAAGTTTTCCTGTTTCAGTTGTGTGAAATCATCAGGATTGATAAATGGATGGATGACGACGCTTTTTCTACGATAAAATTTCTCAATGCGCTGTCCTATGTAATTGGAATTGGCGATAAAATGATCGACACGATCGGCGCTGATTCTGTCCCAAAGCCTGATTTTGTGTATGAGAAATTGGGCCGATTTTTTGACCAGGCTGTTGGTGGAATATTCCCGAATGTATTTCTGATGGTTGTCCCAGGCATAGCGCATTGGAGAGTGACAATAGCAGACGTGAAGGGTTTGGGGCTTCAGCAGGACTCCCTTAGCACAGGAATGAGAACTTGATATAACCAGATCATATTGTCCCAGGTCGAATTGTTCAAAGGCCGAGGGCATCAGATTTAGAAGTAGTTGATGCCGGCGTCGTAGAATGGGAATCCTCTGAAGTTTGGAAGTGATAATTTTGGCATTTTCAAAGCCTCTGACTCGCTGACGGTCATAAAGTGAGGTGTAAATTGGCGCCGTAGGGAAAAGACGATGCAGGCCGAGAATTACTTTTTCGGCTCCACCAGCGGTGGTCAGCCAGTCGCAAACCAAAGCTATTTTGGCTTTTCGCAATGATTTCACGTCAAATATTTATCTTGCCTGAAGATGATAAGGTTTTAGGGGAAAAAGGCAATCAGTTTTTACTTTTATCCTCGGTAGATGTGAATAAAGCGTTTAACACCTTTTTGTAGGGATCTCCCTGTTCCATTTTATCTGTGGCTCTTGCCTTGAAAAGTTGTACTATTTTGTTTTCCGGGTCTCTTTTCAGAAGACGATCACAGATATGAAGAACATCGACGTATCTTCCAGAATTAAACCACATGCCCAGCAGCTCTATTACTACCTCTTCATCTGTCTTGGCCATGGTTGAACGTTGTTTGCCCTGATTGTCCTCCAATAAAATCAGGCTTCCGGCCTTGAACTTGAGAATTTGTCTAAGCAATAGATAAAAGCCAATGATGAATATTGCCGCTGCGGCAATGAAGAGAGAGTTGCCAGTATAATTGCTCATTTCCAGGAGATAATTATAAACTGTATGTAAGACTATGGCGATCAAAAGGCCTTTGATTATGGTGGCTTCCTGGTAGGCCTGAAACTTGGAGATATTAAGCAGTTTGCCAATGAATCTGGAAAAGTAGAGTGGTTTGCCCTGTATGCTGGATTGGTTGACTAGACTGATGGAAAACTTGGCCCGTCCGTAATAGTAACCAAAAAATCCAGAAAAGACCAAGTGTCCGCAGGTGGTAAAGATAGACCGGAAAAGATAGGTTACAAGCAGGGTCCCAAGTCCCGCTCCAACGCCAATATGATAGAGATAAAAAATGTTTTCGGCGAAAGAGAACCCCAATGCTGAGACAAGGCTGAAGTGAATTGAATCATTGATAGTCTGTACCAGCAGGTATTTGCTATCAAGATAGCGTACCATCCATTGTTTTATCAGCTCTTCGGTTATGCTGACCCAGGCGTAGAGAACCAGGAAATGAAGAAGAGGGTTGGTGGTAAAATTTTTATCAGCCCACGCGATTATGTCGATTTGTGGATAAAGTTGGAATAAATATTGAAGCAGGAAAATTGGAGCGACAGAGAGTGCCCCCAGCAAGAAGATGATTATCTGGAATTTTTTGTTCTTCTGTCTACCAAAAATGAAGGAAAGCCAAATAATGGCAGGAACCAGTGCCAGAACTCCATAAAGGAAATGTAATGGCTCCAGTTCAGGCATGTCTAGACTTATGAAAGAAGTGCTAGTTTGGCCTCGTCAAGCGTGGGGAAACAGCTGACCAGCTGGGTAAGTCCAACCACCTCCAGGATATCAAGAATGTTTGGTCTGGCTTTGGCGATGACCACTTTGCCGCCGCCCTCGGTAACTTTGCTGTACCAGTCGGTCAAATAACCGATTGATTTGCTGTTCATATATTCAAGGTTCTCGAAGTCAAACAACAGGTAAAGATTTTTCGGCGTCTGTTCGATCAGCGCGTAGATTTCTTTTGCTTTTTCGTCGACATTGGTTTCGTCGAGCTGTCCTTTGAAGGTGAGAATTTTCGCGCTTTTGTCAGCGCTGCCGATAGCCATTTCCTCGATAATGATGTTGATGTCTGTCATACTTCTTTTATTTGTAAATTTGTATTATTAATTAAGCACAATGTGACTGGGGTTTTCAAGTCCCCCGCCAATTTCTTTCTGAAATTTCGGATCATTGAGGTATTTTCTGACTCTGACGGTAATTCCTCCATCAGGATTGTTCATGAATTCAAGTTCGTCGGTCCATTCGGAGACGATTTTTGGCAAGCCCCTGCCTCTAATCAGCCCGTTAAGTATATTTTGTTCCCTTCTTTCATTGACGATTTTGTTGATTTCCTCCGCTTTCATATGTGTGTTGCCGCTTCCATGGTCGGAAACGAGGATTTGAATGTACTCGGATGGGGCGTTTTGAAAGACGATGGAGATTAAATCCCCTCCCCTGGAACCGTGTTCTATGGCATTGTTGCAAAGTTCATCGACAATGGACTGGAAGCGGTATGCCCACTGTTCGCTGAAGTCGCTGGTGTTTTTAATTAGATTGAGTGTGAAATCACGAATTCCTGACAAAAAATAAGCCTGTGTAGGCAGGGTAATGGTAATTTCAATGACCTGGTCATTTTTTGGTATGTTTTCCTGTGTTAAGCCTTTGGGGCTGCCATCAGGCATCCCGTTGTTTGTTTCCATGGAATTGGTGGGGCTTGTATTCACTATATGATATCAGTTTTGGCCTTTTCTGTCAAAACGGCGAACTGGAAAAACTTGCTTTTCTGCTGCACTTATAATAAATTCGAAATGCTTTATTTCAAGTTTATTCCCCGATTGCGCAATCCTCCACCGGTTGTACCGGTGGTTAAACGCAAGGTGAAGGGATAAATTAACCACAAGGATCTATGACAAACAACACGATCAAGGAGATGATGGATGCGGCCCTGCACTTTGGCCATCAGACAAAAAAGTGGAATCCAAAAATGAAGAAATATCTTTATGGCTCAAAGAACGATATCCATGTCTTTGATTTGGAAAAAACTTCGGTAGCATTAGAGCAGGCAATGGAATTTTTAAGTCAATCCGCTGCCGCAGGAAAAACAATTTTGCTGGCCAGTACAAAACCACAGGCAGCCAGGCTGATTATGGAAGCCGCACAAGAGACGAAAATGCCTTATGTAGTCAATAAATGGATGCCTGGGTTGTTTACAAATTTCTCTACGATCAAGAAAAGGATAAAGTATTATAATGATTTGATTGATCAAGAGAAAAGCGGTGAATTGGAAAAATATACTAAAAAGGAAATTTCCAGAATAAAAAAGGAGCTGATCAAACTTCAAGATGCTTTTGGAGGCGTACGTGAGATGGATCGTCTACCTGCAATTGTTTTCGTTGCTGACGTGGTTAGGGACAGAATTATTGTTGATGAGGCTGTCAAAACCAAGATCAAGGTTGTTGCAATTACCGATTCGAACGCTGATCCCGATGGTGTGGAATTTCCGATACCAGCAAATGATGATGCGATTTCATCACTTACTTATATTGTAAACAGAGTGAAATCTGCGATAATGTCGAGCAAGGGGGAGAAAAAACAATCCTAATAAAAAATTTATCATCAAGGTTATGCAAACCATTGAAAATAACGGTCAGAATCATGGTAGCGAAGCTGAAAACTCTCAGCCTAATCAAATGCAGCAAAATCCTGCATCCAATACTGAGGCCGTACAACCAATCAAAAAAGAAACGGATGCACCTCCCTCACCCTCACAACCAAATCTAATTGATAAGACTGCGGAGCAGGCGGCAAGCGTGTCAAAAGAAGCCGCTCAGGATGCGGTAGCAAAGGGGTCCGAGCAACTTCAGCAGTTAGGTACCCAAGGGGTACAGGAATTGGGTAATGTCGTAGGGAAAGTTATGCAGCCAAAAATGGAAAATCAGCCGCCGGTAAACAAGGATGAAAAAATTTATGCGGCAATCTCTTACGTTCCATTTGTGGCCCTGGTGTCGATAATTATTAAACCTGACAGTTCTTTTGTCAGACTGCATGCCAAACAAGGACTACTTTTGGCAATAATTTTCTTTTTCATTGGAATTTTTGCGGCTATTGTTTCTCTTTTTGGAATAATTGGCCAATTGCTGGCTTTTGTTCTAGGCTTGGTACCTTTGGCAGCACTGATTATCGCTGTATATTCGATGTATCTATCTTTTATGGGATATTGGTGGAAAATCCCGGTACTTGGGGCGGTGGCCGATGTGATACCTGTTGAATGGATGGCCAAGACTTCAAAGGAAAATATAACCGGACAAGCCGGCATGGCCAAGGAAGATTACGATATCCGGCAGGATGCAATGAGTAAGGAAAAGGCGGAGGCTCAGGCCCCAAAAGCTGAAATTGTCCAGAATGCTACAATACCATCAAATACGGAAAGCAATGTTTTGCCAACTCAAGACCAAAATGCATTGCCGCAACAACCGGCACAAAAGGTAGAGTCGGAAAAAAAGAATGATAATGACGGCGGTGCAAAGACTGATGTGAACACTATACAGGGGGAAAACAAATAATCGAATAAGTGATTTTAATACATAATTTATTACCAAGATGACAGTATCTCTTGATGATGTTAAAAAATTGCGCGAGATGACAGGCGCATCGATGATGGCATGCAAAAAGGCTTTGGAGGATATGGCAGGTGATTTGGAAAAAGCTGTCGATTTGTTGAGAAAAAAAGGAGAGGCCAAAGCGGCAGAAAAAGCTGAAAGGGCCACGGGTCAGGGAATTGTTTTTTCATATATTCATACCAATAAGAAAGTCGGTGCGATGATACAGCTTGCCTGCGAGACGGATTTTGTGGCCAAAAATGAGAAATTCATAGAACTTGCCAATGATCTTGCCATGCAGGTAGTTGCATCTTCCCCACGAGCCCTTAATCCAGAAGACATTGACCAGGCTTTTATCGAAAAAGAGCGGGAAATTTGGGCGGAACAACTGAAAAACGAAGGGAAACCCGTTGATAAGATTGAGATGATACTGACCAATAAGGAGAAGTCGGCCAGGGAGGAGTATTCACTGATGAAACAGCCGTTTATTAAGGATCCTGAAAAAAAGATTGAAAATTTACTGACAGAATATATCAGTATGCTAGGGGAAAACATCAAGATAGTACGGTTTGTAAGGTATGAAATCTAAACGCTGAAACGATTGAAACCCCTCCTCGGCGAGGGGTTTTTATTTATTGGATAATATGCTAAAATTAAATGATTAATAAAAAAAACATATGTTGGCTAACACTTTGGAAATTGTGTTGAGGGAGGATGGCGAAAATTATTCCATTGTTTCGTTCTGGGGCAATATGGATACTTTTGGACTCTCGGAAAAACGTAAGGAGATTATGCAAATGGTTGATGACTTTAAAAAGGAATATCTTGTTTTTAATTTTTCAGAACTGAATTTTCTCAATAGCGAAAGCATCGGTTTCCTAATGCAAATAAATGAAAAACTGATGTCGGAAAATAGAAAACTTGTAATTGTAGAGGCCAAAAAGAACGTTTTTGACGTGCTGGAAGTAATTGGCCTGCTGGAAACATTGCCATATTATAAAAAAATGGAGGATTTCCTCAGAAGCATTCAAAATGATCATTAGAGGGACATTTGCCAAAAAAATATATTTGCATCTGATTGGACTGACGATTCTTCTAGTTGTCCTTACTTATGCAATATATTATTTTTTCGATTTTACAGTTTTTACCTGGCAGCAGGTGATTATGCTGACAGCTGCCTATTTTATGCTCAGTATAATTATTTACATATGGGATATTGTAAGGCCTCTAAGTAAGATAATTGATCAGATCAAAGCAGTGTTGGCCAATAGAAAATATAAAAAAATTTATACCAAGAGAACGGATGAGATAGGTATATTAGCACATTTTTTCAATGAGGTAACGGAAAGCCTGGAACGTGTGTCCGATGAATTGGCAGAAAGTAAAAAAATATCGGGTGAACTACAGACGGCTGGTCAGTTGCAAAAAGAACTGATTCCAGATGTGGCGCCGACTATCGAGGGATTTGATGTGGCCGTGAAGAACAGATCTGCCGAAGAATTGGGAGGCGATAATCTTGATTTTATTAAAGTTGGGAACAGTACTTATTTTTATATCGGTGACGTGACTGGTCACGGCGTACCTGCTGCCATAGTAATGACGATGGTCAATACGCTGATTAATGCCTTTGTGGAAATCTACGATACTGCCTATGAAGTCGTGGTACAGACCAATCGAAGACTGAAGAAACGCATCAGGGCGACGATGTTTATGAGTATGATGATGATGAAGTGGGATGGTCTCAAAAAGCAGATGTCATATGTGGGTTGCGGACACGAACACATACTCGTTTACAGGGCGAAAACAGGTCAGGTTGACTGTCTTCCCAGCGGCGGTATTGCTCTGGGCATGGTTGCAGACAATAGCAAGATAGTAAAAGAGTCAACGATAGATTTGTCAGCCGGGGATGTACTGGTGTTATATACCGATGGAATCACCGAGGCCAAGAACATGAGTGGTGAAATGTTTGGTTTGCATGGCATAAAGGCTGTGCTGGCTCAATATGGTGGACAGGGGGGGGCTATGGAAATTATTCAAAACATCGCCAGGGAATTTTCCAAATTTGTAGAGGAACACGTACAGGAAGACGATGTCACTCTGATGGTGCTCCGGAAGCTGGAGGAGGGGGAAGAGGCGCGTTCGTTTATTGACCAGAAGCAGCAACGTTGGAGTGATGAGCAAGAAACGCATTGATTTTCAATTGAATGCTATGCAGAATATGTCGGTATTTATCTAGTTTAATGTGCTGGTTAGTGATTTTGATTTCGATTTGCCTAAGTCGGTTATTGCACAGTCCCCCACTTTGCCGCGGGAGTATGCCAGGATGCTCTGTTATGACCGAAACAGTGGGATGCCCCTAGACGCGCATTTCTTTGATTTGCCCAAATTTTTGCGTCCAGGTGACGTACTGGTGATGAATAATTCAAAAGTAATGCCGGTCAGGGTTAGGTTAAAGCAATTTGGTGGATCTGCGGAGGTATTGTTTGTGGAAATGAATGGTGGTTTTTGGAAAACCCTGGTTCGACCTGGGAAGAAGTTTAAAATTGGAAATTCTATAGTCCATGAGGGGGTAACCATGATTGTGCGTGCAGTACTTGACGGTGGTTTTCGACTGTTGGAGGTAGACAGATCGCAGGACGAGATGAAGCGGTTTTTCCTAAAATATGGCGAAATGCCGGTCCCCCCATATATAACTGGTACAGAATATAGAAATGAGGATTATAATACTGTCTATTCAAAGAATGAAGGAAGTGTGGCGGCGCCAACCGCCGGTCTGCATTTTACAAAGCAATTGCTTGCCAGACTGAGATCACGAGGTGTTCAAATTGAATATGTGACCCTGCATGTGGGACCCGGCACATTTTTGCCAATGAAGGTGAAAGACAGTCGTTGGCACAGAATGCACAGTGAAAGATATCAAATGTCATCGGGCGTCGCTTCTAGACTGAATAAATGTTTAGCGGATGGCAGACGGATTATTGCGGTTGGAACAACCTCACTTAGAGTCCTGGAGGCAAACTATGACCGGAGTCATGGTTTTTCACCCGGGTGTTTTTCTACAGATATTTTTATTGCACCTGGTTATAAGTGGAAGGCAATTAGTGGATTGATTACAAACTTCCATCTCCCCAAAAGTACGCTTTTAATGCTGGTGGCGGCCTTGATTGGCAGGGATAAGGTTTTGCGCCTATATTCACATGCACTTGTCAGCGGTTACAGATTTTATTCTTTTGGAGATGGAATGCTGATTACCTGAGCCACTCAGGAAGAATAGGAGGGATTTTTAGCGTGGAAATACTTTTTATGGTGGGAAGATCGTCAACACTGAATTTGCCTATGTATAGATCGGATAGATTTCCTTTTTCAGCAAGAAAGGTTGCGATTTTTCTTTTGCCGCTGAAATAGCAGAAATCCTTGCAGAAGGCTCCTCCCTGTGCAGTGTCGGAAAGTCCTCTTTTGACGCGCAGACAAATGTTAAGGGCGCTTTTGTCGGTTAATTTTTCTTTTTTGATGCGTTCAAAAAGTTCTGCCATGGAGAGATTTTTGGCCCAAAATATTGCTTTGGTAAGGATGTTTTTGTGTTTTTCCTCGCTGTATATGTGTGCCTGGCTGACTACGTTGTGCATGGCCAGGCCTTCCTGCGTTTCGAGGTAATTGGCAAATCCGTATCTAAAGAGTCTATACTGCTGTCTGCTGCCGTTTTCACTGGTCAGTAGGTGGGTGTCAATTTCATGAATCAGCAGTTCTCTAACACGGTCTTCATTGAAGTTAGAATTGCTTTTGATCAATATTTTTTTGCTTTTATTTACAACGCATTTGGTAAGCAGGTTTTTTTTCTGTATAACGCGCCATTCATTCAAATTGTAATTTCTCAAGTGTTGTTCGAATATTTCCTGCAGCTGATCGGATGAAATTTTACTGCGGGAACGACGTTTCCTGGGGGGATAACTTTCTGAATTAAGAGATTCAATGTCTGCGGCTGTCGGGGCGCCGAAAACCAATGCTGACAGATCGGCGAACTCAGCAGAACCGCGCGCTCTGACCAGCTGGAAGAAACTGTTGAGTTCCTCGATTTTTTTAAAAAACAGTTTGCCCAGTTCGGAGTCATCATGTTTTATTTTCTGTAAGTCTTTTTGCAGTACAGAAATATCATAATCGCTCTCTTTGTAGATAAATTGAGGGTTGTAAGATTGGTCGGTCAGGAATTTTTCCGATTCAACATGAAAATTAAGGGGCCGTAAATAGCTGAGAAATTTGAATTGACTGACAATTCTGCAGATCTGCCGGTCGGTTTCCTGAGGATCGTAATTGGAAATAAAGATTTTTCTGGTCTCGCCCTGTCTTTTTTCCGAAAGCAGGTTGTTGATTGAGGTATCAATGAGAAATTGTCCCATCAGATCACGGTTGCCAATGATAACCTGATATTTTTTCTTTAGGCTTTTATCAAGGCGAAAAATTGAGGTAATGGATTTTCCAGCCAGTCTGAATTTCAATTTGAATTTAAGCTCGTTGAGATGTTTGTTTTTTTTGGATGAAATCAACTCCAGCTTTTTGGCCAATTCAAGACCAAGATAGCTCTTTTTGCGAGCAGTGTTGAGAAAAGCGATAGCGGGGTGTCTGATGTTCTTGTTGATTAGTTCAATGTTTTCATAGAGACCGATTACTTTTTTCCCACTGATTGATCTGATGTTTTTTTCAAGTGAATAGCCAAACATGTCCTTGGCAAGGCGGATGCCCTTTTCCACATTTTTCACATCGACACCCTCCAATTTTTCCAAGCGGCGTCTTAGTGGTGCCAGGTTGGCTAATTGGATGCCGATTCCAGCGCGGGCATTGATTTCAATCAGCAATGGGCCCTGGTGTCGGTCTATGGCCAGATCGGCCCCCATATAACCAAGATTGGTAGCCAGTTGCGATTTACAGGCTATGCGCAGAATGTCGTCCCAAAAAGGGATTTTTAGACCGCGCAGCGCTCCCCTTCCCGGTATTTCCTTTATTATTTTGCCGTGGTGTAGCAGATGTGTAACTTCTCCCTTGGCCAGATCGATACCGGCTCCATAGGCCCCCTGGTGGAGATTGGCACGGCCGCCAGATTCCCTGGAGGGGATGCGAAGCATGGCCATCACGGGAACAAGGTTGTGTACTATCACACGTATATCCGGCAGTCCTTCGTCACAAAAGGGAGAAATGAAATCGTCAGTAACAATCAATTTTTCGAAGAAGGCCTTGTCTGGGCGGTCGATGACAGAATAGTTGCCATTAAGTATCTCCAGGATGTGTTCGCGCAGGAATTCAGGGCTGACCGGCTTGTAATTAACGTCGAAGTAGCTGTTAGAGGACTTGGAAAGTATTGGAATAATACCCTGTCCTCCATAGCCAAGGTTGGGTTTGACCACAAACTCCCCTCCCAACTTCCGGAAATTGAAACGATCCAAGTCCTGTCTGTTGGCGATGATGCCAAGCAGCTTTGGTACGGGAATATCGCGGGCAGATAGAAAGGCTTTGGTTTTTAGCTTATCGTCGGCCATTTCCACGCTTTTCTCCTTGTTGTATGGGCTAATATAAAGCAAGTTGCGGGCATTGATGCCCAAAACTCCACGGTCAAATATTCCCATTAACGAGTTTTAAATAGTATTTTCCTAAATCGAGCCACTTCCGTAAGCCGTAAACCCGTGTATTTTCCAAGGAACACTTGTAGTAGCAGGGCGAGGAAAATCAAATCGGGGTAATTTTCAATGATTTCCTGAAAATGTGCGAAGTGAATAACTTGGTTGTCCACTTGGAAGGTTCCTCCGAGTAGGAAATAGCATAGGTAGGCAAAAAACAGTGTTGAGGCAAAATTACGCAAATTGCTGCGCAACAGTGGACCATTTATTTTGAAGGCAAAATAACGGTCGTTGACAAGGGCAATTACCAGCATGCTATAGGCAATGGTAAAGTGATTGTTGCCTGGGGCATAACGGGCATAGTGATCAATTACTGGTAAAAAGAGTAAAAGGCCGATGGAAAGGATGGAGAGTATCATGGATAGCTTAACGGCAAAATGAAGTCTGGAAGGCGTGATAAGTATTTTGGCTAGATAGCCGATGGTCAGACTGAAAAGCAGCATCAATAGCGTAAAAAGAGGGCCGGTTAAAAAAGAAGATAGGACAATAAGAATAATGATGAAGGTGTTGTTGATGGTTAGCCCGATGATTACCTTGAAAAATGACAACAGTAGAACAATAAAGGGTATTATAAGCAAAAAGTATAGAATATCCTGATGGAATCCCCTGGTGGTCAAAAGGTTAAGTGAGTTCTCAATAAAGCCAAATACGATTGATATTCCGATGAAGATTACAGAAATTAGCAAAATGAGCAGCTGATGTACTTTCGCTTTATCCATGAAATGGCTTGGTAAATTGAAATTCTTCGATAATCATGATATAATAATGGGATTTAAAAATAAACAAGAAAATATGTCGTTTTCTTACAGTAAAAAAACCTTTATTGCCAGCTTATTTCTAATTTGTACCATGTTGGCCGGTACCGTACAGGCCAGCTCAGCCACGCATGTGCTGGGAGTGGATACAGTTGCCGGTAACAGTACACTGTTGAAGGCCGTCAATTTCCCACCGGAAACGCAGATTGTCTTTGTTATTACTACTCCCGATGGTACACAAATAAGGCAAATGCAACGTACTGATACTGCAGGAACGGCCAATGCCACATTGGATGGATTGCACACTACCAAAAGCGGGAAATATGTCTTGTCGGCTGAAACATCTGCAGGGATGAGCAGATCCTTGCCTGCGACGTTTTCTGTGCTTGCTGCGGAACTATCTGGACGAGATTCCACTTTTGAGGCGGACAGAACTGTGGTGTCGGCCAATGGGAGTGAAACTGTCAATCTTACTGCCAGACTGGTAGATCGCTATGGAAATCCCCTGGAGGCAAGGGCTGTAAAGATTTTTTCCAGTCGTGAAAGTGATATATTTGAGCCGGCGGTTAAATTGTCCGATTTTGATGGCGTAGCAGAATTCAGTTATCGTCCCTCTGCGCCAGGTCTTGTTACCCTGATGGCCCTCGATACAACTTCGGATCAACTGATTTTATCCAGGGTATCATTATCCGTTCTAAATGACCGAGTAACGTTAGCCAATGCCGGTGGAGATTATCCCAGCAAAGCACATGCCGCCACCTTTGGCCCTTTGGCGGGATTTGAAATTGAATCAATTCCCGATACGGTTTCCAGAAATGAGAATGTTTCTTTTACCGTGAAAGCGATAGATGAGGATGATCAGGTAGTTGAGGACTATACCGGGACAATCAGGTTTTCCGTGGAAGGGGAAAACAGTTCGGCTGTTACTTTGCCAGATAACTATAAGTTTTTGGCTACGGATTTGGGAGTGCATACTTTTAGCCTGGGTTTAAGTTTTGCGGAAAACGGTACCTATAAACTGGTTGTAACTGATCTCACAGATAAATTTAAAACAGGTGAAAAGACGGTAATAGTCGGCAGCACTGCAGGAACTCAGCCCAGCGGCACAACTATTACAGAAAATCCACTGATCACTATGCCGGCCGCGGGTACTTACAGCCAGGCCGAACAAACCATCGGTGGCACGGCCAAGGCAGGTACCACCATTACAATATTTGACAATGATGCGGAAATAGGCAGTGTGCCGGTTGGGCCTACCGGAAGATTTTCATATCAGACTTCCCCGCTCTCAGACGGTAAGCATGTCATCTATGTAGTTAGTCAGGACATGATTTCCTTGGAAATAATCGGTACTTCTGAAACGGTGGAGATAAATATTGATACTGAGCCACCGAAAATTGAGGAATTGAGAATTGAACCAAATACAGAAATAGTACCTGGTTCGGTCATCAATGTCAGTGTCTTTACGGAGAAAAATCTTTCGCAGGCTGCCCTGATTTTTAATTATGACATCATTGAGTTGAACGCAAAAGTTGATGATGACAGTGTCTATGTGGGATCTTTGCAGGCTCCCGCGGAGCCTGGCGAATACAAAGTGAGTGTTTTGCTTGTTGATGAGCTGCAAAATGAAGTTACCTATCAGGATGCCGCAACGGTTAATGTAAGCGCTGAAGGTGGTACGGTGCAGACCGATCTAGACACTGGTAAAAATGGTCAGGAATCGGAGGATTTGAATCAGCCCGAACAGGGGCAGGTTGTGATGGGCGCTCCTTCGCAGGTAGGAGGATTGATAGCCTATGGGCTCGACGGCAGAGTGACATTGGTTTGGGATGCGGCTACCGACGATACAATGGTGAAATTCTATCGTGTCTATTTCGGAGACAGTCTGCAAAGTATGACCGGAATGGTGGACACGAAGGATGCCAGCACAACCTGGTATGTTCCTAATCTGGAGAATGGTAAGGAGTATTTTTTCGCTGTTACCGCAGTGGATGACCAGGGTAATGAGAGCCCCAACAAAAGTGAAATTGTAAGTGGTATTCCATTTGTGCTGGAAATTAGAAACGCCCTCTCTGAAGAACCAGTGGTTCCTCTGGAGCAGCCGGATTTGCATTCTGCCGCATACAGTGGACCATATCCAGTCAGGACTACCGATTCAGGTCCAGGAGTTTTGCTGCTTCTGGGGGGCAGTATCGCAGCTGCACTGACCCTGCGCAGAAGAAGATAATTTACAAAGCGCACTGGTAAAATTTGAGCGGGTTGATATAATCCAGTCGTATTAGTAAATGATTTTATGGTCAAGGAAGTATTGGTCAATTTTGGTATGCTGTTTTGCGATATTATGAGCATGGCCATTTTTATACAGATTTTGATGTCCTGGTTTGTGGCTCCCGGACATCGTGTCTATGTTGTATTGGACAGTGTGACCAGGCCGGTAATGTCAATCGCAAAAAAAATTACACCCCGTACCGGCATGCTGGATTTTTCACCGATTGTCGCTTTTATCGGTCTGGAGATTGTGAAGGGGATCTGGATATTTATGATTGGTCAGATAGTGCTTTAGCCTGTTCCAGGATTTTGGGGCCTATTCTGTTGATATCTCCGGCTCCCATGGTAATGATGATATCGAAATCAGCGGCCCGGGTGATGGCTTTTGAAGTAGTTAATTCAAAATCTTCTGTATTGTAGGCCAGTCCTGCTTTGAAACTATTAATGCCTTCCACCAGCCGGTCAACGTTGATGCTCTGAATATCCTCTTCACTGTCACGACTGCGAAAGATATTGGGTATATAGACGGCAGCGGCGTCATCAAAGGATGTACAAAATTGCTCAAATAGCAGCCTGGTGCGGGAATATTGATGTGGCTGAAAGATGCATAATATCTTGGCGGCCGATCCGTGTTTTGATTTCAGCGCTGCAAGTGTGGCGCGTATTTCTGCAGGGGCATGCCCATAATCGTCATATATCAAGGTGGAGTTGATGTGACCTTTTAGTTCGAGACGACGGGAGGCGCCTTGAAAAGATTGCATCGCTGCTGAAACATGTTCGGGTTCAAGTCCGAGATAATGGCACAGGGCTACTACACCCGTGGCATTGAGTAGGTTGTGTTCACCGGGGATTTGAAGTTCTAGTTTTAAGAATTGTTTTTCTCCGATAAACACTTCCCTGTTTTTCAGAATCACATCATTGTGTTCTCCGCGACCAAAACGGATAGTTTTGCATTTGACCGGAGAACGGTCGAGAAGGGAGGCAATATTGTCGTCGTCCCCATTAGCTAAAAGTAATCCGTCTGGAGCTAGTTTTTGTGTAAAATCGGCAAATGCAAGCAGATAGTTTTCGGCGGTGTGATAGTAGTCCAGGTGCTCAGGATCGATATTGTTTAAAAGAATGATTTGTGGCGAGTAATTGAGAAAAGCTTTCTGGTATTCGCAGGACTCCAGAATCAGCGTGTTTCCTTCATCGCCGAGCAATAGATTGGAATGTCCGAAGTCAGGAATCAGACTGCCCACAATGACGGTTGGATTACGTTCACAACGAGAGAGCGTGTGTCCCAACAAGGCGGTGACAGTGGTTTTGCCATGTGTTCCGCAGATGGAGATGGTATTGTAGTGGCGGGTCAGCTCGCCGATGGCCTGGGGATAAGACAGGGTTGGTAAATGACGGCGCAGGGCTTCGCCCAGCTCGGGGTTAGTTTCGTCGATTGCCGTGGTGTGAATTACTAGCTGTGTGGCGGACGGTAATGATTCGGAAAGGTGTCCCACTGAAACGTCCATTCCCTCGGTACGGAGCAGTTCCAAGTTATGACTGCCCGTTTGGTCGGTGCCGCTGATGTGGTGTCCATAATGATGAAGCAACCTAGCCAGAGCACTTATTCCTATTCCGCCTATTCCAATAAAATGAATATTCTGATATATAGCAAACGGGTCCAACATCTGATGCAAGTTTAATTATGGCGATCAAAATCAATCCGACTTCGAATATAGCAAAGTTGATTATCGTTGTAGAGCTGATTTTGGTTATTTATTTACTAAACACACTGACTGTTTCGGTATACCGTGGTTATCAGATTGACAGAGTTATCGCTGAATATGAGGCGGAGAACAGAAGAATTGAAGACGAAAACAGGCAAAAGTCCGAAGATTACGATTATTTTTCATCGCCAAATTATATTGAAAAAATTGCCAAGCAAAACCTGGGGTTGATTAATTATGGAGAGGAAGTGATTATTTTGTCGAAAAAGGATCCCGTGGAAACGATCAGAGAGAATGAAGCAGCGGGAAACGATAATAAGTTGAATGAGATGAATAACGCAGGCAAATGGTGGGTATTTTTCTTTGACAGAAATGGGATCGTGCAGTAGAGTAACGCAGTATTGACGCGGGGTAGAGCAGAGGCAGCTCGTCGGGCTCATAACCCGGAGGTCGGTGGTTCGAATCCACCCCCCGCAACCAATTGAAACAAATAAAAAACGCTGTGCGTTTTTTTCTGTAGCCGGCGATATATTATGGTGGCTGGGGAGAGAATCGAACTCTCGACCTTGGGCTTATGAGTCCCACGCTCTAACCAACTGAGCTACCCAGCCAGAGATGCGGCGTAATTTTATGAATTTTTGGCAAAAAAGACAAGACCAATGTTAAGATGTGCTGGTGAATTATAATTCTTCTTGATATGTCATACAAGAATTGGGCTTATGGCATATATAACAGAGTACGGATCACCCGTGATCATTTGCTGGCAGGACCGGCGCGCTGGCTTAATGGGTTGGGCGTAACGGCCGATATGGTCTCACTAACGAGACTTGTTTTAGTCTTTCCTCTGTTTTATTTTGTCGGGACAGCTCCTCTTCTGGCTCTGGTTATACTGCTTGTTAACTATTATGTATTGGACGCAATTGACGGGGTGTTGGCGCGTGTCTCCGGAACTTCTTCCAGGCGCGGCCGGGCCATAGATTTGTCCATAGATCATTTTTATGTAGTGCCGCTCTCGCTGGCCCTGATTTTTTTTAATATGACTTCCCCTTTTTGGGTGGCGGCCTATTTGGCGATGCAATTGACTGAATATTTCGTGCTCTATCTGCGCTATGGAATTGAAGCCGGCAAATATCCTTTTTCTTATGGAAAGTTTTTCGTGTACGCCGTCTTTGTGTTTTGGGCCGTGGGTGCTGGAAACTGGTTTGATTACGTATTTATTTTTCTGTCGGTCTATCTATTTTTTAAAAACATTTTTAACCTGGTAGAGCTTTATTATGGCAGATAATTTACAAACGCATTTACTTTTGGCTTTGATGCTCTATACACCCGCTGCGATTGCCAATATGGCACCGGTGATTCTGTGGAGGACTGGAAGCTTTAAGATCTTACGTCGCCCACTGGATGGTGGTTTGATCTTTTGTGGACAGCCACTTTTTGGCTCGCATAAAACAGTTTTTGGTCTGATGGCCGCTGTGTTTGGTGGTATGGC
>DBRL01000010.1:199278-200631 GCA_002305925.1 Candidatus Peregrinibacteria bacterium UBA1369
TTGACTTTGTAATTGGCGCCTGGATGGGGCATCAGGTGATATACGTGTTGCTAATGGCCAATGGGTTTTCTGTGCTGCCACCAATCGGTTGGCAAGTGCTACTGTTGGGAGTGTTAATTATTCCCCCATTGCATTTGTTGGCAAATTTAATCGCCTATAAAATGCGCTGGAAAAAAGTATGGTGGTAGAAATCAGATTATTTCAAGCAGTTTGCGCTGGAAGTCGCTATAATCGCCATTATTTGGCAGCAGTATCGATTGACCGTTGGAAGAAACGGAAGAGTAAAGAAAATTTTCAGTACTGAGGATATTTCCTGCTGTGATGCTAAATTTTTTGTATTGCTCGAAATAGTGCAGTGCTTCAAAGGCGTCCATATTGGTCTTTAGTGAGTTTTTGATGCTGTCGTAAATTTCAAAATAGAAAGTTATGTTCTCAAAGGCAGGTTTGGTGATCAGCTTTTGTCGGATCGCTAAAAGTATTTTCTGCTGTCTCAGGCTTCGATCAAAGTCTGAAGTGCTTTTGCGACTTCTTGCATAATCGAGAACTCTGGCTCCGTCCATTGTCTCACTCCCGATTTCAAAAGTAACGGTTTTGTATCCCCCATTGCCGTCCGGAAAACGCTGGTCTAAGATTTTTTTGTCGACCATAATCTCAAGCCCGCCAAGGAGATCGACCAAATCTATAAAGGCCTGGAAATTGATCGAAACATAATAATCAATTTTAAAGCCGGTAATTTCAGCAATTACTTTTTTTAGTTTGTCCGGCCCATACAGTTGTAGAAATTCATTGATTTTTCGGCCCTCGTGATATAGGTCGCGCGGAATGCCAACTAGCGTGATCTTTTGGCTAGTGGGGTTGGCAAAGGCCAGTTGAATGCTATCTGTTAGACCTTCGTTGTGTCCCAGCAGAAGGAAGGTTTGAATATATTTGTCAGCATCGGACAGATCAGTGCTTAGTTTTTTTTGCCTAGCGAGATTAGAAAGTTCACGGTCTTTTTGCTGTAAACTTTGTTTTAGGCTTATATTCTCGGTAGTCAGCTGGTCGGCATATTTTTCGAGCTTCTTTTCAGGCGTCATGTCGTCATGGTCAGAGACAATGTTTTGATTTAGGCGGAAAAGCAATTGCCTGTTTAAGTCATCTTCGATAAGTCTCCTGGAAAATTTTTCGTTGATTTGTTGGTTTTCACNNTGTAAAAAGTTGGAGTGGCGGAAGTAGAGCACGGAGAAAAAAAGCTGAACCACAAAAGCAAAGCCAAGGATAAAGAGATAGAATCTTAATTTGGCGATTTGCTTTTCCATATCAGGTTTCTATTCCTATTCTGGCACGGATTTCCTGATCGACAAATTCCTTTTT
>DBRL01000010.1:200834-278345 GCA_002305925.1 Candidatus Peregrinibacteria bacterium UBA1369
GCCTCGGAAAGAATGGAGCAGAAACTGTCGGTAGAAAAATTTTGAAATTCATCCACATAGAGGAAAAAGTCTTTGCGCTGCGCTTCTTCCATATCAACACGACTCATGGCGGCCATCTGAATGCGGGCCACGATGACCAGACCAAGCAGCTGAGTGTTCAAATCACCGATTTTACCTTTGGAAAGGTTGATTAGAAGTATCTGTTGATTGTCCATGGCCTGACGGAAATTGAAAGCGGATTTGGTCTGGCCGATGGTGTTCCTCATGATCGAGTTGGTAATGAACGGCCCGAATTTCGCTGAAAAATATGGGATCATTTCCTGTTTTTCGCGGTCGCCTGTATGGGAATATTCATGCTCCCAGAATGAACGCACTACTGGGTTTTTTGCTTTACTGACTTTGTATTTCATAAACTCGTCGTCGACAAAAATCCTCGGGACATCGATCAGAGTGGCTCCCTCATCATGGTCTTCCATTAGTGTCAGACAGGCGTTACGGAAATAGTGCTGTATGCGCGGACCAAAAATTTCATCGCCAAACAGTTTGATAAAAATTTCGGTGGCCTGGCTGGAGGCCATATCCATTTCTTCCGGCGTGTTGGCCTCGAGCATATTGAGACCCATTGGTCTCTCGGTATCGGAGGGATTAAAAATTACACATTCTTTTGCCCTTTCCTTGGGAACAAAGGTAATAAGCTCCTCGATCAGATCGCCGTGCGGGTCGATAACCGCCACGCCGTCTCCGTTTTTGATATCCTGTCTGGCCAGAAAACTGAGGAATACTGATTTGCCAGAACCTGATTTACCGATGCAATAATGATGTCTGGTGCGATCATTGCGGAGCATGCGGACTTCCCTTTTTACACCGCGGTAGACGTTATAGCCCAGGAGTATGCCCTCAGTAGGGGTTTCAATGGGGGCCGGAAGGACTTTGTAGGGCAGCCAGTTGATGGTGGGGGTATGGTTGTAGCGGCTGCAGGGAAGGTGGAAGATGGAAGAAAGCTCTTCCGGCCCCCAGATATTGTTTTTTTCCCCAATCGGCCCAATTTTCGTGTCGATCAATCTGTTTTGGTAGTTGAAGGACATTATCCGATTGTTGATGATGTCGAGCGGGATTATACGTCTGCTTTGCAGCCAGTTGGACGACTCGTCGCGATACATGCTGAGGGCCAGATTGACATCATTGGTAATCTGTTCTGCCTGTCTAAGGGTTTTGGACGAGGCAAAGAACCTTATTACTGTGCGGAACAGTGGTTGCTGGGACTTTTCTCCCATTCTCTTCGATCTCTCTTCCAGTGGTTGCAGCATGCGAACAAAGCCAGTCTGGTTGTCAGGTTTATCCTTGACAATTTTGTCATAACCAAAGAGTAGCCCGACGAAAATGTTGTTGAGAAATCCCAATCCGGGTATGCTAAAACGTGATACCTTATTGCCCTTAAAAAGCGTGGAGGCGTTTTTTTGGATGTTTTTGTTGTATTTTCTTTTTCGAATGGGACGCATGGTCATTTGAATGCCGGCGATTTCGTCTTCTTCAAGTTTGGAGAAAATGTTGGTCAGGGAGTTGAGCGGGTCATTCTCCATGTATTTGTATGTTTTGAAGGGAAACCAATACGGCTGGGTGGCGTAGGCGAAGTACATGCGCAGACGATTGCCTTTGTTGGCCAATTGATATTTGGGTACTGGTACAATGTCCGCATGGGGGTAATAGGCGGTGATTTGTTTTTCAAGCAATTCGCGGTAAACAGCAGGCGTAGTGAGATAGAAATCGATCACTTTATTACGGGCAACTATATCAAATGAGATAATGTTGGAATCGAAGAGTGTTGTTTTGATAATATTGCGGAGGCTCAATTCGGAAATTTCATGAATGTTGCGGAAACATTGTTCCATGATACTTAGCTTTTCCTTGAAGTCCTTTTCCTCTTTTTTTTCGCTGTCTTTGGTTGAATCTTCGCGAGGTACCCTAATCTGAAGACAGATATGGGAAGTGTTTTGCCAAAGAATAAATAAAAATTTGGCCAGGGCGCGCAGAACCTTCAACAGAATTACAAGAATTACGAGATAAATCAGAAGATTGAGCACTCCGTTGACCATATCTCCACCAGCTATTTGTGAGAATGGGTTTGGCATGGGGTTAGGGTTTGCTTTCTGTTTTTATATTATAGCATGAATAAGCCTTTATTTATAGCAGCTGGCTGTTGAAAAATTCGAGCAGCCCATCGATTGCAACACGCTGCTGTGACATGCTGTCACGGTCACGGACGGTAACGGTTTGGTCATCAAGGGACTGGAAATCGATGGTAACGCAATATGGTGTACCGATTTCATCCTGACGGCGGTAGCGCTTGCCCACATTGCCGTTGTCGTCGAACTCACAGACATGATGTCTTTTGAGAAGGTCAAAAATTTCCCTGGCTCTGGCCACAAGCACGGGCTTGTTTTTCAGCAGGGGGAAGATAGCTATCTTGACAGGTGCGAGCCGTTTTGGAAATCTCATTACAGTGCGTCCCCCAGCATCTTCATCGGTGCCCTCCTCACTGTGGGCCGCAAGCAGACAAAGCAATATGGCCCGGTCTAAGCCAAAAGTTGGCTCCAGAATATGCGGCATGAAACGTTCGTTATTTTCGCTGTCATAGTATTCCAGTGGTACTCCGGAGGCGCGGGAGTGGTTTTGTAAATCATAATCGCCGCGGTGGGCCAGGCCGAAGAGCTCCTTAAACCCGCCAAAAGGGAACCTGTATTCTATGTCCACTGTTTTTCGCGAATAAAAGGCCAGTTTTTCTTTTGGGTGTTCAAATCTGCGCAGGTCATCGGGCTTGGCCCCCAGTTCGTGGGCAAACTCCTCCTGAAGTTGGAGCCATTGCTCAAAGAGATCTTCCCAGTTTGCGTCCGGCCTGATGAAATACTCGATTTCCATTTGCTCGAACTCCCTAAGTCTAAAGATAAAGTTGCCGGCAACGATTTCATTGCGGAAGGCCTTGCCGATTTGGGCAATGCCAAAAGGTAATTTTACACGCGATGAATCAAGAATGTTTTTGAACTCAATAAAAATAGCTCCGGCGGTCTCTGGGCGCAGATAGGCAATTGATTCCGCTTCCTCCTCGGTAGTGTTCAGTTTGGTTGTGAACATCATGTTGAAGCGTTTAACGTCAGTCCAATCACGTTTTTGACAGGAAGGGCAGTCTATTCCAGCATCAAGCAGACGTTTCATTTCTTCAATTTGTCCTTCCAGATCTTGACCAGTAGCCGCCTCAACCAGGTGGTCGGCACGGAAACGCTTATGACAGTTTTTACACTCAACCAATGCGTCATTAAACCCTTCCGCGTGGCCTGATGCCACCCAGACGCGCGGATGGATGATAATAGGGCCGTCCATCCCAACAATATCGTCACGTTGATGCACAAATTTGTCCCACCAGAGTTTTTTGATGTTGTTTCTAAGTTCGACTCCATAGGGGCCATATGTGTAGGAATTGGCAAAACCCCCATAAATTTCCGAGCCCGGGAAAATGAATCCCCTTCTCTTGCACAGCGCAATTAGTTTGTCCATGTTGCTAAAATTATTGTTTTACGCTCTTCTGTTTGTTGCGCCAGTCCAGCATGGCGTTGGAAAGTACGTTCATCAGACTTTCGGCTGTTTGGTGCGTCAAATTGACCCGTCCTACCAATTTGATCGTTACCGGATTTTGATTCGGTAACATATATCCGAAATCGAGTATGACCTCGTTATTGTTGACGTGGATGGAGATGGCGTTTGAGAAGACTCCCTGTTCCAGGTCGTTATCGATTTTCAGATTTACATTGCTTTTTTTATCTTCCATGATGGTTGGATTAAATATTTGCAAGCTGCCCACAGGCGGCGGCTATATCGCCACCGAGGCTCGTTCTGACTGTAACATTGACTCCTTTTTTTTGTAAGGCCAATTTAAACGACCTGATTCTGGAAAGGTCACTGCCGCCAAGTGAATTTAGTCCAGTATCGTTATAGGGAATCAAGTTGACATGCAACAGTTTGTCTTTGGCGATTGAGGCCAGTTTTTCCGCGTCTCTTTCGCTATCGTTGACGTTCTTGAGCATAATGTATTCAAAGGACACTCTGCGACCGGTCGCCTGACTGTATTTTTTCACTGCCGAAAGTAGGCTCTCCAATGGATAGGCTTTGGCAATTGGCATGATTTGACAGCGGAGCTGCTGATCGGCAGCGTGTAGGGATACGGCCAGATTTACCGGTAGCTGCTCCAGGGCAAGGCGCTCAATGCCAGGAATGATGCCGGCAGTGGAAATGGTGATACGACGCGGGGAGAAGCCAAAATATTTGCTGGAACAGAGCATTCTGATTGAATCAATTACATTCTGGTAGTTGTTGAAGGGTTCACCCATGCCCATGTAGACAATATTGGTGATTTCCAATGAAGCGTCCTTTGCTTTGAGACGGGAGTTGAGAAAAACAACCTGATCAAAGATTTCTTCCGCTTCCAGGCTGCGCATTTTGACCAGTGTTCCGGTGGCGCAGAAACGACAGCCCAAAACACATCCGGTTTGACAGGAAAGACATATTGAATGTCTTCCGTCTTCGAATTCCATCAGCACGGCCTCTATAGTCAGCCCGTCGGACAGTGAAAACAAAATTTTTTCAGTTTTGCCGTCCTGACTGATGACGGATTTTTTCGGCTTCAGTGAAAGTAACGGCAGCTTTTTCTTGAGCTCCTGCCGTAAATTTAAAGGCAATACTTTTATGTTGTCGTAGTCAATAATCCCCTTTTTGCAGACCGCTTCGATGATCTGAGTGGCCCTGTATTTTGGTTGGCCGAAATCGGTCAGAAAACGGAAGTAATGTTCAATCGGGCGCATTGTTTTCCAATATTGGACAACAGGATTTTAGGTCTAGTTTTGACAGTTGTATAGCCTAAATGTGCAGATATTTAGTCTTTTTGGTTTTGACAGGATGACAGGGCGCAATATTTTGAGCCTGCAATAAAATTTTTTACATATGAACATTTTAATGTGTACCGGGGACGCGGTTAACGCCACAAAAGCACGATTGGCAATGAAATCATATCGTATGAATCTACAGGTAAGTAGCGATGTCCTCAAGACAGGACGAAGCATGCAAGCCGAATCACAAGATCTATGGTCTGTGCTGATTCTGGACAGAATGCCCTTCACAGTTAAACTGCAGTCAGTCCTTCCTGCGCAAACACAGATATTTGTGATAATTAACGATTGGTCAGATTTGAAGGATTACGAAAAACTTTCCGATGATCGAATATGCAGATTTTATCTTTGGCCGCTGAATTGGGAGCTGATTATTGATGACATCAGGGCGATTTCCCTGGCTGAGCGCTTTCTGACAAGAGGGAAAATTGAGGCTGGCGGATTGCTGATTGATACCAATGCTCATACGGTCTCTTATGGAATAGAAACAGTTCTCCTGAGAAAAAAAGAATATGAGCTGCTGTCATGCTTAATGAAAAACAGAGGCAGAGTGTTGAGCAGAAGTGCACTTTTGGAAATGGTCTGGGATTTCAATTCTCAGATAACAACCAACACGGTAGATGTGCATATCAGCCGTTTGAGAAAAATTCTCAAAACAAACTTTGGTTTAAATGCAGTAATTAAAACAATCCCCTGCGCCGGATACCTTTTTACATGATATATGGCAGCTGTTTTTGGATAAATTTACAAGTATATTTGCTTTTTTTTAAATAGTGTTTGAATATACTTGTAAAAGTTGCGAAAATGCGGGATTGGATTTTGGCTAAAACAAATAATCACACAAAACATGGCAAATATAATTGATGATATCGGTACACAGATTCAGGATTTTTTGTTACTTCTCACACAAAAGGAAAGATATGTTGTGGAGAGAAGATTTAATCTGGACAACCAGGAGAGAGCAACATTGGAAGAAATTGGTCAGCATTTCAGTGTGACGCGCGAAAGAATTAGACAAATAGAGAAAAATGCGCTCGGAAAGCTGAAAAGAAATTTGGAAAATTGCCGTTTGATTGAGATCAGTAATATTGCCAATGAAGAAATTATTGCGGCAGGAGGAATAGTAAGGGAAGATTTTTTGCTGTCGAGAATTCTGGCCAGGCAGTCGGAGATTCCAGTCGAGTCCATGCAGTTGATATTGAGTATAGATCGCCGTTTTGTCAGGGTACCCAACACTGTCCTGTTTCATCCCTATTTGAAGTTGGCTGAGATTAACCAATTGCAAATTGAGTCTATTTGCAGGAGAACGTATGATTTTCTCTCCAAGTCGAAGGAAACGGCATCGCTAGAGGGGCTTTACAGGGAAATTGGTCGACTCGAGAAGCTCAGTATTGAAATGAAAACTTTCGCTTCACTTATTCAAACCGACAAAAATATTAAATATGTTTCTGACAATGTTATTGGTCTCTACGAATGGAGACACATAAATCCGCGCACATTGAGAGACAAAATATTTTATGTACTTAGAGATAGAAAGCAACCGATGCATTTCGTGGAAATTGCCAATAAAATTATTGAATTCAATTTTGACAGGAAAAAAATCAATTTACAGGCGGTGCACAATGAGCTGATCAGGCATGATGGATTTATTTTGATCGGCCGAGGGATTTATGGTCTGAAAGAATGGGGCTATCGCAGCGGAACAGTAGCGGAGGTGATAGTTTCAATTCTGGAAGAGAATGGTTCGTTGTCTCAGGATCAAATTATTGAGGAAGTTATGAAGCAAAGACAGGTTAAGCCTATTACAATTATTTTAAGTCTGAAAAACAAGGAGAACTTTGTCAGGGTTGGGCGCAAGCAATACGCTTTGAAGTCCCTCAAATCCTGATGTAATTTTTTTCCTGATATGCTTTGCTACCACGAAAATTACGGTAGTAGGAAAAAATATCGGTAACAATTTTACGTTCTGTCTCCTGCTCAGATTTCTGTCCGGCTTTGCCAAGATAATGAAGCGCAAGTTTGTTTTTAGAGTCAATCTCAAGAATTCTTCTAGCCAATTCCAGGCAGTATTCATATTTCTTTGCCAAATATAGTGTTTTCATTTCCTCGCTTGTCTTGAAAATAAAATCCTTTTTACTTTCAATTTTAAATTCCCGATAGGTTCGGTTAACTTTTTTGATCAGCCTGTCGACCTCCGGGTTTCCCGGGTCAAACTTGTTCATTTTTAGTAAGAAGACAAGGATGTCTTCGTATTTTGTGCTGTTGATTAATGCGCGGTTCTTTTCGATTTCAGAGCTGACATGTTTTTTATGGATTTTCTTTATTAATTCAGAAACTTCTCTGGGATGTATTTTTAGTTTTTTGAATATCTCCAGTTTTTTAATAATCGATTGATAGTCTTGCGGGCTGGATTTGATTTCCATAAGCAATTGGCGGTAGGCAGTTTCCCTTTTTTGCCTGTATTCCTGATCAAGGAGCTTTTTGGCTGCCAAAATTTTTTGCCCAATTTCCGGATATTGTGTCACGTAGCTTTGTAGGGGCGCAATGGCCTTGAGATATTCGGCATATTGTTTTTCTTTCAAATAATGCTCAATTTCATGTAATTCACGCGCAATTGCTTTACGATTGATGGTGAGTACCAGCTTTTCTATTTTTGTTTTTAACCTGATAAAGGTTGAATTTTCAGGGTCATAACTTAAGATTCGGTTGCAGATTTCATAGGCTTTTGGCAGATTCTCTTCTGCAATCAATTTTTCCACTTCTTTTTGGTATTCTTGTAGATTGTTCATTTTGATCTATGAATTGATATATTATAACATGAATTGGTGTTTTGCGACAGGTTCGTGGTATAATTTGATTAGTAAACAAATTGTATGGACCAGAATAAAGAGAAAAGTTTAAATCAGGAAACATTAAAATCGTCCAATCAGCTCTCAAAGGCTGAAAATTTGAAGACAACGGAAATGTTACCGGGCCAGCCACATGGTGAAACTATACGTCAGGTCGTGGAAAATGCTGAATTTAATGAGACTGTCGAGGAAAAAGCCTTTTCCGAAAAGGGCAAGTCCGTCTATCAGGGTGGCGGGACGTCGGGGAAGCCGGCCCAAGCCCCCGCTACCATTATGGCTGCGCCTTCGGTTGACGTAATGATCAAACAAACGGTTGAGGCCGTGCAAAATGAATTGAAAAAGAATGAGCAGGAAATGAGGGCGATGTTGAAAAACAAAAAAACTTCATATTATCAAATCAACAATCAGGCGCAGAGAATCCGTTTTCTAAATGGTATACTATTACAGTTAAGCAGAGCAGCGAGACTGGCCGAGGAGTTTATTGTCGGGCTGTGGAAACAGTACGTGAAAAAAGTCTAGTTTCAGTCCTTTTTTTCTCGGTTACGCGAAAGTCCAGCCGTTTGTTTAATAAAAGCCTGCTCTGGGCATCAATAGCCGGCAGGGCGCTCAAGAGGATAGATACGACCGGTACGAAAAGCCACTGGACAATGAGAGAGATTTTTTTGGAGAGCTTTTTTTGACTGTTTAATGGCAGTATCTGTAGAGTTACGAAAAAGCAGACCGCGATTCCTAGCGCTGCGATATTTAGCATGCCGCTCATAAACTGTGGTAAGTTGTGGCTGAGGATGCTGTCGGAAAAGTTTTGATTTACCAGGCTGGGAGTGATACCGGCAAAAAGTAGAATTACAGGTCCGGTGGCCCAAAAAAAGACGCTCTCCAGAAAATGGAGGGGTTCATATATTTTTCTTTTCAGTGGGATATGGTCCGAATTAAAGATGTTCAGGACTATAAAAGGAAAATCGCTGACGCCCCAGGCCCACCTTCGTAACTGTAGATACTGGTTTTTGATCGTGGTGAGGTAGGAATCTCCCAAAACAGCGTCCATATAGACGGGGCTGTAGATATTTTCCAGATAATGTCTTCCCCGATAGACAAAAAAGGCTGTCCAATACTGTCTGGAATCGTCCTGCACTACGCGTGAGTCCCAATAGCCGAAATCCATGACTGACTGGAAATTCATCGCCCGGGAGGAGAAGCTCTTGTTTTCGTCTTTTCTCAGGCTGACAGAGAGCTGCCAGAACGAGCAGGACAAGGCTACCAGACGATTAAAAAGCGGGACGTCCCAAATATTATTGTGATAAAAAGGAACAGGCTGAAATCCGACTTCGGTACGATTGGGAGTAATACAATACCTGAAGGTCAGTTCGCCCAGGTAATTGGCGCTGATAACTGTGTCGGCGTCGAAGCTGGAGAGTAAAAGACGGTTATAGGCTATGTTCTCTCTTTCCAGATAGCGTTTAAGCGCTTTGGCAGACCAGGTGGCATTGGCTGCCCGTCCCCTGATTTCACCTGGAAGATTTTTGGGGTGACAGGTGTGGAGCCAGTCACGAAAATGATGACCAAATTCCTTTTTTAGCCTTTGAGAACTGTCCAGCGCGTTTGCCCAATCACTTTCCTCAAACGCGATCATTATAATCACCTTTTTCAGGTCAAAATTACTTTTTACATAAGATTCAACCGATGTGCGCAATACCTCGTAGGATTCCTTGTAAGTAGGAATCGTGATGCAGTGAACTACTTCGGAGGGGCGTAAATATTCGTCATTGGCAGTCAAAGTTTCCATTCTTTCAGAGAGTGCGGTCTGCAGCGAAATATTGCCCAGTCCCAGAACTCTGCGATTGGATGTGTCTTCGAGCTCCGGCGGAATTTTTAGGCTTTGGCCGGGATGTTCTAATAAATTGTTAAGCTGGTCCCAATTCACCAGGGCGGCCTTTTTCGAATAATGAAAGGATTTCACCAGATTATAGGAGAAAATGAAGGTTCGAAAGACCCAAACCAGCGTGTAGGTGATGATCAGATTGGCCGTCAGGACAGGGAAATAGAGCGAACCGGCGATGACCAGGATAAAGGCCGACCAGGTAAGAGCCCCTGGAATTATTTCAAGAACACGCCAAAGATGGTGTTCTCTGATCAGTTTTTCGCTGCAAAGTATCTTTTTTGTCATTGAGCTGCGTCTGTTGGCCAAAGGAATATAGTAAACATGTAGCTAAATAGCAAATTAACGCCAATTTGACAAGATTTAGATATTGATTTAATATCTAATGCCAGCGGGGCAGATGTATCTGTTAATGGTAATAAATAAACTGTCAGGGATGTCAAATTTCTTGCTTGACAACATTGTTACCAAAACATATATTCTAACTCCGAAGCAATATAAAGGAAAACGCATATGACTCATGATGTTGCCAACCAGTCTGCGGCAGGTGTGAAGGAAGCCATCAACCTGACTGATGTGATTGAAGATATGTTTCTGGTGCTGACACAGAAGGAAAAGGAAGTAATAGTAAAGCGTTTCTGTCTTGATAATAAGCCCAAGCAGACATTGGAAAAAATCGGTCAAAGCTTTTCGGTGACCAGGGAGAGGGTGAGACAAATTGAAAAAATTGCCCTGGGTAAGCTGAGAAGGACCGTGGAGACCACAAAAATCAGCATGATCAATAAAATGGCCAAGGATGTGATTAGGGCCAATGGTGGGGTGTTGTTGGAAAGCAAGCTGGTAGCCGAGCTGATTAACGGAATTGCCAGCAGCCAGGAAACAGATGCGCATATCATTAAACTGGCTCTCAATATTAATTCGGACATAGTCAAATTCGAGAAAACCAATGTTTACAAGCCATTTTGGAAATTAAATACCGTGTCTTTTGATGATATCAAGGCTGTTATAGCTGCCGGAATAACTTATCTGAACAAACAGGGGGATGTATGCGTTGAAGAAGAGTTGGCCTCAAGAGTGAAAGATATTTTTCAGGAAAAGAGCAGATCGGTGGAAACGGAATTTGTGGTTTCAGCGATGGAAGTGGACAAGAGAGTGAAGCGCGTGGCAGAAGGATTTGGTTTGACCTCATGGAGACACATCAACCCACGAAGTATTCGTGACAAGGCCTATATAGTACTGAAAAAATCCGGTGAACCCCTGCATTTTGTTGAAATCGCCAACAGGATTGCCGAGGCCGGTTTTGATAAAAAACTTGTTACTACGCAGGCCGTACATAATGAATTGATCCGCTATGAACAATTCGTACTGGTTGGACGCGGTCTGTATGCCCTGAAGGAATGGGGCTATAAGCGCGGTACCGTGGCCGAGGTAATAGAGTCTCTACTAAAAAAGAAATCCCCCCTGACCAAGCAGGAAATAATTGCCGGCGTCCTCAAGCAAAGGCGCGTCAAGAAAGGCACTATTTCATTGAATCTTCAGAAGAACCCTCAATTCATGCGTGTCGGTCGCGCGGTTTATGCTTTGGATGAGACCAGGTCAGCATAGGACAATTGCTAGATGTTAACAGTTGTTCTGATGGAACAATGTCTTTGATTATTTTAAGTTTAAAACAAAATTATGGAGAGCGTTTTTACAAAAATTATCAAAAGGGAGATTGACGCAAAAATCGAGTATGAGGACGATCTTTGCATTGTTTTTCACGATATTCACCCCAAAGCCAGGGTACATCTGCTGATTGTCCCCAAAAAGGAGATTCCTACAATAATGGATGCCGCCGATGAGGATCAGGCGTTGTTGGGGCACTTGATACTGGTTGCCCGGAATATGGGTAGAAAGCTGGATTTGGAAGGATACAGACTGCAATTTAACGTCGGTCATAAGGGCGGACAGGAGATATACCACATCCATTTGCATTTGATGGGTGATTAAATTATATTTTCGAGCGTTTAGATTATCCCTGCATTGAGACTTGCTGGAGTGGTGGAACTGGTAGACACACTAGCTTTAGGAGCTAGCGCCAAAAGCGTGGAGGTTCGAGTCCTCTCTCCAGCACCAATTCAGACGGAGATCCGCTATTCAGCTGACCGGACCAAGAAACGGGGTGCTTAATTGATTGAGTATTTCGTCCTTGGGTGCGGCGTCTTTTTTGAGGGTTCCTCCTAGCACAACCGTTCTGGAGCCGAATTTGCCGTTGATCCGGTCTATTTGCTCAAAAAGCGAGCTTTGTGCGCGGGTTTCAATTTCGTCCGGAAAAAGCCGTGGAGGGATTAGCCGCTCGGCCCGGAGAGAATTACAGATGATGCCGGAACTTCGGTAGGTTCTGCCCGATCGGTATATTTGCAGAAAGGCCTGGCGTACCTGACGAAGGACAGCCAGTTCGGAACTGATTCTATCCGGCAGCAATATTTCCGCACCATAGGTTTTGTAATCATAATCACGCAGCATGACGATCAGCTGGTCGCTTTTGAGCTGGCGGTTGCGCAGGTGCCAAAAGGCCAGGGAGAGATTGTCGAGAAGGTGGCGGTAAATTTCATGGCCAGCGGACGTGGGGCGAAAAGAGCGCGTCCGGCTGAGACTTTTGGGGATGGGCGGCTCCGTGGTTACCGCTCTTACACTGTAGCCGCGCAGTTCCTGTTGCATTTCCACTCCTGGCTTGCCGAGCAGACGGCGCATTTCTTCCGCGTTGGTATGCACAAATTCCAGCGGCGTACGAATCCCCTTTTTCGACAGCAGTGCGCGGGAGTTTGGGCCCAGTCCCTTGATTTTTTCCAATGGCAACTGACGGAGGAATGCGGCTATGTCTTTTCCTCCTATCACGGTCATTCCGTCGGGCTTGCGATGGTTGCTGGCGATTTTGGAAAGGGCTTTGGTGGGTGATAGCCCGATGGATACCGTAATGCCCAACTGTGCTTTGACGCTCTCCTTGATCCGTAGACAGATCTTTTCGTAGGAGCAGCGATGCAGTCTGCGCAGTCCCTTGAGATCGAGATAGCATTCATCGATGCTGGCTGCTTCGATGGCGGGACTGAAGGTTGCCACGATTTGCAGAAATTTTTGATGAAAATGCAGGTAATGGCGGAAATCGGCCGGAATAATGATTAGCTGCGGACAGAGTTTCCTGGCTTCCCAAACCGGCAGGCCGGTGCCAATGCCGCATTTGCGGGCCTGATAACTGGCGGTAATGACGCAACTGCCGCCCATTCCGCTGACGGCAATCGGTTTGTCACGCAGCTCCGGACGGTAGACCTGTTCGACAGAGGCAAAAAAAGCGTTGCAGTCGATATGGGCGATGGCCGTTGGAAATGACGTGCGTTGGAAAAAACACATTTAGTATTTGCGAATTACGCCGATCACGATGCCCCAGATTTCAGTCCCCTCCTCCAGCGGAATACGATATTCCCGGCTGCTTTCGGCCTGAAGAAACAACTGTCCATTTTCCTCGGCCAGTCTTTTGACGGTGAAGCCGTCGGGCAGTCGGGCGACAACAATCTGGCCCGGACGGGCCTGTCCTTTTTTTTCTACCAGCAGCAGGTCGTTTGGCATAATGCCGGCATTTTCCATGGAATTGCCTTTTACCTTGAGCGCGAAGGTGTTTTGGGGATTCTTGATCAAGTATTGATCCACGCTAAGGGTCTCGCGTCCGGCGTCCTCCGCCGGCGCCTGAAAGCCGGCGGGGACGCCGGACGGGAAATACACTATGTTTCGGGTGAGCGTTTCATCGTTATTGGCCTGTTTTGCGCTGATTGCAGAGCCGCTGGCCTCCCTGCCCTCGATACCCTGACAGGCGATGATCTGGCCCCTGTTGTTTTTTTTCAGAAGGCCGTGCTGCAGCAGTGCTCTGATATGGCTAAATGTGGTGTTGGAGGACCGGATATGCAGAATGGCACTGAGTTCACGAATGGAAGGGAAATATCCCTCGCGACGATGAAAATTCCTGATTTGTCCAAGTATTTCTTTCTGCCTGGGCGTTGGTTTGCGCAACGACGATGAAACCATGCTGGGAAGTTATGTTCCCAGTTATTATATAGAACGTTTGTTCTGTTGTGAAGTTTTTTTATTTACTGGCCAGCAGCTCTCTTTCCTCCGGTTTGCTGGCGATGACCCGGCGCGTTTCGATTCGGCTATTGACCAGTGCAGAGAGACGGCTGCGCGTCTGTGGCCCGAAAACTCCTGCGCCTGGCGAGTTTTTGTCGCTCAACAGCCCCTGACTTTGTTGAAATTTGAACACGGCATGTGCGGTCACCTCTCCATAATAACCGGTCGGTTCCAGACCAAAAAAGTGCAATTTGGCCAATTCCGTCTGCAGTTCCACCACCGCCTGGCCGGAAGCCCCAGGTTCCAGGTCTGCGACCAAAAAACTCAGTCCGTTTCCGGCAAGAAGTACATTGTCTCCGTATTGATCCTGATCAAGTGCCAGGGCTTTGGGAACAATCATTTGTTCAGCCGCATTCCCACTGTGCCCATGTTCGGTCTCAAGCGCCCGGCGAGTTTGGGGGCCGAAATAACCTGCTCCGAACTCGTTCTCACTGTCAACAATGCCTTTGGCCAGCTGAAAATCAACTATCGCTCTGTACATCCCGGCGTCAAAACTGTTGTCGATATCGCCGTTATAATAGTCCAGGTCGCGCAGTTTGCCCTTTATTTCTGCTATTTCCGGATTTTCGTCGCCATAGCCAAAGTCTTTTTGGAACTGTTTGGCCACGGGTGACGTGGTTGCTCCATTTTGCCCTCCAGCCGGCGAAACGGCCGAGCCCGGAGAGATACCCGCCAGATCAATACTTTCCACTATGCTTTCGTCAATGCCGTATACCATTACCGTTACCGTGCGGCGTCCCCAGCCCAAGGCGCGGTTGAGGCCTTCGTCTCCATACCCCATCCAGACATCCAGACGGTCATGGGATTGCCCCCTGTGGCCGGCTGGTACGATTGCTCCGCCGCGATCATGTACCGCTACCGTGCCGATGCCGGGAATATGCATTTTGGTCCCGAAGGGTATGTTTTTAGGCGCGGCGATCATGCCCGGATAGACTGGCGTGCCGTCAGCCCCGTGGGTGCCGTTGCCGTTGAGTTTTTTGTCTGCTGCAAGTGAGCCCCGGATGTAGCGCTGTTGCCCCTCCACGGGAGAATAATAGGCGGTGATGGTAAATGTCTTTTCAAAAGGAAAAACTTGGACCGTGGGGTCCGAAAGCTCTCCATTTTCCTCCCCCGTTGCCGTGGCCGTAGCCAGTCCCACGAAGGCAAAGGAGGCCGTGGCAAAAGCCAGAAATATTGGCAGGGCAGCGTTGCTGATTGTATTGGTGATTGTTTTCATTTCTTTGGCTAAGCGATAATGAAATCTTTATATTATACCAAAAAAAAGGTCTATCGTCGTAGATAGGCCTTGTCTAATATCTGTTTGATGTTTTGATTTAGTGGGGAAGATTAAGCTTGGGGAGGCAGATATTAGGATTCGATAATGCCGATTCTTCTAGTAATTTCCCGTTCTACGAATTCCCTGTCCCGGCCGAATTTAAGCCTGGAAAGCTGTTTAATGGCTTCTCCAACCTTTTTGTCTCCGCTTGTGTCGAGCCAGGGTAGCGGGACGGAGATGGAAAATGGGATTGAGGGCTTGCCGTCGATGGATAACTTCATTACGCCCTTGAAGGCGTCAATATTGATCAGATCGTGATTGGTGAATACCGGGGCCATTTCTTTGGCCATGTATTCCGCGTCGGTGGCGCCAAGTTTGTAGCACATCATGGTGCCTACATTGCCGAAAACAGCGTCTTTGACCCGCGATTTCCCCTCCTCTCCCTCCAGCTGGGCAATGTACTGATGGGCCATGTTCAGCGAAAGACGGTACTTTCTGGCCTCGGAAAGAATGCTTTCGATGGAATCAGTGATGTAATTTTGGAATTCGTCGATATACATAAAGAAATCCTGGCGTTCTTCCTTGGCGAAACGCTGACGGCGCAGCGCGGCCATTTGCAGCTTGGAAACGATGATCAGACCGAGCAGCTTGGAGTTGATATCGCCCACCTCGCCCTTGGAGAGGTTCATCAGGAGGATTTTTTTGGTCTGCATCACATCGATGAAATCAAAGGCCGATTTGGTCTGACCAATGATGTTGCGCATCATTGAGTTGGTAATAAACTGACCGAATTTGGCGGCAAAATAGGGTATGATTTCCTGTTTCTCGCGGGCGCCGGTCTTGGCCATCTGATCGGTCCAAAACGATTTGACGACCGGATTTTTAACGTAAGTTACACGCTCGCGCTGGAAGTCATCGTCGGTAAAGAGGCGCACGATGTCGACTATCGTTCCCCCTTCCGGGTGGGACATCAGAGTCAGACAGCCATTACGGAAGTAATCCTGGATACGGGGGCCAAAGATTTCATTGCCGAATAGTTTGATCATGATATTCATGGCGTCCAGGGCCACCAGTTCTTTTTCATCGTCGGTATCGGCTTCCAGAAGGTTCAAGCCCATCGGGCGTGACTGGTCGGCCGGATTGAAATAGACCACATCATCGGCCCGGCTGCGGGGAATAAAGGGTAAATTGTCCTCGATCAGCGAACCGTGCGGGTCTACTATGGCCAAACCTTCGCCGTTGCGCAAATCCTGGCGGACCATGATTGAAAAGATCGAGGATTTTCCCGTGCCGGTCTGGCCAATGACATAAAAATGACGAAAGCGGTCTTCCCTTTTCATTCTGATTTCGTTGGTGACGCCGCGGAAATGATTGTGTCCAAGCAGTATTCCCTCCTTGGGCAGGTTTTGCGGGGCGGGGGCTATTTTGTAATTCTGCCAGTGGATGCCGGGAGTTTTGTTAAAACGGATATTGGGCAGGTGAAAGATAGAGGCCAGTTCCGGCGTGGAAAGAATGGCCGGGGCCCTTTTGATCATTTGGCGCCAGGGATAATGGAACTTTCTCAGGATGTAATCCTCGACGATTTTCCGCTCAGGATATTTCTTGACGCTGCTGAAGGCGTTGGCCTCCTGCGAATCATACTGGGCGAAAGTACTGTAAATGTTGGTCAGGTTGGATTTGGCTTCGTGGATATCCTTGGAGGTGCAAACAATACGAATAATGGTCTCGAAGCCCTTGCCCGAATTTTTTTGTTCCAGATCCTTGACCTCCTCATCGGTGAGTGGCGTGGTGCGTCCGGGTGCTTCGGCTGATTTTTCTTTTTTATTGCCTGAAAAGAGAAAGCTGAAAAAAGCAGGGATCAGTTTGAGCGGATTGAGTTCAAGTTTTTTGCGTCCGGGTTTTTGGTTGACGATGTTTTTAGCCTCGTCACGTCCGGCTTTTTGCCAATGATCGACTGGACGGATCATGATTTGTATTACAGCTCCGTCCTCAAAGTTTAATTTGGAAAGTGCGTTGGTGATATTGTTGATTGGGTCAGAATTCAGACGCTGGTAGCTTTTGATTGGGTACATGAAATGTTTGGCCAGGGTCAGCTGCTTGGCGGCGACTTTGGAATCGGGTCGAAAAATATTATATTCTTCCTGCTGCTCGACGTAAGCATTGGGAAAGAATCCGGTAATCTGTTTTTCAACCAGGGAGTGAAGGTGTGCCGGAACGGCCAGGTAAAAAAAGATCTGATCTTCCAGCACCACGTATTCCAATGACAGGAAGTCTTCTCCGGTGAATTTGTTTTGCCATTTCCCCGAATAGATGGAATGGAGCGAGTCGAAAAGTTGGGCCATCACACCAATGGCCTCCTTGAAGTCCTTGACGCCGCTGGCCTGTTCCAGATCCTGTTCCTCGCGGGTTTCTTTTTTGTCCATTTGCACACGCAGAAAAACCATGCCCAGTGATCTTTTGAGGTTGCAGCGATAATTATACTGGTATTTGATCGAAAAATATGCCACAAGCAGGGCCAGAATCGCTCCGGTGAGAAAAAGCAGTGAATTGATTGTTTGTGCCAGCATTAATTTGTTTGTTTGATTGCCAGTCCCAGCTCTTCAATGGTTTCCGCAGGGACGGACGAAGGTGCTCCAAGCATCAGATCCTTGGCCCGCGAGTCCTTTGGAAAAGCCATGACTTCGCGGATATTGGGCTCATCGCGGAAAATCATCAGCAGTCGTTCCACCCCGATGGCAAGACCACCGTGTGGGGGGGCTCCAAATTCGAAGGCCTCAAGCAGATGGCCAAAGCGATTTTGTGCATCTTCGGGGCTGATCCGCAATAGTTCAAAGATCCGGCTTTGCAGTTTTTGGTCATGGATACGGATGCTGCCACCACCCAGTTCATAACCATTCAGTATTATATCATAGGCTTTGGCAATTGTCTTTTCGGGATGCCGATCCAGATTTTCAAACTGGTCGTCGCGCGGGGCCGTAAAGGGGTGATGGGCGGCGGCTAGACTCCCGCTGATGGGGTCACTTTCAAAAAGCGGGAAATCGGTAACCCAGAGATAGGCCAGCTGGTCGCGATTACGCAAACCGAAGCGGTCGGCACAGGCCAGTCTGACCTGCCCCAGGGCATTGCAGACGGATTCGAAACCGCCGGCGCCAAAAAAGAGTATATCGCCCGGTTGCGCCGCAGAAATTCTGATTATTTCTTTCAATTCAGACTCGTTGAAATGTTTGACCAGGGAAGACTTCGGCCCCTCGGCCGTAATCTGAATATAGGCCAGTCCCTTCAAACCGTAAGTGCGAGCCAGCTCAGTGTATTGATCAATTTCCTTGCGGGTCAGCTCCAGCCCGCCCTGAACCCGGAGGCACTTGACAACCCCTCCCTGGGCGACGGCATCGCGGAAGACGCTAAAGCCTGTCTCTCCTGCCATTGTGGACAAATCAACTATTTTCATCTCGAAGCGGATGTCAGGCTTGTCGGAGCCATAGCTTTCCATGGCCTCCTGCCAGGTGATACGTGGAAACGGTTTACTGAGAATTTTTTTACCTGGGACGAGTTGTTCGGTTATCTTCAGCAGCATTTTCTCGGTTAGGGACATCACATCCTGCTCGTCAATAAAGGACATTTCCAGATCCAGTTGAGTGAATTCGGGCTGCCGGTCACCGCGCAGGTCTTCGTCACGAAAGCAGCGTGCAAGCTGAAAATATCGGTCAAATCCCGCGACCATCAACAACTGTTTTAACTGTTGCGGCGACTGGGGCAGAACAAAAAAATTACCTGGATAAATTCTGGATGGGACCAGATACTCCCGACTGCCCTCGGGGGTACCCTTGATCAGTATCGGCGTTTCTATCTCCAAAAAATTTTCAGCGTCTAGCAGGTCGCGCATCATTTTGACGACGCGGTGCCGTTCGATAATATTGTCGCGCATTCTTTGGCGACGGAGGTCGAGGTAGCGGTATTTGAGACGGATCTCTTCATTGACATAGCCATCCTGGTCTATTTCAAAAGGTGTGGTTCGAGCGCGGTTCAGGATGGTGAAGTCCGTAATCAGCACTTCAATTTCTCCGGTGTCCATATTGGGGTTGGCCTGTCCTTCCGGCCTGCTGCGGACCAGGCCTGTAATTGCCACCACGTATTCATGTCTAACTTCATTGGCGGTTTGATGGGCATTCGGGTACTTTTCCGGATCAGTGACAATTTGCGTCAGGCCATACCGGTCACGCAGATCGATGAAAACCACGCCGCCGTGATCCCTGCGGCGATGTACCCAGCCGCAAAGGCTGACCGTCTGACCTATTTCTGTGGCTCTCAACTGATTGTTGTGATGCGTTCTTTTCATAAATTTTGTTTGTTCCACGGAATTATAATGTCATTTTATATTTATCCAAGAAGTTTTTCGACTTTCATCAGCAATTCTTCCCCACCGGAGATGTGCAGTCCGGTTTTGACGTTGACCGTCTGGCCGTCCTTGTTGACCAAAAGAACTACGGGCAGAGTGCCGGCATCACCGGAAAGTAATTGTTTTAATTGCTGCAGCGACCGGTCGCTGATCTGGGCAGGCAACCGGATGGTGACGCTATCTGAAGTTACGAGGATATGACGAAATTTTTTAGGTGATTTTTCAACTTCCTTTTGACTGCTGACCGAAAGCGGACTGGCCAGTTTCTCGAAATTTATGGAGGGAGTTTTTTTCAGCGACTTCTCCGCTGGATCATAAATTCCGGAAGTCTGTGCGTTTTTGATCATTGTTTCCAGTGACATGCCCTTCATCTCCAGGACGGAAAGTTGTAGCTCGTTGCGTCTGAATTCCAGCTTCCCCAAGACCGTAAAAATCTGGTCTTCCCGTATTTTGAATTTCAATTCGGCATAGGTTCGGGGGAAAATCACCAGGGACAGTTTGCCCGTAGGATCCTCCAGTTCGGCATAGGCCATGGCTGTGCCCGATTTGGTGATAATGGTTCGAATTGAGGTGAGCATACCGGCGAAACGGTGTTTTTTGCCAATATCCCGCTCGGTCAGGTCGCCGACAAATTTGGCTTTGCCACGCAGATAGGCACCAAGTCCCTTCAATGGCGTCGATGATACAAACAGTCCGAGATATTCTTTTTCCTTTTTCAATTTTTCCATCACTCCGAGTGGAGCAAATGGTTTTAATTCCAAAGTTCCAAGCAGTTCGCCCTCGTCATCCGCAAACAGTCCGGTCTGTCGATGGTCGGCTTGGCGGGCCTTTTCCTGATGTCGCGCGAATTCGGTGATCCTTTCATAATTTTCAGCGATCGTTCTTCGGTCGCCGAATTGATCCAGAGCGCCTGAATAGGCCAGACACTCAATAGTTTTCTTGTTGACCAATTTGGAGGGGATTCTGGAGATCAGGTTTTCCAGTGAGCTGAACGGCCCATCCTGACTGCGTGACTCAATTATTAAATTGACCGCCCCCTCCCCCAACCCCTTGATAGCGGCGAGACCAAAGCGTATTCGCCCTTCCTTCTCCACGGAGAAGGCCGTTTCGGATTCATTGATTGATGGAGGCAGCACCTCGATGCCCATCTGGTCGCAATCGGCCATCTCCTGAATGATTTTGTCGGTATTGTCACTGTCAGACGTGAGCAGGGCAGCCATCAGCTCGGTGGAATAATGAGCCTTCAAATAGGAGGTACGGTAGGAAATCATGGCGTAGCAAGCTGCATGTGCTTTGTTGAAGCCATATCCGGCAAAGGGTTCGACTACCTTTTCAAAAATATTGCGGGCATGTTCCTGGCTGTGGCCGCACTTGATGGCTCCCTGGATAAACTTGTCCTTTTGTTCGGCGAGAGCTTTGGGGTCCTTTTTACCCACGGCGCGGCGCAAAATATCGGCTTGTCCCAGGCTGAAGCCGGCGAAATGCCGGGCAATCAGCAGGATCTGTTCCTGATAGATGGCGATGCCGTTGGTTTCCTTGAGAATATCCTCGAATGATGGGTCAAGATATTTGATCGTTTCAGGCTTGTGTTTCCCCTCGATATATGAGGGAATCCATTCGAGCGGGCCGGGGCGGTAGAGTGAGATCATGGCCACAATATCCTCAAAGCGGGTGGGTTTAAGCTCCCGTATGTAGCGACGCATACCCGACGATTCCAGCTGAAAGACTCCGGTGGTGTCGCCTCTCTGCAGGAGTTGAAAGGTTTTCTCATCGTTGAGGGGCAGCCGGCTGATGTCAATTTTCTTGCCAGTGCGTTTTTCAATCAGTTCAATGGCCTTTTCAATGATGGTCAGGTTTTTCAGCCCCAGAAAGTCCATTTTCAGCAGCCCGATTTCCTCCAAATATTTCATCGAATACTGCGTGACAATACCGTCACTTCCGTCAGTGGCTTTTTGCAGCGGCGTGAAGTTTACCAAGGGGCGATCAGCGATAATCACCGCACAGGCATGTGTACCCGCGTGGCGGACGGTCCCTTCTAATTGGATTGCATTATCGAGCAGAGCGGCTGCGCGGGGATCGCTTTTGTAAATTTCACTGAGGGCTGGGTCTTTCTCCACGGAGACCTGCAGGGGGGCGTGTTTGCCGAGTACCGGTTGGGGCACGGCCTTGGCAATCCGGTCTACTTCCGAATAAGGGTACCCCATACCCCGTCCGACGTCACGTACGGCGGCTTTGGCGGACATGGTTCCATAGGTAATCACCTGTGAGACGCAATCCTTGCCATATTTGTTGATGGTATAGGCCAAAACTTCATGGCGACGATGGTCGGCAAAATCGATATCGATATCGGGCATGGAGACACGATCCGGATTAAGAAAACGCTCGAAGACAAGTCCATGTTCCAGCGGGTCCAGCTCGGTTATTTTAAGTGTGTAGGCAATAATAGCTCCGGCGGCCGATCCGCGACCAGGCCCGACAACTATGCCATTGGATTTGGCATAGTTGATAAAATCCCAGACAATCAGGAAGTAGTCGTTGAAACCCATTTTGTCCACAATATCCAGCTCATAGTTGAGCTGTTTCAGCGCTTTTTCCCGCTGTTCCTGTGGATACAGCTCGTCGAGCCCATTCAGGCAGAGCAGTCTCAAATATTCTTTTGAGGTTTCACCCTTGGGAGTTTGGAAGACGGGTATGAGAGACTGGCCAAATTCGATTTCCACTGTGCATTTCTCGGCTATGGCGGCGGTATTGTTTACAGCCTCGGGCAGGTCGGCAAAAAGATTTTCCATCTCCTCGCCCGGAACAAATGAATAATCACCAGGGTAGCGGGGACGTTTTTCGTCCAATAAATTGGTCTGGTTGCCGATACAAAGCAAAATGTCCTGCGCGTTGGCGTCGGATGGTCTGGGGTAGTGCGGGCTGTGTGTGGCCACTAGAGGGATTGATAGTTTTTGTCCCAGTGCGATCAGAGACGGTTCAATTTGGTTGTATTCTGGAATTTGGCTGTGGCGCTGAATTTCCAGAAAGTAATTTTCTCTGAACAATTTTTTGTACTGTAGGGCCAATTCTTCAGCGCCCTCCAGATCGCCGGACAGCAGCAGCCGCGAAAGTTGACCATCTTTGCTGCCGCTCATTACGATCAGTCCGGAAGAATGCTTTTTGAGAAGTTCGAAATCGATGCGAGGTTTGTCCAGATACCCCTCCAGCGAGGCCAGTGAGCTGAGCCAAAGCAGGTTGTGGTAGCCTTCGTTATTGTGGGCGAGTACGGTCAGACGACAGGTTTGAGCGGCACTTTCCGGAGTTTTTTCAAAGCGGGAATCGGGTGCTAGGTAAAATTCACAACCAAGAACTGGCTTGATACCTGCGTCCTTGGCTGCTTTATAAAATTCCACCAGACCGTACAAGTAGGCGTTGTCAGTCAGCCCGACGGCATGGAACCCCAGCTCCTTAGCCTTTTTCACAATATCCTTGGGCGAACCGAGCGCGTCCAGCATGCTGTAATGGGAATGCGTATTGAGATGGACGAATTTCATTGGGTAAGGTGGGATGGTCTTTAATTAACACAAATACGGAACTTTCTAAAGTCTTTGCCATCGTGTTCAATATTGACGGAAATCAGACGATCGGCCAGTGAAGAAAGCTCGGATAGCCGTATTTTTTCCGGCCACTCAACCAGCAGCACCGCTCGATCTCCCGACAATAGTTCCTTCATTTCCTCAAGCAAAAAGTAATCATGGTTGTCCAGCCGGTATAAATCCAGATGGAAAAAATCGAATCGCCCCACGTGGTAGGTGTTGAGCAGGCTGAATGTCGGACTTTTGACACGGCGCGCAGCGTAACCGAAATGCCGCGCCAGCTGCTTGACCAGCGCGGTTTTGCCACTACCCAGCGGGCCCTGGAGCAACACTAAAGTGTGCGGTTTCATTTGGCCGGCCAGCCATTTACTGATTATGCCCAATTGTGACAGTTTTTCAGCGGTAAAGTCTTTTTGCATGGCGGGGTTTGAAGAAAACGGCCAATTTTGCTATAATTTAAAGAACATTTGTCCAAAACAAAAACAAAAATGAAAATTCTGCGAAAATTTCTGCTGAAAAACGGGCGACAAATCGGTGTTATCATCGCCGCATTTCTCGTCACTGGGCTAATGATGAATTCTTCATTGATCGAATACCAGGCCAATCTGCTCACCGGCGTAAAATCCGACCCATTTGACGGGACGGTCTATCCGGTGAAACGCGTGCCCAGCTGGGTGGATTTGACCAGCGCAGAATGGAAATTGCCCTATGACCAGATTCCCCAGAACAAGTTTATCGATTTGCCGGCATATGTTCCATCTCAGTTGACCATACCAATGTCCTCACTGAATTTCTCAAACGCCGGTGACAAGGCCATTCGAAACGCGCAAGTAACATTCAGTACACCATATATGGGCAATTACCGCCTTGATGGTCAGGAATATGCGGGCAGCCACTTGGCTGTGGACATAAAAATCCCATCCGGCACGCCCATCTATGCAGTTGCCAACGGCATTGTGATCAAGGCTGCCAATCAGTCCAGCGGTTTCGGCCAGCATGTAGTCTTGCGCCACGACGACGTTCCGGCAGCAGGGAACCCATCTACTAAAACAACCTATTTTTCCGGCTATGCACATTTGTCCAGTTTTTCAGTCAGTGAGGGGCAAAAAGTGACAAAAGGTCAACTGCTCGGATACAGCGGCAATACCGGCACGGCCACAACTCCGCATTTACACTTCCAAATCGACAACGACCAGGCTCCCTGGCATCCCTACTGGCCTTTTACCTCCAAGGAAGCTTCCGATGCCGGTCTGGACTTCTGGAGCGCAATCAACGCAGGTCTGGGGAAAGATAAAGCATTGCAAACCACGATCAACCCCATGCCATATCTGCAACAACATCTCACTGGTACAGTAACAACCTATACGGCAGTCCCCGTAACACAGTCCTCTGCCTCAGACACAACTCCCCCTGCCACAACAGCCATCGTCAGTCCATCTACTGAAACAGAGACTGGAATTGATCAGATCCCTCCGGCCACCGTACAGTCCGATCCGGTAAATCTATCGGGACAGCCTTCAGTAGTTATTTCTCCCGCCGTACCTGCCCTGGCCGACATCGAAATTCTCCATCCCGCCTCTTTCAAGACCGGTTCGCCGGTACTGTTCAAAGTTTTGGCTCTTGATAGCCAGGGCGCTGTGATCAACTCCTACAATCCGACTGAGGAGTGGTATATCAAGCTTGAGAACGGCAGCGGAAATCTGTCCACCACCTATCTTGGGAAAACTGATTTCAAAAACGGTGTGGCAGAATTCAGCTTAACTCCAACGGCCGAATACGGTCTGAGGGTGAGCGTCACAACAGGTCAACTGAGTAAATTTTCGGATATTCTTCAGCCCGCCAGTTTTACTGACGTGGCTGAGCAGCACGAAAATTTTGTGGCAATCAATTTCCTGAAAAACAATGAAATCATACGTGGCTATCCCGACGGTTCTTTTAAGCCGGAAAACCCCGTGTCCAGGGTTGAAGCCCTGAAGTTTATTTATGAAGGACTGAACAAGGAAGTCAAACCAACGGCGGTTCTGGAATTTGCCGATACCGATTCCAAGGCCTGGTATGCCCGCTATATTGCGGCGGCTCAGAAGGAAAAGGTGGTGCAGGGCTATTCCGGGAACCTATTTAAGCCTGCTAACCCGGTTACCAGGGCCGAATTTGTCAAAATGCTGGTCCAGGCTGCAGGGTTTAACGGAGGGAACTATGTCCCACTAAAGCCAAATTACAACGATGTAGAGAAAAACGCCTGGTATTACGGATATATCGGCCTGGCCAAAGACAAAAATCTGATCGATACCAGCAGCAATCTTTTCGGCCCCAATGAGCCAATGTCTCGAGGTGAGGTGGCTGAAATACTCTATAAAACCATCTTACTTCAGGTCAGCGGCGGCAGAAGTTTTGACGGCGGCCTGGTTGTCAGCGCGGAGGATCTGGCGGATTATTTCCGCAAGGTTTGAATTTAGGATTGCCTAATAACCACTGCTGTTTTAGAATCCCGGTGAATCAGGCGCCCGTAGCTCAGTGGATAGAGCAGTGCCCTTCTAAGGCAAAGGTCACACGTTCGAATCGTGTCGGGCGTACCATTTTAAGTTAAGTAAGTTGATTTTTGGAAATAATATGTTAATATTAATTTCGATTTTTTATTTGTGCACATGAAACTGCAGATCAATGAGAAAATAATCAAGGTATATCATCACCATAAATTTTTCTTTATTTGGAGAGGTGTGAAGATTTGGGCCGCCAGTATGCCTTTTTTTCTGGTGGCATATTTTTTTGCACCGTTAGCCGGCAATGCGGCCTATTGGTCTGCCAATGTTACTATAATGATTCTCTTTGCACTGATTCATCTCTATGATTTTATAATGTATTACCTGGACACGCTGGTGCTTACCAATCAGCGGCTGGTGCATCTGGACTGGATTCACCCATTTAAATATCTCGAAACGCAAGCCATGCTCAATGATATCCAAAATATTGAGTCAGTTGAAAACGGTTTTTTGTCACGCTTTCCGCTTTTTGACTTCGGTGTGTTTCTTGTAGAAACAGCTTCGACGAAAACAGTGATCCATTTTCCAGAGGCTCCGGACCCGGAAGGAATCAAATTTTTCCTGACCAATCTGGCCAGGAAACACCAGACAGCGGTAAGGGGAAATTACCATCAACAACAGCAAAACCCCGCGGGACAATACGAAGATTCATTTGTGCTCAGCCGCGAACAGGAAGCCCAGAACTCAAAGGTGGCGTAAGTTTCAAGTCTCTGATATATTGTTGGACGGTTATTATTTAACCATTCAACTGTGACCATCAAAAGCTCTGCTTCAACAAACGAAGACGGAAAAATAAAGAATACCTCCCCTGTGCCGATGGACGAGGCTGATTTACAGGTTGAGCTGGGACTGCGGCCCAAAATGCTTTCCGAATATATTGGACAGGAGGAAATAAAGAATAACCTGGCTTATTTGATGGAGTCTGCCAGGATTAGGAAAGAACCGCTAGACCACATTTTATTGCACGGGCCACCCGGTCTGGGCAAGACAACCCTGGCCAATATTATTGCCAGAGAAATCAAGAGTAATCTCAAGGTAACGTCAGGACCTGCATTGGAAAAACAAGGCGATATTGCTTCAATAATCACCAATCTGAAGGAAAACGACGTGCTTTTCATCGATGAAATTCATAGATTAAAGCCGCAGATTGAGGAGATGCTTTACTCGGCCATGGAGGATTTCGCCATTGATATTATGATCGGCAAAGGTCCCGCGGCAAAGTCGATGCGACTTAAACTACCAAGGTTTACACTCGTGGGTGCAACGACAAAAATCAGCATGCTTTCTTCACCGCTGCGCGACCGTTTTGGCGTAGTATACAAACTGCAGTTTTACTCCCTGGATGAAATCAGGGAGATTATAATGCGCTCAGCCAGCAAGTTGTCGGTCAAACTCAATGCTGATGCAGCCGGTCTGATAGCCAGATCTTCCAGACAGACGCCGCGGATTGCCAACAGACTATTGAAAAGAGTTAGAGATTATGCGACCGTACACAAGAAGAACAGCATCGATTTGGACATGGCTGGGCAATGCCTGGCCCTGATGGGAATAGATGAAATGGGACTGGAGGAGACCGACAGACAACTGTTGCGTACGATAATCGACAATTTCCGGGGCGGACCAGTGGGGTTGAATACATTGGCCGCGGCCATCAGCGATGACGAGGCGACCATCGAGGAAGTATATGAGCCCTATCTCTTGCAAAAAGGTCTTTTGGAACGTACCAATCGTGGCAGAATAGTCACAACAAAGGCTTACCATCATCTCAATCTGAAAATTTAACCAAATACAATGAACAATAGAAGTTTGGCATTAACTTTCATTTTTGCACTGTGTTTTTTTTCGCTACAGGGGTGCGGCAACAGTGCTCCAGATACTAGTGAAATTATTAAAAACACCTCTTCGCAGGAAAAGAGAATAGGGTCAATTCAGTCACTTGGAGGCGCTTACACATCTACAGGTGCGACGCATCTCCTGAAAATGGATGATGGCACTAATTTACATTTAAAAAGTCAAAAAGTCAGTCTTGATAACGAAAAATACCGAGAGAAACAGATCGAAGTAATGGGCGAGATTACCCGAACACGTGACGGAAACCAGATTATGGAAGTGATGAGTATCGACATCCTTGAACAGGAAAACACGGACATGGATAACGTGCCCCTCTGGACAGACTATTCATCGAATAAAATGGGTATTTCCTTTAAATATAGGGATGATTATCTGGTTAGGGAAAACGATTTGATCACGGTTGAACGACACCCTTCAAAAGCTACTGATAACAATGTGTTGACTGATCCAACAACAGAAGAAGTAACGAGTACGGTCCCCAGCCAAATGATGTTGGAGCTTGTTTCGCCAGATCTGGAAATAATGGCTGAATTGATGGGGGTGGAATCGATGGAGTCTTCCGATATACTGGCCGGTGGCTTTACAAGGAGCAAAATCACACAAAAGGGACTGGATGCATATAAAATTTCGCCATCGCCTGAGGAAACGATTTACTGGATGTCCAATGAAAATGGTGTCTATAAATTCCAATACAGGCTGGCGGAAAATGAAAACAACAAAGCGGAATTTCAAAATATGTTCTTTGATATCCTGGCCTCCATGGAATTTTCAGGAAACCAATTAGATGAAATAGATGCGACTCCAGCCCCAGATGTGAACTTCCCAACCACTGGGGAAGATACACTTGATAGCGCTGAAGAAAACACACTGATAAATGAATCTTTAGATGCGGATGAGCCAGACACAGATGAGATAATGCAGACTACCACCTTTGAAGAGATAAGCGGTTTTACCACTTTCCAAAGCGAGTCGGCGGGATTTTCAGTCCAGTACCCCAAGAGTTACTATTTTGGACCGAATGAAAACAAGGCCTCAGACGCCATTAGATCTTACCAATTTGGCACTACCCCTCTGGAAGAGGGCCCAGGAGATGTAATTTTTGAAATGATCAATAGTTCCGTGCCGGATGGACAGAAGCAATCATTCAACGGTACTTCAATGACAAGGGTGATCCAGGGCGACCAGGCAACTTTCTATGCAGAATTGAATGGCAAGACTTATAGGATTACAGGACCATCGCAAAGGGAGACGATCATGAAGCAAATGCTTTCCACTGTTCGATGAGAGCTTGACCGGATTTTATTGGCAGACTATAATCAGGAGTGCTAATTTATCCACAGCATATTAACGCCTTTCGTAAAGCTTTTTTAGGATGAAGGAAGTTAATAATTTGGCTTAGTTATGCTATTATTAATTGAACCAATAATTAAATCTGATGAGTGAAAATAATTTTGATAAATTTACCAAAGAAGCCAGACAGGCTTTGGTTGTGGCACAAGAGAAAGCCAAGGAGTCGAAGAGGAACTATGTCGGCACTGAACATGTTTTGATGGGTGTTTTGAGCCAGAAACAGTCTCTTGGTGCGACCATTCTCTCAGGATTTGGAGTTAATCTTGAAAACGTGGACATGGTGATTAAAAGCGTTGGCAGAGTAAATGCACCCCAGGCCGCAACCCACAATGGCTGGGGCGGGCTTTCCGGCAAGGCTAAAAAAGTAATTGAGGAGGCCGTTCGCTCAGCTCACCAATACAACCATAGTTATGTTGGTACAGAACATCTGCTCTTTGCCCTGGTCAATCAGGACGATACGGCCGCCACGGTAATATTGGAAAACATGAAAGTAAATCCGGCTGACGTAAAGTCGCAGCTGATCAAAAATTTTGAAAGATCGAATTTGCCCCAAGTGCCTGCGGGCGCCTCTCAGGGAATGGGACAGGCCATGAATCCTTTTGAGTTTTTCCTCAACGGACTGCAGGGCATGATGACCGGAGGAGGCCAGGCAGAAGTAGAAGGAAAGACCAAGTACAAAAAGGGCGAGAAACAAGCTCAGCAATCGAAAACGCCCGCACTCGACTATTTTACTACCGATTTGACCGCGGAGTGTCGTCAGGGGAAGCTTAGCCCGGTGATTGGACGGAAGAAAGAAATCGAACGCGGTATCAGTATTCTCTGCAGAAAAACCAAGAACAATCCGGTTTTTATCGGTGAGCCAGGCGTTGGTAAAACTGCCATCGCCGAGGGTATCGCCTATGCCCTGATCAATGAGGATGTGCCAGATTCGCTGCTGGACAAAAAAATTCTTTCACTGCAGATGTCCTCGGTGGTAGCCGGCACCAAATACCGCGGTGAATTTGAGGAAAGAATTAAACAAATTATTGACGAGGCGGCCGCAGTTGGCAATGTGATACTGTTTATTGACGAGATGCATACCGTGATTGGCGCCGGCAGCGCAGAAGGCAGCCTGGACGCCAGCAATATTCTCAAACCCGCACTATCAAGAGGAAAAATACAGGTAATCGGTGCTACGACCATTTCGGAGTATCGAAAGCAGGTGGAAAGTGACGCCGCTTTCGAGCGCCGTTTCCAGCCCGTGAAAGTTGAAGAGCCTACAGCAGATGAAACCAGGCAAATCATCCTTGGTATCAGAGAGGGATTTGAAGATCATCATAACCTGATTATTTCGGATCTGGCTCTAGATGCAGCGGTAACATTGTCAAAACGCTATATCAATGATCGTTTTTTACCAGACAAAGCCATCGATCTTTTGGACGAGGCCTCCTCGATGAAGAGAATGAAAATACGCGGCAAGAACGACAAGGTGCGCTCACTGCAAAAGGAATTGTCCAAAATCATCAAGGAAAAGGAAGAAAGCGTCTCCAGGCAGAATTACGAGCATGCGGCAGAGTTGCGTGACCGTGAACTGAAGCTGCTCAAGGAGATTGAGAGCAACCGCTATGTAAAAATACCTCGCGAACAGCGTCAGATCGTCAATGAGGACGATATTGCCAAAGTGGTTGCGCAGATGACCGGAGTGGAAGTTTCCAGGCTGGTCAAGGACGAGAAGGCCAGACTGATGAATCTAGAAGAAAGGCTTAAGAAAAACATTATCGGCCAGGACGAGGCTGTAAAGGCAGTTTCACAGGCAATTAGAAGGTCGCGAGTCGGCATCGCCGACGAGCGCAGGCCCATCGGCTCTTTTATATTTATGGGGCCAACTGGCATTGGTAAGACCGAGCTGGTTAAAACACTGGCCCAGGAGGTGTTTAACGACAAGGATGCCCTGATCAAGATTGACATGAGTGAATTCATGGAGCGGCACAACACGTCCAGACTGGTGGGAGCAACTGCAGGGTATATTGGATATGAGGAAGGAGGACAGCTGACCGAGGCGGTTAGGCGCAAACCATATGCCGTGGTGCTTTTTGATGAAATCGAAAAGGCCCACCCGGACGTTTTTAACCTGCTGCTGCAAATACTCGAGGATGGACAGTTGACCGACGCCAAGGGGCGCCAAATCGATTTCAAAAATACCATTGTCATTATGACCACCAATATTGGCTCGAAACGCCTGACCGAGCGGGCCGCGCCAATTGGATTCAGCATTAGTGGTGACGAGCTAAGCAAGGCGGAGATGGACTATGAGCGCCTGAAGGAGGATGTTCTGGAAGAGCTGAAGAAGCACTTCCGGCCGGAATTTCTGAACAGAGTTGATAAGACCATTGTCTTCAGGGCTTTGACCCACGAGAATATTCGTGAAATTGTTGCCCTGCATCTGGAAAGACTAAAGAAACGTCTTGCACAGAAAAACATCGAGCTGTCCTGGACCAGGAAAGCTGTCGATTTTTTGGCCGAACGCAGTTTTGACCCTGAATATGGAGCTCGTCCGGTGCGACGCAAGGTGCAGGAACTGGTAGAGGACCTGGTTACTGAATCGATGCTGGCCGAAAAATTTGATGAAGGCGACAGCATAGTTGTAGATGCCAAAGCCGGTCAGACCGCCTTAAGGAAAAAGAAAAGCAAATAGCTGGAGCGAACGGCTATTTTTGCATCTTCAGTGACACGATGCCGGTGGAGAGAATGGCGGCCGTCTGGTTGCGCAGGATCTGGCTGCCCAGGCTGTAGGTACGGAGCTGATAGGATTTGATCAGAGTAATTTCCCTGTCACTGAAGCCCCCCTCCGGGCCAATCAGCAGGTCACAGGGGCTGTCTATACGCAATTCGAGCAAGCTTGACTGTTGGGCTCCCCTTTCCAGAGCCACCAGGCAGGGACGCTGCAGGTTTTCCAGGTATTGATCGAGGTTCTGGTGCAGCGTAATAATCGGCATCCGAGCCCTCTCGCTTTGTTCCACTGCCTCACGGACAATCTTCTCCAGTCTGGGCAGAGCCAGACGATGATTGAAGTTGGAGCGGTCGCCACTAAAAACCGTGAAATGCGTAGTCCCCAATTCGGTGCAATGCTGCAGGATTTCCTCCAGTTTGGCCGGTTTGTTGGGCAGTGCGAGGGCCAGGCCAAGCTCTTTTTTCAAAGGGTCCTCGATGGTCTGTCTTTTTTGGAACGTGGCAGAAAGCTGTTTTTTGTCAGCGGCATCAATAAAAAAGCAATAGGCGGTGTTGCGGGACGAAGCGGTATTTTCCGGAATCAGGGTGATGCGGTCTCCTGGCGAGACGCGCAGCACTTTGGCAAGCTGATGGTACAACTCTGGCCATTGTCGATCAATAATCAGCTGAGGGTTTGTCTTGTCAATGCCCCGGAGGACTTCGCGAGAAACCACAAAACGATAATAGTTATGACGTTTGTTCATTTTCTTGACTTAAGTCAATGTTTTGACCTATATTTCTTTGGCTTGATGGCGGCCAATTGGTACCGCGGATGCCCCCATCAGGTTATACCATTTAATATCCGCTGGTCCAAATTTAGTATGAATAAAACTGTTACCAAGGATCAAGGCTTTTTGGCGCAGATCCCAGACTTTAAACTCCCCGTCCCGGGAGAGCTGGTTGAGGGAGATGTAATCGCCATTTACAAAAACAAGATACTGGTGGACATCAACGGCATTTCAGTCGGTTTGATTTCGGGCAGAGAGGCAAAAGACAGCTCGGACACGGTCAAGTCACTCAATGTCGGCGACAAGGTGTCGGCATATGTCATTGATGGTGAAAATGAGGATGGCTATATCATTCTCTCTCTGCGCAAGGCTTCACAGGAGAAGACCTGGAAGAAATTCAACGATGCCTATGAAAAGGGTCTGGTTATTGAAGTGGCAGCCAATGAAGCCAACAAGGGCGGTCTGCTGCTGGATATTGACGGCATCAAAGGTTTCATCCCTGTTTCACAGCTTGCGCCGATGCATTATCCGCGCGTCAACGGAGCGGACACCAATCAGATTCTGCAGAGACTGCAGGAGTTGGTAGGTCTGCGCTTCCGCGCCAAAATTATCAATCTTGACAAAGAAAATGGTAAATTGATCCTCTCCGAGAAGGCAGCCATGGAAGAACAAAGACAAATGGCGCTGGAAGGGTTGAAGGTTGGAGATACGGTCACCGGCAAAATCAGCGGCGTAGTTAAATTCGGTATCTTTGTAGCCTTTAATGGACTGGAAGGCCTGGTGCATATTTCGGAAATTGCCTGGGGGCATGTGAAAAACCCCTCCGATTACGGCAGACTGGGCGACGAAATCAAGGTCATGGTGATTGGCATGGAGGGCGACAAGATTTCGCTGTCGATGAAGAGGTTGACCGAAGATCCATGGTTGGAGGCTACCAAGAAATATCAGATTGGAACCATTATCGATGGAGAAATCAACCGTGTCACTCCTTTTGGAGCTTTTATCAAGCTGAGCGAAGACATCAACGGACTGATTCATATCAGTGAAATTTCCAGCGAAGAGGTCAGCGATCCGACACAAGTGCTGCACGTGGGGGACAAGGTGAAGGCCAAGGTGATTGCCATCGAACCGGATGAACATCGTGTCGGTCTGTCGATCAAGGCACTGGAGCAGGACGATGACCCAGCCGGCAAATCTTCCAAGAAAAAGGCTAAAAAAAGCGATGATGAAGCTGCCGAAGATGATCAAGAAGATGATGAAGAGAAGCCGGTTAAAAAAGTAGTCAAAAAAAAGGTGGTGAAGAAAAAGGACGCGCCGAGCAGTGAGGATGACGAATAATCAAAACTGAATCACAGAAAGGGGCGAAAGCCCCTTTTTGTGTTCTCAAGTGTTGCGTCTTCGAACGGAACTCTCTTCGGGCCAGACTTCGACCCCCTTATGTTTGCGGAACAAGGCCTCGGCCCTGGGGCCCGTGTAGCCATGTCTGGCCAATTTGGCACGTTCTTCAGTCGTATCGACGTGCTTGTGAATAGAGGTGGGCATGCGGAAGCGATAACCGTCAATGTTTAGCTGCAATCCATAGTAATGAGGCAGTTGATTGGCGGCAAAATAGACAAGGATTCTGTCTGACATTTTTCTGCTTAATACCTGAATGGCAGGTGGCAATTCCTTGAAGTATTTTGGACTATAACCATCTTTGCGCTCCAAGGCGCCCATGGCCTGCTGACGAACCATGCCCTGATAATTCATGCCGCTCCGCCCCATATAGACCAGCGTGGGTGATACTGTACATTTCCTGCCCGCCGAGCTGGCCATAGACTGCAGGTCGCTGATCAAGGCAGGCGGTACTGAAGTATTTACTCCGGTTTCCGCGCTCTCAGAGGGGGCGGGAGCGCTACTCGGTCCTGAGCTGGCGTCACTGCCTGGCGCGACTGGGGGCGTGGTACTTCCCGAAGGTGAATCGGACGACGGGCTGGTGCGGGGCGTGTCAGTAGGAACTGTATCGCTGCCAACCTGCCCACTTTCTTCATTTCTTTGTTCTCCCAGTTGCTTATTGATGGCCTCGACCATTATCTTGTAACCGTTGCCTATCAAATGCAGGTTGTCACCGTTTTTTCCGGCCACGTCCTGATCCAGTTTGTTCTCATCCTCTTCGGAGGCCAGCCCACCCTCGGACATTTTTTTGTCCAGCGGGATTACTCCGACAATGTTTTTGTACTCCCCTTCTGCAGCCATGGCATAGAGTTCTTTGTTGATCTCTACCCGTCTATTATTCTTCTCTTCATAATTCTTGCTCAGATACTGATTGGTGGTATCGCCAAATGGCGCCAAAGCGCAAAAATAGATTTTTAAATTGTTCTTACGGGCAATTTCAGCCATTGCCTTCATGTGTCCTAGTATTTCGCCGGCTTCCGCGTTTCCCGCGAGGTCATTCGCGCCGCCGTTAACCAAAATCGTTCCCCGACAGTTGGGCATATTTAGTTTTGGTAGTTCGGTGCCTTTCTGATCAAGTGTTTCAAGGTGTTTTCTCATTACACTGATCGGCTTGCCACTGGCAATGTTTGAGAGACTCTTTGGCGTACGTTTTACATTCAAACCGGCGTCTTTCGCGCCAACCATCAATGAATCTCCCAGGACCAGTAAATGCCCAACCCCTTCCGTGGTCATCTCTCTGGCTTCAGGTGGCGTGTTGATGTCTTGATCCGGAGTTTCAGTATTGGAAGGGGTATCGGTACTTCCTTCCCCCGCACCTCCCTCTCCGCTGCTGCCTTCACCTCCACCATATCCACCACCTCCGCCTCCCCCCCCACCTCCGTAGCCTCCGCCGGACGAAGTTGAGCTGTCGGCAGTGCTATCGGCGGCCGTAGCATCTGTCGCTTCCGTCGTCTTGGCTGGCTCTTCCAATTTTGCCACCGCCTGCTCCAAGCTGCTGGCCAGGTTCGCCGGGTCGCTGTCGATAATCATGGCGGCCGAAGCCAGCCTCTGGTCGCCGTCCGCGGCCGCCGCATGGTATTTTTTGAGTAAGTCGGCCACTTTCTCTCTCTCCCCGCTCCTCGCCAGATGAAGAACAGTATCGGCGCGGGCCAAATTCAAATTGCCTGCCTTGGGATTTTTTTTCAAATCTTCCTGGAAGCGTTCCAGATCGCCCATCAGTGCCGACATTGTATTCACCTTCTGTCTGTCAACAGTGGTCTCGCCCTCCGGTGTCCTGACGGTGACAACAACGGTATTTCCCAAGTCTACTTTGGCGTTTTTCAGGCCGTCCAGGAATTTTTTTTCCTCATCCGACGTCGGAGGGAATGTTGCTACGTAATTGAACACAACAGTTGTTTTTTTTCCTTCCTCCGGTTTGGCCGGCATTGTTATTTTGCCTTGTATATTGTGATCGCCAAATCTAAACTCCTGCTCGACGGTGCCCTTTTCTTTGTCTTCTTTTAGTTCTCCAGCCGGCTTCAGCCCCTTCATTTTGTCTGGAATGGCGGGTAGTTTCTTACCTTCCGGGGCGGCTGCGGGCAAGGCTTCTTTTGCCCTTTCCCTTCCTGCTTCCACGGCAGCTTCACGCTCTGGGTTCGCTACTTTCTGCGCTGCCTTTTCAACTGCGTTTTCAAGAACGGATGCGTCTTTTTTACTATCAGAGGAGCCGCCAGGGGCCTCGGACCCCTTTGCGACTCCGTTGTAGACCATTCTAGCCGTTTTCAGGCTATATGCCTTGTTAATAGGCAAAAGATTCATTGTTGCTGTTTATCTTTTTCTGCTTTGGAAAGTGCCCATTGCATAAAATTTACCTCTTGGCCGTCGACAAATTCCTGATTAGTTCCACTTTGATCCATCACAATATGCACATTTGTGCCGAAAACATTAATGTCTCTTTCCACACTTTGACTGAAATTCAATTTTGCCAGTTCTTCCTTCATTTCCATTAATGCGCTTTCAAATTTCTCTTTTTCTTTAGCAATTGGAGCCGTTTTTTTATTTAACTCATTGGCCAGAAACAGCTGTTGTCGATAACTTTCTTCGACAGTCTCGGCCACACCATCATAGATTTCCCGATTGTCTGGGCTTGGAGTTTCGGGTAACGGTTGGTTGACGAAAACGAGCCTGGAGGGTTTGAGAAAATCTTTTTTGTCTGACATAGGTTCGATTGCTAAAAATCCTTATATTTTAGCATAATTTTTGACTTTTTTCCAACTAGACACTAAACTTGAGTAGTTTTCGATTCCTAAACAGTAGAAAAGTGGTTAACAGTAAACAAAATGAGGTACTTCTGATTGAAATTGCCCAGGAGTGTTACGTATCGGTGCGCGACATCCATTTTGCGGCCAAGGAATTGAAAATTGAGCTTTCTCCAACTGCAAGATGTGTAGACGGCAAAACCGCCAAAGCTCTGGTGGGTTATTTTCAGAAGAAGGAAGAGGAGGAAAAGAAAGCCAGAAAAGCTAAACCACCGACAAAAAAAACCGTCCCCAAAAAGACTGACGGGAAAAAATCTTCTACCAAAAAGGTGGTCGCCGAAAAAGCCAAGAAACAGCAGTCTGCGCAGACAGAAAAGAAACCTGAGCCGGTAGAGACCCCGCCGCAGCGTAAAGAGAAATTTATAATTTTTGAAAAACCAATACTTCCTCCAAAGCCCCAGCCGCTGCCATTTGTGGAGGAGGCGAAAAAGGAAAAACCCAAGGAAAGGCAAATATTTGAGCGCAAGGTAAAAAGGGATCGGGACAGAATGCCGAAACCGCGCGTCAAGACGGACACCACTGTGTCCGATGAGCTGCTTGGGATCAAGGAGCACAAGGGACCGCGCGACACCGCCGAGCTGTATGATGAGATGATTGCAGAGGAACGGGAACGTGAAATCGTACATTCGCAGCGTAAAATGACTGCCGGCAAAGATCAGCAGCGGGCACAGATAAAGCGCGCGCCCACGATCAGCCATACTGTGAAATATGATCCCGATCGCGTTGTGGAAATTCCTGACGTAATCACGGTGAAAGAATTTGCTGAGAAGACCGGTTTGGGAGCCGCAAAAATCATCGGTGAACTGATGAAAAATGGCATCCTGGCCAACATAAATCAGCAGATCGACTATGATACGGCCATGATTATTTCTGAAGATTTGAAGGTAAAGCTGAAGAAAAAGCAGTCGGTGGCCTCGGCTGAAGACCTCTTTCAGGGAAATTTGGAAGCCCTGGTCAAGGAACATGACAGCTCGCTTCTGGAAAACAGGCCGCCGATTGTCGTGGTGATGGGACATGTCGATCATGGCAAAACGAAACTTCTGGATTTTTACAGGCAGACCAATATCGTGGAACAGGAAGCGGGCGGTATTACGCAGCATATCGGGGCCTATCAGGTGGAGAAAAATGGTAAAAAAATCACTTTTCTGGATACGCCTGGGCATCAGGCCTTTACCGCCATGAGGGCGCGCGGGGCAAAGGCGACCGATATTGCCGTCCTGGTGGTGTCAGCGGACGAAGGTATCAAGCCGCAGACGCTGGAGGCTTTGCAGCACGCGCGCGATGCCAACGTGCCAATAATTGTGGCCATTACCAAAATCGATAAGCCCAATGCGGACGTGGAGAAAGTAAAGGGCGAACTGGCGGGAGTGGAGCTGGTGCCGGAGGAATGGGGCGGCAAAACCATAGTGGTGCCCGTCTCCCCCATCACCGGACAGGGAATGCAGGATTTGCTGGAAATGATACTTCTGGTGGCTGAAATGGCCAATCTGAGGGCCAATCCCAACCGCGACGGCGTGGGTACAGTCATTGAAGCCAATCTCGACCACAGTCTGGGCCCGGTGGCGACGATGATTGTCAACACGGGTACTTTCCGGCTGATGGACAATATCGTCATCGGTGAAAGTTATGGCAGAATCAAAGTGCTGCGAGACCATTTGGGCCACAAAATAAAGGTTGCCGGGCCATCGATGCCCGTATTCATTGCCGGTCTGACCGACAAACCGGTCAGCGGAGATATCGTGCAGGTGGTTCCGGATGAAAAAACCGCCAGATTGCGCGCTATAACGATCAGAAATCTGCGCAAAGCCCAGCAGCGAGAACGTGGCGTCGGTGAAATTATTTCGGCCATCAGTTCCGGACAATTGAAAACCCTGAAAATTGTCCTGAAAGCCGATACTAACGGAAGTCTGGAAGCATTGAAACAATCGATTGCCGAAATCAAAAACGACGACGTGGGCGTGAAAATCATTCTCTCCGGGGTGGGAGACGTTACCGATTCCGACGTGATGATGGCCGCTGCCTCCGGAGGAATCGTAATGGGCTTCAATGTGAGAGCCAATCTCAATGTCAAACTGGCTGCTGAACGTGAAAATGTGGAGGTGATTCATTACAATATCATTTATAAGCTTCTTGATGACATCAAGAAGATTCTCACCGGCCTGCTGGAGCCCGAATTGGTGGAAACCGAGCTGGGTGAATTGAAAGTGGTACAGATTTTTTATTCAAAGAAAAAGGAAATGATTGTTGGCTGCAAAGTGCTTTCCGGACTGGTTGAAAAAAAGTCCAGGTTAAAGGTAAAAAGAGGTGAAGAAATGATCGGAGAGATACACATTCAATCCCTGCAGAGAAATCAGGAATCAGCCAATGAAGTCAAGGAAGGCCAGGATTGCGGACTGAAAATTTCCGGCAACATCAAAATCGAGGAAGGTGATCTGCTGATACCCTACAAAATGGGAAAGAAAATCCGTACCCTCTAAGACGGAAGCCGATGCCAAAAACAGATTCATACCGGAAGCATCTGCTGGCAAGCCACCGGGACGAGCGGGGCAGTTTGACTGTGCTGGACCGGATTGATCAGCTGGTACCCTGGACGGTGAAACGTTCCTATTGGGTGACCGATGTCATCGGCCAACGCGGAGGACACTGCGTCAGGAATGAAAGGAAATTTTATGTGATGGCCAAGGGGACCTGTACGATGCGAATATTTGACGGCCGCGAATGGTATGAGGAGAAACTGCAGGGGCCGACCGACGTGATTGAATTCAGGGAGGATTTGTGGAGGGAACTGCATGACGTCAGCCCTGATGCCGTGATTTTTACGCTCTGCAACGATCATTATGACCGCTCCAAGTACATCACTGATCTGGAGGAATTTAAAAAGCATATTAAAACCAAAGAACAATGAAGATTGTCGTCACCGGTGGAGCCGGTTTTATCGGCTCCAATTTCGTACATTTTCAGGTGGAGCATCATCCGGAGGACCAGATAGTGGTGCTGGACAAGCTGACCTATGCCGGCAATCTTCCCAATATTCAAACGCTGATCGACGATGGGAAAATACGCTTTGTGCAGGGAGACATCGCCGATTATGACTTTGTTGAACAATTTTTTGCCACGGAAAAGCCAGATGCTGTAATCAACTTTGCGGCGGAGACACATGTGGACAGAAGTATTCTGGAACCGGATATATTTGTCAAAACCAATATTGTCGGTACGCACAACCTGCTGATGGCCTCCCGTGCACATGGAGTAAAGCGCTTTCATCAGGTTTCGACCGATGAGGTCTATGGTGATCTGGGCGACGGCTCGAGCGATCTCTTCACCGAAGAAACCCCGTTCGCACCCAATTGTCCCTATGCGGCCGCCAAGGCGGCCGCCGATATGCTGATTCGAGCGTATGTGCAGACATACCGTTTTCCCGCCACGGTCAGCCATTGCAGCAACAATTACGGGCCCTATCAATTCACTGAGAAATTGATCCCCTATTTTTTCAGGGCCGCCAGCGAGGGCAACCCACTGCCAATTTACGGCGACGGGAAAAACGTGCGGGACTGGCTCTATGTCACCGACCACTGCCGCGCGCTGGACATGATACTGCGCAGCGAAAAAATCGGTGAGGTCTACAATATTGGCGGCAATACTGAGCGCAACAATTTGCAGATAGCCGAGCTGATATTGAACTTCCTGGGCAAAGATCCGCAGATGATTCGTTTCGTGGAGGACCGCCAGGCCCATGACCGCCGCTATGCCATTGACGCCTCGAAAATCAGGCGTGAGCTGGGTTGGGAGCCGCAGGTAAAGTTTGAGGATGGCATCAAAATGACTTTTCAGTGGTATCATGACCATCAGGATTGGGTGAAGGCCACCGAAGACAGACTGCTTAACTTCATAAAAGAAAAACAGCCATGATTGACCGCTCGACTAGATATATGCTACTTGGCAAAGACGGCATGCTGGGCCATGAACTGCAAACCGTTCTGCAGGATCGTGACTATGTGGCTTTCGACAAAGATGAACTGGATATCACCGACAGCGAGGCACTGAAAACGAAAATTCTCGATGTGCGCCCCGATGTGCTGATCAACGCCACTGCCTACCGCGATGTCAACAAGGCTGAAAGCGAGGAAGAATTGGCCAATCTGGTCAATGGCTACGCGGTCGGCAAAATGGCCAAAATCTGCCGCGATTTCGGTATTACACTGGTACATTTCAGCACCGATTATGTTTTTGACGGGCTGAAAAAGGACGGCTACAAGGAGGAAGACCAGCCCCATCCACTGAACGCCTACGGCCGCAGCAAGCTGCTGGGCGAGCAGATGATTGTCGATGCCATGGAAGCTGAATACGAAGGAGAGGAACAGCCGGGCGAAGAGGGCAAATACTTCATCATCCGCACCTCCTATCTTTTTGGCAAACACGGTGAAAACCTTTTGTCGAAAATGCTGGCCAACGCCTCAAAAACAGAAAAATTCAAGGCGGTCAACGACCAGTGGGCCAAGCCGACCTATGCCCTGGATCTGGCCCAGCAGACCAAATGGCTGCTCGAATCCAACGAGTATGAATCAGGCATTTACCACATCACCAACAGCGGCGTGACCAACTGGTATGAACTGGCCCGGACGCTGATCAACGATGCCGGCTTCATCTCCGACGTAATGGAACCCTGCTCAATGGCGGACTGGCCTTCGCCGGCCAAGAGACCGCAATATTCGGTGCTGCTGAACACGAAATTGCCGGAAATGCGCCATTGGAAGGAGGCGCTGAGGGATTATCTGGATGAAATAAAAATGCCATGAAAGGAATAATACTGGCCGGAGGCCACGGAACCAGGCTCTATCCGATTACGATGGCCATCAGCAAACAGCTGATGCCGATTTATGACAAACCGATGATTTACTATCCCCTCTCCGTGCTGCTGCAGGCCGGAATCAGGGAAGTTTTGATCATCACCACTCCGCGCGACCAGGAGGCTTTTCAGGGACTTTTGGGTAACGGAAGCGATTATGGCTGCTCCTTTCAATACGTCGCCCAGGAGGCCCCCAGGGGACTGGCAGAGGCCTTTATACTAGGGGAAAGCTTCATCAACGGCGAAAAGGTCTGCATGATACTGGGTGACAACATCTTTTATGGCGACAGCGTGGAGAAAATGGCCCGCCAATCGACAGATCCAGACGGCGGCATCATTTTTGCCTATCAGGTGGCCGATCCCGACCGCTATGGCGTGGTGGAATTCGCGGAAGACGGCCAGGTGCTGTCGATAGAGGAAAAACCCCAAAAACCTCGTTCCAATTATGCGATTCCGGGCATTTATTTTTATGACCATGAGGCGGTGGAGATCGCCAAATCGTTGCAACCCAGCCCGCGCGGGGAAATCGAAATTACCGACATCAGCCGCGAATACCTGCGGCGTGGAAAATTGCAGGTGAAGGTGCTGGATCGCGGTGTGGCCTGGCTGGATACGGGGACTTTTGACTCGATGATGCGGGCCTCGACCTTTGTGGAGGCCATTGAACAGCGTCAGGGCATCAAAATAGGCTGCATCGAGGAGGTGGCCTGGAGAAAGGGCTATATTGATGATGCCGGACTGCGGCGGCTGGCTGAGCGCACGCTGAAAAGCGGCTACGGGGAATACCTGCTGGGGCTATTGGAGCGGGGGGCATAAGTCCGCGGCAGCACGCCATTCTTTAACGCAGCAAGCAGACTACTATAAGCGCACAAAAAATCCAGCGAGGCGAGCCGTAAATGCGTTTGATATGGAAAGAAAACTCATTGGATAAAGTCCGCTTGGCCCACCCGCGCGCCTTTTGAAGGGGCGCGCGGGTGGGGGCGGGGTTTCGGGTTGGGGTTTGACCGCGGCACGGCCCAGGGGGGCGTGCCGCGGTCGCGAGGGCGGCGGAGGGGGGCCGACGGCTGCTGCGGAGGAGGACAGTGCTGTCCGCCCCCGCTCCGCCGCCGGAAATCTAGCGCGAGCGGGCGACCACGTACATGTGGCCGCAGAACGCTCCCTCCGCCACCGCGTTTGGTCCGGAGTGCTGGTACACGACCAGGCCGCCCCCGTAGGTGGGCCAACCGCCGGGGATCGACGCCTTGAGCGCGCAGGTGGGATTTACCACCTCGCACTCGAAAATGTCGACCAGCAGGGAGGCGAACTCGCCGCTCATGACCTGGGCGTAGGTCGGGGCGTTGCCGCCGTGCAGCTTCGTCCAGATCACCTCGGCCAGGGGGGCGTCGACCAGGTACCAGTCAACTTCCGCTCCGGCGATGAACTGAATCGTGCCGGAGTTGGAGACGACAGCCACCGTGACAGGGCCGCACTCGGAACCGTCGGCGACGAGGTACTTCAGCTCTCCCGCCTTCTGCGTTGCGTCCTCCGTGAAGGGATTTCCCTCGAACCAGAGCTCTTTGTGGTTCTGGTCGCGGACGGCGCCCGCCAAGTCGGACTGGGTCATGCAGCCGTTATAGCTGCGAAGATCCCAAAACGAGGGGACGGCCTTGCAGCTGGGGTCGGGCTGGGGGCTTTGAGAGCCGCCCGTGCCGCCCCCGCCCGGGTTGATGTTGCCGCCGGAGCCTCCGGTGCCGGCTGTGCCGCCTGTGCCGCCTGTGCCTGCCGTGCCGCCTGTCCCGCAGGTCGTGCAGGGCACCAGTTCGTAGCCGGAATCGTCATCGCAGCCGATGAGGCCAGTGACGGCGAGCAGGACGATGCCGAGGACGAGCAGGGTGGTGGGGGTGGCGTTGTGGGCTGTGAGAGCGTTGCTGAGAGTTTTCATCTGATTTCCTCCGTGGTGGCGTTTTGAGACGCCGAAAATTGTTTTCCCGATACTCGGGATGACCAAGCTGTCTCTATATGGGCAGATCATTGCTGTGTGTCTAGAACTCTCGCTTCTGCTTATCTGATAGAAACAGGTCGGTCACCCCGATGCTTTTTTATCCAATGAGTTTTCAAGGAATTCTGCGCTGAACCGCAATTGGCTTGAGTCCAGGGCAAGACTGTATTTAAACATATTTTGCTCGAATTGTAAAGCTTTTATCTATAAAAGTGTGCACGTGCACAGTTTTCGGGGCTGTTTTTGGCTGACTAAAGCACTTTTAGATTAAATATTGAAGGAAAAGTTGTGTGTTTGTGCGAACCTTACAAGCCTGTACAAAAATGTATCTTTTAGGACATGGAAAAGCCCCGTTCGTCTAGTCGACGTACGGGGCCTTCCTCCTTTCCGGAACCTCTGCGACCCACTGGGCTGGCTTGGGCCAGGCCGCCGGAGTCGAGGGTTACCATGGTTAGTGAGTTGTTGATGCTTGGCCACCATGCCAGTGCCCTGGAGGGGCGGTGGCGATGGGGCACGGCATCAGGTTCGGGGTGAGGTGGAGCGAGCCGTTGGGCTCGAGCTCCAAAGTGTGGTGCAGCCGCTGGCGAGGCGAACTGCACCGCGAGGCCCCTTCCCGTGGCGGGAGGGAGGGGGTGTTGGCCGTACTACTGGCAGAGCGGGGGCATCTCGAGCACCCCGTATCGCGTCCCACTGTATGTATACGAGCTGAGGGGGCTGCTCGGAGTCACGATCGCCCGCAAGACGAACAAGTCTGCGGGGATGTGCCCCACGAGCGTGCTGGGGCAGAACGATCCGCCAAGCGCCCAGCACTGCCAGTCGTTAAGGACGGCGGCGAGGTAAAGAGTCCCTCGCCGATCCCCGATCACCCCTTCGTTGCAGCTGCCGGGGTTCTCGGGGTTCACGCCGATCTGGCGGCAAAAAAGAGCGTCCAAGAGCGGAGTGGGGTCGCCGCCGCCGCCAATCTGGGGCTCCCAGAGGTTCAGCCCCCCTGCGGAGGCTGAAATGGCGATCCCGGCCTCCGAGGCAGTTGCGAGCAACTCCTCGTTGACCAGAACCTCCATCCTCGGGTTGTCCCAAGATGCCGTGACATCGTGTCCGCCCCAGAGGGTGGTAAGGGTGTTAGCCCCCAGCACCGTCACCAGGGCGTTGTTGACCGGCGTGCAGTCGAGGGGGCCACCCCCGCTGCCGCCCGAGCCGCCGGTTCCACCGGTCCCGCCCGTGCCTCCTGTTCCTGCGGTCCCACCAGAGCCGGCCGTTCCGCCTGTGCCTCCGGTGCCTCCGGTGCCTCCGGTGCCGCCACTTCCTGCCGTGCCACCGGATCCGGCCGTTCCGCCCGTGCCTCCGGTACCGGCCGTGCCGCCGGAACCCGCTGTGCCTCCAGTGCCACCGGACCCCGCCGTCCCTCCGGTCCCGCCTGTTCCCCCGTTGGGGAGGCAGACGAGGCCGGTCCCGTTGGCGTTGCAGGCCCAGTGGCCTGTCGATCCATCGGGGAGGACGCAGGGCTGGCCGTTATTGGGGTCGTCGTGGCAGTTGTAGCCACTGCCGCCCGAGCCAGCCGTGCCGCCGGTGTTGCCGGTGCCGCCCGTGCCACCCGTTCCTGCCGTACCGCCACTGCCGCCCGTCCCGCCGTGGATGTCCACGCAGACGAGGGCTGTTCCGTCAGCCGTGCAGGCCCAAACGCCAGGTTGGCCGTTCGGGAGGGTGCAGGCCAAGCCATAGTTCGGATCGTCGAGGCAGGTGTATCCGCCTCCGCCCGATCCCGCAGTACCGCCGCTGCCGGCTGTTCCGCCCGTGCCGCCGGTGCCCCCAGTGCCCGGAGCTTTGTAGCTCGCGCACCAGGGGTCGCCGTCGGAGCAGGCCTCCGTTGTCGCCACGTCGCCGCACCCGACCAAGCCCGTGAGGGCCGCCAGGGCGACGAGCAGTGTCATCAGGGCCTGCCACAAGGCCGGCCCGCCTCTTTTTCTTATTTCCATGAGAATGTCCTCCGTGCCCGTGAGGGCTTGTTGGCCGCACCACGGGCGGGCCTGTTCCTTGTGATCGATTCCCGGAAGCCGGCGGCTATAGAGAGCCTTGCTCGTCTTGCCCCGCCGTGCAGCATGGAAGCTGCGAGTCGCGCGCAGGTTTGTCGTTCTAGAAAGAGCGACTCCCCTCGCCACCGACCTCCGGTACTTGCCTAGAGCTGTCCTCCGATGAAGATGCCCATCGGAACGTCCAAGAAGTGGCCGTCCCTCCGACGCAAGCATTCACCGGTCTGCTGGTTGCAGACCATCTCGGGTCCTCGGGCCTCGGGCAACTTCGAGAAGTTCCCGAGCAAGCCGATGTTCGCGCCAAGCACGAGGTGCTCGGCGATGACGAACCCGGGCTGGAGTCCCAGACGGTACCCGACAGCAGCGGTCGTGTTGGACTCACCACTGTAGAGGGTCTTGTCCGGGAGCTGGCTGATCGGGATTGTCCCGTCTACGGAGATGAGTGCTCCGACGCTCGCCCAAACCTGAAGCTGGAAGAAGCTCGCGGGCATCCACTCCACGCCGGCTTTGGGGCCGACGTAGTAGCTTTGCCAATCCACGAACGAGTTGTACCCGTTGATGGGTGCGTTCGGCGCACTCATGACGGGCTTCTGCCTGAAGTCGTGAGCGAACGTGACCCCCGTGAGGAAACGAACGTTGGGGTCTGACCCCAAGAAAACGTTCGCGTCCAGTCCCCAGCCTTGCCTCGCGTCCCCTTCGTTGGAGAGCGAGTCCAGACCCAGCGTGTACTGGGCCTGGAATGCGAACACCCTGTTCTCCCACCCTCGCCCGCCGGACTCGGCGAGCTTGTAGGCGTCGTCGGCGCGCGTGCGCGCCTCCGCTGCCTGCTCCTGCGCCGGCTCGATCCATTGCTGGACCGTCGTGGCGCTCGGGGGAGGCGCGACGGGCTGGACGGTCACGGACAGGCTGTCGTGCCCTGCCGCACCCGCCCAAGAGAGCGTGTGGGTGGTGGCCGTTCCGCCGACCTGAACGGTCCACTCCCGCCCTTTCGGGAAGGAGTAACCCGCAGGCCGATCGCTGGGCCGATCCACACCGACCGAAACGCCCGACCCGCCGGGGCCGCTGTAGACCCCCTCGGCGCCGATGTTGCTGAGCTGACCCTTGCTGTCGTAGCTTTGCGTTCTCTCGCAAATGAGGCGCAAGGTGACGTTCTGGCCAACTTCCCCGGTGATGGTGATGCCCCCGGGGGAGGCGTTAGTCGTCGCAGTGTTGACCACCACCCCTCCGGGCCCGAAGGCCGCGAAAGCGCAGTGTGCCATTCCGTGCGACGTATTGTATCGCCAACCGGGCGACGCGGTCGCGACACCCGTGCTCGTCATGATGACGCACACGAGGGCCGCGAGGGTGAGTGCGAAGCTGATCTTCTTCTGCATGGCTCTTTCTCCTCGCGTGCGCCGCCTTTCTGGGGACGGCGGAGTCTGTTGGCCGGGAGCTTGCCGCTCCCCGGCCGAAATCCCTGTCTATGGAGTGGCGCGTCTATGTTTTTACATGCGCCGTTCTCCGAGCGGCGGGCCGACCGAAGTGTCGGGCCGCCGCATATTTACTTTGAACCTGATGCCGTAAAGCACCTGAAAGAAGCCATTGCCGGAAGGGGTCGCCAAACGGCCGCCCGGCTTCACTTGGAAGCAGGACAACGCGCAAAACGGCGCGGTTCCAGCAGTCAGCCTCTTTCAGGCGCTAAACGGACTTTTGCCTTTATTTCAAAGGTCTAAGGCTTGCCGCAACCGTTCCGAGAATGAGGGCAAGGCTAAATTAAACTACTTTCTAATCGTTTTGTCAATGTTTATTGAAATATAGCTTAATCATCTGGTTAAATTCAGCTAGAGTTGATGCATTACAACAATGTTCAAATGAAGGCTGACAAAAAGCAGATAGTGATTTGCGGCAACTATGGCATCGGCAATCTGGGCGATGAGGCGATACTGGATGGCCTGATACGACTCAGCGAGACCTGCTGGCCGGGAGCGGAGATATGCGTGCTGAGCTCAAATCCGCGTCAAACCGCGCCTGAACACGGAATCAAGGCGGTACAGATGTTTCCCGCCGGACTGAAATCGACACTGAAATTCTGGCTGAGTGGACAATTCTGGCCTACAGTGCGGGCCGTGCGGCGAGCCGACCTGGTAATATTGGGCGGCGGTGGACTTTTTACGGATGAAAAATGGCGGGCGGTCTGGATCTGGGCGGTGCAGGTATGGTGGTTCAGAATGCTGCGGCGGCCCTATGTCTGTCTGGCCCAAAGTGTCGGCCCTCTGAGAACGCGCAGCGGACGCTTTTTGGCCAGGAGAGTCTTTCGGGAGGCCCGGCTCTGCACGGTGCGGGACGCGCAATCGGCGGAACTTTTGCGGGAATTGGGCGTAAAGAAGGTAACTGTATTCGCTGATGCCGTTTTCGCACTGGGCTATGAAGCACCCAGGGCGAGAAATATTCAGCAATATGCCGTTTTATCGCTGCGGGAATGGGGAAATAATCCGGCATGGCTGGCCGTGGCCGGGGCGGTAGACTGGCTGTGGCGGGAGCAGGGTTTGCGCACAATTTTTATTCCCTTTCAGGAAAGTGGCGATGATGACAAATTGGTTTATCAAAAAGTCAAGTCACTGCTTAGCGAAAAGCCCGCCATGGAAATGAAAACGGTTGACGACTATAAGCAGGCCCTGGAAATGATCGGGCGTAGCCGTCTTGTCCTGGGGATGCGGCTGCATTCGCTGATTTTTGCGGCGCTGGGTTGCCGGCCTTTTGTGGGCATTTCTTACAGCAGCAAAGTAAGGGCGATGACACTGGAGCTGGGAATGGAGAATTTTTGTCTGGATTTTGACAAGCTCAGCAGCGAGGAGCTAATTGCTGCATTGAAACAAATTTTTGCGCAAGAAAAACAGCTGGTGGGTGGTTTGGAGCAAAAAAAACTGCAGCTGACCTATCGTTTTTTTGAGCATGAGAAAGCGCTCCGTGATCTTATCTCATAAGGGCGCATATTTGACTTTTGTCAATGTTTTAATATAATGCGCTTACTTTGGCCGGATTCATGGCAACTGCGACTCGATACTGCGCTGTGGGCCCGGCCAAGCCCATTGACAGCGCGGAAGGAAGAAGAAAGGAAGGTTTTGATGAGAAACATGATTGTGTGCGGTTTGACCGCCTGTCTGGGTTTTTCGACACTCGCCTGCGGAAGCGGGCAGAAGGAGGTGAGGGCGCCGGAGGCGCAGGTGCAATATGATGCGTCGGCTACTGGCAATGCGGAGATGGTGCTCGCGACCGATGCCGGCGCCGATACGCGCGAGGCCGGAGTGAATGACGCCGCGCCTCCCCAGCCCCCTGCCCCGGACGCCCAACCGCCCAGCGCACAGCCACCCACCGTCGAGGTGGTGGTAGAAGGCCTGACCCGTCCGCTCGCGGAAGGCGAGACGTTGAAAATCGGGCCTCAGCGGATGCTGTTTTTCTACAGCGCTGCGGCCAGCCCCGACTGCTCCAACGTCCAGGTGAGCGGCCTGGTGTCGCGGTCGCTCGCCGGCCTCTGCCAGGTGGCGTTTCTGCCCCTGGAACAGGGAGTCAAGCCTGGCCAGGAGCGCGATGTCAGCATCACCGTCACCGCACCCCTGTCCACCAACAGCGACGCAGGCACACAGGCCGTCACCCGACGCTTTCGCGTCGGGGTGCTGTAGCCGGCTGCAACTTCGATCAGCCGGGCGGGGGGCATCCTGCCCCCGCCCGGCGCCACCGGTCGCGCGCAACCGCACTACCGGCGCCAACTTTTTCCTCCGCGCTTTTCCTACTCATCTATTAAACTGGTCTGCAGCAGCATCTGCACCGGTTTGAAGCTTTGGCGATGAATGGCGCAGGCCCCATGCTGCTTGAGCAGGCGGCGGTGCAGAGCAGTGCCATAGCCTTTGTGTTCCTCAAAATGATATTTGGGATAGCGGAGGGCCAGACGGTCCATCAGGCGGTCACGGGTGACTTTGGCGATAATTGAAGCGCAGGAAATGGCACGAATGGCCGAATCCCCCTTGATTACTGTTTTGCAGGGGATGTTCAGGGTGGTGGCCGGATCAATTTTATCCTTACCGTCGATCAGCACCAGGTCAGGGCGCATGGTGAGCCCCTCCAGAGCACGACGAAAAGCCAACCGGTTGGCACGGGCCAGGCCGAGTTTGTCAATTTCCTCCACCTCCGCCACCCCAACGCCGAAATCGCCCGTTTGTACAAGCAGTTCATAGGCGGCTTCGCGCTGGGCCTGATTAAGTTTTTTGGAGTCGTCAATTTTCACCCGCGTCACCCTCCCCTTTTCGATATAGGCACAGGCAACAATCGGGCCGGCCCAGGGGCCCCGTCCCGCTTCGTCCAGTCCGGCAATGATCAGATGATCGTCCGCCGCAGCGGACAGCTCTACCGATTTTTGCTTATTTATTTTCACCATTCGCCTCCTCTGAAGCTTCCGTGGTGACCGGGGTGTCGTCGGTGGCGGGGGCGTCGGCGGTGCTGTCAGAGTCAGTATCCGCGGCAGTCTCCTCGGCAGCTACTTCCTGCTGTACGGCTGCGGCCTTACCGGCAGCGGTTTTGCCGCTGACCATAACCTCTTTCAATCTGGCGGCTTTACCGCTGATGTTTCTCATATAATAAAGCTTGGCGCGGCGCACCTTACCGATTCTGACCACCTCGATCTTGATGACATTGGGGGAACTCAAAGAGAAAATTTTCTCAACGCCGATACCCTCGACCATTTTGCGGACGGTAATCGTCTTGTTGTGTCCATGGCCGTGGCTGATGGCGATGACCAGACCTTCATAGACCTGGACTCTTTCCTTTTCCCCTTCCTTGATTTTCTGATGTACACGCACGGTATAGCCCGCCTTGATTTCCGGCAGATCCTGCTTGGCCTGCTCTTTTTCGAGTGCTTGAATAATGAGATTAGACATATGGAAATTCCACGAAGTAAGTGTTTTTGCCGTGCAATATTAGGTAATCAAGGCTGAAAAAGCAAGCTATTTTTCGCCCAGATTATTTATGGTAATCAGGTTTTCCGGAGACTGTAAAAGTTCCATCAGAAACTTGTCATAACACTTGCGGCGGTAGAGATAGTCGTCGCGCGTCATAATGCTGAATTTAATCGGCCGTGAGGTATCCAGCTCATTGTTCAGATAGTCCTCCAGTTTTTCCTTGTCGATTTCACCGACAATCAGCAGATCAATCAGCGAGTCGCGATTGACAAAAATGCCCGAAAAAATCAGCACGTCCACCGTGCCCAGGGCGGCGATGCGCTTGGTAATTTCGTCCTTGTTGCTGATGCCTTTGACCACAATCGCTTTTAATTCATTGAAAAGCAGAAAATTCTTATTGACGGTGTAATATTTTTTGCGATTTTTCTCGCGGGCGCGGAGCAGGCCGAGGCGGCGCAGATTGTCAAGCTCACGGCGAATCGAGTTGATCTGTTCATTGAGCTCGCGGGTCAGTTCACGGATAAAAAACTCCTGCTCAGGATTGAGCAGAAAAATGGTCAGCAATTTGACGCGGGTTGTCGATGTGAAGAGGCGTTTAAGCATTTCAGCGCTGAATACAACTTTTGTTCACTGGCTGAAATGTATAATTTTTTTGGTCACTGCGCAAGCTGAAAAGCCGACCTGAAGGTCAGGCCGTCAAAGAAACAGCCGGCTGCTGAGGCGCGGGAGCCGGGGAAGCGGGATTTTCCTACCAATTGCTGCCGCCGGGCGCCTCCTCGTCCTTGCCGAGATTGATCAGTGTGATGGCCAGCATGGTAGAGAGTACGCCTGCCGCAAAGCCCATGGCAGTCAGGATAACCACACCAAGCGTGGCGCTGGTCTGCTGATCAAACTGATAAATCAATATCCAGAGACCATCGACATTATTGGCCAGGTTCTGAAAGATGACAATCAGTATCAGAACAAAGACTACGATGGTGGCGGTAAGCAGGAAACTTCTCATGTTGATTTGATTATTTGACGAAGAGAGCAATCAGCTTTTCCAATTTGAGTTTGTTGCGCAGACGGGCTTTGATATTTTCCCCGTCCTCTATTTTAGGCTGATAATTCATGGAGGCAAGTATTTTCATCTCGTCCTGGAAAGACTGCTCCAATTCCTGGTCCGTGACCTCGATTTTTTCCTGTTTAAAGAGCTCCTGGACGCCGAAGCGCAGGCGGAGGCGTCCTTCAGCCTCGGTCTTTTTGGCCTCGTGCAGGTCGTGTTCACTTTTGTTGGTGGCCTTCAGATAATCATTCCAGTCGATACCACGGCTGGCGGCGTTGGATTTCAGCTCGTCAAGTATATAGTGAATTTCCTCATCAACCAGTCCCTCGGCCAGATCCACCTCGGTGTTGTCGCGGATCTTTTCCAGTAATTCGGTTTCCAGGCGGGCGGACTCCTCCTGTTCGCGGTGTTTGAGCAGATTAGTGCGAATTTCAGCTCGGAATTCGGCCTCGGAGAGCTCCTTGCCGGTCAGTTTTTTGATAAATTCGGCGTCCAGGGCGGGCAAGTGGCGTTCTTCAATCCGGTTCAGCTTGACCTTGAATTTGACGGGCTTGTTCTGGAAAGGCTTGTGGAAATAATCGGCCGGGAAAGTTACGCTGAATTCTTTTTCCTCCCCCTTGTTCATGCCGACCAGGTTTTCCTCGAAGCCGGGGACAAAGGTCTTTTCGCCGAGAATCATCGGATGATTTTTGCTGACCGTGCCCTCTAGCGGCGCTCCCCCCTCGTCCGTGCCCTGAAAGTCGATCTCGACGCGGTCGCCGCTGGCTGCGGCGCGGTCCACGTCGGCGTAGGTGGCGTGATAGGTCTGGAAATGCTTGACCTCAGCGTCGATGTCCGCTTCAGTCACCTCGATTTTTTTACGCTCCAGTTTGATTTTTTTGAGGTCCTTTACCTTTACCTCGGGATAAACCGGGATGAGAGCCTCGTATTTGAGCGGGCTGTCGGCCAGAATTTTCACCTTGGGCTGGGCGATGGGCTCGATTTTTTCCTGTTTGATGGCCTCCATATAGGTGGGGGCGAAGGCCATTTCCACGGTCTGTGCCATGATATACGGCTTCTCGACCTGCTGTTCCACCACCTCGGGCGGAATTTTGCCTGGGCGGAAGCCCTTGACGTTGATCTGCCGCCCCAGTTTTTCCAGGGTTTTGCGGTAATAATCCTGCATTTCCAGCTCGGTCAGCTCCACGGTTAGTTTCATTTCTGCTTTTCCCGCCTTTTCAGCTGTAATTTTCATGGGTCAGTTGAATTATAAAGTTCTAATAGTTTGCTACGCCAAAAGTCCTGCCAATCTTAGCCCATCAATGCCTTTATTTCAACAGTCAAAAATGCTATAATTTATAGATTTTAAAGACATTCCAATGGCCAAGACACCAATTTTCGCGGAACAGCCCAAACAACACCCCAATTTGCCTGACAGCCAGGAGGGTAACGAGCGCCTGCTCCGGCAGGCCGAGGACGAAAACCGCGAGTTTTATGAATTAAATCAGCTGGTGGCCGGCAATGTGACCAATCTGCAGACCGGCATCAATGAACAGATTTTGCACGCGCTGACGCGCGGCAGGCCCGCCGCCCCAGCCGGGACAAACGCGGCCGCCGACCGGGTGAAGGAAGAACGCGTTCAGGCCGAGCTGTACCGCGCCGTACAGGGCAATGAGACCTATGAGACCGAACTTGGTGAGGATTCGCGCCATTACCTGGGTTCAGTCAATGTCCAGCACTTACAGCGCAATCTGCAACGCCGCATGGGTCGACAGGTCGTGAGAGTGGCCCGTGGCGCAGCGGCGATGGTAGGCTTCAACAACCTGGTCGAGGCCAATCTCAACAATCGCTTCGGTCCAAATCGTAACCTGATCGCCAGAAGGGCGTTCGTTGCCCAGCGGCTGATACCTGAACTGGCAGCTTTGCCCGCGGGCCAGCAAAACGCAGTGAGAACTCAACTGGGGCTGCCCATTGCCACCCCCGTCAATAATGTTGCTGCAGCAATGGGAGCTGCTACGCTCTCGGTATTGCGCAATCTGCGCGATTTTTGCATGGCCCCTCCGGCACCTTTGACTCCAATTCCAATCTATGGGAATGAGGCCTTTCTGGACTTAATGCTTCTGGTAGATCTGGACCAGCGAGTCAGTTCAAAAGTCGGCCTGGCGGAAGTCTATGAAGAGCAGACCCTGCGGGCTTTCTGGAATGACCTGGAATTTGGACAGCCTCCAAACGCCAGGGCAAGAAACTTGAAAAGGGCAGTGTTGAATGCACTCGAGCCGAATGCCATTTTCCCGATGCGCAGTCATGAGGAATCGATTGCGCTGGTGGCTGAGCTGCGCTCAAGAATTAACATGTATCAGCGTACCGGCCTGGCGGCCAATCCCAATCTGGCGATGACCATGATTCGACGCGAGATTCAGGATATTGTGGCCCGGGAAGTCGGCGATGTACCGAGAACACCAGAAGAGCAGGAGGCCATCAACGCCCTGCAGCGCGAAGTGAGCAGGATGGTCAAGGAAATCAGACAACACCTCACCGCCCTGCAAGCATTAGATGCCCGCAGGACACAAATAAATAACACCTTACACCCCCCTGTGACTATTCCGCCTACTCCGCCTCCTCCGCATCAAGTGGCTACCAAGCTGCAATTAGAATTGCAGGCAATACAGGGGAAAATCGCTGAATCTACCAGCAATGTCAAAAATCTGGCCCAGGAACTGGCTGACATCTTCAGCAACAACGGAATTGACCATAGAGCTCGCTGGCCAGCGCCCAATAACGCGATAATTGATGCTCTAGGAACGCCAGACTTTCTAGTTCCTGCGAATATTATTCCCAAACTGACCACCGATTTCAATCAGATGGCCACTGACGTCGCACAAAATATCAATAAGTTAAAGCCACTCAAGAAAGCCAAACTCACCCCCTTTCAGTTGCTGCAGCGCCTGATGCGGCGTGACTATGCCCGGGAAAGGGGGCTCAATCCGCGTGAATACAATGAAGAAGCCAACCGCTACGCCGCGCTGAAAGCGGCCATGCGGGTGGAGGACGTAAAAAGCGTCGACCGCATGCGCAGCGCCAATGACCGGGCTGCTGAATACATGCGACGGGGCCTGGCACGCAGGGGCTGGGACAGACTGAAAAAGGTGGTTTCCAAAAGCCAGGACATAGTTGGTCTGGAAGCGATTGATTTTACCAATATGACGGCTGACAAGCTGCTGAAACAGGTAATCAATTCCAGTCCGGACTTTGCCGTTTTCCGTGGCGTAGACAAGTTCACCACCACCAGGGACCTCCGCCACATCCTCAATAAAAAGGGCCAGAAAGTACCCCGCGAGGTGATTGAACGGTTCACGCGCATCTTGGAGGAAGCCCTTTCCCGCTACAAAATGGTAGTTCCCGATCTGGACAAGGGGGTCAACAGTGAGGACTGGGATCTGGAAATACTGATTGAACCACTGAAAAAACTGAAGCTGGAAATGTGGGCAGAGGACCTGCTCGACCAGGCCAATGCCAGCAATACCCCCAACCGCGAACAGGGTCTGGTGGCTTTGCTGCGGGGCTGCCGCGAGCGAGAGGAACAGATTGAGGACGAAATAGTGGAGGAAGTGAAACATCCCGATGCCGCCTGGCGCGTACAACTGGTCAAGAAAAACCTCAAGCGCATCCTCAACCGCGAGGCGATGGAAGGATTGAACAAGATCAAACAGGAGGGCGTTGAGGAAAAGAAAAAGCGCATCGCCCAGCTGGAAACCAGACTGGCCGCCAACCCTGAAGGCTCCCGTGCCCGCGTGAAAATCCAGCAGGACATCGACAATCTGCGCAGCGCCATCAACGTGGCCGAGGGCCAAATCGCCCAGGCCGCCGATTTACACGACCGCGTAAACAAGGCCCGGGAATACATCAGGAACAATAAACTAAGCCGCCGTGAAAAACGCGAATACCTGGAGTCGGTCGGCCTGACGCAGGTGTTTGACAAGATGTCACAGAATTTCCGCATGGAAAACGCCTGGAATGCCACAAAAAAAGCCAGCAAGACTGCGGCAAAAGCCTTCTGGAACGGCAGCAGCAAGGCCTGGAAATGGAGCCGCAAGAAATTTCTCAATGCCGCAACGGCCAAAAGCATCGGTTCCAAGACCTTCAGCATCGGCAGACTGGCGGCCACACCAATCACCGCGCCGCTGGGCTGGGCCTGGAAGGCTGGTACATTCCCCTTTCGCCTGACCGGGCGCGCCATGAGCAGGTCGGTGGACGCTCCCTGGTGGCTGGCCGGACAAGTCAACAAAACCTCGCTGCGTCGATTTTATCGCACCAGGGTGATCGATGAGACCTCCAGAATGGAGAAACTGGTGACCAGACGCAACAAATTGATCAAAAGCCTGGAAAGCGCTCCCTACAGCTGGGACAAAAAGCGCATAGCCGACCGCATGAACAGACTGGAAGAAAGAATTTATGCCATCAACACAACGGCTAACGAAGTTCGCAAGACCGCGCTGGAAAACAAAGTGGATCTGGGGGAAATGGCTGTTTACAGCGAAGTAGCCAATGACAATGGAGAGATAGTGATCAAGAATGCCGCTTAAATAAATTATTCACCATGACAAAAATGCCCAAGCAAAAACCTCAATACTTCAATGCCGACGCCTTCGTGGACGCCCTGCTGAAAGACCTGCGCATGGACCACGCCGCACCGGAGATTTTGGACGAACTGCGCACGGAAATAACACTGACTCTGGCCGAGCGGGTCAACGCCGTGGTGATCTCCTCTCTGGACGAGAACGATCTTTTCCTGCTGCAAAAGACACTGGAAGACCACCCCGAACTGGATGAAATCGACTGTCTGAGCATCATTACGCCAAACATCCCCGGGCTCGATGCCAGAATCATCAAGGCGGTGGACGATCTCTATGCCGAGATGCTGGAACGGGTCAGGGCCCTGGACAGGCAGCTGAAGAAATAATTGTATAACAAAGCTATATGGCGCGCAGAAGAAATGAACTGGAGAGGCTCTACGGCAATGGCAAAGGACTGCCCAGCGCGGTTGAGGACGACAGGGCCAGATTGATGCCCGAAACTTCGATCAACCCCGAGGTCGGCTCCAAATTGATTGATCTGTCAGTACTTGACGCCACGCGTGCCTTTGGTAAAAAAATCTGGCGGGTGGTTAAACTGCGCGAGCTTTCCGCATACAATCTGCCCATGAAAAAGAAAGAGGACGGACAGGAAAGAACTGAGGAGCTAGTTAAAGAGCTGGCTACCGAGGAGGCGGAGGCCCGTAAGAATTTAAGAACGATGGCCGATTTGGAAGCGACGCTGGAAAATTTCCCCACCCAAATCGAAAGTTTGAAAAAGTCTTATAAGATTAACAAAGACAAAGTTACAAAATTAGATCAGAAACTAAGAGAGATTCGCTCAGCAGCGGCCAATCTGGCTGAACAGGTCAGCGACTTCTCCAAGGCGGAGAGGATTCCAGATCTGGAAGCTGATCTGGCCCAACAGACAGGTTGGCGGAAGGTGCTTAGGGGCGCCCATTTGGTGGCCTCAAAAGCGCTCTACGATCAAGCCTCCGACGATAGATATCAAAATGCTTATCAGTCTCAAGCAGAGATCGAGGAGCAAATTCGAGAACTGGAAGCTTCAATTAAACGTGAGAAAGGCGTTGACCTGACCAGTTCTCCGGTAGAGGAAAATTTGAACGCCCAAACGGCCTATGATCCAGCACGACTCAGTTACGCCGAATTTAAGTCCAGACAAGAGTGGCTGGTGAAGAGACTGCAGGACTGCGTGGGAGTGCCGGGGGAATACCAGACGGGGAAAGAGGAATTGGAGCAGCAAAAGGAAGAATTTGCCAAAAAGAAAAAAGAAAATAAACGCGCCGCCAAAGCGGTCAAAGCTTTTGAGTCGGGACGGCGCTACAAGCTGGAGCGGCTTTTATGGCATGAATTTGGCGATCAGATTGCATTGATTCGCGGCTGGCAGGCCAGATTGCCCAAGATGAGCCATCTGGGGCCGGATGCCTATATGAGCCACGTCACAGCAATCAACCGCGATTACGAAAGCCTGAGAGCGGAAATTGACGCTTTTGAGACTGCCAATTCAATCAGCGGTCTGGTGCAATTACTTGATTTTGAATTGGGAGTTGAACACACTCTCGATCTAAAGCTGACTCTTCCGGTTCCCGCCGCACCAGTACCTGGCCCCTCCGGCGGTAGTATGTCCGGTGCTGCTGGCGCGTCAGGAGGTGGCCCCTCCGGTGCTGGAGGACCAGCCCCTTTGCACCCTGTGCGACCAAGAACCCCTGCCGTCGCCAGAAGGCTGAGACCCCCGAGATCAGGCGGATCAGCGGCTGCTGCGTCCGGTACACCCGCTGCGGCAGTCCCGTCTTCCACACAGACATTACCCCCCGCGCCGCCCGTGGCGCCGCCGTCCTCACCCACACCGGTGATCGAGGTTAAGGCCGAGGTGATTGAATTGCCCCTAAGCGATGAACAGGCAAAGAACACTCCACTGGATGAGCAGAAAAAAATTGTTCAGAAAAATCTGACCAGAATTTTTGGTCTGGACAGCACTCAATCGACTATAGTCTGGAACATTCTGGGTGACCTGGAAACCACCCGTCCGGATAAATTCGCCAAATATATAGGCCTGATTTGTCTTTTTTCCGACGCGCTGGAATTCCTCTTCCGCCTGCGTTACCAGGACCAGCCCCTGCAAATCCCTGACAAAAAGCTGAAGGCGCTTCCGGCCAAACCCAAAGACAGACAGAGCATGCATGGCAGCAAAATCCTGGACGTTCTGGACAGTCCGAACAGGCTGCAGGTTCTGGCTGCCACACTAAGATCCGGCAAGCTTCAGGAAGTCATATCCGGGCTTACAGCCGTCGGTGAAATCTACAACTGGTTCAAGACACTTAAATAGCTTAAGTAAAGAGCACTGGAACATATTATTTCCCTGTTGACAAGTTTGTAACAGATTGTAATAATTGGCGCCTGTTTTGATTTTAAGGAGTGCGCGTTCAATAATTATTACGATATTTATATATTTTTTCCGAACATGGTTATGCCGCTGAAAAAAATTATCAGTGACAATCAGGAGCCTGAAATTACAGGCGGTCAGGAAATGGCTCCGGGTCTGCGCCTTTACACTGAAGCATGCGACAATGAACGGCAGAAAAGCGCGGAAGCGCTGGAGCGACAAAGGATTACTTTTAATCGGATTTCCCGGTTGGCGCTAAAGAACAGCTCCCTGGCCAGAGTTGACAGTGATCCGGACGAGCATGATGATTTCTTTGTGCCCGAGCGCAATATCGACGGAGGCAGGGCTTACATCTGCAAATATCTCGATGAACTGGCCACCGCCGAAGCAATCAGGGACATAGACAGAAGTGCCTTAGGCGTCGGTGATGATGCGCCGGCATCACCCCTTAAAAGGCTGGGGACTGGACTGAAGGCACTGGGACGAATGGCGTTAACAGCAGTACCAAAGGCCATTGATTCGATGCTGCCCAAAAAATGGCGGACCGTGCCAAAAATCCAGGCTATTGAGGCCTTGAAGCGGGACCGTGAACAAAGAATTAGGACAGCAGTGAGCGCCTGTGAAAATGATTTGCTGCCCATCGAGCGCGGACATGAAGCCATTCGAGAATATGTTGATAATTTTTACGGAGATCTGATTGTCCCCTTCAATTATTCCGATGGCAATGCGCTAGCGGGTTTTATCGAAGAATGTCTCCATGATCAGAGTTCCTTGCATTACAAAAATGTCCAGAGAATCATTCAATCCAAGCGTCAGCCCCGCTGGGATCAGATGAAACAAGAACTGGCCGCCATTGAAAACGATCAATTCGTGCAGGAAAAAACCACTGAAATACGCCAAAGTTCGTGGTTGCTGCGAAGGATCGACGAATTAAAAAGCAAGTTTGTAGTTGCCACAGACCAACCCAAGAAAAGTCCCCCCAAGGCTACGGAAAGTGCGGCCAAGGGGCGGAAACCGGCCGCTATTCCTACCCGGCCGCCACAAAGGAGGCAAGGTGGCAATGGTGGTGCGGGAGATGGTACGGGAGGTGGTACGGGGGGAAGCTCGGACCGTCCCAAACGGAAATGGCTGCAAGGACTGGCAGCGGCAGCCGCAGTGATCACCGGAACTCTGCTCCTGTCGGGCGGAAGGGATAACGCAGACAAAACTCCGGCCAGACAAACCGCCTCGGCCCAGGCACCAGAAAAAATGGTGGAACCACACCGGGATAACGATAAAAAGCCTTTGGAAAATCCGCTCGCAAAAACCATTCCAGAAAAGACAGCAACTGACCAGAAAATGACCGGGGAGAAAAAACCGGACAATAAAGCCAATAAGCCGGCTCCCCTGTCCAGACTTTCTACCCAATCTCAAAAGGCAAAAGTTGCTGTTTTGCCCAAGAAGCCGCAAACAGTTGACCTTGCCCCGGCCGCCCAGGAACAAAACCTGGACAAGCCCGGAGAAGCAGAAATCCCAGCGCAAACAGACAAGAATCTGCTCAACGAGGAACAAAAACTTGCTCAACTGCAGATATTGGAGGCAAAAATAAATGCCTACAAAAGAAGAATTGCTATTATCAGCAAGGACACCCGGAATTACCCTTCCGATACCGAAACAGGCCAGGCGATTGACGCCAACCTGAAGCATATCGCTGATTCTCTGGATTGGATTATGTCCCAAATGAAACAGCTGCAGTCCCGCGAGCAGATCGAAAAAATTGCCCAAAAACAGGTTTCCATTGACCGGGCGCTCAACCTTCTGGATCAGCGGGTGGTGGCGATCAATGTCGCCTATGGCTCGAATTACGCCAAGAGCAGCATCAATTTGCTAAAAGAGACTGAACGTCTGGCCGCGTCTCATGGTGGAGTCTTTTCGATTGAACATCAGGATGCCAAACAGGGCAAAAACCGGACTTACAACGTAGATTTAGGCAAAGTTAGCCAGAGACTGACGGAGATTCACAACCGCCTGGCCGACAGCCAGCAGCTGTCACCGCAGGAGGCCAGATTGCTCCAGGAAGATGCCAAATACTGGTCCGGTTACCTGAAATTTGTCAACTGGTACCTGCAATACAATCCGGGCAAGGTGGTAAAAGCATCCTGATAACACTTTTTATAGAGGCTGTTCTTGCCCCCCGGCGCCGCTTGCGGCGCCGGGGGCGTTTCGATTTGTGAGCTGCCCCAGACGGTTCACGCGGAACAGCTGCGGCCTTGTAAAGAATGGGTTTTTTGTGCTAAAATATAGAGATTAACAAGCAAGCAAATGGGCAATCCTCGTGAGGTCTCCCCGACATCGATCGCCGCAATCAGGGAAAGAGACCCCAAAAGCCAAAATGAAGCAGCCCCGGAAACACAGACGCTCAATGAGCGCAGAGTGCTGGAATTTCTGCATGGGAAAGTCGTGCTGGAGAATTTTGATGAGCTGTTCAATCTGGACATGGCTATACAGCTGACTGCGGCAGGCAAGACACCGACCGAGAAAATGATCAACGGCAAGCTGCTGGATGCCAGGACAATTCTGGAAAAATACGGTCAGGGAGGACTGAAGAATGAAACCGACCTGGGTGTCCTATCCGCCGCACTGGAAAACCTGAAAACCCCGCCGGCCAACATGCGTACCGATGAGGCGGCCAGAGTTCTGCATGCCTTTGAATTCTTCAAAACGATCAAATTTGAAGCCAAACGCCTGCTCAATGCCGAGGATGTACTGTCCACAGCACGCAAAGCCGAATATGTGCAGTCGAAGGGCATCATGGATGGCGTCAAGGAAAAGCTGGGCGACGCCCGCGAAAACTGGGACAAACTCTCCACCGGCCAGAAAATGGCCATGGCCGGCATGGCTCTGTTGGGCGGCATCTGGCTCTTTAAATCGGAAAATAAAACAATTCAAAAAATAAAGGACACGCTGATGACCGGCGTAAAGGTAGCTGGCGGAGCCTGGCTGCTCGATAAAGCCTGGTATCTTTTTTCAGGCGAGACGTTGTGGGATTTTGCTTCTGGCAGTACGAAACCTTCACAGCGCAAAGCCACTTTCCTTAAAGAGGCCTACCGGACTGACGACAAGGGCGCAGAGCTGATGAGTAAATCTTTTGTACTGCTGGGCGAACTCTCTTTTATGGACCTGCTCAATCAATATGAAAATAACCCCAAAAACAATAAAGGCAGCAATATCGAGGGGACACGCATGGCGCCGGCCGATGCCTATCAGGCCATGCACATTTTTGTTTCCCGTTTCGGACTGGAACGGTTAAAAAATGAATATGCCAAATACAGGCCGCCTATCTGTTTCAGCCAGGTGGCGGTGATTGAAATGTCCAAGGATCCCAACATCAAAATGGAAGAATCCCTCACCTCACGCGTCGGTGACACTATCAGCGATTCCTTTAAAAAAGGTTATTATTATCTGGCCTCATCCGGCCCTGGCATTTGGCTGGCTGACAAGTACAAATCCTGGTTTGGCAAGGAGGCTACACCGGAAGAGCTGCAGAACTTCGCCAAACGTTTTGGCGAAATAGTCCAGAAGGACAGCGAGGTGGATCAGGCCATACAGGACAGGCTGCTGCGCAACGAGAGGCAGATCGCCAAACACTATGTCGATACAAACAAGGCCGGCATTGCCATGCCGCGCTTCGGTCTGAAATACAAACGTCAGAGCGATGGGTATCTTTACATAATCGTTGACAAGGTGATGCACAATGTCAATGGAGACGAAAAGGCTCTCAATGCCACGGTACAGTCATGTGTCAGCCAGGCAGAAGACTTTCTGGTGGAGCAGTTCAAAGTAAAAAGGGAGGACGCCTCCAGAAAATGCCAACCTCACGGTTCGGTTTTTGTGTCCGACACCGCCACTCTCAAGTACCTGGTCAGATACAAAGAGAAATAGAGCTCCCATATTAATCTGAGCACACCCCAGCTAATCGGTCTTGGGTTGACTTTTTTGTGCTTTTCGCTATAATTCTAACTTGTCGCTGCTGTCCCTGACGGGGACGTGATGATTACAGAGTCGGCTGCAGGTTGCAGCGAGAAAAAAGCATTCCAACACCAAAACAAAAGGTAGTTTTAACCGCATAATATCATGCTTAAAACATATCTTTTTGCTCTGGTGGTCGGTCTGCAGGCCGCTTTTGGCCTCAATGCCACAGTTGGCTATCTGGATAACCACAGCGTCGATTTCGCCAGCCGTCCCTCCGCCGCCACTGCACAGTGGGAAACGGCCGGCCAGCAGAATTCAAAAGACAGAGACTATCTGGCGGCCATCACCGACCTGGGCATCAAGCTACATCCCGGCAGTGAATTTGACTCGGGAAGTGTCTACAATGATCAGTCCGAGAAACACTGCGCCTCCCTGGTTTACAGGACTTTTTCGGTCATGCCCATGGAGACGGTCAGCAAAGTGAAAAATCTTACTTTTTATTATAATTCAAAGGGACGAAGAGGACTGGGAGGCGGCTCGACAATAATATTGCGCTGTCAGAACATCGCTGACCGTGAACTGGTCAGCGTGCTGGTGCATGAATTGGGCCATATCCAAGATACCGGCGTAATGAACGGAAATTTTTGGGCGGGGAAAAGCTCTTTTATGGACGGGGCTGCCCCGGTTTACCTGGACGACCCCAGTCTGGAATTTTACCGGATCAGTTTTCTTGATGAAAGCACCCGCAAGAGCACCGCAACCGACAGCGATTTCGTGACCGGTTACGCCAAAACCGATCCTTTTGAGGACTTCGCCGAAACCTATAATTTTTATCTGCTGCAGGGGCCTGCCTTCCGGGAGATGCTGGAAGAAAGTCAGTCACTGCAAAAAAAATACGATTTCATGCGAGAAGTTGTGTTCGCCGGACAGGAATTTGATTATTCACTACCTTTAATCGGCGCAGTTAGACCGGGTAATGGACTAAAGAACGGCAGAAACTATGATTCCACCGTTTTGGAATTTGATCTTAAAAAATTTCTTGCAAACTCCTGAAATACTGATATAATTTGACTTGCTTTCAGGAATTAATCTTTTGGAAAGGTACTCGGTAAAGGGAAAGCGATTTTGTTTAGTTTTTTAGGATAATGAGGCTATTCTAGGGCGTTGTTACTCCTAAATATCAACCACGGTCACCTGCAAGTTCGGGTGGCCTGTTGATTTTGTCTGGATACTCAGGGAGCATGCCGGAGAATCTGTTTGCTTTGACGGGCCGCTATGTTAAAATCAGCGGGCAAACTTTATGGTGGCCATAGCTCAGTTGGTTAGAGCGTCGGATTGTGGCTCCGAAGGTCGTGGGTTCGAACCCCATTGGCCACCCCATATTTTGTTTGTCAGGTGTGCTGCGCAAGTGAAAGCGGAGGGTTTTTGATCTGTGCCAAAATCTGATTGAGAAAGTAGTCGGTAAATCCCCTGCATGCCCCGCTCTGGTCAGAAAGCCCCGAACTGTTCAGGAATAAGTCAAGACTATGAGTTGCCAAAAGATGAATCTCGTCGAGAAAATGGCCCTGTCCGTTGAGCGCCCTATCAAGCAGCTTTTGGCGATGCTCCCCGGCCACGCTGGAAATCTGGGCAATCCAGGAGTCGATCGCTATCCTGATCGCGGGCGGCAGCTGCTGGCCACGCCAATAGACGTCGGGCAGGGTGGTGGTGACATCCAGTGCTCCGGCCCGGGCGGCCTGCTGGAACGAAATTAATTTAAGACCTGTCTGCTCCTGGAGAGAAGGGAAATTGATGATCAGCAAAACCAGAATGAAGGAAGCCGGCAAATTGCGTGCCAGCAGGCCGCTGATATAGACAAGAAAGTTGGCCGCGGCCGAATCCCCCTGCAGTGTGGCGATGAAATTGGCGAGAATTTTAGCCAGTTCGTCCTCTTTTTTACGCTGTTTTTTCTCCCCCGCTCGAATATCCCTGATTTGGGCGGCGGCAACCTTCATTCTTTCCTGAAATAATCGAAAAGACTCCGCTGAAGAACCGGTGTTGGACGATTCGACGTAAGAGAAGTTTTCCAGGTCGGACACTAAGCCTTGATTACATTGACGAATTTGTCCTTGTGAACCTGTCCGTCATATTTTTTCAATTGCCTTTCGCTAAAATTAACCACCCCGTCGGCAAGCGCAAAAATAGTATGATCCTTGCCCATCGATGCATTGTCTCCGGCAAAGAACTTGGTTCCCCTCTGCCTGATAATGATGTTGCCGGCCTTGACCGTTTGTCCGCCAAAAACCTTTACTCCCAGTCTTTTGGCTATGGAATCTCGACCGTTCTTTGTTGAGCCGGCGGCCTTTTTGTGTGCCATGTTGGTAGCTGCTTAAGTTATCTAAAGCCGATTGCTGGCGTGACGATATTACCTGCCGGCAGCGGCGAAAGCAAGTTACAATTTTTGACAAAAATATGCAAGCTGGAATGCCTTTTTTCTGCTTTTTCTAGCCCTTTGTACATTGTCGTAAAGCCTTTTTTCTGCTATTATTAGTAGATTAAACAGCAAAGATGCGGCGAATAAAAATTACAGAAAAAGTGTTATTACTTGCCCTGGTTGCGCTGATCACGGCAATGCCGGTCAGAGATGTGTTCCTGGCTGCCCAGGTAGAGCAGGAACAGCTGATACGCCAGTTTAAAACCAATCGTTTTTTGGACAGAATTGAAGCGGAAATTTTGCTGGGAGAAGAAGAATTACTCCAGGTGAACCGCCAGATCAACGCAACGGAAGAGCAGATTTATGAGACAGTTACCACCATTGAATCCCTGAAAGACCAGCTGGCAAGCCTCGATCTGCGCATATCCCTGCTGGAAGAGAATATTTCCAGCATCGTCAGGCAAATAGAGAGGAAAGAGAGCGAGATTACCGACCTGCAATATCGCATCGAACAGAAGAAACTGGAAATTTCACAGCAAAAAATGATGATCATGGAGTATTTGCGTGTCATTTTCAAGGACCAGAGGGAAATGGGAAACTGGACAGACCTGGACCGGGACGGCGTAGAAGATCCTTTCAAGCTGCTTTTCGGAGACGGCCAAACGGGAGAAAAACTGCGCAACCTCAGGTACAGTGAAGTTCTGGAGGAACAGGGCAGAGAGATATTTGAAGAAATCGACCGGCTGCTGGAGGAGCAGGAAGCAGATCAGCAGGTCTTGCAGGTAAAAAGGCACAATCTACTGGTTTACTACGAAAAACTATCCGAATCGCGGGATGAACTTGCTCTGACCCGCAGCGCCAAGGACTCATTGTTGAAGCAAACCGAGGGGGAGGAATCGGTTTATCGTCAACTGCTGGAGAAATCCAGGGCGGAACAGGAAGAGGTCTTGACCAATGTCAACACCCTGCGTACCAATCTGCTCTATATCAGGGAAAGGGTGGAAAAACTGGGCGACCAGTTCAATCCCGGAGACTATGCGGAGCTCTTTCAGACCGGAGAGGATCAAAGACTTTTGGAGCTGCTAACCGGCGGATTTGGCGAAAGAGAGTTTCCCGCCATCTGGCCGATCTCACCTGCCCGTGGCGTTACAGCATATTTCAGGGATCCTTCCTATGCCAAGTTTTTCGGCTTCGCCCACAACGCAGTCGACATCAGGGCCAATCAGGGGACGCCGATCAAAACACCAGCCGCCGGCATTGTCTACAAGGCGGTCGACAACGGTTATGGATACAGTTACATACAAATTGTGCATGATGGTGGATTCTTGACCACCTATGGACATATCAGCGAATTCAGGGTCAAAAAAGGCGATATCCTGGAGCAGGGCGACATCATCGGTCTGAGCGGCGGCATGCCGGGAACCAGGGGCGCGGGCGTATATACTACCGGTCCACACCTGCATTTTGAAATCATCAAGGATGGACTCTATGCTGATCCGCTGGAATACATGGATCTGACCTATGTGCCGCTGGATAATTTGCCGGAGAAATATCTGACCAAGGCACTGGGCGATCGTAAAAAAATCAGGCGTGGCGAAGTGCGCGAGAAAGTAAGGCGTCAGGAATCGGTAGAGACAGCCTCGGCAGCCGTTCTACCCTGAAGTAGATCTTGCCGGCGGGCCAGCAGGTAAACGGTTAGGAAGACCGCAATTTGAACGATTAGGGCTACGGTCACGGTCAGCTCTTTCATCCAGAGCGGATAGCCCGGCAGGTTAAAATCGACAAAGGTTAGGGCAAAATAATGCGTTAAATCGGCCGCGCCGATATAGATCAGGGCGGGCAGCACGGTGTGCCAGCGGATTTCGCGCAGGTAAGGGAAGAGAAAGAAGGCCTGACAGCCGTAAACGGCCACCCAGAACATCGACCCGACATCGTGAAAATTAATCCCCTTCCAGCCCATCAGCAGCGGGAAATAGAACTGTGCCAACAGACCGTAGCTGGCAGTGCCGACAATCAGCCAATAAGTGAACCACTGCGGAATGGGTTTTTGATAATATTTGAGCAAATACCAGATGGTCAGCAGGGGCGGGTAAAGCGAGCAGATAGCCGTGAGCGGTACGAGCCAGGGTGGGACCATTGACAGCCACTGATAGTCGGCAAAAAAGCCCAATACACTCCAGGCCAAATACAATACGATGAAAAATTTTATCTTTTTTTTGCTCACGCCCTGCAATATGCTGAAATTACTATTGTTTCCCTTCCACGGAGGGCATTATGAAAAAAAACGATCAAAAAAACAAGCAGGAAAGCTGCTGCCAAGGCAAGAAAGCTGCCGGCGCGGTGATGAAGCTGCTCAAGGAAACCTATCCCCAGGCCCATTGCGCCCTGGTGCATCGTAACGCGCTGCAATTGCTGGTGGCCACGATTTTGAGCGCACAGTGCACGGACAAAAGAGTAAACATGGTTACGCCGGAGCTTTTTCGGCGTTTTCCCACGGCCGCGGCCCTGGCCGCGGCCGATCCTGCCGAGCTGGAGCAGCTGATCCGTTCGACCGGTTTTTTCCGTAATAAAGCGAAGAATATTGGCCTGGCGGCTCGGCGCATTGTTGATCAATTTGGCGGTGAGGTTCCCGAGACAATGACTGAATTGCTGACCCTGGCGGGCGTGGCCAGAAAGACAGCCAATGTGGTCCTCTACAATGCCTTTGGGAAGAACGAGGGCGTGGTGGTGGACACTCATGTGGGGCGGACGGCACGGCGGTTGGGACTGAGCGGAGAGCGTGTTCCGGTGAAAGTGGAGCGCGACCTGATGGCGCTGTTCCCGCGCCAGGATTGGGGTATGCTGAGCCACTATCTGATTGAACTGGGGCGCGACAAATGTCGCGCCATCAAGCCGCGCTGCGGGGAATGCGCACTGCGCCCATTGTGTCCATATGGACAGCGCGGGCAAAGCTCCGAAAGCGACCGGCCAGAGACATTAAGCTGAAAGGGCCGCTGAAATCAGCGATGTCCCGCTGATTTCCGGGGGAGCTGGTAAATCCATCATGTAGAGCAGAGTGGGCATGACGTCGGCCAGACGTCCATTGGACGTGGTGATGTCGCCCAGGGCCCAGCGGTTGGAAATGATCAGATAGCGTACCGGATTGCTGGTGTGGGCGGTCATGGGTCGGCCCTGTTCATCGACCATGGTTTCGGCATTGCCGTGATCGGCCGTCAGAAAAATCTGTCCATCTTTGGACAAGACCTTTTCCACAATGCGGCCAACGCATTCGTCAGTCACTTCAACGGCGGCGATGGTGGCAGGGAGTATGCCCGTGTGCCCCACCATGTCACAATTGGCGAAATTGATGACGACCAGATCATAGATGTCGCGGTCGAGCTCCGCCAGAAGCTTGTCGGTAACGGCGCGGGCGCTCATTTCGGGCTTGAGGTCATAGGTGGCGATGTCGCGCGGGGATTCGATCAAGTCGCGGTCTTCATGGTCGAATTTTACCTCCCGCCCGCCATTGAGGAAGAAGGTCACATGGGCGTATTTTTCCGTTTCGGCGATGCGCAGCTGGCGCAGGCCGGCTTTGGAGACGACTTCCCCCAGTGTATTGGTCAGTTCCGGTGCGGGAAAAGCCACAGGGAGCTGGAAAGTGGCGTCGTATTCGGTCATGCAGACGAAAGAGGACAATCTGAGCGGTCGGGCGGAGGAAAACTCATGGAAATCGGCGGCCGTGAGGGCGCGGGTAATCTGGCGGGCACGGTCGGAGCGGAAATTAAAGAAAACCACCGCGTCATTGTCGGCGATGGTAGTGTCGCTGCCGAAGGAGGCGGGTATGATAAATTCATCACCGGTGCCCTCAGCATGGGCTTTTTTCAAATATTCCAGAGGCGTCGTTTCAGCGTGCGGCGTGCCGTCAACCATGGCCTGCCAGCCCTTCTCGACGCGATCCCAGCGGGTGTCGCGATCCATAGTGTAATAACGCCCAGCTATGCTTCCCAACTCTCCCACTCCGTATTGTTTGAAGTATCCCTCGAGCTGCTGCAAATAAGTTTCACCAATCATCGGCGGTGTGTCGCGGCCGTCCATGATGGCGTGGACGATCAGGCGTGGCACCTTTCGGCGTGAGGCCAAATCGATCAGGGCTTCCAGATGCCGGATATGGGAATGGACACCACCGTCGGAAAGCAGCCCCAGCAGATGGACTTTCCCGCCTTTAGCCGCGGCTGACTCGAAAGCATCCAGCAGGACCTGATTTTGAAAAAATTCGCCCGAGGCGATACTGCGGTCGATGCGGGTCAGATCCTGATAAACGATGCGGCCTGCCCCGATATTGGTGTGGCCGACCTCGGAATTACCCATGACGCCTTCAGGCAGGCCTACGTCCTGGCCACTGGCTTTAAGCAGCCCGTTGGGATATTTGGCGATGAGGCCGTCCGTGACTGGAGTTTTGGCCAGGGCGATGGCATTGTTTTCGCGGTCGGGGCTGTACCCCCAGCCGTCCAATATCATCAGTACGGTGGGTTTGGGCATTTGGTTTTGGTGTTAAATACTGGCTAAAAATGTGTGGTGTGGTGCCGCCCGCCCCGTTGCCTGGTGGGCACGGGGCGGGCGGACTTTTACTGGAAGGAAAAGGGGTGGGACGCAGGATGTTCTTAGCCGTTTCCAGCCCTGTCGGGCCGGGAGTTGCGCTTGAGCGGTCGGCTGTGTGACCCCTGCAATTGCGGTCGGGCGGTGGGAGCGGCCTGCGTGGCGCTGTCTTCAAAGTTGAGATGATGCACGCAATCCGCAGTCCGGGGAAGATGGACATGCTCCGGGGCGTCCAGCTCCGATTCTTTGGCGGGCTGGGGCGACTTGCAACCTCGTCCCAACAGCGCTTTGAGCAACCGGGCCTTCTCGATCCGGGCCTTCTCAAACTGTTCCTCCATGCGTTTTCTGTCCGCGCGAGCCTCCTCGAACGTTGGCCTGTTATGTTCCCAGCGCGCGCGGTCTTGCGCCAATACCTCCTCGCTAAAGTCATCCAGAGTCCAGATGTATACCGCGGGCGTTGCCGCCGCGGCCGGTACCACTTCTTCCTGCACAGGGCTCTCCTCTGCCCCGCCCTGAATCACAGAATGGCCGGATGTGTTGTGCTGCTGCTTCCAATCGTCCAGTCTGACGACCGGAGCAGTCTGCTCCTCCTGCCAATCCTGCAGGGCCAGGATTCTGGATTCCCTGCGAGAAGCCCTGGTCTCCCCTTTCCTCAAGCGGGAACCGCGGCGAGGTCCCTCGCGGTGCGTTATTTTGGCGGCCTCACCACCATTGAGCACCTGAAGTTCCCTTTGTGCCGTTTGTTCCTCTTTTTGCTGGAAATTGGGCGACTCCCTGGGAGTCCGGACTCCTTTACAAAGCAGTACCTGTGTTTCCTTCCAGTTTTTCAACTTCTCCCTCCTCTGTTGTTTCCCGGGAAAAATCTGCCTGGTGCGCCACCTCCTTTCTTTGGTGATAGAAGCGTACGTAAGCCAAGCCGTTAGAATAATAAAGATAATGGCGGGTATGTCAAAGAAATTCCCAAATACGGCGACGAGAATATATTTGCAGTCAACGAACCCGACTGCATGAAAATTGAAGTTCAATAAAGCGCAAAATCAAGCTGCGCGATTTTGCGTATTGGCAGGGGATGAGGGATATTTGCTCGCTACGCTCGCAAGGGCGTTCTTGATCGCTCACCAATGGCGAGGCTACGCCTCTCCATTCGATTCGCTCTCTGCGACCGCCGAACCCGCTGCTTCTGTGAAGCAGGGTTCTCATCCCACCTATTACAAAACAAATTTGTTTAATGCAAGCGCTACAAGGAAACAACTGACGAGACGAACAAAGCCTATACTCATAGGCGTGTGAGCGAGGAAGGAGGTTGACGCAGTAGCGCGCTGCATGAAACAAATTTGGCAGGGGATGAGGGATTCGAACCCCCGAATGCCGCCTCCAAAGGGCGGTGCCTTACCACTTGGCGAATCCCCTGCGTGGGCGCTTATTGCTTGATTTTTCCAAACCATTTCAGCGCGCATTAAATCTAACAAATAAAAATTGATTGTCAACAAAGTGCGGGCTGGCTAGAATTTAATAGTGGGGACAAAATTTTTCTTCAATTTTTTTTCAAATGATTATAACGCAAACAAAAATAAGCCGGTTGACCGTTTGGACACTGATCGCATCGATGACTGTCGGAATCGGAGCCGTTTGCGCGCGAAGCTTGGAAATTCACCAGGATTTTCTTCAGTCAAACAGCCCCTTCTATGTCAGAGTTTCGGTTGGCAACCATGGGGGCTGCCCGGAAGATCTTACCTGTCCGGCCTCCACCTATAGACTGCGACTCTCCACTACCGCGGGTGAAATAACTCTGGCCAAAGAAATTCTGATCGGTTCGGATGAAACGCTGGACAATCCCCTGCACGATACCGGGCTGCCGTCACCGGAAATGCAAATGGCTTTCACCAGCCAATTTTATAAGGGAGCCATAATCAAACTGTTCCCCTCTTCCGACGCCACTTTGGAGGATATTTTGCTTATTGAAATGACCAAAAATGACAGTGATGCGCAAACCTTTGAAATACCTTTCCGCCTGCTCAGCCCGGACTCAATGTCGATTTTGAAGACGTCTGTACGAGTGGACCAGCGATGGGCTGCCTGGGAAAGCGAGGCCGAACAGCTACAAGTACAGGTGCTTTTCACCGGACTGGAAAGCAAGGCCATTGCCAAAAATTTCCGCAATAAACTGGAGGTGGTCAAGCGCTTGCTGGGGCTGGAACGCGTAGCCCGTGAAGCTTTGCTAATGGGGAGAATCACCAACCTGACCTATACCGAGCTGCAAGGTCTCTGGGCAATTACCTGGAACAATCTTTTGTTCAGCAATAATGATGTCTTTATCTTCGCCCATCGCTATCAAAGACTGAAAAACCGCTACAACAAATCATTGACTACCCTGCCACTGGTGGTAGGCAATTTGAACGTATTACTGCAAAACATCCGCTATCGTCATCAGCTGGCGGAATAAGCCCGCCTTTGAACCGCGAAATGAACTGTGTTTTTAAGAAAGCCTGATGACAGGTGCAATTCAATTTATTGAGCGTCCGACACCAGCACCGGCAGAACGATCTGGGCGATCATCAGGACGGCAATAAAGAGGGCGAACCATCTGGCCAGTTTTTTTTTGGTTCTGGGTTTCATTGATTTGACAGGTTACTGTATTTCCCCGATGACGAGGATGTTTTTGGAGAATTTGCTAATGACATTCTGATTGTCGGACACTTCCAAAGTTACCTGGTAGGAACCCGGTTTGTCAAAGCTGTGGGTCGGCCGTCTGGTGCGCGAGGTAGTACCGTCGCCGAAGTCCCAGAGATATTTAGCTACCGCGCCCTGTGAACAGCGGGGATCAAATTCAACCTCCAAAGGTGCGTTGCCCTGTTCCAAGGATGGGATAAAACAGGCCTGTAGGGCGATTGGGCGGACGTTGATCACCAGCTCGGCGGTACTGGTTTTGCCGTCGGAAGCCTTGGCGGTTACCTTGGCCGTAAAAGTGCCGATGGTGTCGTATTTGTAGCTGACCTTGGAAGCGGAAATAAGTTTGGGCGAGCCGTCACCGAAATCCCATTCGTAACTGGTAATTTGACCGTCCGGATAGGAGGAGGCCGAGGCGTCGAAGGTGACGGCGAGCGGAGCCGTGCCCTCCAGGGCGTCGGCGGTGAGACGGGCAGTGAGATCCTGCGCGGCTACGCGAATGACCAGTATATCGGACGACTCATTGTCGGCCGAATCTACCGCCGTCAATGTAGCATTGTAAGAACCGGCCACTTTGTAGATGTAACTGGCTGTGGTTCCGGAGGAATCGGTTTGGCCATCGCCATCAAAATCCCATTTATATTCAACAATATTGTTGTCGGGATCGGTAGACTTGGCGGCGTCAAAGCTGACTTCAAAGGGCACCTGCCCGCTGAGGACCTTATCGGTTCCGCTGACGGCCGGAGTGGTGCTAATGATGGCCTGCGGGCCCTGTTCCTCCTGGGTGAGGTTAAGTTTTTGAGATGATGTTCCGACCTTGCCGGTTTCATCGGTTACGGTCAGGATGACTTCGTATACACCAGTGTTTTTGTAGCTGTGGTTTGCTGTTCTAGTGCTAATTTTGGGGCTGCCGTCACCGAAATCCCATTCGTATTTGGTGATGGTGCCGTTGGGCGAAGTGGATTTCTCCGCCAGAAAGCTTAATTGCTTGCCGACATAATATTTGCCGTCGGTGCTGGGAATATCTATGACAGCCACGGGAATGTCGGGTCCGCCAACGGTAATTTTTTTGCCGGTAACGGCGGATTTGCCGGTGTTGTCGGTGACACGGAGACGGATTTCATAATCCCCCGCCCGATCAAAGGTGGTGCTGGCGGTGGCTCCGCTGGCATCGCGGAAATTGTTCTGTCCACGGAAATCCCATTCATAGCTGGTAATATTGCCGGCCGGCGATTCCGAGGCAGAGGCGTCGAGAGTGACATTGAGGGGTGCGGGACCGCTTTCCGGCGTAATGCTGAAATCGGCACTGATCTCTACATCGATTACCGTGACCAGCGTGCTAAAGCTCTGGGTAAGTGTTTCTTCGGTGGTTTTGTCCCGTGCGGTTACGGTCAACTGCACATTGTACTGACCGACACTGCGATAGGTGTGTGTGACGGTGGGGCTGGTTGAGGAGGTACCGTCGCCGAAATCCCATTGATAAAATGTTATTTCAATGCGGTTGGGATTATAGGGGATCTGGGTAGCGTCAAACCTGATGTCCACCGGCGCAGTCAGTCTGGTGGTAACGGCGGGTTCGGTGACTATGCCCTGCGTACCTGTCTGCTGCTGGGGAATGTTGACCTGCTTACCGCTTAAATAGAGGAAAATTATCACCCAAATTGTCGTCAATAGGATAAAAATCAGACCGGCAATGCCTGCCTGTCTGAAACCACCCGAACGGGCAGTCTTGTCGGTTTTGGGAGCCATGGCGCCACGGAACAGACCGAATACAGCCACAAAAAAGCTGACCATAATAATGGCGCCGAAAATAAGATTGGTCAGAAGAATCAAAGTGTTGGTAAATTCGGCGGGATTGACGCCCAGCGCGGAAGCCAAACTATTTTCACCGGTTGCAGAGGTTTGGCTGACATAAGCAAGTACAAAAATTATGAACAGGATCAGGGCAAAAGCGATGAAACCCAGGCAACCAAAAATCAGCTTTTTGGGACTGGGGCCGCCAGGTTGGCCGGCAAGCGGGCGGGAGCCCGGGCGCGGTGGCTGTCCCTGCGGGACTTGTCCAGGTTGAGCTTGTCCCTGTGGTCCCCTGCCAAATTGGCCAGGCCGCTGCGGCGCGTAACCCGTAGGCTGTGCACTGGCAGCAGCAGAGGGCATGGGTTGCTGGGGAAGAGGCTGTGCGGGCGCCGGGGCTGGTTGCTGAGGTTGAGTTGGCAGCGGTTGTGAAGGCGCCGGGGCTGGATTCGGTGCGGGTGCAGGCTGAGCCGGCATCTGTGCGGGTGCGGGTGAAGGAGCGGCCGCTGGCTGGGTAGGCATTTGTGAGGGGGCCGGCTGAGCCGGACCTGGAGTTGGTACCACTGCTGGATTCGGTGCGGGGGCAGGCTGAGCCGGCATCTGTGCGGGTGCGGGTGAAGGAGCGGCCGCTGCAGGCGTCGAAGCATCTTGAGCCTGTGGGTTGGGCGGATTCATCGGCTGTCCCTGGGGAAGGTTGGCACCGCTGGTATTGGAATTTTGAGTTTCCATAATGTTCTTTTTATTTTTCTAATGTGTATTTATTGTGAACCGCCTCCTTTTTCTTCTTGCGGCGGGAGGCCAGGAAAAGTATAGCATAGGCACCCAGACTGGTCATCAACAATGCTGTTTCCACACGGTGTCCGGCTTCAAAGACATTGGCGGCAACGCTTTTATAGGCCGAATTATAGTTGCGCCCATCGTCTCCATAGCCTTCGCCGTCAATCAGACCCGCGGTAGTAACACTTTCCGCCGGCTTCAGATTGACAAAATTAGTAACCGAGCGAACCTGTCCCTGACTGTCCTCTACCGTTAATTTAGCCCGATAGATGCCGAAGTTTGGATAGGTGTAACTGGGATTTCTGTCTCCCGAATCGATATCGTTATCCTTTTTGCCGTCGCCGTTGGAATCGAAGGCCACGTCAAAATCCCAGGAGTATTTTTTGATTGTGGCTCCGGCCGCTTCGTCAGCGGTGGAAGTGTCGGTAAATTGGACGGTTTTACTGCCGCCCTGCTGCGCGGTGGTAAACCCTGGCACCGGTGCAGCGGCCTCCGCATCGACATATATGCGCATGATGTCGGAAGTGGCTTCACTGGCGTTGTTATCGACTACCGTCAATCTGACGCGATAGCCCTCTACATTGGCCTTCTGGTAGACATGGCTTACATTGGCGCGATTTTCACCACGCGTTCCATCGCCAAAATCCCATTTGTATTCCTTGATACCACCTCCCGGATCGGGATCCACTGAGGTAGAGGAAAAATTGACTGCCTCCCCGACCTGGACGCTGGTGCGGTCAACCGTAAAGCGAGCGACAGGGGCTTTGTTGGGACCATTGGTGACCTGTAACTCCGGCGCGCTGACCAGCAGACGTTTGTTTTCGTCACGGGCATCGGTGGAAACGGACAGATTATCATTGTCGGTAAGCTCAACTCCGAATTTATATCTGGGTTTTTCTCCTTCCAGTCCCCTGGTTCCGATAACCAGATTGGCGGTCGGTACTGTGGTGATCTGCAGGCCCAGCCTCTCCTCAGGCGTGGCCGGCCGGTTGGCGTCGTAGTACCACCATTTGTATTGTGCCACCTGGCCATCGGGATCCTTGGCTCCGACAGCGGTAAGTTTTACCGTGACCGGAGTAGTCAGATCAGACTCGGTCGGCACGGCCGTCAGGGACTGCATGGCAGGCTGTTCGCCGACCACCAGAATATTGACTTCATCTTCTCCGTTTTGCGTGGCATCACGCTCGTTGGTTACTTTCAACTTTACCGTATAGGGCACGCCATTGACCGAGACCGTACTAAAATTGTGCGCCACCACCCGGCTGGTGGATTGCTTTTCGAAATTATTGATGTTCCAGGAGTAAGTGAGACGCCGCGCTGTACCATCGGTGTTGAGCGAGTTTTCAGCGTCAAATGTCAGATTGTCCTTACGGTTGACCCTGATGGCATTGGCCAGAGTTCCGTTGTTTTCCAGATCGATGGTGATTGGCTCGACCTCTGAGCCGTTGACCTTGGTGGTGATGATGGCTATGGGAGAATCACTGTCGCCGATGAAAATTTTACGGGAGATGCTGTTTTCGATGTCGTCAGCATCATAGACGCTAAGTTTGGCTTCATATTTGCCCGTTTTGTCATAATTGTGAATGACAGTGGTATAGGCCCCGGGAATCATTTCACCGGACTGCAGTACACCGTCGCCAAATTCCAGCTCATAGCTGATGGCCTGCGAGCTGCTAAAAAGAAATGTTACCGGTGCAACCGGCTCGACGTTGACCGCATCCGGAAGTTGATCCGATGAAGTGCCGGTATCCCCCGGAACGGTTAGTACCGCGCTGGGTTTCATATTGCCCCAGGCTACATCGAGTACACTTTCAACAGTAATAGTTTGTTCGTTGCTGGCCGAATTGAGGTCAGGCTCATCATTGGTGCGAACGACCAGATTGACGCTATAATCACCTTTTTCGGTGAATTTGACCACCGGCACGCCGGTCAGCGTGCTGAATTCTTTGAGCTTGCTGCACGGGGTCTGCGCCGAGAAAGGATCAGTGGCGGTAGAAAGCAGATCGGCGTCGGTGTGCTGATCGCCCAAGCCAATTAAAACGCATTTGTCGGGATTGATTTCCCAACTGTATTCAAGAGCGGAGTTGTCCTTTTCGTCCTGGTCGAAACTATTGGCCTTGCCGTCCAGCTTATAGAGAGCCGGAGCCGAGGGAGAGATTTTGAGCGGACGGAAAGAGGCCACAGGAGCGTTTGAACTGATTACCACCTCAGTGCTTTCTTCCCGCGGTACGCCGTTGTCGTCCAGCGAGAGAGTGACCCGATAACGACCAGCCTTGAGAAAAGTACAGCGAAGCGTGTCATCCCTGCCCTCAGGCATTCTGCAATCATAATATTCGTTTTTTTCCGAGCGTTTGACGGGGTCCAGAGTCTTGACGGGAATAGCCACTACAGCTGATATTCCGGGTTTAACAGGTGTGAGAGCCTTGCTAAGATCAATCGTTGCGGCATGAGCGGTGCGCGTCAGTTGTACGGCACCCTGCCACCAGGCGGTGGTCACTGCAGAGGCCTCCAGTTTCTCGACTTTCCAGTTGAAGATGATCGGGCCGCCGTCGCTGGTGGAATCGGAGCCGTCGAAGGTCAGTTCCTGATTGATTTTGCCGGTGGCCGGGGGGTTGGTGATGCGCGGCGCCAGATTGGAGACGACGACAGTGAAGATTTTGCGGTCGACCACGCCATTTTTGTCGGTGACCTCGAAACGCACCTGATAGTTGCCCACAGCGGGATAGACCTGCTCCAGTGAGAGAGTGTTGACCGCCGGGATCTGATAGGTGTCGTTGTTCTCCGAAGGGACACCGAAATTCCAGCGAATCTTTGAAGTGGGGTCATTGAAAATCGGTGTCTCTCCGTCAGAAAAGGTTGATTTACTGGCGTCGAATTTCAGCCCGGCCTTGGCTTCGGCCAGGGTAAAGTAGATTTTTTCGTGGTCCTCGACAACCGTTCCAGTCTGCGCGTCATACTTGATAACAGGACGCATCGGTCCGGCCTTGGGGCCGACCTCGAGGTTGATCTTGGTGGCAGGCGGGTTGACCAGTATGTCGATGTAGGCGACGCCGGGTGCGATTTCCTG
>DBRL01000010.1:278464-302510 GCA_002305925.1 Candidatus Peregrinibacteria bacterium UBA1369
GTGAAGCCGGAGGGGTCGGTGGAGCCGACGCTGGAGAAATTGACAATTAGCGGCGCGTTGCCCTGAACTGCATCGGCGGAAATGACCGTGTTGACGAATTTGATGTTTTCCAGAACGGATTTGATCTGAATCAGATTTTGCAAGACGTTTCGGATGGCGTCCTGGTTGATTGCCAGTGGCTTGTCGATAGTCAGATTATCGACCATGCTGGTATATTCTTTTCTAAAGAAGCCATCTATTTCGCTTTTCAAACTAATTTTAACATCGGCCGCAGTTCTCGGGGGATTTGAGCCAATAATGCTTTCACCCAGATTCCTGAAGTATTCCTGTCCGATTAATTCCGAGGCCAGTCCTTTGACTGATTGGTAGACGCTTGATGTCATGAAATAGGCATTATCCAAGTCTTCGGCGTAACTTCGATGCAAAAACTGCTCGCCAGTCTTCAACAGCATCCGCTCGGTGATAGTTTCGGCTGCCTTCGGGAACTTCTCCCTGATAGCGCGTTTGTCACTCTCATAGCAGGCCGAAGGTTCTTCGCTGACTCCGATTAAACTGCCGCCAGCTTCCCATGCTTCCTCCATGAATTTATTGCTGGTATTGCAATCCGACTCGCTGATTCTTTGAGAAATTTCCGCCAATTCTTCATTGGTATTTTTAGTGATGTCGGCCAGTAACTGGGCCATGCCAGTGTTGAACTGCGCATTACCCTGCTGGGTGAGATTGGAAAGAATGGAGATTTGGGCCTGGACGCGGTTGCGGAAGTCGTTGACGCAATTCTGCATCGGCACATTGCACTGGCTCTGATCGATGGCCAGGATGTTGTTGCGGGCCGTCTCGATTTCCTGCTTGGCCTGAAGGTGAAATTGATAGGAGTTGTAAACTTTGAGAATTACCTGGTCGATTTGCTGGGCCAAATAGTTGAAACGCTGATTGCCGGCCACGCCTCGAATAGTGGTGGAGGTTACCCCTCCGGCTCCTCCTGCAGTTTCACGTCCGCCTGGAGCCAGCAGGATGGTGTTGACCAGGGCAAAGGAACTCATCACCAGCAGCAGACCGATGCCGGCATAGGTGATGGCTTTTTTACCTTTGTTCATGCCATCGGGGTTGCCCATGGAGGTGACGGCCAGCACGCCGCCGTAGATGACCACCAAAACGGCAATCAGGCCCAGAAAGCCGAGGAAAAAGTTGGTGACGTTGAGGATATAGGTGCGGGCATCGGTGGCCTGGGTCAGACCGGCGGCGTAGCCCTCGGGGTTGGGGGGAGTAAGATCGCCTTTAAAATCGATGAAGGAGGTAACCGGCCCCTGACTGCCGGAAGATAGACAATCAGTAATGTTGAGCCCATCACCGTTGTCATCGTCACAGCCCAGGAAGGTAAGAATATCAGAACTTTCGTAAGCGCGAGCCACACCGTGCTGCAATGGCGCTGCGGCCAACCACAACACGCTCAGCCCCAACATCACGGACAGGATCAGGGACGTAATTTTTTGTTTTTTTTCTGCAAACATAGGTTTTTGCTTATTTAAATCCATATATTATAGCATTTTTCAGCGGGAAATGCCAAAACCGGCTTCAGCTTTCCCTTGAAGTCGTGCAAGTTGTCTTGACAAGAGCCGGTTTTACTTTTCTAGGTATTTGGAATAGGCACTTCCTGAGCGGGCGCGGCGCTGGTCAGCGGTTCCAATTTGATGAATGTGTTGACGATACCAAAAGCTGCCATGGCAATCAGTAAGCCCACAATAGCTCCGATCAGCACCTTCTTGGCCTTTTCCAAACCTCCTCCGCCGACGGAGGTCACATAGAGATAACCCGCGTAGATTAGCATGGTGACTGCTATGGTTGAGACAAATCCGGAAACAAAATTTGTAATCTGTACCACCAGTCGCGCGAATTCCTGGGTATCGGGCAGTCGTCCACCCTGTGCAGGGAAAAGAATGCGGAAAACCACAATTTCCGAAAGCCCGGCCACAGCCAGCCCAAGTATTGCCCAGGTGAGCTGTTTTTTAGCTTTGGTCAGTTTCTCGTTGTCTCCGCGTGAAAAAAGCAGTTTAACTCCCGCAATGACGAAAAACAGCACGGCTACCGACGGTATGAAGACCCTGATGATGCCGGTTATTCCCTGGGCCAAATTGACGCCCTGCTCGGCCGCCATCTGCATGTCGGTACCGGTACGATAAATTTCTCCCTCCTCGCCAAAAAAGACGTTACGGATCAACTGATCGGCCATCAGAATAATGATCAGGCCGGACAGTGAAAAACGCAGGTTTTCCTTTTCCCTGCTCATTACATCGGCCACGGCGCGTCCGGAGATGATCAGTTTGATGCCCGAGATGGTCAACATAAGCACGGCGATGCCGCCGAAGATATATTTGAAAAAGTCGAGTACGAAATAGACGATGCTGGTGAGCTGTGAGGCGCCGGATTGATAATTCTGTTTGGCATGGCCGGCATCATAGCTGGGTAATTTGGTTTGACCCCCTACCTCACGTAGAATGCTGCCCACCCCTCCGGTCGGTGTCTCGGTGGATGATGCGGCGGTTCCGCTCGCCTGTTGTGCTTCATCAGCCCGCACCAGTGGAATGCCTGCCGGTAGCAGATTGATCGCCAGGACGGCAATCACAGCTGTAAAAGCGACAAATACCCTGATCGTCAATTTCTCAGACATTGGGCGTGTAGTTAGGAGTACTGCTGCCCTGTTCAATTCGGGCGGCGGGGTTGACGGTGGGCGCTGCGGCGTCGAATTGGCCGCTAATGAAGGTCGACACAAGGGCAAAAGCGCCGTAAATCAAGACCAGACCAAACAGGGCGAGACCGATCATGCGTTTGGCCTTTTCCTGGCTTTCTGCATTGGTGCCGGCAGTCATGTACATCACTCCGCCGGCCACAATGACCAGCACGGCGATCGGGGTGAGGACGGAGACCAGAAAATTGGTAAAACCGACGATTTCGCCGATGCCCTGGACATAGTCCACTCCAACTTCGGCCCCGCCAACGCTGGGATAGCGTGTTTTGTCGATACTAAAGAAAACCTTGTTAATAATCGGATCGGCAACAATTATCAGCACCAGGCCCAGTGCTGAAGCAACGAGGTTTTTCTTATCTTTTTCCAATTCGTCACCCGCGGAATTGGTGGCCATACGGATGGCGTTCCTGGTGAGCATGGTGACGGCAACGGCGCCAATCAGATATTTGAGGAAAGTGATGATGTACTGGACAGCCTTGTTGAAAAGAGTGCTGCGCTGAATAATGGCCTGTGGGTCTCTGAGGAATCCTCCCTCCACGCAGCCGACATTGTTGGACGCTGGCAGCATACCCAGCTCGGCGCATTTGCCAACGGCAAAAATTCTGACTATTTCTCCGGAAAGTCCCACCAGTGCCAGTCCGACAATACTCCAGACCAGAGCCGATTTGGCCTTGGTCCAGGTTTCTTCTTTGCCCTGACCTATGACCATGTTGAAACCAGCGTAAACCAGTAGGGCAATCGCGATGGCAGTCAGCAAATAGCGTACGTTCATGATCAGTCCGACAATCAGAGAGGCAAAAGCACTGTCAAAACTGGTTATTTCGCCGGGGTTTTGTACCATGCCCCCATAGTAGGAAACGTCGGGCACGGACAGTGACTGGGCCGTGACCACTTGGCCGACAAAGAGCAGCAGCCCCAGCCCGAGCACGATATTGCGCGACAATTTCAGATAATTTTTCATCCTTGGCCTGTTGGTTCTTGACACGAATTTATCCATATATTTTAGCAAAAAAGCGCTTTTTTTACAATCTTCTTGATTATTGTCGTCTATTTTGATTAAATTTCTGTGCTTTTACTTATTGTTTTTATTATTCATGTCCGAGAAGAAACCAAATGCCGTCAAGGGTTATTTCGTGGAAAGCGCGATGGAACTGAAGAAAGTTACCTGGCCTACCAGCAAGAAGGCTGTCCGTCTGACTGTAGTGGTATTGAGCTTCTGTCTGGCCGTAGGCGCCATGATCGGACTGGTGGACATGCTCTTTAATTTTGGCTACGGGCAACTGCTCGAACTGGCCGGGAAAGTTTAAATTCAAGTAACAACATAACCGTATGGCAAGACAAGCCGAAAATACCGGGAGACACTGGTATGTGATACACACTTACTCAGGTTATGAGGACGCTGTATCCGAAGCTCTGAAACAAAGAATCGATTCACTGAACATGCATGACTACATATTTGATGTGGTGGTGCCGAAAGAAACGCAGATTGTTATCAAGAAAGGCGAGCCCACTACTGAGAAGAAACGTATTTTCCCAGGTTATGTGCTGGTGGATATGATTGTGACCGATGAGTCCTGGTACGTGGTTCGCAACACTCCCAACGTAACTGGTTTCGTAGGAGCCGGCAATGTGCCGGTGCCGGTTTCACCGGATGAGTTCAACATAGTCAAAAGGCAGATGGGAGAACAGGATGCCAAGTTTAAAATTGACTTTACGCTGGGCGACCACGTAATGATTCTGGACGGACCATTTGTGAACTACGATGGCGTGGTCAACAAGGTTGATGAGGAAAAAGGTAAAGTAAAAGTACTGATCTCGATTTTCGGACGCGAAACTCCAATTGAGCTTGATTTCACACAGGTAAGAAAAAAATAGTTGGCAAGCTGTTTTTGGGTAATGAGTTGTTTTGATGTGCTTTTGGTATTGCAGTCGGACTTTACTTTTTGTAGTAGCGGTGTTTTTATATGGGTATATGCAGGACAAATCCTCAACATCTTTGGCAATAATTTCAGTACTTTCAATTGTGATCGTGCTTTTTATCGCCATTGGCAATCTGGAGGATGCTCCCGTGAGGAAGCCATTTGCCACAGGGCAGGCGGTCAGTCAGAGCAAGTCTGGTGAGGAAGAAAAACCATTACCGCCCTTCAAACAGACCGATGCCGAAGCCCCCGATCCGGACAGTTTTGTCAGTAATTTCCCCGATTTCGTTGAATCCGTGGCCGGACTGGAGGACGACCCGACAGAGGCAACCGCTGGACCGGACACATCGATGCCCGTACCCGCGGTGGAACAGAAAACAGCAGACCCGCAATACGCTGACGGTTCCGCGCCCGCCAACGCGGGGGCGCTATTGGGCGGCATCAACAGTGAGCAGCTCTCGAGAGCCGGCTATCGTGATTTTTTTGTCAGACCACGCCCTTTCAACGGCATGCTCTTCGACCTTTTCAATGTGTCCATGCTCAGCTATCTGGACGTGGTGGACAAAAGGGTGTTACTGATGAAAGGAGGATATGAAACGGAAATACTGGCAGTATACCAGTTCAGTTTCAGGGAAACCGAGGGGGCCGGAGAGATTTATGAATACCTGAAAAGCGACCTGAAGGATGAACTGGCAGTGACTCTGAACGAAACAAATCAATTTGGCCTGGCTTCCTTTTTTATCAATTTCGACCCGCCCAAAAAGAGCGTATTTTTGGTTGTAAAAACCAAATACAATGTGTATGCTCTGAGCTATCCGAAAGACGATAAGGAGGGTGACGGTAATTTTCAACTGGTTTCCAGCCTGCTTTCGGAACTGCCCTGACGAGTCGCGGTGCTTCTACGCGAGCCGTAAAGGAATCAATTCATGCATTAATATATTAATTTATTATGGCTAAAAAGCTTCAGACAATAATCAAGCTGCAAATCCCGGCCGGAAAGGCCAATCCTGCGCCGCCAATCGGCCCCGCCCTGGGTCAGCACGGTGTTAACATCCCAGGTTTCTGCAGCCAGTTCAATGCAGCGACAGCCCCCATGGGCGATACGATTATTCCAGTGGAAATAAGTGTTTATGAAGACAAGTCTTTCACCTTTATTCTAAAAACTCCACCGGCCGCGGTTTTGATCATGAAGGCGATCAAAATTCCAAAAGGATCCGGTGTGCCAAATAAGAACAAAGTCGGAGTGCTCACCAAGTCCCAGCTCAGAGAAATCGCCGAGAAAAAGATGCCCGACCTGAATGCCAACGATGTTGAATCGGCCATGCAAATCATTGCCGGCACGGCCCGCAGTATGGGAGTTGACGTGGAAAAATAATCAATTGGCACATATGACAAACCAAAACGGCACCAACGATGGAATAAAATCAACCGCTCTGCAATATATCAGGACAATCTATCTGAGCCTGGCTGCGGTAATTGGTCTGATTTGCTTCATTTTTGGCGCCACTGGAGCGATCAAACTGGGTTTGAATTACTGGTTTCCGGTCGATGAATATATCTATTTTTCCGCACCCTATGAACGCGCAAATTGCGAGATTAAATGGATTGACGGTAAAGAAACCAGGGCAGGTGAGGAAGAAATTGAAAAGTGCGTTCAACAGACACGCGAAAATAACGCCCTGATGGCCAAGAACAACTTTAACCGCGAGCTGACTCAATCTGTAGCATTATTGCTGGTGGGCTTTCCGGTTTGGTTCTTGCACTTCTGGCTGATTCAGCGCGACTGGAAGAGAAGGTCAAAGAATTAACATTATATTTAACCAGTGGGAGCCGGATGTCGGTCCGGCGTTAAGACCACGCAAGTAAAACATTATGTCGAAAAAAGGAAAGAATTATCGAAAGGTAGCTGAAAAGGTAGATCCAAACAAGGTTTATAACCTGGATGAGGCCTGTGCGCTGCTGAAGGAGACCTCAACAACCAAGTTTGACGCCAGCTGCGAGCTGCATTTAAAGCTGGGAGTGGATGTCAAACAGGCCGACCAGCTCTCCCGCGCAACCGTCTCACTGCCACATGGTACGGGTAAGGATGTACGTGTAATTGCTTTTGTTAACGAAAACAAACTCAAGGAGGCCAATGATGCCGGCGCGGTCAAGGCAGGGCTCGATGACCTGATTGAGGAAATCAGCAAGGGGTGGATGGATTTTGACGTAGCGGTAGCCAGTCCCGATGTGATGAAAAATCTGGGTAAGGTGGCAAAAACGCTTGGTACGAAAGGCCTGATGCCAAACCCCAAGGCCGGCACCGTAACTCCAGACATTGGAAAGACCATTACCGAGCTGAAAAAGGGCCGCGTGGAATTCCGCACAGATAAACAGGGACAGATGCACAATGTCTTCGGCAAAGTGTCTTTTGCGTCCGCTGATCTGAAGGACAATGCCAAGGCGCTGCTCAAGGCAATAATCGACTCCAAACCCGCCGCCGCCAAAGGAACTTATGTTCAAAGTATTTCCATGGCGACCACAATGGGTCCTGGTATCAAACTGGACGTAGCGTCAGTTTTGGCCGAACTGTAAAAAGCTTGGGGGGAAATTCAGGCGATTCTGCCAGCTCAGCCAGCTATTTAGCTTCAAAATTGGAACATTTACTTGCCCGGAGTGCCTCGAAATCGGTTTCTCCGGGTGGGTAATAAATTTGATAGCTCCGTCCGTCGTCACAATTGACAGTGACAGTAGTCTGTCCTTCAACCTGATTATCGAATTTGACTGATTCAATAGAAGGATCGCTGTTTTCAAGTTCCCGTCTCCCCTGTTCCAGATCCGGCCGGCCAAATAAAATATACAGCGCCAGCGCAATCAGGGCGGCCGTGACGGCCAGCAGGAAATAGAGCTGTTCTTTTTTTAGTTTAAGGGACATTTTTCTCGGCTGTTAATTGTTCTTCCGCCTGCAAAGCAAGCTTGAGGGAATTGAGTCCCACTTCGAGGATCTGATCGTCGGGCTCGCGGGTGGTCAGTCGCTGCATCAAAAGGCCGGGGGCGGCCAGGGCCCGGAAAAAGAGGCTTTCGCTGCGGCGAGCGGAGGCCTTGAGCACTTCATAAGAGAATCCCGCCACCAGAGGCAGGGCCAGGAGACGTTGGAGGAAATTGGCCAGAAAATCCGGATTCTTTGGCAGCAGGGTAAAGACGACAATACTGACCAGAAAGACCAGCAGGATAAAGCTGGTACCACAGCGCGGGTGAAAGCGGGTCTGCGCACGGGCGTTTTCTACCGTCAGCGGCAGTCCGCGCTCATAGGCCATTATCGATTTGTGTTCCGCCCCATGATACATAAAAACCCGCCGCAAGTCGGCGGACAGATTCATCAGGTAGAGATAGGCGATAAAAATCAGCGTTTTGGTAACGGCATCAACGAGGTTGAACAAAAGATAATTGTCTTCCACCGCAGGGAAAATGGTCCCCAGCCAGCCGGTCAGCCAGAGCGGCAAAAATTTAAAGAGAAAGATGGCCAAGGTCAGTCCGAAAACAATGGAAAGTCCCACAGTGAGCCCCGCCCAGCGATTTGTCCCCTTTCCCTCCGCTTGTGAGGGGACCTGCTCACCCAGACTGATCAGGGAGGAAAAATTGAGGGCTTTGGTGCCAATGACCAGCATTTCAAACATATTGATCACCCCGCGCAGTACCGGGATGTTGAGCATACGGTGACGCGCGGTCAGATTGGTGTAGCACTCGCTCTTTTCTACAATTTTGCCGAGGGGATCCCTGACCGAGATGATATTAAAATGTGGCGATCGCATCAACACGCCCTCCATGAGGGCCTGTCCGCCAACCGCGAAATCAATTTTGCCAGCTCTTTTGTCCATGTCTAAATTTTTTTATATGGTAACCAAGCTTAGTTTCAATTGGCAAATAGAAATACTGCGATACGGCTTGGAAAATTGCCGGTTTGGGGCTAAATTATTGCCAATGTGAAATTATAGTATGGAAAAGATAATTATCAAAAGAATTGATCAGGCTCTGGCTTTGCCAAAATATGAGACGCAAGGCGCGGTGGCATTTGATTTGCTGACACGAGTCGATACCCTTGTTCCGGCCGGGAAAATCGCGCTGGTACCAGCCAATATCATTGTGAAAATTCCCAAGGGATATATGCTGATGTTGGCCTCCAGAAGCAGCACCCCTCTGAAAAAAGGACTGAGTACCCCACACGGTATTGGCGTGATCGATACCGACTATCACGGGCCGGAGGATGAGTTGAAAATACAGGTTTATAATTTCACGGACAGCGACATTACAGTGACCCGGGGCGACCGTATCGCACAGGGAATATTTGTACGCGTCGACCGTTTCGAATTTGACGAAGTCGATCAAATCGATGCTCCAAGCAGGGGCGGTTTCGGCTCCACCAATTAATTTACCAGCAATGAAAAGAGGAAAACTGATCACATTTTACGGCATTAACAATATCGGCAAGTCAACCCAGTGCAAGATTCTGATTGATAACCTGAAAAAGCATGGCTATGACGCTGTCTATATCAAATATCCCGTCTACAGCATTGAACCTTCCGGGCCTTTTCTGAATAATCTGTTGCGCAATTCGGGCAACAAACAACAAATCAGTGAGGACGAGCTGCAGATGTGGTACACACTGAACCGCTATCAGTTTGAGCCGGAACTGAAAGAAATGCTGGCCGAGGGGAAGATTGTCATCGCCGAGGACTATGTGGCCACCGGTTTAGCCTGGGGAAGCGCCAAAGGTGCCAACCTGGACTGGCTGATCGAGATGAATAAATATCTGCTAAAGGAGGATTTGGCGATCTATCTAAAAGGAAAACGCAATTTACAGGCCAAAGAGTATAATCATCTGCATGAGAGCAACGATGAGTTGGTGGAAGCCTGCCAATTTATTTATGACAATCTGGCCGTCAAATTCAATTGGAACAAAGTACAGGTCAAAAATTCAATTGGCGAAACGGCTGAGGATCTCTGGAATACGGTCAATAAATTTCTGAAAAACAACTGATGGATAAATTGATGGACGGTAAAGTTGTGGCAGAGGCGATTTATACGGAAATTTCCGCGCAACATAAACGGGCTATTACAGATGGAAAGCTTAATAGAAAGCCGAAACTGGTAATTGTGCTAATCGGCAACAATGAAGCCAGCCTGATTTATATCAGGCAAAAGATCAAAGCCTGTGAGAAGCTGGGATTTGACTATCTGCTTGACCATCATCGGCAAGCCAATGCATTGGGTGAAAAGGATGTGATCGAAATTATTCGCAAGCACAATGCCGACAACGGTGTGGACGGCATCATCGTACAAATGCCTCTGCCGGCTCATCTGGACAAGACACGGGTTATCCGCGCCATCGCGCCGGAGAAAGACGTCGACGGTCTGACCCCGGTCAGCTATGGAGAGACCACGCTGGGCGTGGAGTTCGAAAGGTTTGCCCCCTGCACGGCCAAGGGCGTGGTGAAAATGCTGGAGCATTATCGCGTGCCGATCAGCGGGAGCCGAGTAACGGTGGTGGGATCCGGTATTATCGCCGGTAAACCGATTGCCCTGATGCTGGCCAATCGCAAGGCCACTGTAACAATCTGCAACAGCAAAACACGGGATTTGGCTGAATTGACGCGTCAGGCAGAAATTGTGGTGGTGGCGGTGGGATCGGCTAAAATGATTGGAGCTGATATGGTGGCCGAAGGGGCGGTAGTCGTGGATGTGGGTATTTCCAGGGACGGATTGGACAAGATTAGCGGAGACGTAGATTTTGATGGTGTCTATGGCAAGGTCAAACTGATCTCACCCGTGCCCGGAGGCGTGGGCAAGTTGACGGTAGCCTGCCTGATGGAGAATCTTTTATTGGCGGCATTAAGACATCAATCCGTTGATTGACTTTTTCTGTTTTTGGCTTAGAATATAGGACAAATTTGTAAGGATTTGATGATGAGTTTTCATTTGAGAGTGGTCAGTGGAGAGGAAATATGTGAGGGGCGGGAAAGTGAAACGGGCTATGTCCGCAGAGTAATGTCTCTACTAAGTGGGGCCAGATTGGACTTCCGGCACTGTTTAAATGTATGTCATGAGCAGAAACTGAGTACTCCCCAATATGGACTTTGGGATTTCGCGCGTGAAAACAGGCCTTTTTTTGAAAGATTTTTCTCGCTGGCCATCAGCGATAAGGAAAGTGAACGGGGAATAGAGCTGGTCAATCAGCTAATTATGATAGTCTATTTGCGCAAGGTGGAGCAATTGGCCTATCGCAACGCTCCCATTTTAGCCTGGAGTGTTTTTGCCCTTTCCAACAATACCGACTGCCAGAGGCAGCTGCTGCAGGAAGCCACTGTACTGGCGGAAAAATGTGTTTTTCCGCAGACGGCCGATCAGGACAGACAGAGGAGAGATATTGATCAGGGAACAGAGCGGTTTAGAAAAAAACTGCGTAACGCACTGGGCTGATTTTTGTAATATTTGCCCGCGGATTGCATTTTATTATTTGTATTGTTTTATATACTTTGTCATGCAATTCAATAATAGACACAATCTCGCCTGCGGCAGCGATGAATTCACTGAAACAACCGGTGTATATGATGCCGCCTTTCTGGGTTTGGACAAGCTAAAACCTCCAATGAGGGGGGAAACAGGCGCTCGCCTCTATCCCGGCCACAACTGTGAAAATCCCGACGTCATCGCCGAAGACGTCTGTCGCAAGGTCGAGGGGGCCCAGCAGCACAACTATATTTTACCGACCAGATTTGAACGCGGCCAGCATATGGAGAGCTATTTGATTGGGGAAAGGCCAATGAGCGTCGGTTTTTTCAGTAATGCCACTTTTAAAGAGCTGCAACCCGGTCAGACCGCCTCTCTCGGTGTTGCGGGCGCCCGGTTTGACAACGGCAGGATAGACTTTACCATGCTGAATTTTGAACTGAATTCCGCCGCAGAGCGCAAGGCCCTGCCGGAATTACTGCTGCGGGCCAAACAGAGTGATGATTTTTCCCATGAAAATTTACCGGCTGAAATGACCGGCAGATTAAAAATCAGCGTCGATCTGGAAAAACAGCGGATCGATACGACTGCTGACGCCCACGCTTCCCACTGCTATCTGGTCAGAGGCCGTCATGTCTATGAAATCGGTGGCCTGGGCAGTCAGCAACTGCAAAGTGGCGACGTCATATTGGCCCTCACTCATGGTCTGTTGAAAAGCCTGGTCGACCGTGTAACCCGGAAAGCCTATGCCAATGTTGTACCCGCACTGCAATCCCCCAGCGAGACGGCCTTGGCCGAATTGCCGGATGATTTTTTCCAACAGGAAGCCGCCAATCAGATCATGGGAGTAATCAATGCTTCCCTGATTGAAGCCGCAGTCAGGCGCGGTGCCGAGACCGTGATCGAGCCGAAACTGTCAACTCAGAAGCTGTTTAATCAACTGTCTTCAGCGCAAAAACTCAGTACAACAGAAGACGTTCAGACAAGGATTATTACTGACGCTTTTGTGGTATATCAGATGCCCTAAGGCTATTTCTTGGCGCTTTTTTTGGAGGCCTTCGCCTTGGCGGGGGCCTTTTTGGCTGGGGCCGGCTTGCTGACCGTGGCGCTGGATTTGAAGGCAGGGCGGGTGGGTTTGTGCGAGGTAGCGGCTGTTTTCTTCTTGAGGGTGTCAATGGCCTTGGCGGTCTCCTGACCAACGGTTTTCCCTCCCTCGACAATTTTGTCGCGGGCAATCTTGACCCACTCCTCGCTGGATTCCTGCAGCTTTTTCTGGGCCTGTTCTGCCAGTTTGGCCACCTCCTTTTTGCCCTGTTTGATTTGTTTCTGGACGGTCGGATCGTTGTAGACTTCCTTGCCGGTTTCAACTATATCCTGACCGATTTGTCCGGCGGTCTTCTTGAGAGTTTTTTCACCATGCCCGCCCTTTTCAATTTCTTTTTTTAGTTCCTTGCGCAACTCCGCCCCTTTTTTGGGAGCAAAAGCCAAGCCAAAAAGGGCTCCGAGTACTGCGCCGAATAAGAATTTGCCGTTTCTTGCCATGTTTGTTTTTATTAAATGTTGTCGTATGACAATATAACAAAAGAGCCCCGTTCCTGTAAAGGAACGGGGCTGCTTTTCAACTTTGACCTAGTTGCTGCAGATACTAGTAAGGCATCCAGACATAACGGCCGTCACGATAGACGTAATAGCCGTCGTCACCGTATTCGTAACGATCGTAGTCGTTATAGCCGGTGGTGTAGGCGTATTCTTCACAGTTGCCGTAACGGTCGTATTCGACGCAGTAACGGTCATTGTAATAATTGTCATTGGATTCGTAATCGATGCAGTTACCTCGAGAATCATATTCCACGCAGTAATAACGATTGTCCGAAGATGAGGAAGAATACTTGGTGTCATACATTCTTGAGCGGACAAAGCTGGAGTAGAGTCCCTTGACCTCGAAGTCATAGAAGAGGTCGGCCACATCACCTCTGGTCATGGCCTCGGCGGGATACAGTTTGTTGCTGTATTCGCTGTTCATCAGGCCGTGATCCTTGGCATAGCAGGCGTATTTCATGTACCAGCGGGTGTCTGAAGTGATTGGAGTGTCGTCAAAGGGCTGGTTGTTACAGGTGTAGAGGTCGGTCTTGTTGCCCTCCAGGAATACGCGCAGCAATTCAACTCGGTTGATGGTGCTGCCGGGGCGGAAACTGCCGTCCGGGTATCCCGTGGCAATCCCCTCTCTCTTGGCCGTATAGAGGTACGGAGCGTACCAGGCCGAGTCGGAGGTGTCAGTGTAACCGTTTCTGTAGGTACCGCCGGTATTGACGTTGTAACCAAGAGCCAGGGTGACAACCTTGACCGTTTCGGCGCGGTTGATGCTGGCATAAGGCCTGAAGGTTCCATCGGAATAGCCTTCGAAGATACCACGGTCGGACATCAGGGTGATGGCCTTACAGAATGGCGAGTAGATGGAGACATCACGGTAACCGGCGCAGCGGTCGCTCTCCGGGAAACCAATGATGATACCATCGGTGTCCACTTCGACATAGGCGCGGTCGGTATCCGAATCATCACCGTCGTCGGCCATAATGCGATACTGATAAAGCGCGTCCCGAACCCTGTCACCGTCACTGTCGCGGCCGTCCCAGCTGTAGGAGTATTCTCCGGAAGCCTGGTCATCGGCGTTGCGCAGGACTTTGACCACTGTTCTGCCGTCCAGAACCTCAACTTTGAGGTCGGCGCGGCGGGTCAGCTCAAATTCGATGGTGGAACGTTCTCCGTTTCTGGGATCAAAGATCTCGTTGCGGACAACAACGTCGCGGATAAGATTTTCATCGGTGGACGGCCAGTCATTTTCATAGCCGTCATCGTCACCGTCGCGGTCCACACGGACAGTACCGGTTTCCACATCCTCGGCGCAGCCGCTGACATAGGCGCGGATTTCATAGGTGTAGGAGCCGTCATCGGCGTAGTCACCATCGGATTCACGTCCGTTCCAGGAAACATAATTCTGGCCGGAGTTCTGGGTCTGGCCGTTGAGAATGGTCCTGACAACAGTAGATCCGTCCTTGATGCGAACGGTCACGGAAGCGCTGCGAGCCAGATTGTAATTGACCTGTGCGTCCCTTTCCTCCGGATCAAAAGTGGTCGGATTGACATAATGACCGGTGATCAGGTCGCAGGTCTGGCCGGAACCGGAAGTTTTGACCTCAACGGAAGTACTTTCGCTGTCGCTGCCGGCGGAATTGCTGGCGTTGACACGGGCCGTGTAGACCTTGTCGGAAACCACATAACCGCTGGCGTTGCGTCCATTCCATTCGTAGTAATAGGTGCCGGCGGTAAGTGATTCGCCGGTAACCAGTGTGCGGATGGTATTGGAGCCATCAAGGATAGTTACAGAGACGTCTGCAGTTTTGTCGAGATTGAAATAAACTCGAGTATTTTCAACGTTGGGGTTGAAAGGTGTCGGGGAAGCATAGAGGTTGCTGACATTGGGAGCGGTGACAACGGGATCGTTGCTGGCAACGGTGACCGTGGCGCTCCTGGTGTCCGTGCCGCCGGCATTGGAGGCATAGACCTCAACGGCATAGCTGCCCGGCGTGACCAGCTGGTTGTCGGCATTGCGGCCATTCCAGATCAGCTGATAATTGCCGGCTGTCTGCTCGGATTCGGCGCGCAGGGTTCTGACAAGAGTCGAGCCCTGTTTAACCTGCACCCGCAGTGTAGCCGTGGTATTCAGGCTGTAAGTGGCGGTGGTATACTCGCCAAGTGAAGGCTTGAAACTTGTGGGATTGACGGAAACGCTGACCGCGGGAGCGGTGGCGGCCGCCTCGGCACTGAAGTTAAAAGAGAAATTTTCGATGTCGGACGATGCGGCATTGTAGGCGACAACCTGGGCCTTGTAGGACCCGGAGGCCACCTTGGCTCCGTAATTGTCGGTACCATTCCAGTTGTAGGAATAGGTTTGCCCGCTGGTAAGGGCATTGTCGAAAATAAGTGTCTTGACGATAGTGTCGGTGGTGTCCTTGATCCACACTGTAGTTGTGGCGCTAGTGTTCAGACTAAAGGAGACCGTGGCACTGCCGGTGGTAGTGGTTACGTTCAGATTTTGAACGGATGGTGCTACCGCGGCTACCAGACGGCCCTCGTCTACCGGTCCGCTTGGGCTGACCGGAGAAGTTCCAATTGGATAGCCACCATCGCGATAAGCCATGGCAGAAGGCGATACCAGTCCTATAACAAAGGCAAAAAGTATCACTTTCTTCGCCAGGCTGTTACGAAGAAGGTTTTTCATAGTTTTTTGATGGGTAATAAATGTACGTGAATTATAACCCGCGAGCGCATTTCCCATTACAGAAAATGGCCGGGGCAAGAATTAATGAATAATTATTGTCTGGATTAACTTACCGATCTGTCAAAGTTCTTACCCAGGGGGACTTGGATTGCCTTCCTTAGCGCAAACCACTACTATTTCGCCCAGTTAAGGTAGGGATTTTATCACATTATCTATCTCTGTCAAGCGTTTTGCGGTGATTTTTTAACCGCTGACGGTAAAGCCACGGAAGATTTGACAGTTTGCCGCTATTTTGATTATATATCGGCGCTATATTTATACTCTTTTATCACGATATGCCCATTACAGCTTCGGCCAAAAAGGCCATGAGACAGGCAAAAGCCCGCACCCAGAGGAGAAAACCCTACAAATCCAGAATGAAGGCGGAAATGAAAAAATTCGTCAGCACGGTAAAAACAGATAAAGAGGCGGCCGCCAAGCTTCTGCCCACAGCCTACTCGGTCATTGATACAGCCTGCAAGAAAAACATTATTCATCGCAACAATGCCGCGAGAAAGAAGGCCAGACTGGCAAGCCTGCTGACCCGTGAAGCAGCAGCCGCACCTGCCGCAGCCAAAAAGACAAAAGCCAAGACTACAGCCAAAAAATCGGCCTCCAAGTCAAAAAAAGGCAAGAAATAGTTTCAGCCCAAAAAGGGCCATCGTACAGTGGTAGTACAGCGGTCTCCAAAACCGTTGACGTGGGTTCGATTCCTACTGGCCCTGCCAAAAAGATTCAATTGTCACTGGACAGTTGTGTTTTGTGATATGATTAGACAGGTAAAATTTAAAAACAAATCCATGAACAATATAACAGCGGCCCCTGGTATGCCGACAAAACAAAACAACGTATTGAAAGTGATCGGTATTGCACTCGGTTTGTTTGTTTTGGCTGTGGCCGGAATAATCTATATGGTCTTTCAGCTGGGCTCCGCTCCGATCAAAGCCGGCGGAGAATTTCTGGAAAAACTGTCTACCGGCAAAACCAGCGAAGCCTATCAGTCGGCTTCGTTGCAGTTCAAGCAATCCGTTTCTGAAGAAGATTTTCAACTGTTTCTGGAAAGCTATCCGGTGCTTACTCGTGTCCAGGACACTTCATTCAATTCTTTTCAGATTGAAAACAAATTNNCTGGTCGACGAAAATAACGGCTGGAAAGTATTGAATATCGATCTGAATCCTCCTACAAGCTCACCTAATTCTGACGATTTGGAAACTGATTTTTAGAGACGTCCTTTGATCAACTCCTGTAATCTAGCATAGCGAGTCCTCATTTGACGTGAAAAATACTGATAGTCAGTTTCTCCATCCTGTCGATCTTCGCCGGCTCTGTATTCTACGACAAAACTGCACTGCAGACGAATTTCCTCGGGAATTACCTGCAAATATGGCGCGGATTTGACTTGTCCGAAGCCAATCGCCAGACCGCTGTTTTCGCCAGGTTTGCTGAAAAAAAGCTGAAAATATGGATGGATATCGTTGCTGCTGTCGTTCAGATACTGGGGCGGCAGGGTCAGACCGTTTGGATCGCATGGAAAAGCACAAAGCGTTACCCGCACACCTTCCGGAATCCATCTGTGCAACGCGAAATCCACAGGGTCCAATTCGGCCAGAAATGACTCCAGAGGCGCGTCGGTAAGGAAATTTTTCTGATCAACTCCGTTGAAGCAGGCGGCCAAATTGTCCAAATTGAAGAAATTCCAGTCAAAATTTGGTTTATGTTCAGGATCCCTGTCCCGAACCGCCCAAGCAGTCATGGCTCCAATGGCTCGGGAGAAGATGTTTAACGGGTTTTCCGGTGTTTTTTCCATATTATTCCTGTGGATAAGAGGCTATTTCGTCCAGTCGGGCGATCACCTCGCCCAGGGAGATATGCTCAGGGTCGATACCGTGAGCCGGATTATTGTCCCGAAACCGCCAGGGGTGGCGGTGTGACTGATGAAGCTTGAGATAGAGGTCGTAGAGCAGCTGCTCGGCAGGGCTAAGTTGCGATGCTTTGAGTTCGATTGGCGGGTAGTTCAACTTTTCCAATTCGCCAGTCATGATGAAATCCATGACGTCCCTGGCAATATGTCCCCGATGGATAAAATATCCCTCGATCATTCGATAGAGACTGAATTTATGAACTGATCCGCGTGGCATCTGTCCGTTCAATTCCTGGGCCAGCAGGTGAATGCTGAAGTAGGCAGGCGTTCTCTGGACATTGCCATTGTTGATGTCCCAAAAATCATTGCTCTGGCTTTCTCGAAGTCCATTTTTGATCAGAGGGTACAAATTGCCCGAGAGCGGATTGGTGCGGATTTCAACTTCTCCCCTCTCATAGGCCTTGGTGTCCACAAAACCGCCCAGATCCACAACCACCCCCCCATGCGGACCTTCGATAATATTGTAAGGCTTGAAATCTGTATTGATAAAGCCGTTTTCCTCGGCCAGGCCAACACCGCGGGCCCCGCCGGCCAGACAGGCCGCCCATTGCTGGGTGGAAACCGTATTGTCATTGACCATTTTGTTGAGATCCCTGGATTCGCCGTCCTTGTTGATGATCAATGGCATGGCCAGAAAATCTATGCCCCGATATTGAGGCATCAGCAGATGCCGCAGTCTGGGATCATCGGCGCGTTCCCTGCCCAGACGGACAAATAGTCGGGATATCTCCATTTCATCCTCGAAGGCCATACGGCTCTGCAAACTATCCATTTCCAGTGCCCGCTCCAGGGGCACCTTGATCAAGACGCTGCGCATAGTTAGATTGTCGCTGTCCGCTCTCCAGGCATAAAAGACATGGCCGAGACTTTTTTGTAATGTTTTACCGCTGTAAACGATAATTATTTTCTGCTGTCCGGTTTCCACATCCAGATTGATTTCCTGATGTCCCCCGACCTGCAGAACGGTTTGGATCAATTGCGGGCTGAGCAAATTGAGATTGGCCCAAAACACATCGTAGTCGAGACGGGTGGGGGCAAGCCTGAGGGTAAAAGCCTTCAAATCCGAATTTTCAGGATCGCGCTTGATCAATTCATAGAGACGGTAGGCGTCGGCACCTTCCAGCGAGTCCTTGCCGATCAGTTCTTCCATACTTTGCCCAAGCGCGCGCATCATTTCCTCTGCAGCCATGGTGGCCTGGGGCAAAGAAGTGACTGTCACGACGGGGATGTTGTCCAAAACGGTCATTTCCTCGGGGCTGACGGTCGGAACCATAGATTCTTCCTGGGCTAAACCGGCCGACGCTGCCAGGGACACCGCCCTGGCCTGGGCTTCGATTTCCGCGATGATTCTTTCCGGACTCAGTTCCGTGCGCCCCAGGGCGTCCACCGGTTCTGCGGACAAGGTTTCCTCTTCTTCATCGCTGATAACGTCACGGGGATGCAGGAAAGTGATCTCGTCCTGGTCAAGCTTCGTTTCCCCTGTGGCAGAAACAAGAGTACGCCCCTGCAAAAGGGCCGGGTCGATTGAGCGAATGACGGTCGTTGGCTCTTTGATGTCTCCCGCGCCCAGTACCGGGATGGTGCTTTCCTCAAAGAAACCGGGGTTTTCGCGGTTGAGTCGCTCCTTTTCCAGCCTGATTTGCTTCTCGTAAAGCAGACGCTGGCGGGCCAAATCGTCCGGTCTGGTTATTTCGCTGTCTGGGGAGTGCTGGGTCATGGCTGCTGACTGGCATAATTAAATCTTTAAATTATATCATTTTCCGCTTCTTTTGTCATCAATAAAACCCTGCTGCTCGCAAAGCCAGTAATGGGGTTTTTTAAAAGGCGCGGGCCGCATGGCCCGCGCCTTTTAAAGCGCATGGTATCCCTGCAATCGAGATTTTCGCTATTTGATCAGAGCGATGGAAGTCAGCAGGGGGGCGATAATCAGGGCGATGGTGTTGATCACCTTGATTAGAGAGTTGAGAGCGGGGCCGGCGGTGTCTTTGTAGGGGTCGCCGACGGTGTCGCCAACCACGGCGGCCTTGTGGGCGTCGGAGCCCTTGCCACCATGATGTCCTTTTTCAATGTGTTTTTTGGCATTGTCCCAGGCGGCGCCACCGGTGGTCATCTGAATTGCCAGCAGAAAACCGGCAATGATCACGCCGGTGAGCATACCGGCCAGACCTTTGGGACCAAATACCCAGCCGATCAGCAGTGGAGAGACAACGGCCAGGATGCCGGGCAAAATCATTTCCTTGAGGGCGGCCTGGGTGACGATGGCCACGCAGGTGCCGTATTCGGGTTTGCCCTCGCCGGTCATGATGCCCTTGATTTCCTTGAACTGACGGCGGACTTCGGTGACGATGGCAAAAGCGGCCTTGCCGACCGATTTCATGGTCATCGAGGAGAAGAGGAATGGAATCACGGCCCCTAGGAAGAGGCCGATCAGCACGTAAATATTGGACAAATCAAAGACCTGTCCGGGGAAATAGTCGGTGAAAGCGGCAAACATGACCAGGGCGGCCAGCGCGGCCGACCCGATGGCAAAGGCCTTGGTAACGGCCTTGGTGGTGTTGCCAACGGCATCCAGTTCGTCGGTGACCTCGCGGGTCTTTTCGGGGAGGCCGCTCATCTCGGCGATGCCCCCGGCATTGTCGGTGATGGGGCCATAGGAATCCATGGAAATAACCAGGCCGGTGGTGGAGAGCATGCCGACGGCGGCGATGGCGATGCCAAAGATGCCGGCCAGCCAGTAGGCGCCTAGCATACCGGCCAGAATCAGCAGAACGGGCAGAAAGGTGCTTTCCTTACCGATGGCCAAACCGGCGATCAGGTTGGTACCGGCCCCGGTCTCGGAGGCCTTGGCGATGGCGCGAACGGGCTTGTAGTGGGTGGCGGTGTAGTATTCGGCGATTTTATTGATCAAAACCATGATGGCCAGGCCAATGACGCCGCAGCCGGTCAGGGCCAGCCAGTTGGCCGGGAAGAAGAAATACATCACCAGCGCAAAGCCGACGGCACCCAGCAGAGCAGTCATGTAAATCCCCTTGTAGAAAGCTCCCATAATGTCTTTTTTGCGGCCGAGGGTGACAAAGAAGGAACCGATAATTCCGGCGACAATGGCCACGGCGCCGAGGAAAATCGGCAGGATGACACCGTTGTGTCCATAGACGGCCATGATGGAAGGAGTGGCAGCCAAAATCATGGCGGCGATCAGGGTTACGGCATAACTTTCAAACAAATCCGCTCCCATACCGGCACAGTCACCGACATTGTCACCGACATTGTCGGCGATGACGGCGGGGTTGCGCGGATCATCCTCGGGAATGCCGGCCTCCACCTTGCCGACCAGGTCGGCTCCGACATCGGCGGCCTTGGTATAGATGCCTCCGCCGACACGGGCAAAGAGAGAAATCAGTGAGGCTCCGAAGCCAAAACCGATCATCAGGGTCGGTTCATTGTAGATATAGTAAAGCAGACTGACTCCGAGCAGACTGGTGGCAACCACAAAGAGTCCCACAACATTGCCGCCCTTGTAGGCGAGCGCGAATGCCTCCTTCATGCCGTGCTTGGCCATGGCGGCGGTGCGCACGTTGGCGCGGGTAGCGACGACCATACCGACATAGCCGGCAAAGCCGGAGAGGATGGCGCCGGCCAGAAAACCCCAGGCAATCTTGGCGCCGTCGGGAAGCAGAAACCAGAGCAAAAAGAAGATGACAATGGCAAAGATGCCAACATAGGTGGCCTGCTTGTTGAGATAAGCGGTAGCCCCTTCGCGGATGTGGCTGGAAATATCGACCATTTTTTCCGTGCCGGTGTCGGCACGCAGGATCTGCCATGTCAGGTACACGGCATACAAAAGCGCCAAAAGCGATATAAAGATCGCGTAGGCGATGGGATTCGTAAAGAGTTCCATGTTTTTTGTTAGATTATAAATATTTGAAAAAGCGATATTATTTATAGCAACGGCGAGATGGCTAGTCAACAACTGCTGCAATCACTGACCGCGCCAGTTTTTCAAGAACACAATTTTGCCTACGCGGAAATGCGGCCTGCTTGTATGCTGGCGGCGGAAAGTATAATTTGTTGGCTGAAAATCAATTAACGCCAAGACAAAAAATGGTTCAGATCAATTTACCGGGTACGGAAAAGCCAGAGATAGACGAGGTTTCTGCCGACTCACAGAGATTGCCCCGCACAGAAACAAACCAGGAAAAAAGTACCGATCTCCGCGCGAAATATCTCTCCCCTCTCGACCTGCAGTTGCGGCGGGAACATGACCCGATACTGGAAGCCTTGCCTGGAAGCGCGAAGCCTTTGTATCTGCGGGTGAGGGGCGAGGTGAGACAAGGGTTGGTCAATGGTCTGGCAAAAACATTGCGCTGGCAGAATTCGCCCTATCAAATCGATCCGGATTTCCGGGAAAACGACCTGGAACATGTGGTCGCCCTGCTGGGCTGGTGCAATGACATCGAAAAGGATTATCCCGCTCTTTATCAGGCCATTTGCGGTGGCGACCGCGAGAACTGGCATGATTTTCTGACCATGCTGACTCTGCACGATATCGGTGAAATCGGTGTCGGTGACATGGTATTGCCTCTGCTGAACACCAAACAGGGTCTGCGTCACAAAAAGCTGGAGCCACGCTGGGCCAAATACGCCCTTAGGCAGTCCCTGGAAGCTCAGGAAGCCAAGAGACTGTCCTCCATCTATGACCGCTTCGAGGAACCGGCCGATGACGACACCATGGCCCTGGCGGCCAAAGTACTGGACCGCGGACAGGGCTCGGTCAATGTAGCCCTCCATTTGATTCCCTTCAACCAGGACAATCCCAGCTACATGAGGAAGGCTTTTATCGATGATCAGACCAATACATTGAGATATGCCGAAAGGTTGATCGGCAGACTGCCTTCGCCGGAGGCCAGAAACGACCTGCGAGCATTTTTGAAAGACAAGGTAATCGACCACTTCAACGCCTCGGGGGTTCCGGAAATTGCCGCTCTGCAGCAACTGATGCGCGATACTTTCCCCAATGTTTACAGCGAGGACTGGCTGAAAGCGGAATAGTAATGTACAAAAATTTTAAACAAATAATTCATTAACATTTAAAAACAATGAATAAAAAAATGATACTGGCCGGAGCGGCGACCATGGTGATCCTGGCCGGCTGCCAGAACCTGGAAGACCAGATGGGGGCAAAACTGGCGGAAAGCCTGATCAACACCGCCACCAACGGCGAGGTAAAGGTGACGATTGAAGACCTGGAACAGGGCAAAATGAACATCACTACCAAGGAGGGCACCATTTCACTGGACGGCAATGAGAGCGGCGGTACTTTCAAAATGACTGACGAGACAGGCAAGACGCTGGTTGAGGGCAGCGGTGACGGGAGCGGTGTGGTGATCCGCGATGAGAGCGGCAATGAGGTGCTGAAAGCAGACGAAAATTCAATGGTGCTGACCGACGAAGATGGAAACAGCAGCACCTTCCAGGGAGGCGAAGGCGCTGGGCGCCCGTCCGATGTACCGGCTGACATGCCCAGTCCCCCCGGTGCCACCGATTTCAATTATTTCACCTACAACCAGATGGCCTCGCTCAATTATCAATTGGGGGGACGAGATCTGGAGACCAATTGCAGCGAAATTCAACAGATGGTCGAGGGGGCAGGCTGGCAGGTTTCCGAAAGCGGATTCAATTTCCAGACCGAGGACAGCATCGCCAAAAATTATGAGAACGCCGACTACAATCTGGTGGTAATGTGCGGTCTGCAGGAAGACGGGGTACATATCGGCCTGCAGAAGGAAGCTAAAACGAAATAGCCAGACGGGCTTTGTGAAGCCCGCTACGTCGTAAGAGGGGGGCGCCGCGGACGCGGCGCCCCTTTTTTCTATTTACACCCGGGGCACGCTAAATTAAGATTAGCGNNTTGAAAATTGGGCCTGTAGCTCAGTGGTTAGAGCAGTCGGCTTAACTACTTCATATGAATGCTTAATTCTGGGTTGTGAATTTCTGAGTGACAATTGTGGCAAAGCAATACGCATTTTTTCAGTTCGCTTCGGACTTTTATTAAAGCTCTGTTAGATAATGTTCTTGCGTCCAGTTTGAATTTTTTTTCTTCTGGAACCAAATGATGAAAGGCTAAAGCAGCTAAATTCTTATTGTAGCCACATTTTGTACATTTGCTTCCTCCTTCCTCTATTAATTCATATTTTCTTTTTATAGCTCTGGTTTTTTGTGAATCATAGCTCTGATGAAATATGTTTTTACATCTGTTCGAACAAAACACGGTTTGTCGGCCACAGAGAGGTTGAGAGCAAATTCTGCAGTATGTTACTTTTTTCATAACCACATCCTAGCATTATTTTTTATGAAGTAACAGGGCTGTCAGAGAAGTAATTTTCTGATGATAATCTGTCAAATTCGGGGAAGCCTGAGGTGGCAACACTATGGTAATCCCGAGCCAAGCCCGTGCGGCAAACGCCGTAGCGGGAAGGTGTAGAGACTAGACGGCAGAGATCCTTTATTGTGTTTTCGATTGCACGTGCAACTCGTTTAACAATAGTTTTCAAAAAGGATCAAGGGATAGTCCAGCTTACAAACCCGCAAGGGGCCATGAAAATGGCAGTGAGAAGCATAACCGATTGGTCGCAGGTTCGAACCCTGCCAGGCCCACCAT
>DBRL01000013.1:0-12407 GCA_002305925.1 Candidatus Peregrinibacteria bacterium UBA1369
ATGGCGCCCTTTTCCTCCATCATGTCCAGCAGGCGGGCGGCGCGGGCATAACCGATTTTCAGGCGGCGCTGCAGCAGTGAGGCCGAAGCTTTGCGCGACTCCATCACCACATTGAGGGCTTCCTCATACAGTCCGTCCCCCACCTCGTCCTCAGCCAAATGGGATTTGGGCAGACCGTGCACCGAATCGGCAGCAATTTTGGGTGAAATAATGTCCTCATACATCGGCTCGCCATGCAGTTTGACATTGTTGACCACACGCTCAATTTCCTTGGTGGAAACATAGATTCCCTGAATGCGCACCAGTTTACTGGTACCACCGCCCAGATAAAGCATGTCTCCCTTGCCCAGCAAATCTTCCGCCCCAATGGTATCGATAATCGTCCGCGAATCAATCTGACTGGAAACAGCAAAGGCAATTCTGGAAGGAATATTGGCCTTGATCAGCCCCGTAATCACATCCACCGAAGGACGCTGCGTGGCCACCACCAGATGCATGCCTACGGCACGGGCCATCTGGGCAATGCGGCAAACCGAAGCCTCCACTTCCTTGCCAGTAGACATCATCAGATCGGCCAGCTCATCAACAATCACCACAATATTGGGCATTTTTTGTAAAAGTTCTTCCGCTTCCTCCCGTTCCGGCGGCATCTGCAGAAAAGTACCGCCCTCATCAACAGCCACCTCCTGATGGGCTTTTTCCACGGCCTCCTGGAAAATTCCGCCTTTTTCCTCGGTTTGCTCGGCGCGCTGCTGCATTTTCTCGCGCACCATCTCATTGTATTCGCCGATATTCTTAACGCCGTGGTCGGAAAGCATCCTGTAACGGCGGTTCATTTCGGCCACGCACCACCTGAGGGCGATGGCAGCCTTCTCCGGATCCTGAATCACCGGCGTCAGCAGATGGGCCAACCCGTTGTAGGCGGTCAGTTCNNCAGCGAAATCAAAAAGGTGTTCACGCCCACCGACTTGCCCGAGCCGGTGGCACCGGCAATCAACAGATGCGGCATGGTGGTCAGATCGGCCACCATCGGTTTGCCGGCCACGTCGCGACCAAGCGGAAAACGGAGATTGGAACGGATATCATTGTATTCCTTGGATTCCAGCACCTCGCGCAGGTGTACAATGCTGCGATGCTCGTTGGGCACCTCTATCCCCACCAGGCCTTTGCCGGGAATAGGCGCCTCGATGCGGATGGCCGTGGCCGCCAGGGCCAGGGCAAGGTCATTTTTCAGGGTAGTAATTTTGGAAAGTTTAATCCCCTCGGCCGGTTTCAAAGTGTATTGAATTACTGTCGGGCCAACATGCACCTCATGCATGCTCACCGAGATGCCGAACTGTTCCAGTTTGGCACGGATTTTGCGGGCATTGTCGGCCAACAAATCGTCGTCCAGAGCCACGTCCGGCACGGCCGGCGAGAGCAGATCCAGCGCCGGCGGCTGCCAGTCACGGTCGGCCAGCAGACTGCTGCTGGTCAGGGCCTCGTCGGACTCATTTTTGATGGAAATCTTGCGGGTTTTCATGGTTACGGCGGACCCGGCTGCAACATTGCCTGCCGCCGCGCCCAAGGAGCCAACATTGAATTCATTTCCGTCCGAACCGCCGGCCCCGTCGTCATACCCGCCACCGACGGCCATCCCGTCACCGGCGGACTGCGAAATAGCCGCCCGCTTGATGGTGAGGGCCGGCGGTTCCTCTGCCGGTTTGACAAAATCTTCCTCGGACATACGGTCAATCTTGCGAATTATTTCGGCAGCGTCCATTTCATCATCGTCGGAAATTTCGACACTTTCCTCGGCCCGTCCGCGCCGGCGCACAGTCAAATCATCAATCTGATTGAGATGGATTTGTGGCAAACTGGGCTTAAGCATTTTCGCGATAGTCAGCAACGACAGCTGAAAAGTCAGTAACACGCCGGTCAACAGTACCACAAAGAAAACGGCGCTGGCTCCAACCGTACCCATTTTCAGCACTTCCAGAAAGAAGAAATTGGTTACAAAACCGACATAGCCGCCATACTCTCCGGCGCGGGCCACACTGTAAATATTGGCAAAGGGCACGGAAAGATGAATTATCGACAGCACGGCAATCATCATCACCACCACCCCCAGAATACGCGAAAGCGGCAGGTTGATCTTTTTGGACAGGAAATACATCAGTGAAATCAAAATCAACACGAAAGGAAATCCATAAATCCCCCAACCCAGAATCGGTTTGAGAAAATCCAGCCAGGCCTGGCCGACAATACCAAAGCTGTTGTTAAGACTGAGAATGGTAAACATTCCCAAACCAAGATAAAAGACCCCATAAATTTCCCGTAAAACCGACTTCGGCACATTGAGCGTAATCGGTTTGCTCCGGCGTCTTGCACGGGTGGTGCGCCTGGCCGTCTTTCTTTTCCTTCTCGCCATACTAAAAAACGTGTTTATTTTGCTGCATCATGCGAACAGAGTATAAACAAATTCTGGTCTAACGGCAAATATTCTGCTATATTCGGCACAGCACAATTGTCAGCCATCCGGTTCCGACTTAACGCAAAGAGAGGGCAAGGTAAAAAGACTTGCCGAAGCAACCGGATCAAGGCACAATTATAGACGCATTAAAGAGTACACACATGAATTTCAGCGAATTGTCACAAATAGTGAAATACCTAAAAAAGACCCTGCCCTGCAATCATTGCCAGAGCAGTTACGACCCTCAGGACATCGAAGTGCTTTCAACCTTCGACGAACAGGGGCTGTTCAGTCTCAATTGCCCCAAATGCCAAAACCAGCTACTGGTGCATATCACCATCAACGACGGCGAAACCTCCATTCAGGAAAGTGCCAGCCCGGAGAATCCTCAAACCCGCAGACATCGCCCCGTCAAAGCCAAAGGAGAAAACAATCATCATGCTATCAGCAGCCAGATCATCTCAAGTAACGACGTCATTGACATGCATTGTTTCCTGGGAGAATTCAACGGAGACTTCAAACAACTTTTCTCGGGCAGAAAATAACCCAACCAAAGATGAAAAAAACGCGCCTCCCGGCCATGGTACTGCCGGCAATAGTACTGACAGGCTTACTCACCGGCTGCCAATGGCTTCAGGAAAGCGCGCGGGAGGTTCGCTCCACCTTTGACCAGACCGTCGAAAACACCAGGGAAAAAGCCGGTCAAATTCAACAGACCATCGACGCACAGGTTGACAACGTCACCGGTACCGTCAAAGAAATCAAGCAGAAGGTAGACGAAACCAAAGCCGCCGTCGACACAAAGATGCAACAGCTCGACGAAGCCGGACAAAAAATCGACCAGGCCAAACAGGCCATCGGAGACGCCAACCAGGCCATACAGGATCTGACCAGATAATATTTTGCCCGACCAAGTTCAATGGCTGACCTCATCAATTCACTTTTCAACAAAGCCCGACGACGGCAAAAAAAAATTCTCTTTCCCGAGACCGACGACCAGCGCGTACTTCAGGCTTTGGTGGAAATTATCAACCGTAAACTCTGTCATCCGGTTTTGATTGGCGACAAAAAAACAATTGCCCGCCGGCTGCGTACACATGGCTTGAAAACAGCACACCAGGACCGGGCGACCGACACCGATGCCAAAGCGCAATGGACAGTCATTTCACCGAACGATGCCCCATTGCGCGCGCATCTGGTCAAAAAACTCTGCCGGATCAGAAAAAACAAAGGCATGACGCAGGCCGCGGCCCTTGAGCTGCTCAAACAACGCAACTATTTCGCCACCACCTGCCTGGCAGCCGGTCTGGCCGACGGGATGGTCAGCGGCGCCGCCACCACCACCGCCGACGTACTTCGTCCAGCCCTGCAAATCATCCGCACGCCGCGCGACAAACGTGCCAGCGGCGCCTTTTTGCTGCTTCCCCGGACCAACAATCGCGCCCCGACCCGGCCCGGCCCGCACGCGCTGCCTGACCGTGGCGGCCTGCGCGGCCCTCTGCTTTTCGCCGACTGTGCCGTCACACCCGATCCGGACGCCCACCAACTGGCTGAAATCGCCGACGACACCACAAAAACCGCCCGGATGCTCGGCATCACTCCCCATTTGGCCTTTTTGTCATTTTCCAGTCACGGCTCAGCAGAAAAACTCCCCCAGGTTGAAAAAGTACAACAGGCTTATCGTCAGCTCAAAAAAAGAGTTCCCAGACTTACCTGCGACGGTGAAATTCAGGCCGACGCGGCACTCGACGCCACCGTCGCCCGCCTGAAAGTCCCCGGCTCGCCTCTGCACGGCCAAGCCAACATACTCATTTTCCCCAATCTCGACGCTGGAAATATCGGCTACAAACTGGTCGAGCGGCTCGCCGGAGCCAAAGCCGTCGGAACCATTATTCAGGGCCTGAAAAAACCGGTCAATGACCTTTCCCGCGGCTGCAACGCCGAGGACATCGTCAACCTGACAATTATAACGGTTTTACAAACCATAGCCAAGTAAACATGTCAATCCTGGTCATCAATTCGGGCTCCTCATCAATCAAATTTCGTCTCTTTCGACAACAGGGCAAAACCATGCAGCTTCTGGCCAACGGTATGGCGGACGCCATCGGCCTGTCCAACTCCCGCCTAATCCTGGAAAACGAGCGAATCTATGTCAATCAGGAAACACCGCTGGCCAATCACACCGCTGCTTTGCAGCGCATTTTTCAGGCCCTGCGCGGAGCCCATATCCTGGCTGAAAAAAACGACTTACACCTGATCGGACACCGCGTCGTGCATGGCGGAGAAAAGTACAATCAACCCACTATTGTAACTCCAGCCGTTCTGCGTGACCTGAAAAAGGCGGTTCCCCTGGCGCCACTGCACAATCCAGCCAATATCACCTGCATTGAAGCCGCAGCGAAAATATTTTCCGGGTTGCCACAAGTGGCGGTCTTCGACACGGCCTTCCACCAGACCATGCCCGAAACCGCATATCTTTATGCCCTGCCCCTGGAAGCCTACCGGGAACACGGCCTGCGCCGCTACGGCTTTCACGGGATCAACCACCAATACGTCTATGAAGAAGCCGTCGAAATGTTACGCGCAAAAAAGAAAAAATTCGGACGCGTCATTACCATTCACCTGGGCAACGGCTGTTCGATGACCGCTATCAAAAACGGCCGTTCAGTGGAAAATAGCATGGGCTATACTCCCCTGGAGGGACTGGTCATGGGCACCAGAAGCGGCGATATTGATCCGGCGCTGGTGGAAATAATCGCCCAAAAAATGAGCCTTTCGCTGGCCGACACCATAGATTACCTCAACCGCCATTCGGGTTTGCTGGGACTGAGCGGATTGAGTTCCGACATGCGCACCATCTGGGCCGCCGCCCGCAAGAAACAGCCGCGCGCACTCCTGACCATGGATATCTACGCACGCCGCATCGCCAAATATCTCAACGCCTACATCGGCCTGCTGGGCGGCGTCGATGCGATTGTGTTTACCGGCGGAATCGGAGAAAACGCCTGGTACATAAGACAACGGGTGCTCGCCTATGTTCGCCATCTCAACATCAAGATCAGCCCCCGCCTCAACCAGGCCAACAAGACTTTTTTCCACAGCCCCGCCAGCACTGCAGCCCTGCTGATTATTCCGGCCAATGAGGAACTGGAAATTGCTTTACAGTCGCAAAAAATGCTACGCTCACTTCCCAAGCACAAACTGAAAGCATAGAAACAGTCTTTACCATACAACAATGAAACTATATATCAATACCTCGCTATACCGCGAATGCCTGCAGATGATTGACCTGATCGACCAGCTGCTGAAAAATCACCAGCGCAGCACAGTACTCTGGCAATTCGACCATGAGCTGGTCAAACTCAGCACCTCACTCGCCCTGGCCCTGGAAGAGCGTGAAATCGAACAGCTTGATTTCAAACTGTTCACCCTGGACAGCCAAATCACCAAACTGATTCAGCTTGCCAACCTCGCCTATCACCGCCATGAGATCGATTTAAACGAAAACGAACAGCTGGAAAAACTGCTCAACTCCTTTCTGCAGCGCATTCAGACCTTTCCACAGCGCCGCAAAAACATCCTCATCCTCAGCTCAATCATGGGGCAGGGACACATGAGCGCGTCAAAAGCGATCAAAGAAGGACTCGAGTTTCTCTACGGCAAGGATTATCACGTCTCCATCATCGATTTTTACGAACAGGTGGGACCACTTTTCAACAAAGCCACGGTTAGGGCCTATGAGGGGTCCACCAAACACCTGCCCGCCGCCTATAAGTATTTCTTTGAGGGAACGGACGCCAAATGGCCAGTACAACTTTTAAACCTGGTTAATTACCCCCTCAACGCCGCCAAACTGGAAAAAATGTTCAAGTCCTACAATCCCCACCTGGTCATTTCCGCCTATCCGATCTGGGACCTGCTGGCCACCATGATTATCAAAAAATGCGGCCCGATCAAAATGTTCAGTATTGTCACCGACTCGATCTCCATCCATAACGCCTGGGTCACCGGCAAACCCGACGCACATCTGGTCGCCAATGTCGAGACAGCCATCTCCATGAAAAAACTCGGCGTCAAGGAAGACAAAATCAAGGTACTGGGTTTCCCTGTCAAATTAGCCTTCAATACTCCCGGCGACCGTGACGGTCTGCTGAAAAATTTCGGTCTTGATTCCTCCCGCTATACCATTCTGCTGCTCACCACCGCCCAAAAAACCACCGCTACCAACAAAATCATNNNNAACCATCTGCCCAACACCCGCGTCATCGGCTGGACAGACCAAATGCCGGAAATTATCAAGGCATCCGACCTGGTTATCACCAAGGCGGGCGGCGCCACCGTCATGGAATGCATCGCCGCCAAGAAACCGATGATTATCACCCAGGTCATCCCCGGTCAGGAAATGGGCAACGCCGTACTGATCAAACTGCATGAATTGGGCATTATCCAAAAAGAGGCCAAAATGAGCATCAGTGAATGTATCGACTACATCCGTAAAAACCAGCAGAGAATATTAAACAACCTGGCCCGCGTCAGCAAGCCCGAAGCCAGCACGGAGATCGCCCGTTTCATTCACGAGCAGATCGGCTGAACCGGCTATTTTGAGAAAACAGATTTTTATAGTGCAGTTCGATAAATCGCGGTGGCCGTCAGCACATACATGGTGTTGGTGTTTTTGTCGACATGGAAGTCTTTGATGTCCTCCAGCTCGTCAAAGATGTATTGCCCCGTATAGATGGCGCCGCCGCTGCGATCGTCCTTGTTATAGACGAGAACGCGATTTTCCGAGGGTTCCATGACAAAAATCTGGTTCATGTCTGCCTCGGTGAAAATCCTGGTGGGATTGACCAGTGCTTTGACCGGCTGCTTCTTGATCGGGAAATCCTGTTTGTTGCCCTGAAACAGTTTGGTGATATAACCATCGGCACCGAGTACATAGATATTGCCGTCAATAGCCAAATCCACCGCACTGCTCAAATCAACGCCGTTGACATAAGGTTGGGCGGCATCAAACTGATCGCGTCTCCTGGTGTAACGCCAAATCTGATTACCTTCAGAGTCAAGCACATAAATTTTGTTGCTATAAGCCTGCAGTACTTTGCCTGGTTTGAAAGCGGAGTCACTGGTCTGCAGGAAAGACATGCGATCATCCAGATATTCCTTTACCTTGCCCGAGGCGGTGAAGAACAGTATTGACCCCCGGTCGTCATAATTAACCGCCGAAACAACCGTTTCATTGTCATCGATGGTCAGAGGATCCTCCACACGGTCCAGTGCCACCGGATAAAGGGCGTTATATTCATAGGCGTAGAGTTTGTCCTTCAATTTGACCAGCCCCAGCGCATTGACATTGGAACGCTTCTGCGAGAGATCGGCCATCAACTGCATCTCGGGATGCATCACCCCGTCCATCTTGTCGCGCGTGTCGAGAATCGTATCCAAAAGCTCGCGGGCCTTGTCCTTGTGATAGCCGCTATTCAAAACCCCTATGGCTTTCTGCTCGGCATCGTTAAGCATCTCTCCGGCCCTGTCCTTGTCAAACTGGCCGGTGGTTACCGCCGAGTTGATCTGCTCGCGAATCTGCACCAGATCGTTGGCCAGCATTTGTACGCGGGCGTCCTCGTCGGCCTTTGACCGCAGCCACCACACCCCCATGGTCAGAATCAGCACCAAGACAATAATCGCCACCAAAATTTTATCCTTGCCCCAATTGCTGAAAGACCAGGGATTGCTCGAACGCCCGCGCCTTTCCACGCGATCTTCGCTGGCCAGCTCGTTCATCTTTCGACGAATTCCAGACACTGAAGTTCCCAAAAAGTTTTTCACGCCCTTTAAATTGAGCTTGTCGCTCATCGCACGTAAATCAAGCGTCTCCCGACTCTTGGTCGTACTCATCTCCTGATAGCCCTCCTCACGGCTATGCGCCACGGGTTCCGTCTCCGGCAAATCATCCTTGGCCAGGGCGGCAACCTGCCCCCCCTCAATCGCAATCAGACCGACTTTACTGATTACTTCACCGTGCAGGAAATCACGCACCGCCATGACACTGTGCTGCAAACCGCCACCGATATTTCTGGCCAGGTCGTTTTTGGAAACATAGCGCAGCAATCTCGTAGTACTGAGCAGAATAAAATCCCCCGCCTCCAGATCGCCGGAAGCAATGTTGGTAAAAACATCCTTGCTTTCCGGATCGGAAAGATCATCGCTGATGGTGGTGACAAAGCGTTTGCGGATCAGATAGGCCTCGGCCTCGCCACTCTGGGTCAGATAAAGCTGGTCCCCCACCACAGCGGCAATAATGACATTCAATTTGCCCAACCATTCACTGCCCCGTTCCTGACGATACTCCTCGAGGGCATGATTGACCTGTTTGAGAGACTCCTCGAAACGCTCATAGCCATCCACCTCGCTGTCGGCAAAAAAGACGCGGCGGAGGGAATCAAAAATCACCTCGCCGATCCGGTCCGGATCCTGATTGTTTTGAGCAATTTCCAGACAGATAAAGACCTTGCCGCCCTGCTCCCCCCCCTCACCCAGATCATAGGCGTAATTTTCGACAAAACTCCCCTCGTCCTTGCCTACGAACAAAAAGTCGTACTGAGTATTGAACTGCTGATTGGACATCTTTTTTTATCTTTATTGTTTATTGCACCCAATGAACCTGGGACAGCCAAAAGTTTAACATAAAAATAAAATTGACACAAAATAAACTAAAAGTTATCTTCAGCAGGCAAAATTACACCCAAACACCATGCCGATAGCCAAGCTTCAAAAACGCAAACACCTGAAAGTCCACGGGTTTCTGGCCCGCATGAAAACCAAGGGAGGCCGGAAAGTTTTGGCGGCCCGGCGACAAAAAGGCCGCAAACAGCTCACTGTCAGCGACAAATAAAGTCATTTTTTCGTTGTAATTTCCCAATGCTCAAACAAAGCGGGCGCCTCTCCAGAAATCAGGCCGGCTGGCTGCTCAAAAAGGGCGACAAATTCAGCAACGAATTTTTTTCCATCAAATTTCGCCTAAACAAAAAACCTTTCTGCCGCTATAGTGTGGTGGTCAGCAAGAAGTTGCTCAAACTGGCCACCGACCGCAATCTCCTGCGCCGCCAGCTTTATGAAATACTGCGGCAGAGACCGGCTTCCCCGGAGAGCTTTGACTTCAGCATCCTGGTCAGGCCGGCCGTACTGAAACTCGATTTCGCCGCCAAACGGGAAAAGCTGCTTTCAACACTCAACCAAATATCATCAACTTCCGCCCCACAAAATGGATAGCAAAGCACTAAAAAACATTCTCAACCATGCCCTGACCTTCCTGGTAATTTTTTTGATCGTCAACTTTGTCTACAATCATTTTTTCAACCAGGCCGAACCGCCAAAAACCGGACTGCACTTCTATGTCGACCACAAACAATACGGCCAAAACGACCTGATCACAGCCAGACTGGAAAATTACAGCCAGGAAACGATCACCCTAAAAAACCTCTGCCCGGCACCGTCACTGCAGGCGGAAAAACTGGAAAACGGACAATGGGTGGCCTTGAACGCCACGGCCGCATTGCCATGCGAGGGACAGGAAGACTTTGTCTTGGAACCGGGAACAGTACTGCCCTTCGATTTTCGCAGCTGGAACCATCAGCTCTTTCACGAATTAGGCTTCTACCGTCTCAAGGCCAACCTCGGAGACCAGGTTTTGGAATCCAATCAGTTTGAAGTGGTCAACATGTCCTTTTTCAGCTGGCTCTGGACCACGCTGATCCACCAGCCCATTTACAACGCCCTGATCTTCTTTGCCAGCATACTGCCCGGTCACGATCTGGGCTGGGCCATCATCCTGCTGACCATTCTCCTGCGCACCATCCTGCTCGCGCCCAATCAGCGCGCCCTCAAATCGCAGAAAAAACTGCAAAGCATCCAACCAAAAATCAACGCCCTCAAGGACAAATTCGGCCAGGACCAGCAGCGCATCGCCCAGGAAACCATGGCCCTCTACAAAGAAAACAAGGTCAATCCCTTCGGCAGCTGCCTGCCCATTCTGATTCAATTACCGATTCTGATCGGTCTCTATAATGTCATTCAGAGTGGTATGGATCCGGGCGGTACCTATCTGCTCTATGGCCCGCTGCGCGACTTTGACCTGACCCTGGTCAACACCAACTTCTTTGGCATTCTGGAACTGACCAAAATCGATTTCTTTGTCCTACCGATCATTGTCGGCATACTGCAATTCATCCAGCTGAAAATCAGCATGGCCAAAAACCTGCCCAAAAAGGATTCCGGCAAGGACAAACGCCCCTCAGAAATGGAAATGGCCAGCCGCACCATGGTTTATATCATGCCCTTTATGATCGCCTTTTTCACGGCCTCCGTCCCCTCGGGCGTCGGCCTCTACTGGGCTTTTTCAACCATTTACGGCATTGCCCAGCAAATTGTTGTCAACCGTAGCCACGACCGCCAGGAAACCACAATCAAGGTAATCGACCCCCAACCCGACCCCAAACCCGAAATCAAGTCCTGACTCCGTCCCTTTCCACGATCGAACACCCCTCCCGGAGCAGAGCATATCAACCACACTTATCATCATAACCAAGCGCAGCAATGGAAAAGCAAATTCATCAAATAATCGAGACCCTGCTCAACAAAATCGGTGTTGGAATCAACAAAATCCGTATCGAAAAAACACCGGAGGGCGGCTATCGCGTCAACATTGAAACCTCCCACCCCAACCTGATGATCGGTCACCGTGGAGAAACCATCGGCGCCATGCAGCACCTGGTAAAACTGCTTTTCTGGAAAGAAACCGACCGCCAGGACATCTCCCGCCCGGAATTGAGCCTGGACATAGAAAGTTACCGTAAACGTCAGGAACAAAACATCATTCAGCTGGCCGAACGCAAAGTGGAAATGGTCAGAAAACTTGCCAGCCCACAGAGCCTGCCGGCAATGTCACCTTATTTCCGCCGCGTCGTACATCTGCACCTGGCCCAGGACAAATATCAGGATATCAGCACCGAAAGTCAGGGCGACGGAGACTACCGCTATATTGTGATTAAACCTGAAATCATCATTTAATCATCATGTCGACCAAAATTAACCGTTCAGGCATCAGACTGCCTCTTGTCATATTGGCCTTTCTGGTACTGTTCATTATGTCACCAAAACCGGCCGCTCTCGCCGAAGAACCGCTATTCCCGGATCTATCCGCCGGCAGCGAGTATTATGTCGCCGTCAACTATTTGAAGGAACTCGGTCTGATCCAGGGCTATCCGGACGGATTTTTCCGCCCCAAACAGCAGATCAACCGCGCCGAAGCGCTAAAGATATTGGTGGGAGCCATAAATTACGGCCAATTCAGCCCGGTGGAAAAACCCCTGGCCAACCTGGAAGCCAGCCCCGACCAACTGCCGACTACGCTTCCCACCGGTGAATGTCCTTTCCCCGACCTCGAACCACAGGCCTGGTATTTCCCCTATGTCTGTTCAGCCTACAAAAACAGCATCATCAGCGGCTACCCTGACGGTTTCTTTCGCCCCGAACAGACCATCAATAAAGTTGAAGCCCTCAAAATAGCCCTGTTGCAATCCGGCCTTCCCCTACAAACCGACTACAACGACAATTTTAATGACATTTCGCCCAACGACTGGTTCTGGGAATACGCCCGCATCGCCGACCAGTACACCATTATCGTCTCCGACCGCCAGGGAGATCTGCACCCGGACGAAATGCTCAACCGCGGCGATTTTTCTCTGCTGGTCTATCGTTTGATCCGCAGCCAGACCAGCCATTCCGAATTCGGCCGCGCCACCTACTACGCCGGACGCTTCGACGGGCGCAGCACCGCCTCCGGAGAAACCTATTCCGCCAATCTGCCAACAGCTGCGCATAAAACACTGCCTTTCGACACGGTCGTACGCGTCACCAATATGCACAACGGCAAACAGATCGACGTGCGCATCAATGA
>DBRL01000013.1:12435-140675 GCA_002305925.1 Candidatus Peregrinibacteria bacterium UBA1369
GAAATCATCAGTCAACCTGCCAATGAACAATGATGAAACCATCATCGTCAAAAGACGCGGCCGCTCCATCCCTCTGCGCACCCCGCTCTCCCAGGAAGTAAAAAAGAGTATTTTTATGCTGATTTTTACGTTGCTGGCCATCATTGTCCTGGTCGGCATCGTCTATATGCTCAATTCCAGCCAGACCACGCAAAAAGGCTATTCCCTGAGACAGCAGCAGCTGGAAAAAGATTTGCTGATCGAAGAAAGCAACCAATGGATCCACAAAATCATCCAGGCCCAGTCCTTCCAGGGCATCAGTGACAACGAAATGGTCAAAAAGATGGTTCAAATTGAACAGCCCATTTACCTGCAGGAATAGTTTGACTTGAAAGAATATCTCAATATAATAAAGCCTGCCCTCGGGAAACCCCTCGGGCAGGCAAGCTGACAAATCGAGATGGCGATATCGTCTAGTGGTTAGGACGGAAGGTTTTCAACCTTTAAACCGGGGTTCGATTCCCCGTATCGCTACCAATTTTATTTCCCAGTCCCGTCATTGTTCTAACCATCCTGCCGGCCTTCTTCGTCATCGGACTCCGGATAATGACGGAAATCCAGTCCTGGATCGTCCTCAAAGACCTGTCTCACCGGACGATTTCCGCTGTTCTCGTGTAGACCAAGCGTTGAATTGGCGGCCAGATCGGCAAGATTAGACAGCCTGGTCATAACCTGACGATCAGTCAGTTCATCGCGGCCCAGAGCGTCTACCATTATGCTCAGATTGGAAATAATACGCGTCACAACCTGTTTGACTTCACTAATTTTTTCCGCTTGTCCCACCAAAGCCAATGCCAGTTTTTCCTGAACATAAGCCATATTATCACTGACACCTTGATCGCGGGTAAGGCTTAGCACCTCCTCCAGCGTCAGAAATGAATTGGCAACCTCCTGTTCGGAAGATTCACTTCCTCTAAATCGCTCTTTTGACATATTATATAATTAAAATATAATTAAGGTCGGTAGTTTAAACATATTTATGACGAAACGCAACATTATTGGTACCATCGCTGATATCGACGATACGCTGATTCCCTGGGAAGTGCCACATTCACTGGCCTATCCGGCCATGAGCCTTGCCCTCAGTGAAAAAAGCGGCCTTCCCGAAGAAAAGATCATCGCAGAAATCAAGGCCATCAACAGTAAATACGGCACTATTGAATACAGCGCCCTGATTCAGGAAATGCCCTCCTTTCAGCATTTATCGGCCTCAAAACAGAAAGAGCTGATTAACCTGGCCGTAAAAAGCAGACGCGAAGCGGTCAACGGCCTTACCGAGCCATTCCCCGGGGTACCAATACTGCTGGAAACGCTCAGAACCAACAGACTGATCCGGGTAGCCCTCAGCGACGCGCCGGTCAACCTGGCCTATCTCCGCCTGAAAAAAGCCAAATTACTCCAATATTTCGATCTGGTTGCCGGCCGCCCCTCGCCAAGTGATGAACTTTTCTCACCTGAACACCGCATGGGCAACAAACCCTATCTGGTCCCGGTGACCACGGTCGAGCAACAAAAACCTCAAACCGACCTGAAAAGACTGCTCAATCAGTCCGACGAACAGATCAGAAATAAATATTTTTTATTTGGCAACAGCGGACACAGTGACCGCGGACTGGCCAGACGTTACGGCATGCTTTTCTATCAGACCGGCTGGGACAACGGCACGCCCGCCATGCGCGACACACTTTTGCGTTACGCCCCCGAACCGGTTCTGGCAGCCAATGTAGGAACAGAGATCGCCCCGGACCAACAGGATTTCGAAACACACCCCGACTTCGAGCTGGTCGAAGCCGACTCACCGCTGGAGATGATGCGTGATCTGCACAGACGCGGAATTATCTCGCAACTCCCTGCCGAGATGTCCTGAAAGTCGGGAAATACTTTTCATAACAATTTGTGATTACAGACCACCCTTTATGGTGCCAGAAAATGGGACATCAATTTACTAATTTGACAAAATTGCCTATCTTTTATTTGCCAAAACTAACCCCCAAACCAATGTACATCAATGTCGACCGCAAAACCTGCATCGGAGCCGCCCCCTGCGTGGCCATCGCCGGTGACGTCTTCCAACTGGACGAAGAAGGAAAAGCCGTTGTGGTCGGACCGGTTACCGACGAGGCCAATGTCCGTCTGGCCGCCGCCGCCTGCCCGGTACAGGCCATTTTTCTCTACGACGAAAACAAAAAACAGATCTTTCCCGAGATCAAAAACGGTCAAGAACGCCCCTATGAGGAGACAGACAAAAAAACCGATTTGCCTCTAGCCGCCTAACAAACCATCCATGCCGGAAAACGATACCTCAGCGCGGCAACCGATAGATCGGGACCAGGCCCGACAAATCTGGGACATACTGATGGGAGCAGAGCACATCGGCATCATTTCCCACCGTCATCCCGACGCCGACACCGTCGGCAGCAACATCTGTCTCAGACTGCTGCTGGAAAAACCCGGCCGCACCGTTGAATCCATATGTTGCGATCCTTTGCCCAAATATTGTCAATTTCTCGACAACACTTCCTTCCTCGATCAACTCAACCTGCAGCGATACGACCTTCTGGTCACGGTCGACTGTGGCAGCATACAACAATGCGGCTTCTCGGAAATCTTTACCGGAGAAAAACTCCCACCTCTAATCAATCTGGATCACCATGCTTCCAATAACAGCTTCGGCGACCTGGCCATTGTCGATCCATTTGCTTCCTCAACAGCTGAAATAGTATTCAGGCTGCTGGAAATTTGGCAGCAACGTCCCAATCGACAAATGGCAACTGCTCTACTGGCCGGAATTTATTTCGACTCCGGCAGTTTCATGCATTCAAACGTCACACCCGAACTCCTCGAGATCGCCAGTCTGTTAACCGAGCTTGGTGCAAACAGGGAAAAAATTAGCCAACACCTTTTCCGCAATTTTGACGAAAACAAATACCATCTCTGGGGAAAAACCCTGGAGAATCTGCGACTGAACGAAAAAGGCACGGCAGTGGCGGTAATTACACCCGGCCTGGCCGACCCGGGAACCAAACACGAAGCCCAAAACGGCCTGATTGACTATGTCTCCATGCTTCGCGAAAGCAAAATGGCCCTACTGATCAACCAGGATGAAAACTGTCAAATCCACGGCTCACTCCGCACCCGCTACGATCAAATCGACGTTGCGAAAATGGCGGCGCAACTGGGCGGAGGAGGACACCGCAAGGCCTCGGGCTTTGGCTTCGCCGCACGGCTGGAAAAAGAAACCGTCTGGAGTATAATCAAATGACAATGGAACAAATCTTGATTGTTGACCAATCCGGACAGAGCAAAAAAATCACCTTCAGTGAACTGACGGCGATGCTCAACCGCGGCGAAAGTTTTTCCGTTATCTCCAACGAAGGCGAGACGCCATCGATTTCACCCCAAAAAACAAGTGACGACGATTCAGGTACATTTTATTCTTCAACCCAGCAGGAAAAACTAAAAAGACTATACCTGCCTCCACACCACTATCAAACAACTTTTCCGGCGCTGATCAAGAAAATTACCGGCCAGAGGGGCTTCTCCCGGGCGGACAAAATAAGCCAATTAATTGTTTCAGGACGATTTCTGCCACATCACAACATCCTCAAGGGACAAAAGCCCTTTTCCCATGTTTTCGGCTCCATTGAGGACAATCTGGACAGCATTTTTGACCGGCTGAAAGAGCTGGCGGTGAATTTTCAGAACAATCTCAGTTCCACACTCGACTTCTCAAAAATCCGCCCCAAAATGTCGCTGATCAAATCCACGCAGGGCTTCTCGGCGGGACCGGTTTCATTTGTCAGGGTCTATGCTTCCACTCTGGAAGCCCTGCGCCAGAACCAGGCGGCCGACCAGATCCCCGAACAAAATTTTCAGCTGGACATCCACCATCCGGACATTCTCGAATATTTGATATTTATTAAAAATTTTCAAAAAAACACCCTCAACCGCAATCTGCGTTTTCTGATCGGCATAACCCCGGCTTTTCTGGAAGCATTGGAACGGGATGGGGACTTCGAACTGCTCAATCCTACCGACGGTCAAACAGTCAATCTGCTCAGTGCCAAAAATACTTTTGACCTGATTGTCTCGACTATCATGGAGAATCCGCGACTGGAACTGACCCGTAGCGGAAACAGCCCCAACAACCGACTGGAAATTTCCGCGATGGTCAACCTGGCCGCCTACCGGCACGAGGAATTGGAACAGCGTTTGCCCACAGATCTGCAACTGATTGAACAATACCTGCAATTTCAGGTACAGCAGGAAAGCCGCAAACAACAAACATCTCCACTCGTCGCCAAAATCAATTTCACCGGCTGGGCGGAATTGTTGATTGCCACCGGAATCAGCTACGATTCCTTGACGGCAATCGATTTGGCCGAAAAAATCTTTCTGCTGGCCAGAAAATCACTGGCCAGCACCACCCTGACCGGCACCGATTTGCGCTCGCCCCTGCTCGGAATATTCTCCGGCAGCCGCGGATTGGAAGCCCTGGAACAATTAGCCAGTGCCCGCACTAACCTTGAGGGGCAGGAAGTTTTAAAGCTGCATCCACAACTAAACGCCCAACTCCAGCAGCACGGCCTGGTCACGGCCAATTTAACCAAAAATATTTTTGAAAATAATTCTCTCCAGGACATCTACCAAATCCCACCTTCCCTCAAAGCTCTTTTCCGCACCGGCCCGGAAATCGACCACCAGTTCCACCTCGAATTCCAGCGAAAAATCGAACAGACAACTGGCTCAAATATCGAAAAGAAAATCTATTTTGGCAATCCGCTGGACCAGGAAAAAATTAAAAACGCACTACTCAAACATTTGATCGGCAGCCAGAGCTGTCTCGGTTTTTTCCAGTTCGGCAGCCAGATTCAGAATGAGGAGGAAAAGACCACCTCCCCCGGTCGCAATTTTCTGGGGACCATCAACAGACAGCGCAAACACCGCCACCGCGAGATTCAGCCGCCACTGTTCCAAATTAAAAAAACCGAAGAAATTCTTCCACCCCCCATCAGCACATGACAGAACTGCTACTCAATCTGATCACCATTCTGCTGGCTGCCTTTACGCTGGTACTGGTACTTACAGTGATTGTTTTCCTCTTCGTGACGCGCATCCCCTACGTCCCCTCCCGCACCGGCGAACTGGAACAATATTTTCGTGAACACAAACCAGCCCGAACAGCCAATTTCTATGATCTGGGCTGCGGAGACGGCCGTGTTTTGCTATTGGCCGAGCGACATGGACTGCAGGCCACCGGTTTCGAAATTGCACCCCTGCCATGGCTTTTAGCTCACTTGAAACGCCTGCTCTTCCGTTCAAAAATGTCCGTGCGCTTCCGCAATTTCCTCAATTGCGACCTCTCCCCCGCCAACTATATTTACTGCTATCTTTTCCCCGAACTGACAGAAAAAGCCTTCCAAAAAGCCAAACGGGAATGTCAATCCGGCAGCTGGTTCATTTGCGACACCTTCAGTCTGAAATCAGTACAACCCCTGCACGTCTACCATGACCACCGCCAAAAACCAAAACTCTTTATCTACCAAATCTAATGTTTGATCTGCTCAGCGTTCTGCTGGTCTTCTTTGTTCTGATTCCCCTGCTCTACTTTTTCAGTGCCAGTTTCAGTGAATCATTGGCCCTGGTCATTCTGATTGTGATCAGCATCCCCACCGTAATGGCCATGATCAACGGCGCCCCCTATGTCCCCACTCCGATGGCCCGCGTGGAAAAAATGGTCGCCCTGGCCAAACTGAAGAAAAATCAGCGCGTCTATGACCTCGGCTGCGGCGACGGCCGCTTCGTCTATCTGGCCGCCAATCGTTACGGCGCCAAAGCAACCGGAATCGAACTGTCCCCCTTGGTCTGGCTGCTGGCCAAAGTCCGCCAGTGGCTCTGGAAATCAAAAGCCGAAATCCGTTTCGGCAACTTCAAATTTCACGACCTCAGTGACGCCGAAGTTATTTTTTGTTATCTGCTCCCTGAAACGCTGGCCAAAATCCAGCCGGACCTGGATAAAAAAATCAAAGCTGGTACCAAAGTTTTTTCCTACGCCTTTACCATCCCCCAGTGGAAACTGATCGGACGGGAAGATCGCAACGTCAAGGAAAACCTGGCCCCGGTCTATATTTACGAAAAACCCTGAACAGCAAGAGATAATAACAAAGTACCAGCCAGAGCATCCCCTGGCCAAATTCAATCTGGGCCAGTGGCAGACCGGCCAACGCTTCAATAATCATTGTCATCCCCAGCACCAGCATTTGAGTCAACCCCGCCATTAACCAGACCAGAGGACCGGGCAAAGCCGCGGCCACCCAGACCAGCACCCCGGCCAGCATCAACAGCGGAATCAGTGGTCCGATCAGCAGATTGGCCACAGGGGAAATCAGCGAGATGGTTCCAAAATGATAAAAAATATAGGGCAGACTGATCACCTGGGCGGCCAGCGTGGTGGCAAGTCCGTCCCAAAGCAGCCTTCCCCAGGAAGTGCCTGCCTCCCATTGCAGCATATTGGCAAAAAAGACCAGACTGAGAGTGGCCAATACCGACAATTGAAAAGAAATATCCAGCCCCAACAGCCGCGGTTCCACCAACACAATCAAAAAAACGCTCAACACGATGGCCTTGAACGGAGAAACACGCCGCCCCAGATTTTTGACGGCAAAAACCAGCATGCCCATCACGGCCGCCCTGACCACACTGGCACTGGCTCCGGTCAATATGACAAATATGGCGATCACAACCACGGTTGGAAGCAGCCGCCAACGGCGGGGCAACCAGACGGTACAGACAATCAGCAGATTGATAATAATGGTAATGTTAAAACCGGAAATGGCCAGTATGTGTGTGAGACCGGTCACCTGAAAGGACTTGGCCAAAGCCGCGGGGATGGAACTGCGCTCACCAATCAGCACTCCATTGACCAGGGAAGCCGCCGGTTCCCCCAGCACTGCGGAAAAATATGACAGCAATTGTGCACGCCAAACAAAAATACTCGACCAGGGCTCTCTATTCTCCTTGTCCAGACGTTGTAGCAACACCGCTCCGTCCAAAAAACCCACAGCTTTCAAACGATATAGCTTCTGTCGAAGAAATTCCATCAAAGTGGAATCAGCAGTCGAAACCAGACGCCCCCTCAGCAACAAACGCTCGCCATACACTACTTTTTCCGCATAGGGCAGACGCACCAGCAGCACTCTCCCTTCGCTCTCTGAAAACTGGGCCGACTCCAGCGCCAGTAGCCGCAATAAAAAATCCACTTTCTGTCCGTTCCGTTCTGGCAATGAATCAACCCGCCCCAATACCGTCACGTTCTGCCCCGAAGTAAGATTGTCAACCCGGAGCGGAAAAAACATTTCCTCCAGCGCAAATCGTCCCCACCCCAGATAGATTGCCAGCACCGACAAAATCAGCAGCAAAATGATTTTTTTCGCATCGGCCTGGATTAAATCCCGCCAAAGGCTGATCATCCAAAATAGCGCCGCCAGAAAAACCAGCAGGGGCATTAGGGTAAAAAAAACCGTCAATGAGGCGCCCCCAACGCCCAACAGAAAAAAAAGCAAGGGTGTAACAATCAGAATATCTCTCTTCATGATGTTATACTGACACCATCTCCTGAACGGAATATGAAATAGACAAAAAAAGAGGCCCGCCGTGCACGGCGGGCCTCTTTTGGGTTTGAAATCAACCTCTTAAAGAGGCAAGGCGCCAAGCATTTCCATCGGGATCGGCTGTGCGTCGGCTGGAACCTCAACGGTAACCGGTTTATTGAAGTCGGCAGCGGTAGCCTCAACTGTCACCGTGCCACTTGGGGAATCGCCATCGGCAGTGGCCTTCAGGGTAAAGACACCCTTGACCTTGTTGAGAATTCCGGAATTCTGTCCGACATAAAAATCTCCGGAGAAATCAAACATTTCCATACCCGCCTTCATCTCGTCAATTTCAGCCTGGCTGACCGTCTCGCCCTGCAGTTCGGCGGCCTTGGCTACAAAAGTGGCAAAAGCATCCTTGTCAAGAACGGCGGTATAATGATGGCTGGGTTCACCACTGACATTCTCACTGCCCTTGTAAACCACATCCTTGAAGAATTTGGTTTGATCCAGAAGCTCTTTCATCTTCTTCTGATCTTCAGTCATATTTTCGGTATCGGAAGTCGGTACAGATTTGGCCAGCTCCTCAAGAGCTTCCGGAGGAATCGGCATGGTCCACCATTTGCCAACCAGTTCAGCTTTGATTTCTTCGGGAATTGTGACTTCGCCCTTGCCTTCCAGAGACATCAGCGAGAGATAAATAGCCTCCTTATTCATGCGGAAAGCAGCCTCCAGATTGCCTCCATCAGCATCGGCCATCATGTCTCCCTTGATCGACAGATTGAATTTGGGATCCATGGCATCCTTGGCTTCCATGGAGCCGCTGGCGGCCAGTTTGAAAGTAACTTTTTCAGGTTCCTCACCGGCGGGCCCCTTCAAATCACCCTGCAAATTGACGCTGTAAGAATTTGAAGACACTTCCATCAACTTGGTGAGACCTTTCTGCAGTACCACGCCTGGATCTTCGGTCGGAGCAGTCGCGGTCTGACAAGCCACCAGGCCCAGAGACATCGCAACCAGTCCCGTCGCAGCCAGGACTTTACTAAATTTATTCATGAATTTTTGTTAAAAAAATACAAATTTGCCCTTGGATACTACTCAAAAAATATCCTAGCGTCAAACGGAGAAGTTGATTAAAATAACCTGGCAAAACTCCCTGCCCCGGCAGGCCATCAAAGGCCCCATTTTATTACAGTATGAATTTTAAAAAACGCCGCATCAGGCAACAATTAAAAAAATACCGGCAACAACAGTCGCCAGCCTTACCGGCGGAGTCTTCAGCCGTGCACAGCAACAAACGCAGCAACAATTCCAAAATCATCAATCTGACCACCGTCATCGCCGGAATCGCATTGATCGGCGGACTTTTCTGGATAACTGTCAGCATTATCAGTAGTCTGGATTTCGGATCATTGGTTTTTTCCTTTGGTAAAGAACTGAAAAAAGACGTCCATCAGCACAGCAATTTTCTGCTGGCCGGCGTGGGAGGAGCGGAACATGACGGTTCAAATCTGACCGACACTCTGATCCTGGCCAGCCTCGATCAAAAGACTAAAACAGTCAAAATGCTTTCCCTGCCGCGCGACCTCTATATCGACGACAAAATCACCGGTGGACAACGGATCAACAAAATTTACGACACCTATCTCAACAAATACAAAAACTCACCGGAGGCCATGCAACGACTGGGACAAACCATCACCGATTTAACGGGCATACCGGTCCATTATACCGTTAAAGTCAATTTCAACGGCTTCGTACGCATAGTAGACGCTTTGGGGGGAGTTGATCTGACAGTGGAAAACGCCATCCACGACCCCTATTATCCTCGCGGAGAAACCATTTACTTTGAAACCTTCTCCCTGGCCGCCGGACCGCAGCACCTCGACGGTGAAACGGCACTGAAATTTGCCCGCAGCCGCAAAACAACCAGTGATTTCGACCGCGCCAAACGTCAGCAACAATTGCTCTCCGCCATCAAGGAAAAAGCCCTCAATCTCAACCTGCTCAGCGACCCCGGCAAAATCCAGGACCTCTATAATTCACTGGCCGACAGCATCGAAACCAATCTGTCGGTAGCTGAAATAATTCAACTGGCCAAAATAGCCCAGGAAATTAACCGCGAGAACATCGATTCACAAGTTTTGACCGATGATTTCACCAGTTGCGGCGGCCTGCTCTACACCCCGGTCCGCGAATACTTCGGTGGAGCGGCAGTACTACTGCCCGCCGGCGATGGATATGAGGAAACCAGACGTTTCAGCGACAATTATTTCAACAAATCCTTTGATCGCAACATTCCCATCCAGGTGTTGAACGGCACCAAGGTCTCCGGATTGGCACTGCTTTACCTCAACCGGCTCAGCCGCGACTGCCTCAACGTGGTCTTTTATGGAAATGCCAGCGACCGCGAGCTGCAAAACACCGTCATCCGCTACCTCCCCGGCGAAGACGCCGAGGAACAACGACAAATGGACAATACTCTACAGATCGTCAAACAGCTGATCGACGCACCGGTGATCGACAGCATCCCGGAAGAATATCTGCAGGGCGAAAAACGCGCCGGCAGCAGAATCGTGATCGAACTGGGAGCGGACTGCAAACAGCTCACCAGCCCCGACCCTTTCAGCCAATTGCGCTACACCACGCCGGTTGCCCCATCTACCCCTGAACCACAGGAAAGCGACTCCACCGCGACCACACCGGAAACCCCACTCAATTCCTCCCATAACCAGGAGACCAGCGTGGGCTCTACTGAGAATAGGCCAGAACCCGACTCACTTACGCCCACCCCCAACTCCTCCTCGCCCATCTCCGACCCCGTCCCGCAACCCTAAAACCCCACCATGCTGGCAACCCTTATCAGCCTTCTGGCTGTCAACAATTTGGCCACTCCGAATCCCGAGCTATCCCTCCCCCCTCTCTCTCCGCCAACCATTGCCGCCCATCCGGTTAAAACCGGCTTATCCCTGCAGCCGCAAATCGAGGCCAAGGCCGTGCTGAGCATCGATCTCGAAACCGGCGCAATTCTATACGGACAAAACCAGAACAGCCCCCTGCCCATGGCCAGCTTGACCAAATTAATGACTGTTCTGATCATACTGAAAGAAAACGGTCTCGATGAAACAGTCATCGTCGACAAAAGAGCCACCACTGTCGAACCATCCAAAATGTATCTGCTGGCCAATGAAAAAATCAGCACCGGCGAATTGATCAAAGCAATTCTGATCAAATCGGCCAATGACGCTGCCCTCGCCCTGGCCTATCACAACGCGGGCGAACTGGAAGGTTTTGTGGCCAAAATGAACTACGAAGCCACAGCAATGGGAATGACACAAACACATTTCCAAAATCCCACCGGTCTTGACGCCCCCGACCAATATTCCTCTCCGGAAGACCTGGCCCTGCTGGCCCGCACCGTCTACAAATACCCGATTGTCCGCCAAACCGCGCCGATGGCCGAAATAACCGTCAGCTCTACCGACCAGAAACAACAGCACAAACTGGAAAATACCAATGCCCTTCTGGACAGTTATCTAAAAGTTCTAGGGCTGAAAACAGGCACTACCGACGATGCCGGGCAATGTCTGATCACCATTGTGGAATCTGCAGAGGGCCGACAAATCATGAACATCATGCTCAACAGTCCCGCCCGCTTCCAGGAAAGCAAAATTCTCTCCCAATGGATTTTCAACAATTACAGCTGGATCTAAAAACTAAGCCCCATGGAAACACCCATCGATTTCATACAACAAAACCTGCGCTATCTCACACTGATTTTTGGCTCCCTGGTTTTGGCATTCATTATTTCGCTGCTCCTGGCCCCACCTTTCATCCGCATCCTGCACAAATACAAAATCGGCAAACAGCTGCGCGACAAAGCCACCACCGGCGAAGAAGCTGTGATTTTCAAAGAGCTGCATGCCAAAAAACAGGGCACACCAACCATGGGAGGCATCATCATCTGGGGAACGGTAATCATTGTTGTATTGCTTTCTTCTCTGTCCACCTGGCTCAACATCACCGATAATTCACTGTTTCAGCGCGAGGAAACCCTGCTACCGCTTTTCACGTTGATCGCCACAGCCATCCTGGGGGCCATCGATGATTATATGAACCTGAAAGGGCACGGCAAAACAAAAGGCATCGATCTGAAACCCAAGTTTCTGCTACTGACCATTTTTGCCCTCATTGGCGCCTGGTGGTTTTATACCCGCCTGGGTTACCAAAGCATTCATATACCCTTTATTGGGGACGCCCCTCTGGGTATCTGGTATATACCGCTCTTCACACTGGTAATCACCGCCACCGCCAACGCCGTCAATATCACCGACGGACTGGACGGACTGGCGGGAGGACTGCTGGCCATAGCCTTCCTTGCTTTCGCCGTTATTGCCTATTTCAAGGGACTGCTGGTTTTATCGGCCTTCTGTACGGTTATCGCCGGCGCCACCCTCGGTTTCCTCTGGTTCAACATCATGCCCGCCAAATTTTACATGGGCGACACCGGCGCAATTTCTCTCGGCGCCACCCTTGGCGTCATCGCCATGCTCACCGATTCAGCCCTCGTACTGCCCGTCATCGGTCTGATTTTTGTAATTGAAACCCTTTCGGTAATCATCCAGATCAGTTCCAAAAAACTCTTTCAACGCAAAGTATTTCTGATCGCCCCGCTACATCACCATTTCGAAAAACTCGGCTGGGCCGAAGGCACCGTAGTCATGCGCTTTTGGATTCTAGGAGGATTTTTCTGTGTCCTCGGTCTGCTGCTCAGCACAGTCTGAAGCACAAACAGACAATTCCGAACTGGACTGCAGATCAACAATCACCGACTCACTCGGAATATCCTCGACAGTTTTGCTAACAGCCTGTTCCAAGGCAGACTGTTCCAGGCTGGCCAGGTATTCGGGATAGGTCAACAAAACCTGCTCCAACTCCGCCAAGTAATAAGATTTGTCGGGAGAATCGGGAAAAAACTCATGCACCGTGCTTTCCAGTCCCAACAAAGTCGATAGTGGGAAACCATTTTGACGATAAACACTTATTATTTCAACAAGTTTACCCAGACTGTCCTGTTTAACGGCCCCTACCAGACCGGTCAGCCGCTGATCATTTTTGGCCTGCAATTCCGACTCAATAGCGGTCAACAGTTTAAATTGTTTAATCTGCTCATCCAAAAGGGCAAAAAGATGCGTTTCAATTTCGGAAACCTGCGCCGACTCAACTTCCTGAACCAGAGCATTCAAACCATTCAAATAAGTACGAAATACAGCCTCTGCGTCCTGCAGGTTGTTTTTTGCAATCAAACCCTGCATTTCCAGTAAACGATTTCGGGAACGATCAAGCAGATAGATAGCCCGCTCCGCCGCCGTGCCGGCGAAATAACCGGCCGCCTCCATCACCACCTGTTTGGCTGTATAAAGAGGATCATTTGGCAAAACCAGACTCAAGGCCTTTCTCTGCAAATCAACCTCCTCCCTCATCATCTGCAACAACGCATCAGTCTGTTCCACATCGATGGAACGCATAGTTTCACTGGCTGCCGCAATTTCCGCTATCGCCACCCTATATTGTATCAACAAAGGAGTGGCCTGACGCCGATAATCATTACCACGATCAGCTTTGACCAGATATTCCTGCGCCCTGATAAAGCCGAGATGAACATCCAAAAATTTCTGTCTGGCCTTCTCAATCTCAGCATTGGCAAAAAGGGCCTTAGTCCCGTCGCGAAAATCGGCCAGCAATCCCAATGTTTGGCTGGAAGCCACCGAATCGACAATAAACTGCTGATTTTCCGCTTTCAATGCAATCAGATGCTGCTGATCCAAAGCCTGGTTCGTCTCCACCCAGCTGGAATCCACCGGCCCAATTTTCTGCACGAGGATTTCAGAGCCAGCCCTGGCAAGCAAATCCGGATTATCACTCACCTCTGCCTGAAAACCGGCTACCACCGTTTGTGCAGCCGAAACCCTACCGGCTTTTTTGCTCACCTCCACCATGTTATCAAAAACGGCCAATCTGGTGACGGCGTTGAGCGAGGATATCTCAAAGGCGGCACGAGAATTGACGTCGGCGCGCGCATTGTCGGTCTCGATTGAAAAAAGCGAATCCCCGCCAATCAAATTGTGAACGGAAGCCCAGACCTGTCCACTGATCAAAGTCAATTCAATCCTCGTATTGACAGCATTATCAGGATGCACATGCAAAGCTCCTATTTGCAGCGACGTATCGGCGCCCAACCTGGTAACACTGTCGTCAAGAAACCGAATCGCTACAAAACTGTTTTGACGGGTAACAATCAAATCCCCTTCCTGCAACGCAAAATGGGGATCGGCCGCCCAAACGCGACCGTTTCGGTTGATATAAACCTCTCCCTCAACTTTTTCCAGATAAGTCCACTTCGAGGCGCGCGTAAGACGCAATTCAAAAGGAGCCGCCACGAAAAAACCAAGCATAACCGAAAAAACCAGCAGCGAAGCAAGACTGCTGCGCCAATTGCGAAAAAGCCACAATGAAGAAAGCGAAGAAAGCCAATGCCGATGCATACCAGCAATCACTTCCTCCCAGATAATTTTTTTCTGCCGCGCCGACAATTTCACCTGGCTGCCGACAGCGACAACCTCATGCTCCAACCGCTCCAAAACAGCGTCCGCAGCAGGATCAGCGGTGCCAATCATTGCCAAAAGAGATTTTTTCATCTCCAGACGATCAGCTTCGTCCAGGCAGGATTCCCCGGAAACCCTGCCCAGCGCCGAAGCCAGTCTTTCCATTTCAGGACCTTCCAGATATTCGCCCGATTGTCGGTATATTTTCCACATATGACAATTCACATAACGAAAAAAGCTGGCAACCGTTACTGATATTTAATACCCATTTCCTCAAGTATCTTTTTCAGCTCGCGCAGCGCCCGAAATTTCAAGACCCGCAAAGTGCCTTCACTCCTGTTCAGCACGCGCGCCACCTCTTCATTGGAAAGTCCGTTGAGAAAACTCAGGGTCAGAACTTCGCGATAATTTTCCTTCAGCTGCCCCAGGGCCACTTTCAAACTGCGCCTGCTCAAACTGCGTTCGGCCAGCAAAACGGGACTGCTCTCCGAACGCTGATCTGGATGACGCTCATCAAGTTCCAAGTTTGGCTTCTGCACACGATAATGATCGACCAAAAGGTTATGTGCAACCCGAAACAACCAGGCAGCAAAGGAAGAATCGGCCTTGCGCTGATATTGGCGAATGTTTTCCCAAACGCGTAAAAAAACGTTTTCCGTCAGGTCAAAAGCCTCTTCCTGGGAAGTTTTGAAATAAAAATAGCGATAGACCTTTTCTACATAATGTTCGTAGAGAGCTGAAAAAGCCGACATTTCTCCGGCCTGCACACGCTCGACCAGCCTCTCAATGGTCTCTTTTTGTTGCTCCTGATTTACCGGCAGATCCCGTTTTTGTTGCATGCGAAAAAAACTTAGCGAGCATTAGCATACACCAGTACCCGCAAAGTTCCAATTGTCTCATTCCCAAAAACCGCCTCCAATCAATCAATTGGCCTTGGCCAGCACTCCCTCGCCAAAGACATAGGTAACCTCACCCGGCTTTCGCATATGGTCAAAAGATCCATTCTCCAACATATTATTCATAGCCTTCACCTTGGCCAACCCCAAAGTTTTTATATCACTCTGTTGTTGTAATTCCTGACGTGACAACTCCAGTCTTTTGAGCATATACCCCTTGGTGGCCACTTTGTTGAAACTCATCACATACAACCCCCCAAAAACCAGAATCAGCACGAACATTACGGCCATCAACATCGCCGGGGTAATCTGGAAACGCACTATTTCGGCAGTGACGGTCTTTGCCGCGGAAGCCGCCTGATTCTCCTGCAATTTGGCCTGTCTCAAGGCACTGCGATAGGGACTGTATCCAATTAAACTCTGCTGCATTTCTTTGTTTTGGGGTTATATTTTTTCGGCAACTCGCAATTTGGCGCTGCGTGCACGGGGATTGCCCGCGACCTCGGCAGCTGTGGGAACAATAGCTTTTTTGGTAATCATCTTCAGTTTCGGATCCAGATAGGTAGTGGTCAGACTGTCGGGTAAATTGACATATTGCCGGGAATGGCCACGAAAAAAATTCTTGACCAGACGGTCTTCGAGAGAATGATAGGAAACAACGGCAATCCGGCCACTGCTGTCCAGCATATCCAGCGAATCGACCAGTACCCTGGCCAGGGAATCCATTTCCCCATTCACCTCTATCCGTAAAGCCTGAAAAACCTTGGTTGCCGGATGGATACGCCCCTTTCTCCCACCCAGGACTTCAGCCACAAAATCGGCCAGCTCAACAGTCCGTTCGAAAGGCCGGGACCGACGGCGCTCTGCTATCGCCAGAGCGACCTTTCGTGCTTTTCTTTCCTCTCCAAATTCGCGAAAAATCTTGGTCAAATGATCAACGGTATAGCTGTTAACCACCTCCCTGGCCGTGAGCGGCTGACCATGATCAAAACGCATATCCAAGTCTCCATCGCGCTGAAAGGAAAAACCGCGGGAGGGATCATCCACCTGAGTGGAAGCCAGTCCCAAATCCAGCATTATTCCATCAACCGGTAAAAATCCATCTGCACCCAACAATTCCTTCATTTCAGCAAAATTAGCCTGATAATAGACCACCCTGTTAACAAACCCGGACAGTTTTTTTCTGGCGGCCAGCATATTTTCCCGATCAAGATCAAAAGCAGCCACACGCACCTGCTGATCGCTTTCCAGAATGGCACGAGTATATCCCCCCAGCCCCAAAGTACCGTCCACCACCATCTTCTTACCGGCCGGACCAATGGCTTCAATCACTTCGGCAAGCAAAACCGGATTGTGGGAATACTGGCTGGACATTCAATTTTTATTCTTTGTGTTCAAATCTTCTACTCAAGCACGCACAACTTTTTTATTCGCAGCGTACAATGTGAATTTATAGCCACAAAAGGCTATTGTCAAAGAATTTACTCAAGCTAGTACAAAAATTTTATACCAAGGCGCTTTTCCAGACCAATTTAATGGCTTCTAAAAAAGAAAAACTCCCCACTAGAAAACACCTTGTCCGCTCCCTTGCTTGTTGCATAGTTTTTTTATTCCAAAACGACCTAACCACAATCGAAAGGCCTGTTCACAAAGGAGACAGTCTTAAAAAACGAGGCTATTCATGTTAAAATAAAAATAACCACAAAATAATTACCAAAATATGAACAGTTCCAAACCAAAAGTTGCCATCAACGGCTTCGGACGAATCGGCAGACAAATTTTTCGCATCAATATGGAGCAGGGCTACCCGCTGGACATAGTAGCCGTCAACAATATCGGCGACAACAAAACCAGCGCCCACCTGCTCAAATACGATTCCAGCTACGGCACCCTCTCCAATGAAATCATCTCCGCCGAGGACGGGAAATCCATCAGGATTGACGAAAAGAAAATAGCCTATCTTCAGATCAAAGACCCTGCCGATCTGCCCTGGAAAGAACTGGGAGTGGACATCGTCATCGAATGCACCGGCGTTTTCACCGACCGTGAGGGATCTTCGAAACATCTGCAGGCCGGCGCCAAAAAAGTTCTGATTTCCGCGCCAGGAAAAAATATCGACATCACCCTGGTCATGGGGGTCAACCAAGACAAATACGATCCGGCCAACCACCACATCGTTTCCAACGCCTCCTGCACTACCAACTGCATGGCCCCACTGGCCAAAGTCCTGCATGAAAAATTCGGCATAAAATACGGCCTGATGACCACCGTCCACGCTTTTACCAACGACCAGCGTTTACAGGATCTGGACCACAAGGACCTGCGCCGCGCCCGCGCCGCCTGCCAATCGATTATCCCCACCACCACCGGCGCCGCCAAAACTGTCGGCGAGGTCATCCCAGATCTGAAAGGCAAACTGAACGGCCATTCAATCAGGGTACCGATTCCAGTGGTCTCCATCCTCGATTTCACTTTTCTCTCAGCCAAACCCACCACCGTCGAAGAGGTCAACGCCGCTCTCGACGAAGCGGCCAACTCCAGCCTCAAGGGAATCCTGGGAGTCAGCCACGAACCATTGGTTTCCATCGACTACAAAAAAGACGAGCGCTCCTCCATCGTCGATGCCCTCTCCACTCTGGTGATGGAGGGAAATATGGTCAAAGTCCTGTCCTGGTACGACAACGAATGGGGCTACTCCGTCCGCACGGTTGAAATGGCCAGAATGATGGCGGACAGGCTTTAGAACAAAGGACTCACAAATATGCCATTAACCCTTGTCAAATTCGCATTAATTTCAACAATTCCAGCAATTTGTCCAAAGCATTACGCCGTGTCTCCACAGACATTTTATGGAATGGTAAAGCGGCCAACTCAATCAGCTTTTCCATTTTTCGGGATAACTTTGAATTCTTACTTTTGATATCAAAATATAGCAATTGATAAATCGGATCTAAAAAACAATATAGTTTTTGCAAAGATTCGGAGCTTTCATCCTTGACCAACTCAAAAACCTTTGAAAGTATCTGCCTTTCAAAAGCACTAAATTTCTTTTCCCTGTATAGAAAACTCACATGAATAATAAACGATGCCACATCATCTCCACCATCATTGTTTAGCAAAACCATAATTGCCTTCATTAAACCGGTCTGACTATAAATCGATCAGAAAAGACAACTACTGAAAAAAAAAGAAATCTTAGTTTTCCAATCCTTTGCCGGTATTGACGATAACCACCTTGGCATTGCGCGACACGTCCGGACGCTCACGCCCGATAAAAGCGGCAAATGCCGCAGCAGCGGAATATTCCGCACGAATTCCAACCTCCTTCAAGAGTTTGTATGTCCGTTCCAGCTCATTGTTGTCAACCTCCAGATATCTGTTCGCCGTATTACCAAAAATCTGACTCAATATCGGCAAAGCTGCCGTAAAGGGAGTGGTCAATTTTTCGGCTTTTGAGCTTTCAGTGTATTGATTCAGCATTAATTCATCCTTTTTCTTTTTCAAGGCTTCACGCAGTGGATGTTCCCCCTTTGGACCAACAGCAATTATTTTTGTCTTGGCACCAAGCTCCTGTATGCCCAACCAGATACCAATTAGAATATCTCCACTTCCACAAGGTACCACCACATAATCTGGTTCTTCAGCTGCAATTTCATAAAAAAGTTCTTTGTAAGCCACTAAACTGATCGGTTCAAAACTATTGGTCACTGCCCAAATATGCTGCCAGGTTTTTCGCCGCTCATATTTGTCATACTCCCTTACAATTTCGACAAAATCACGAGGCCGCAAAATACCGTTATAACGACTCCCATCAATCGTGATAACGTGCCCCCACTCATTGAGCGTAGCCTTTCTTTCCTGAGTCACCCAGGGAAAGACCAGACTGGTATAATCTATACCAGCCCTGGCGGCATAGCGACTCAAACTGTAACCCGCATTTCCCGCTGTTAAACATACAATCTTGTCCACTTTCTCCTCCAGAGCAACATTAATAATTACTTCGCTCCGACGATCCTTATGGGTACCATAAGGCAAACAACTCTCATCTTTGATCAACAAATTTGGCAAATTAAACAAATCAGCCAACTTTTCGGAACGAATCAACGGAGAGTTCTGTGCCCCATAAGCCACCATCGACGAATTAAAAGGCATTTTTGCCTTATAAGGCGGCAACTCATAACCGCCGGAAAAGACCAAATTGGAATAATTTGGTGAATTACAGCTCTTACAACAAAAAAATTAAGCCTGTAAGGATACTCCTTCTGACATTTTACACACTTTAAAGCTAATTCAGACATATTCCATTATTATCAATATGGTTTAATTACCCCCACCTTTTGATCCTCCTTCAAACTAAGTTTTAAAAAGAAATCAGTATTTGAGCCCTTGCAGGTCAAACCCAGATTCCTTTGGGTCCTGTCACGAATCAGTCTCAGTAGAGGAAGGATAATTTTCCCCTGCATCTCATTTTTATTTTGTGTGTATGAAGATCGTGGGAAATCCCGACAGGAAACATCCTCGTTTTTTTGCTCCAACAATTTGGACAACAAACCCAATGTAGCCTTTTGAGAGTGCATATCAGCCCCAGAAGCAGGTTGTCCACCAATCAAAATCGTACCATCTATCAAATTGCACAATACATCATATTCAGCGGCCAAACCTTCCAAGTCATCACGGTTGACAAAACGGCAGCTCTCTTTTGTCCCGATATGGCTACAAAAAAGCATAGCGGAAGTATCAATAAAACCGGAATAATTTCCATTAGATAGATCCTGCTCGAAAGTAATTCCACTATGACCATAACCATCCAGCCAACTCAGATAATCAAGCGACATATCGGGAAAAACCTTATTCATTTCATTAAATACTTCCAAGAGACTAACCCTGTTCAGCTGAGGACCGGTTACGAAACCGACACCACCACCCATTTGAATATTGCTGGTATTGAAAAGACCGACTCGAGAAAAAGACTTTTGCTGAAACAGATAGGAGTTTAGCTTGAGAAAGAATTGTCCCATATAATGGGATAGATCGTCCATCATCAGAGAAGCGAAATATCTCTTGCCGACGGTCGCCACAAACTTATCCACCTCATCCTCATGGTATCCATGCAACAAAAGACAGTGCAGCTGACGAATCAAAAGAAGTGACAACACGCCATACGGGCCATAAAGACTGCTTCCCATCGTCTCATCGGTCAAAACCCAGTTCTCATAGAAATCCGGAAAAAGTGGCGCCTGTTCAATATCCCCTGCAAAGAGATTACGAAAATGTTCCTGAACATCCTCATAATGGTTAAAATCATGGTTAATCTTTTGTGAAATTCTTGCTACCTCACAAGATTTCCCAGAAAAAACAACACCCATATCAACCGGCCAAAAAGGAGCAGAGTCCAAATCCTTGTATAAATCATTCAATCGATAGCCCCAAAAGGGAACTCTGCCCAAGCCCTCAAAACAATTCGGCCTCATTTCAGTAAATTCACGAAATCTGACCGTTTTGGCCGGGAAACTGATAATTGGATAATAACTCGACAACAACGAGGCAAATGGACCTGAGCCAGTTGAGTCTCCATGCTTGAGAATATAATGCAAATCCCAGGCGGCATAAAAAGCTTCAGCAAAAAGCGAATCGGTATTGCGTAAAAGCTCCAGGGGAGAAAACTTTTCCCATTGTTTCACCTGTTCCTCATTCAATCGTTCCGACAGCACCAGGTGCATAACCGATAACAAAGCTGAAAAATTTCCCGAAAAATTATATCCATGTGCAATGGGAAGCTCTGTCAGACAATGAATTCGTCCACCACGTTTCTTCCCGTCATCCATTTGACGCAAACGACGATTCAGATACTCTCGAATCTCCGGAACGGGATAAACAGCTCTTTTCAAAGAAACAAGATCATGTTTTCCCTGCTGTGGATATATTTGATACAAATCTCCAAACTCCAATTGCTCGTCGTTGGTCACCTCCACTCCCAGGTAAGTCTTATAAGGCAACTTTTGAGTAATGGAAACACCACGATAACGCTTAGAAAAATCATCAATCCAGTTAAAAGACAAACTAGTCGACAAAACCAGACTGCATCTACCAAAAAACTCACGATAAACCGACGACAAAGCCTGTTGCAATACTGCTGAGTTTGAGGAATTTCTTTCCATCATTCAGTGTATTAATTAGACTTTTGCCACTACCTTAACACTACTTTTACAGACAAAAGAGTATTTAGGCAATAGAATTAATTTTCCGCATCATTGTCACAAAGCAGAAAATATTGCCGAAAGACAATTTGTCTAAAAACCCTGGCTTTTAAAATATATAAACAGGGCTTTTATGGCCAACAAAACGTTTCAGTTTGCCAGCAAATTTTTAGCACTGTATAATGGCAATTGCTAACCTGGCGACATTAGAATCGCTAGTACCGAAAAGACTTAATCAGCCCACGTCCATGAAACTAGACCGCCGACTGGAAGTTCTCAAAGCCATTGTCCAACATTTCGTTGAAACCGCGGAACCGGTAGGCTCCAACACAATTTTGGTTTCCTACAATTTCCAGGTTAGTCCAGCCACGATTAGAAACGACATGGCCTCCCTGGAAAAAGAAGGTCTGATTTTTCAACCGCACACATCTTCCGGGCGCGTCCCAACCGACCTTGGTTATCGTCTATATGTTGAGGAGCTGGGAGACTACGAAGAAGCCCGCCGCGAGGCCAAACTGGCACTGGCCAGCGCACAAAAGGAGCTGCAGATGCACAAGGTGAAACAAAAAATTCACGACATCGTCTCTCTATTGGCTCATGTCACCGGCGTGGCCAGTTTTGCCACCGTACCGGACAACCCACGCACTTTTTACATCGGCCTCTCCAACATAATCCGTCAGCCTGAATTTATTGCCGACATGAGCCGCGCCAGCCAGGTAATCGAAGTTTTTGAACAAAGCGACCGTTTCCTCAACATTCTGAAAGAGCTGGATATCGATGAAAATATCAAATTTTTTATTGGCAAGGAAAACCTGATCCCCGAAATCCAAAGCTGTACCCTGATGGTCACCACCATCAAATATATGGGCCACAAAAGCGTCATCGGACTGCTGGCCCCCACCCGCACCAATTACGCCTTTAACCGCGCGGTGCTGGAACAGATAAAAAAATTAATTTAACTTCCAATGATTAACGAACAACAAATCCCCCCAACCAAGGACGGGGACAATCAAAACGGTGAAAATACTAATACTAACACCACCCCCACCGAAACCACTGCTGCCCCGCCCGCCGATACCGCCACCTCCGCAGTGACAAACAATGTGGATTTCAAAACCTTGCAAGCGGAATTGGAAAACACTCGCGGCAAACTGGCCGAACTGACTCAGATCAGCCAGCAGGCCCTGGCCGACCTGCAGAATTACAAAAAACGCACCGAAGAAGAAAAAATCAAATTTGTGGCTTTTGCCAACGCTGCCCTAATTAGTGAGCTTTTACCGGTAATGGACGACCTGGACAGAGCCATCAGCCACCTGCCGGAAGATCCAGCCGGCCGCGAATGGGCCAACGGCATCGCTATCATTTTCAAAAAACTTCAGGACATATTGACCGCGCAAGGACTTGAAACGATTCCTACCACCGGGAACCCGTTTGATCCAGCCTTGCATGAGGCCATGCTAATGGAAGAAGGCCCTCCCGACCAGGTTGTCCGGGAAATGGACAAGGGGTATCGACTGGCGGAACGCGTATTGCGACGGGCTAAAGTTGTTGTCGGCCACTCCCCCGCCCCATCGTCCTCCGCCTCGGAAGCCGGCACGGAAGCCAACGCCACAAGCAACCTACAATAATTATTGACAGTGCAACCTTAGCACTCTATAATTTAGAGTGCTAAACACGATTATGTCGCCTCTGTAAAATTTAAATAAATTAGATTTTACAAGGCAACAAAGAAAATTTTGTAAGACATTATTTGTCAATAAGGCGCACAAAATTTTCTGAAGTTAACACAGTAAAATCTAATTTAAAAAACTTTATGCCCAAAATAATCGGAATTGATCTTGGAACAACCAACTCCTGCGCCGCCGTAATGGAAGGCACCGAAGCCGTCGTCATCTCCAACGCCGAAGGTATGCGCACCACGCCCTCAGTGGTAGCCATCAAAAACGGCGAAAGACTGGTTGGCTCCATTGCCAAGGCCCAGGCCATCACCAATCCCCAAAACACCATCTACTCGGCCAAGCGCTTCATCGGCCGCCGTTTCGACGAAGTCGGCGAGGAAATCAAAAAAGTCTCCTATGAAGTCAGCAAGGGGAAAGAAGGCGAAGTGGAAATCATGCTCGACGGCCAGAACCGCCGACCTGCCGAAATCGCCGCCATGGTACTGCAAAAACTCAAGGCCGACGCTGAAGCCTACCTTGGCGAAGCGGTCACCGAAGCCGTAATCACGGTACCGGCCTATTTCAATGATTCACAGAGACAGGCCACCAAAGACGCCGGCAAAATTGCCGGACTGGAAGTCAAACGTATAATCAACGAACCGACCGCCGCCGCCCTGGCCTATGGCATGGACAAACGCACCGGCAACAACAAAAAAATTGCCGTTTTTGACCTTGGCGGAGGCACTTTTGACATTTCCATACTCGAACTGGGGGACGGCGTCTTTGAAGTTCTTTCCACCAACGGCGACACCCACCTGGGCGGCGACGATTTCGACGCCAAAATCATGGACTGGATCATTGCCGAATTCAAAAAGGACAGCGGCAGCGACCTTTCCAAAGACCCGATTGCCCTGCAGCGCATCAAAACAGCTGCCGAAAAAGCCAAATGCGCGCTTTCATCGCAACACGAAGCTGAGATCAACGAGCCCTTCATCACCATGGACGCTTCCAACACGCCCAAGCACCTCAACCTCAAATTAACCCGGGCCAAATTTGAGGATCTGGTCGCCGACCTGATCGAAAGAGTTGCCGAACCCTGCAAGAAGGCCATGGATGACGCCAAAGTATACGCTTCCGATCTGGACGAAATTGTCCTGGTTGGCGGTGCCACACGCATTCCCGCAGTACAGGCCAAAGTGAAAGAACTGTTCGGCAAAGACCCACACCGCGGGGTCAACCCCGACGAAGTGGTAGCGCTTGGTGCGGCCATTCAGGGTGGCGTACTTCAGGGAGACGTGAAAAACGTCATTCTGCTCGACGTCACTCCCCTCTCCCTGGGTATCGAAACACTGGGCGGAGTCTGTACCAAACTGATTGACCGCAACACCACAATCCCGACCAGCAAATCACAGGTTTTCTCAACCGCGTCCGACAACCAGCCAGCCGTGGAAATTCACATCCTCCAGGGAGAACGTCATATGGCAGCCGACAATAAATCCCTCGGCAAATTCGTCCTCGACGGTCTGCCACCGGCACCGCGTGGGGTACCGCAAATAGAAGTGGCTTTCGACATTGACGCCAACGGAATTCTTAACGTCAAAGCCACCGACAAAGCCACCGGCAAAATTCAGAACATCACCATCACCGGCTCCTCCAACATTACGGCCGAAGAAATCGAAAAAATGAAAAAAGAAGCCGAACTACACGCCGAAGAAGACCGCAAGAAAAAAGAATACGTCGAGAGCCGCAATCAGGCCGAAGGACTGGTGCTGCAATCAGAAAAAACACTCAAGGAAGCCGGAGAAAAAGTCAGCGAAGACCTGAAAAAACCCGTACAGGAAAAAATCGACGCCCTCAAAAAAATTCTGGAAAACAAGGAAGCTTCCACCGATGAACTGAACAAAGGATCATCCGAACTATCCGAAGTAATCCAGAAACTTGGCGCCAGCCTTTATCAGCACGCCGGAGCCGCAGGCGAAGGCGCTTCCCCCAACACCGGAGGCGAAGCCGACGGTGCTTCCTCCAACCCTTCCGCCAATACCACCAGCGACAACGTCACCGAAGGCGAAATCATCGAGGAAAAAAAAGACGAACCCAAAACGGGCGAAGATACCAAATAGTGTGTGCCCTCAAACAACAATATCAAAGCCCGGCCAGAAGCCGGGCTTTTCAAAAAAATCGCAGGCTCCCCCACCAAGTTGCCTTTTTAAATTGAAAGCGGTTGTGCTATAAAAGTTGCACCAATACTAGCGAATAATACCAACAGAAACCATGCTCGACCTCAAAGCACTACGCGAAAACACCAACGATCTGAAAAAAGCACTCGCCAAAAAGAAAGTGGCGTCCGAAACAATCGACAAAATACTGGAACTGGACGAACAGAAGCGACAGCTTCAGACCCAATTGGAAACCATGCAGGCCGAACTTAACCGGCTGACCAAGTCCATTTCGACAGCCGCTGCCCCCGACCGGCCCCAAATGGTCGAGGAAAGCAAAAACATCAAGGAAAAATTCAAATTTCTCGAACCGACACTCGGTAAACTGGAAAACAGCCTCAACGAGCTGGTTTTTACCACACCAAACGCCGCCCACGAATCAGTCCCGGAAGGCAAAGACGAAACACAGAATGTGGAAATCAGCCGCTGGGGAGAGCCAGCCCAAATCGACCAACCAGAGGACCACGTTGACCTGGCCACCAAGCTTGGCATACTGGACCTGGACCGTGCCGCCAAAATTGCCGGCGCGCGTTTTTCCGTACTGAGAGGCAACGGCGCCAAACTGGAAAGGGCCCTGGCCGCCTTCATGCTGGACACGCAAACCAAAGCCGGCTACATCGAAATTATTCCCCCCTATCTGGTCAACCCCGAATCAATGTTCGCCACGGGACAGCTGCCAAAATTCGAAGAGGATCTCTTTCAAGTCCCCTTCACCGAAAAAAAGCTCTACCTGATCCCCACTGCCGAGGTACCTGTCACCAACCTCTACCGTGATGAAATTCTTGATGAATCAAAACTGCCCATCCGGCACTGCGCCCTCACTCCCTGTTTCCGCAGCGAGGCTGGCAGTTATGGCAAAGACACCCGCGGCATCATCCGGCAACACCAGTTCCACAAAGTTGAACTGGTTAGTTTCTGCACGCCGGAACAGGCCGAAGCTGAACTGGAAAAACTAACCGGAGACGCCGAGGCTATACTTCAGGCCCTGGAACTCCCCTACCGCAAAATCGTTCTTTGTGGTGGAGATATGGGCTTTGGGTCACACAAAACTTATGATCTGGAGGTCTGGATACCCTCACAAAAGACCTACCGTGAAATCAGTTCCTGCTCGTGGTTCAGCGATTTTCAGGCCCGCCGCGCCGCCATACGCTACAAAGGTGAATCCACCGGCGACAAGGCGCGGCTGGTACACACGCTCAGCGGCTCCGGACTGGCCGTCGGCCGCACCTGGGTGGCCATAATTGAAAATTATCAGCAGCCGGACGGCACCATCCTGGTCCCGAAAGTGCTTCAACCATACCTGGGCGGCCTGGACAAAATAACTTCCGTCTAAACTTTCCACGCAAATAATGCTAAAATATACATAGAACATCAACAAACACCAATATGCTCGCAATTTGTTCCGACAGCCTCAAGGGCTATGGTTTAAACCGAATTTTCCAGCTGATCAAGGAAGCCGGTTACGATGGTGTCGATTTAAACATCGACCCCAAAAACTTTGACACGCTCGACACGGAATACATTCGCGAGCTGATCGACAAATATCAGTTGCCGGTTCTATCTATCTCCACCCCCATCACCAGCTCGGCCAAAAAAATCCAGGGAGCGGTCGACATGGCCAAAACATTGAACTGCAAAGTCATCGTCATCCAGCCTCCCAAAATTTTTGATTTTCAATACGCCAGCTGGCTGAAAAACGAAATTCCCAAAATCCGCCAACGTGAAAACATCTCCATCGCCCTGGAAAACGCCCCCTCGGAAACTTTTCTCGGCATCATCCCCGAGCACTCGATGAACAATGTCATCGACCTGAAAAAATTCAAGCATGTCTGTCTGGACACCACCCGCGTCGGCGCCAAAAAAGAGGATCTGATCCGTATTTACAAGACACTCAAACCCTATCTGGTACATGTCCACCTCAGCAACATCAAAAACGGCACACCATACAGCCCTCCCGAAAGCGGGATTCTGCCGGTGGAGAGTTTTTTGACCAAACTGAAACAGGACGGTTTTCCAGGCACGATTTCACTGAAAATCAATCCCAAGTTCATGAACCTGGGCAGCGACAAGGAGGTCAAGGCCACCCTGCAAAAACTGAAGGAATTCTACACCACCTATTTCAGCAGTATCAAAACCCTTAAAAGCGAGGAATAAGTGGACACTCTCCTGGAACTAAAAGGCGTAGGCAAGACCTATCATCTGGGCAGGGAAAAGGTTCGGGCGCTTCGCGATATTGACCTGAGCATCGGCCAGGGCGATTTTCTCAGTATCGTCGGCCCTTCCGGATCGGGGAAATCAACGCTGTTGCATTTACTGGGATTGATGGACAAACCCGACCATGGCAGAATCATCCTGGAAGAAACGGACACCTCCAAACTCAGTGAAAAAGAAATTGCCCGTTTTCGGCTGGAAAAAATCGGCTTTGTTTTTCAGGATTTCAACCTGCTGGACGATTTCAGCATTGAAGACAACATCGCCCTGCCGCTATTGATCAAGTCTGGCCGCAACACGCTGTCCGCACGAGAAAAAGAACTGCTCGAAACCATCCTGGAACAAATGGATTTGACCGACCGCCGCAGACACAAACCAAACCAGGTTTCCGGAGGGCAAAAACAGCGCGCGGCCATCGGCCGCGCGCTCATCGGAAAACCATCATTGCTCCTGGCCGACGAACCAACCGGCAACCTCGACCCGCACACCGGTAAACAAATTATCGGTTTGCTTTCCAAACTTTGCAGTGACAACGGCCTGACTCTGGTCATTGTCACCCACGACCGCCAAGTCGCCGACCGCGCCAACCGCATCGTGCAACTACAGGAAGGCCGCCTGGCAACCCGCACCCATGCTAAAAAATATCTGGGCTAATGTACTCAAAAATCATTCTTAACAATTGGAAAAGTCACCCCGGAAAATTTCTTCTGATGTTCTCGGCTTTGGTGATTGCGCTGGTGATTATGACCTTGCTGAGCACGCTGCACTACGGCCTGCAAAATTATTTTCTGGGCGAAGGACAGCGGGAAAAAATACTGCGCGAACTGCAGGTAACCCCGCGCGGCAGCAAATTGAACCTCTCACTGCTCAACCTGGTTCCCCAACCCGAACTGTCACCGGAAACAGTAGAGCAAATCGCCGCGCTGCCAGAAGTGGCCGAAGTATTGCCCACCAACACAATCAGCGGAATTTCATCGCTGCAAATCGGACTGCTCGGTCAAATTTTTCAAACTGACGCCCTACTTTTTGGCTCCGAGTGGGAGTTGCTGGACAGTCCGCAGGTCAGCAAAACACAATGGGAAAGCGACAATGAACCTTATCCAGCAGTAGTTTCGACCAAACTGATCGATCTCTACAACCTATCTTTTGCCAACGCCAATAACCTGCCACAGCTGACCGAGGCAAACTTCCGCGGTGCGGAAATCACCATTCTGCTCAACGAATCAACTTTCTTTGCCCGCAACGATGGCGAAACAGTCAAATTAAAGGCCAAAATTGCCGGCTTTTCACCCAACACTAAACTGCTGGGTCTGACCCTCCCTGACAAAATTATCAACCAGATCAACTCCCGCTACCTGCAACAGGACAAAATCAGCTACCTTGACGCAATAGTCAGGGTACACAATCCTGAACTGCTAACCGCAGCCAGAGACAAAATCAGCGCCCTCGGCCTGGATGTACAGACGGCCGAAAAAAGTCTGCACACACTGGAAAGTGTCTTTACCATGAGCGGCTTGGCCCTAAACATCTTCTTCGCCTTGATGATGGCCCTGGCCGGCCTGCTGATCTCAACGACTTTTTTGGCAAAAATCACGGAAAAAAGACATGAAATTGCCATTCTCAAAACAATGGGGCTGACAGGAACCAACGTAGCGCAACTCTATCTACTGGAAGCTCTCCTGGTCGGAGCCATGTCCTCAGCGGGAGGACTGCTGCTGGCCTGGCTGATATCCCTGCCGCTGGAACAGGCCATCAACTCACTGCTTTCCAATCTGCTCACCCGTCCGGAAAGACTGTTTCTCTTCGCTCCGAACATTCTCTTCTGGCTCAGCGCCTTTACCATATTCATCTCCTGCCTCTTCAGCTTTTTACCCGCCCGCAAAGCGGCAAAATTAGACCCGATCACCATACTGTCAAAATAGCTCACTCGTATATTTACCAAGGTCGTCAAGTGTTTTTCATCGAGGTGCCGGCCTTTTCTTTGACAACAGACCTTTGATGCCTATACTTGCGCTAGGCTGTCAGCAAAGTATTCAATAGTCAATCCACTCAGACCGGCGCAACTGATCACTGCCGCAGGTTGATTGCCATCGAATACTATCGATTGTGTTGTTGAAGATAGCAAAACTTTGGACATCTCACTCCGACCTGTCCAAAGCCTTTGTTCCGAAGTATTCATCACCACCACATCATTCATGCAGAAGAAAAAACCTTCCCAGGCCAAAAGTGCGGGCCAGACAAAGAAGAAAGTGAAAGGGAATATTAAAAGTGCCCCAGTAAAAAAAGCACCACTCAAAAAGCAATCAGCCAAAAAACAGGCCACAGTCAGCAAAAAAACGGTCGTAAAAAAGAAACAGACCGTGCTGAAAAAGACAGCCTCCAAAAAAACTGTCAAAAAAACCATCAAGCCGGCTCCGACTGCAAAACCCAAAAAGACATCCAAAACGCCAGCCCGCTCAAAACCCGTCAGCAAAACGCTACATAAAAAACAGCCGCCAAAACTTTCAGCAGTCAAACCAACCCCAAAACAGGTTAAGACGGTCAAACCAACTAAAGAAGTTAAACCGGCCAAACCGGCTAAAACGGTTGGCGTGAAAAGCAAATCACGCAACATGTCCCTGGCGGAGGAAGTGTCTCGACTTCTGCCCAAGGAAAACATCATCATGAAGGAGTCGGCCAACCGCCGCTATTTTATCGAACGCATCGACAAGGACATTGTACTGCCCAATCTTATTGAGATTCAGCTCGATTCCTATCGCTGGTTCCTGGACCTGGGCATCCGCGAACTGCTCGACGAGGTCTCCCCCATCACCGATTTCTCCAACAAAAAACTTGAATTGCACTTCCTGGAACATTCCGTTGACGAACCCAAATACGACCCCGAGACCTGCCGCGTCAAAAATCTGACCTACGAAGCCCCGCTAAAAGTCCACGTACAGCTGATCAACAAAGAAACAGGGGAAATCAAAGAACAGGATGTCTTTCTCGGTGCCATCCCGCTGATGACCCACAAGGGCACCTTTATCGTCAACGGAATTGAAAGAGTCGTTGTTTCCCAGATCGTCCGCTCCCCGGGCGTCTTTTTCTCACGCAATCCCGGTCTGCAAAGCAGTTTCAACGCCAAAATCATCCCCAAGCGCGGCGCCTGGCTGGAGATCGAAACGGATAAAAAAGGAATCATCAGTGTCAAAATCGACCGCAAACGCAAAATTCCGATCACTTCCCTGCTGCGGGTTTTCGGTTTTCCCACTGATCAGGAAATTCGCACCCAATTCGAAGACGTTATCCAGGGTCCTGACAAAGACTATATATTAAACACCCTGGACAAGGATTCTGCCAAAACCGTCGATGAGGCCTATCAGAATATTTACAAAAAGATCCGACCCGGCGACCTGGCCACGCCAGAAAACGCCAAATCACTGATTCAGTCCATGTTTTTTGACTACAAAAAATATGACATGGGACCGGTAGCCAGATACAAACTCAACAAACGTTTCAATCTGGAGACCCCCAATACCAGGGATTTTCACACTTTCCAGGTTGAGGACTTGATCCGCATTCTCAAGCACCTGATCAACCTGAACAATGGCATCGGCGAAGCCGATGACATTGACCATCTCGCCAACCGCCGCATTCGCGCCGTCGGTGAACTGGTACAGAACAAATTCCGCGTCGGTCTTCTACGCACCGACCGCATCGCCAAAGACCGCATGACCGTGATGGATCTGGAAACGGTTACTCCAACCCAGCTGATCAACTCCCGACCAATCACCGCCGCCCTGCGCGAATTTTTCGCCAGCTCCCAGCTCTCCCAGTTTATGGACCAGACCAACCCCCTGGCTGAATTGGCCCACAAACGCCGCCTCTCGGCCATGGGACCCGGCGGTCTGACCCGCGAAAGAGCCTCCTTCGACGTCCGCGACGTACATCCATCGCATTACGGCCGCATCTGCCCAATCGCCACTCCCGAAGGACCGAACATCGGTTTGGTTGTGCACCTGGCCACCTATGCCCGCGTCAATAAATACGGCTTTATCGAGACGCCCTACCGCACCATGAACGACACAATCAGCATCAAGGACGTCAAGAAGCTGAAAGGGAAAAAACTGCGCTCCGATCTGATCAATCCAAAAAACGACAAAATTATCATCCCCAAGGAAACCGTTCTCGGAGAAAAAGAAATTGAAAAAATCAAGGCCCAGGGATTCGAGACGATCAAAGTGTTTAAACACGCCACCGATGACGTGCGTTACTACGCCGCCGACGAAGATACCGAAAAGGTAATCGCTCAGGCCAACACCACTCTGGACGAACAGGGCCAAATCATCGACTCACTGGTTTCGGGACGTCAAAAGGGGGAACCGGAACTGGTTCCGGCCAAGAACATCACCCACATGGACATCTCCCCCAAACAGATTATTTCCGAAACCACCGCCCTGATTCCCTTTCTGGAACACGATGACAACACCCGCGCCTCAATGGGTTCGAACATGCAGCGTCAGGCAGTCTCCCTGATCAATCCGGACGCACCGGTTGTCGGTACGGGCATGGAGGAAATCGTTGCCAAAAGCTCCGGTCAGATCTATCTGGCCGAAAACAGTGGCACCGTTTCCTATGTCGACGCCGAACAAATTGTCATCATCTATGACAACGGTAAGAAAGCCATCTACAATCTCAGCAATTACGTCCGTTCCAATCAATCCACCTGTATACACCACCGCGCCAGGGTCAAAAAAGGCCAGCGCGTCTCCCGCGGCGATGTTCTCTCCGACGGCCCGGCCACCGAAAACGGTGAACTGGCTCTCGGCAAAAACGTTCTGGTGGCCTACATGACCTGGAAAGGTTTCAACTATGAAGACGCCGTCATCGTTTCCGACCGCATCGTCAAAGCCGGCTATTATGACTCGGTCCACATGGAAACATTCACCATCGACGTCCGCGACACCAAACTGGGACCGGAAATCATTACCCGCGACATTCCCAATGTCGGTGAAGCCAGGCTGAAAGACCTGGATGAAAACGGCATCGTCCGTATCGGCGCGACCGTCCGCGAAGGCGACATCCTGGTTGGCAAAATAACTCCCAAGGGTGAAACCGAACTGTCAGCGGAAGAACGGCTGCTGCGCGCCATCTTCGGCGACAAAGCCCGCGACGTCAAAGACACATCCCTGCGCCTCCCGGGCGGAGAAGGGGGCAAAGTCGTTGGCGTGCAGATTTTCTCCCGCTCCAACGGTGATGAACTCCCCACCGGCGTCAACCAACAGATCAAAGTCAATGTAGCCCAGACCAGAAAAGTCTCGGTCGGTGACAAAGTCGCCGGAAGACACGGCAACAAAGGTGTCATCTCAGTAATCGTACCCCAGGAAAACATGCCCTTCCTCGCCGACGGCACTCCCATCGATATTATTCTGAACCCACTGGGCGTTTCTTCCCGTATGAACATTGGACAGATTCTGGAAGTGCATACCGGCTGGGCGGCCAGCAAAATGGGATTTCACGTGGCCACTCCCGCCCTCAACGGCATTACCACCGACCAGATTCGTGACCTGCTGATCAAATCCGGTCTCCCGGACAACGGCAAGGTACAACTATTCGACGGCCTGACCGGCGAACCATTTGACCACAAAACCACCGTCGGCATCGGTTACATCATGAAATTGTCCCATCTGGTGGAAGACAAAATTCACGCCCGTTCGGTCGGCCCCTATTCGCTGGTTACCCAGCAACCGCTCGGCGGCAAGGCCCAGCATGGCGGGCAGAGATTTGGCGAAATGGAAGTCTGGGCCCTGGAAGCCTATGGTGCCGCCCACACTTTGCAAGAAATGTTGACCATCAAATCCGACGACATCTATGGCCGCGCCAAAGCCTATGAATCGATAGTCAAGGACGAACCGATCAAAAAACCCAAGACCCCCGAGTCTTTCAACGTTCTGGTACGGGAACTGCAGTCCCTAGGACTATCGGTTAAATTTGAAAATTCAGAAGAACAGGAGGAAGACGTCTATGACGCCAATCAGGAACTGGTAGAAGAACCGGAAAAGGAAGAACTGGCCCTGGAATCGGAAATCACCCGAAAATTGGCCGCAGAGGGTGTTGAAACGGAAAGCGTCGAAAAACAGGTCGCCGGTATGGAAGTTGTAGGTGACGAGGAAATCGCCAAAACCGAAGTGGAAGAAATCAAGGAAGAGGGCGATCCAGCCGATTTGGAGGATTTCGCACATATGGAAGCCGAACTCGACCTGGATCAAATCGAGGACGCCCCCGAAGAGGAGCTGAGGGAACTGGATGAAAATCCTGAAGACCTCGAACATCTGGACTTACCGGCGGTTAACGAAGACCAAGATCACTAAACATACCCCATAACCCCTGGGCCTATGAGAAGCGTTAACAAAGTCATTCTGATCGGCAATCTCACCCGAGATCCGGAGCTGCGACAGACACCTGGCGGCCAAGCCGTCTGCACCTTCTCAATCGCCACCAACCGCGAGTGGGTAACCAGGGACGGCGGCAAACACACCCTCACCGAATATCACGATCTGGTAGCCTGGGCCAAACTGGCCGAAATCTGCAATACCCATCTCAAGAAGAGCAAACTGGTCTACGTCGAGGGGTATCTGAAAACCCGCAGCTGGGAAAGTCCTGAGGGAATCAAGAAATTCAAGACGGAAATCGTCATCCAGGATCTGATCATTCTCGACCGCAAAGACCAGCTCAGCTACTCCAGCGAAGACTTTCTCCCCGAAGAGGAAATTTCCGGCCCGGCCTCCCAAAATCCAACCATCGACTCCAGCCTGGGACTGTAAACAAGCAAAATTATAACAAGTGTTCCAATCAACTTAACCTCAAAGTAAAATGAGTTTTAACGAAAACATTAACTCCGCCCAAAACAAACCACGGGAACTATTTGACAAGATTTCTATCTCGGTGGCTTCTCCCGAAGAAATTTTATCCTGGTCCTTCGGCGAAGTGAAAAAACCGGAAACCATCAATTACCGGACCCAAAAACCTGAACGCGACGGCCTCTTTTGTGAAAAGATTTTTGGCCCCACCAAAAACTGGGAATGTTATTGCGGCAAATACAAAAGAATCCGCTACAAAGGTATTATCTGCGAAAAATGCGGAGTAGAGGTCACACATTCCTCGGTACGACGTTCACGGATGGGCCATATCAAACTGGCCGTACCGGTAACCCATATCTGGTTTCTACGTTCCACACCATCCCGTCTTGGCCTCCTGCTGGAGCTGCCGATCAAAGCCATCGAACAGGTGGTTTACTTTGCCGCCTACATCATTACCGAGGTAGATGAAAAGGCCAAAGAAGAAGCCAAGGAACAATTGACCAGCGAATTCAAGAACCTTCGCAAAAAAATTCAGGAAGAGGCCGCACAAAAAAGCAAGGGCGACGCGGCAATCGAAAAGAAATTTGCCAACAAGCTGGATGAACTGGACGACCAGCACCGCAAAACCAAAGAGCAGCTAGACGGCATACGCGTCACCGCCATTTATTCCGAACTGGAATACCGCGAACTTTCCACCAAGTTTGGCCAGATTTTCAAGGCCGGCATCGGCGCCGAGGCCATTCGTCAGATTATTCAGAACATTGATTTAAACGAACTGATCAAAAATCTGGAAAAAGATCTGCTAAAATCCTCCGGACAAAAACAGAAAAAAATTATCAAAAGACTAAAACTGGCCGGCAGTCTGCTCAAAGCAGGCATACATCCTGAATGGATGATTATGACCGTCCTTCCTGTCATCCCTCCCGATCTGCGCCCAATGGTGCAACTGGACGGTGGCCGCTTTGCCGCATCCGATCTCAATGACCTATACCGTCGCGTCATCAACCGCAACAACCGCCTGAAAAGACTGATCGCCATCGGCGCTCCGGAAGTCATTTCCAGAAATGAAAAAAGAATGCTTCAGGAGGCCGTCGACACGCTGCTGAACAATTCGGCCCGCGCCGGCAAAACGGTCTTTAACTCCGGCGACAAACGCAAACTGCGCTCCCTCTCCGACATGCTCAAAGGCAAACAGGGGCGCTTCCGCCAAAACCTGCTCGGCAAACGCGTCGACTACTCCGGACGTTCCGTGATCGTGGTCGGGCCCTGGCTGCGCCTTAATCAATGCGGCCTACCCAAACAAATGGCCATGGAGCTATTCAAACCATTTGTTATCGGCCGTCTAATCCGCGACGGACTGGCCCACAATATCAAGAGCTCCGAAAAACTGATTCAAAGTGGCACCAGAGAAGTCTGGGACATCCTGGAAGAAGTAACGCGCGACCGCTACGTTCTCTTAAACCGCGCCCCAACCCTGCATAGATTGGGCATTCAGGCCTTCAAGCCGGTACTGGTAGAAGGCAAGGCCATCCAGATCCATCCGCTGGTCTGTACCGCCTTCAATGCTGACTTTGACGGAGACCAGATGGCCGTACATGTACCGCTTTCCCGCCCCGCGCAGGAAGAAGCCGCCAGCCTGATCGCCTCCAACAGAAACCTGCTCAAACCTTCGGCCGGAGAACCAATTGTCACACCCGTGCAGGACATGGTGCTGGGCTGCTACTATCTGACCAAGGAAACCCCCGGCAAACCGGGCGAGGGCAGCACTTACTCGGATATCAATGAAGCCATCATGGCCTGGCGCAACGGTTTTCTGCATCTGCAGGCCAAAATTAAAGCACGTTTCCGCGGAGAGATCCGCGAAACCACATTGGGCCGTCTGATTTTCAACAGCTTCATGCCTGAGGAACTACAGTATTACAATATTACCTTCGGCAAAAAACAACTCAGCGCCCTGCTCAACGACGCCTTTCTGGTCTGCGGCAGTGAAAAAGTTGCAGAAATCGTCGACCATCTGAAAAGAATCGGCTTCGAATTTGCCACCTATTCCGGCCTCTCCATCGCCGCCGCCGACATGATTATTCCCGGCGACAAAAATCAGATCATTGACGAAGCTTCTGCCCAGATCAAACAGATCAACAATCTCTATCAAAGCGGACTAATTACCGACAACGAACGCTATAATCACACCATCAAGACCTGGAACAAGGCCAAGGGAGACATTGCTAAAATAATGATTGACGGTATCGACCCGGAAAACGATCTGCACTATATGATCAATTCCGGCGCCCGCGGCAACTGGGGACAAATCACCCAGCTCTGCGGAATGAAAGGCCTGGTAGCCAACCCCTCCGGCAAAACCATTGAGCTGCCCATCAAATCCAACCTCAAGGAAGGTTTCACCATTCTGGAATACTTCATCGCTACACACGGCGGACGTAAAGGCAAATCTGACACCGCTCTGAAAACGGCCGAAGCCGGCCATCTGACCCGCCGTCTGGTCGACTCCGTACAGGACATCATCATCAAAGAATATGACTGCGGCTCCGACCAGGCCCATATCGTTACCAAGGCCGAATCCGACCGTATCGGCGAAAAAATGGAAAACCGCATTTTCGGACGTATTCTGGCCGACAATCTGGTACATCCCAAAACCGGTGAAATCCTTGCCGAAAAAGGACAACAAATCGACCGAAACGTAATTAAGCTGGTCGATGAGCTGAACATACAGGAGGTAAAAGTACGCTCCGTCATTACCTGCCGCACCCGAGGCGGCATCTGCGTAGCCTGCTACGGCCGAGACCTCGGCACCAACAAAACCGTTGAGCCCGGTACGGCGGTTGGTATCATCGCCGCACAGTCCATCGGCGAACCAGGCACACAGCTGACCATGAGAACTTTCCACATGGGAGGCATCGCCTCAGAAGAGGGTGATATCACCCAGGGTTTGACCCGTGTGGAAGAACTATTCGAGGCCCGTGCCCCGAAATCCCCCGCCGTCATGTCCGAACTGGACGGTATAGCCGAAGTCAACTCCAAGGGGCAACAGGTGGAAATAAAAGTCACCACCGAAGAACCGATCGAAAAAGACTATCTGCTCATCTCCGATCTGGAAGCCACCGTCAAAAAAGGTGATGTGGTCAAAGAGAAAGAGATTATCGCCAGATCCACTTCCAGCAAGAGCGTACTGCGCGCCGAATTCAACGCCAAAGTTATTGAGGTAAACACCAACCACCTCAAACTGCGCAGCATGGAAAAAATCTCGCGACTCTACAAAATCCCCTTCGGCAAAATTATCAAAGTACAGCACAAGGAGCGCGTCAAAAAAGGCCAGTCCCTCACTTCCGGCCACCTCAATCTGCGCGATCTGATCAATCTGACCGATGTCTACACGGCACAAAAATACATCGTTTCCGAAGTACAGAGCATTTACGCCTCACAGGGCCAGACCATCAACGACAAACACATCGAAATCATCGCCAGACAAATGCTTTCCAAAGTTCGCGTCCTGGATCCGGGGGACACCGCCTATCTGCCGGGTGAAATTGTCGACATTCTCGAGCTGGACAACGCCAACGCCCAAATGGAAAAGGAAAACAAGAAAATTGCCTCCATCGAAAGACTGCTGCTGGGTCTGACCCGCATCTCGCTGCATACCGATAGCTGGCTCTCAGCTGCCTCTTTCCAGGAAACCATTCGCGTCCTGGTCGAGGCCAGCACCACCAACAAAATTGACATCCTGCAGGGATTGAAAGAAAACGTCATCATCGGCAAACTGATTCCTGCCGGTGCCACTTACCTCAAAAAGCATCCTGAACTCTTTGTCGACAATGATGCGGAAACCCGGACCGAGGCCAGCGAAACCTCCGCGGCAAAACAATACCCCGTCATCTAACCCCAAAAAAACTTGCAATCAGCAAGCCCCTTGTGTAGATTATGGCAGCGCCAGACCTACGCACGGCCGGGCAACCATCAAGCTTAACACTCTAATCCAAGTCAGATGCCTACGATCAACCAATTAGTCAGAAAACCCCGCAAACCGAAAATCAAGAAAAGCAAATCCCCGGCTCTGCTCACCACTTTCAACACTCTGAAAAACCGTGAGATCAAGAACCCCAGCCCCTTCAAACGCGGCGTCTGCGTCAAGGTCGGCACCATGACTCCCAAGAAACCGAACTCGGCCCTGCGAAAATTCGCCAAGGTTCGCCTGACCAACCATATCGAAGTTAACGCCTATATTCCGGGAGAAGGACACAATCTGCAGGAACACAGTGTAGTGATGATCCGTGGAGGCAGAGTGAAGGACCTCCCTGGTGTACGCTATCATATTGTTCGCGGTATTCTCGACACGCAGGGCGTACAAAACCGCAAACAGGGACGTTCCCGCTACGGCGCCAAAAAACCAAAAGCGTAAACCGGCAATCATTCAATCAGTTATTTAATCAGTCATAAGCAATGGCACAGAAAAGACTCAACATCATCCCCGAAGGATCCTCTCCGATACAGGAAAAATTCATTAACTGCATCATGAAACAGGGCAAGAAAAGCACTGCCCAAAGAATTTTTGCCGATGCCATGGAAATCATAGCCGCCAAGGGACACAAGGACCCCGTCCGGTTATTTGAAAAAGCTCTGGAAACTCTCAAACCTACGCTCGAGGTCAAAGCCAAAAGAATCGGCGGAGCCGTCTATCAGATCCCCATGGAAGTTAAACCCGGCCGGCAGACCACGCTTTCAATCCGTTGGCTTCTGGGAGCCTGCCGTGCCAAAAGAAATGCCCCCATGGCCAAAAAACTTGCCGATGAACTGATTCTGGCCGTCAACGGCGAAGGCAGCGCCATCAAAAAACGGGACGACGTCATCAAGATGGCCCAGGCCAACAAAGCTTTCGCCCACTACGCCAAGTATTAACAATTTTTTTGTTAAGTTTTCAAAAGGAGGTGGCACGCTACCGCGTGCCACCTCCTTTTCGAATCAAAAATTTATATTCTGACCCGCCGCCTTTTTCCATCCCGACGGAATTGCCTAACAGCCTTATGGACATACCAAATGCCAAAAGGAAAAGGAGCCAGCAGCAACAAAAGCAGAGCCAGGAAAATCAGCCAGACCTCGGCGCAATCAATCACAAACATGTAGCCGCCAAAAGTGTAGAAATGACACCAGCCCACAGCGGCGACCAAAGGCGCGGCCGGTCTAAACAAATCCACCTGCGAACAGGTTAAATCTTCACAATAATCGGGCGCGACCTTACGGATCATTTCGGTACCGGCCAATACACTGACCCGGCCGGCTTGCTGAAGCAGGGTCTCGCCAGTCCCAACAGGCTCCGCCTCCGGCAACACTTCTTCGGCCAGCGGTATGGTAACCACTTCAATTTCCCCTTCAACTACGGGTATAGCCAGGGGAATTGGCTCCTCGATATCTGGCAATTGAAAAGGCTTTTGCTCCGGCTCAACGGGCTCCTCAACCACAGGCTCATCACCTGGTGGCGTACAATCGGTATATTTACAGATATCAACCGGCCCACTGCCACCGGCCCCACCAGTTGGCGGAGGAGGAGGAGGTGGTGGTGGTGGCGGCGGAGGCGGCGGAGCCGCGCCAGAACATGGCGACAATACGGCAAAATCACCGGTACACTCATTATAATTGACACTGCTGTGCACACCACCATAGTAATCCACGCTGTCATCAAGCATATAACTGGACGACGAACTCAGGCTGGCTTCAGCATTGAGAAAATCAACAGCCTGATAACTGGTCGAACTGCTCTGGGCCGCTGCCCAGTTCAGACTCAACACAGTCAGTATCAGGGCAACCAACCCCCTTCCCACCTTCAACCAGTGCTGATCACGTCTCCACTTCACAAAGATATGGTTAAATCTCTATATTATAACATAAATCAAAGAAAATGGAACCTTGTGCACCAAACAACAACCCTGGTCACAAAGCGAAAAAATCACCCCGGTGATTTAGGAAAGTTTGGCTTAAAGATAAGCAATACAGGGCTTTTTATCTGCTTGACTTCATGGAATAAAAACTTATAATGGCCGAGACTTTTTAAATTTTTAACCCTTTTTCATTAAGCAAATGCCCAATTTTGACCTCAGCAAACTCCGCAACTTCGGTATTATCGCCCATATCGATGCGGGTAAAACCACCACTTCCGAAAGAATCCTTTTCTATACGGGCAAATCCTACAAAATCGGTGAAGTACACGAGGGTGAAGCCACCATGGACTGGATGGAACAGGAACGCGAACGCGGCATCACCATTACCTCCGCCGCCACCACCTGCCGCTGGAAAGACTACCGTTTCAACCTGATCGACACCCCCGGCCACGTTGACTTTACCGCCGAAGTCGAACGCTCCATGCGCGTACTGGACGGCGGCGTAGTCGTTTTCGACTCCTCCCAGGGCGTCGAACCCCAGTCTGAAACTGTCTGGCGCCAAGCCGACAAATATCATGTCCCACGTATCGCTTTCGCCAACAAAATGGACAAAATCGGCGGCGACTTTTTCATGACCATCAGAACTATTCACGAAAGACTATCCAAAAACGCCGTAGCCATCCAGCTGCCCATCGGCATTGAAAACAATTTTAACGCCATTATCGACCTGGTTGAGGAGAAATGTTACGAGTTCGAGGGCAAGCACGGCGAAATCGTCAAAGAAGTGCCAATCCCGGACGATATGAAAGATCAGGTGGCCGAATACCGCAACACCCTGGTGGAAAAAGTCTCCGAAACCGATGACGAACTGATGGAAAAATACCTGGCTGGAACCATCCCCACAGTCGCCGAACTGAAAGCGGCCCTGCGCAAAGCTGTTTTGGAAGTTAAACTCTTCCCGGTCATGTGTGGCACCGCCCTCAGCAACAAAGGAATACAGCTGGTACTGGACGCTGTAATCGACTATCTACCCTCTCCAATTGACGTTGGAGTGATCAAAGGCACCAACCCCGACACCGGCGCCGAAGAAGTCCGCCGACTGGTCGACGAAGATCCTTTCTCGGCCCTGGTTTTCAAAATTGCCACCGATCCCTATGTCGGCAAAATCGCCTTTTTCCGGGTTTATTCCGGCAAAATGGAATCCGGCAGCTATGTCACCAATATGAATAACGGCAAGAAGGAGCGCATCGGCCGCATACTACAAATGCACGCCAACCAGCGTGAGGAAATCAAAGAGGTCCACGCCGGTGACATCGCCGCGCTAGTTGGTTTGAAAGACACCATGACCGGGCACACGCTGGCCGACGAAAACCGCCCGATTATTCTGGAATCAATCGACTTCCCCGAACCGGTAATCAAAATCGCCATTGAACCCAAAACCAAAGCCGACCAGGAAAAGATGGGCTTTGCCCTACACAAACTGGCCGTGGAAGACCCGACCTTCCGCGTCTCCACCGATGAGGAAACCAGCCAGACACTGATCGAAGGCATGGGGGAACTGCATCTGGAAATCATCGTCGACCGCATGCGCCGCGAATTTAAAGTCGAGGCCAATGTCGGCCGCCCACAGGTCGCCTACCGCGAAACCATCACCGTCCCGGTCAAAGCCGAAGAGAAATACGCCAAACAGACCGGCGGCCGCGGCCAATACGGTCACGTTCTGATCAACGTTATTCCCAATGAGGCCGGAAAGGGCTACGAATTCGTCAACAACATCGTCGGCGGCAAGATTCCCCGCGAATTTATTCCAGCCGTGGACAAGGGCATTCAGGAGGCCATGTCCCGCGGTATTCAGGCCGGCTTTCCAGTGGTTGACGTCAAAGTTGAACTTTACGACGGCTCCTACCACGATGTCGACTCCAATGAAATGGCCTTCAAGATTGCCGGTTCTCTGGCCTTTCAAAAAGGTTGCCGGGCTGCCACCCCGATCATTCTCGAACCGATCATGAAAGTGGAAGTCACCACCCCCGATGAATACTTCGGTGACGTCATGGGCAACCTATCCTCACGTCGCGGCCAAATCTACGAAACTACCAACCGTGGCATGGCCAAAGTGATCATGGCCTATGTTCCACTCTCGGAAATGTTCGGCTACGCCACTGACCTGCGCTCGCTCTCCCAAGGCCGCGCCGCCTACTCGATGGAGTTCAGCCGCTACGAAAGAGTCCCCAATAATGTGGCCGAAAAAATCATTTCCGAACGTGGAAAAGCGTAGAGAACGACGGGGAGTTTTACGCTCCAATATAAGCAAAATAGAATTAGCCGAAAAGTCAAAAAAAATATTGCAATCAAAAAACTTTTCGGTTAATATCACGGGGCACTTGTCCCAGAGACAAATTATTTACCTAACTCTAAAAACCCTATGACTGAAGTCTTTCAAAGAAACAAGCCTCACGTCAACGTAGGTACAATCGGCCACGTCGACCACGGCAAGACTACTCTGACCGCCGCAATCACTTTTTACTGTGCTGAGAAGGGACAGGCTAAAGCCAAAAAATACGATGATATTGACAATGCCCCCGAAGAGAAGGCCCGTGGTATCACTATCAACACTTCCCATCAGGAATACGAAACGGAAAAGAGACATTATGCTCACGTCGACTGTCCCGGCCATGCCGACTACGTCAAGAACATGATTACCGGCGCCGCCCAGATGGATGGCGCAATCCTGGTTTGTTCCGCTGCCGATGGACCAATGCCCCAGACCCGCGAACACATCCTCCTGGCCAAACAGGTAAATGTTCCCTATATAGTAGTATTCCTCAACAAGATGGACATGGCTGATCCTGAGATCGCCGACCTGTCCGAAATGGAAGTACGCGATATTCTTACTAAATACGGCTATGATGGTGCCAAAACCCCGGTTATCCGCGGTTCTGCGCTCAAAGCCCTGGAAAACCCCAAGGACGCCGAGGCTAACAAATGCATTCAGGAGCTTCTGGATGCGCTGGACAGCTTCATCCCCGATCCGGTCCGCGAACTTGACAAGCCCTTCATGATGGCCGTAGAAGACGTGTTTTCCATCAAAGGTCGTGGTACGGTTGCCACCGGCAGAATCGAAACCGGCGTGATCAAAGTAAATGAAGAGGTTGAAATCGTCGGCATCCGTGAAACCAGAAAGACAGTTGTAACGGGTGTTGAAATGTTCAAGAAACTCCTTGACCAGGGGCAAGCCGGTGATAATGTCGGCCTGCTGCTCCGCGGTATTGAAAGAGATGATATTGAGAGAGGTATGGTTCTGGCCAAACCCGGATCCATTACTCCCCACACCAAATTTGAAGCTCAGATCTATGTGCTGACCAAGGAAGAAGGCGGTCGCCACACTCCGTTCTTCAAGGGTTACAAACCACAGTTCTATATCCGCACCACCGATGTCACCGGTGCAGTTGAACTGCCGGCCGGCGTGGAAATGGTTATGCCCGGCGATGACGTCAAGATGGTTGTTACTCTGTCCGTCCCCGTGGCTATCAACGATAACCTGCGCTTTGCCATCCGCGAGGGTGGACGCACCGTCGGTGCCGGCGTGGTCACCAAGATTATTGAATAATACGCACGAGTCGCGTCAGCGACGAGTGCGCTACCCCCCCCATTTACCAAGTTATAGACAATCAATCCAGCGAGCATGGCAACTACCAACACCACCAGTAAGCAGAAAATCCGCATCAAGATTCAGGCCTACGACCACAAAATCGTTGATGATTCGGCCAGGCTGATTATCGATACCGCCGAAAGAACCGGTGCCATCGTTGCCGGACCAATCCCCCTTCCCACCAGGATTGAAAAAATCACCGTCAACCGCTCGACTTTCGTTCACAAGAATTCCCGCGACCAGTATGAGATCCGTACCCACAAACGTTTAATTGACATCACCGAATGCACTCCGAAAACGGTAGACTCATTGACCAATCTGAGTCTACCGGCCGGAGTGGACATAGAAATTAGAATGCTCCAGAAGCAGGAAGCTTAGGCTCCTAAAATCGGGCTCCTAATTTTATGTTACCAGGGGTCGCGGGTCTTACCCGGATCTTCGCCCCAAATCTTCGCCCACCACATTTAACCAGAGCGGAGAAGTAACCTCTAAAATAATATGCAAGGAATACTAGGGAAAAAACTAGGTATGACCAGAGTAGTTAACGAAGACGGCAACTATGTTCCCGTCACCATCGTTCAATGCTCGGAAAATGTCATTCATCAGCTAAAGAACATCGAAAAGGACGGCTATAATGCCGTTGTTTTGGGTTTTGCCCCACGCAAGCACCCCACCAAGACCAAAAAATTCTATTATGTCCGCGAAGTCAAAGTGGAAACTCTCGACCAGCTGGAAAAAGGTGCAAAAGTAGCTGCAGATGCAGTGCTCTCAGCCGGCGACCGAGTCAGCGTGACCGGCGTAACCAAGGGCAAAGGCACCCAGGGCGTCATGAAAAGATGGAATTTCCACGGCGGACCTGGTGGTCACGGCTCACACTTCAAGAGAGAACCAGGATCGGTCGGTGCACGCGCCAAACCTGGTAAAATTCACCGCGGCAAGAAGATGTCCGGACATATGGGTAGCGAAACCCAGACCCTCAGAACCTCCGTCGCCTACATCGACTCGGCCAAAAACCTGATCGGCATCAAAGGCCCCGTCCCCGGCTCAATCAACTCTTACGTAACCATTAAGAAACTCGCGACAAAATAGGCCGAAAAGCCAATTGCGCAATATTTTAGAATTATCCTACCATGGCAAAGATCACCATCTATAATCAGCAAGGAGAGAAACTCCGCGAAAATGAGGTTCCGGCAAACATTTTTGAGGTTCCTTTCAACAGGGATTTGGTACAACAAGCCCTTACCCGCCAACTGGCCAACCGCCGCCTCGGCATGATCGCCCACGCCAAAACCAAGGGAGAAGTGGTCGGCGGTAAAAAGAAACCTTTTAGACAAAAGGGTACCGGCAACGCCCGCCAGGGTGCGACCAACAACCCGCATCAAATCGGCGGAGGCGTTTCTTTCGGCCCCCGCAACGTCAAAAACTACAAACAGGACATGCCCAAAAAGCAGCGCAGACTGGCACTGTTTTCCGCCCTCTCACAAAAACTGCGCCAGGATCAGATCATCGGCCTGGACAAATATGACGGCGATGAGATCAAGACCAAAAAGTTCGCCACCGCATTGGCCACACTGCCGCTGGGTAAAGATGTCCTCATCGTACTGCCGGAAAAAAACGACACACTGGTCAAATCCTCACGCAATCTGCCGCACGTAAAATCAATTCTGGTCAATTACCTGAACATTGCCGACCTGCAGAAGTACGAAACTGTCCTCTTCCTGGAAAACGCTCTGGAAAAAATGGAAAACATCTTCCTCTCTGCCAAATAACTTTCGAAAACAATGAACGCACTCAACGTCATCCGCAAACCGGTAGTCACGGAAAAATCCTCCCTCCTGGAGGAAAAAAAGGTTTACGCTTTCTGGGTCAACCCCAAATCGACCAAGATTGACATCAAAAAAGCTTTCAAATCGCTCTACGGAGTTGATGTTGCCCAGGTAAGACTGATCACGGTCTCCCCCAAACTGCGCAAACTGCGCAAGGGCAGCTACAATAAGAGGTTGGAAACGCTAAAAGCCTACATCTCGCTCAAGGGTAAAAAACAGCTCGATCTGAATAAGTTTGAAAAGGCTGACAAAGAAAGAAAAGAACCGCTACTGGCCATTGGTAAAAAAAGTCCGGCCAAGAAAACGGCAAAACCAAAGACCACCGCCAAAAAGACTAAATAATTATAGTAGATCTTAATTCTTACGAACGTGCCAGTAAAAAAGTATAAAGCCACCACTCCAGGCAGAAGGGACATGAGCGTCCTGGATTACTCTGTCATCACCCGCCGCAAGCCAGAAAAAAGCCTTGTAGTAGGGAAAAAGAGCCGGGCTGGTCGCAACAACCAGGGGAAAATTACAGTCAGACACCAAGGCGGCGGCCACAAGAAACTATTGCGCAAGGTGGATTTCCGTCAAACCGATAAGCTGGGAGTGCCCGGCAAAGTCACCAGTATCGAATATGATCCGAATCGCACGGCCCTCCTGATGCTGGTCACCTATGCCGACGGCGATAAACGCTATCATCTGGCTCCGGAAGGAATCAAAGTTGGTGACAGTGTCATGACCAAGGAAAAAGCACGCATAACGCCCGGCAACCGCGTCATGCTCAAGCACCTGCCAGTCGGACACAGCGTTTTCAACATCGAGCTGGAAAGAAACAAGGGAGGACAGGTAGTACGCTCCGCCGGCACCCGTGCCACACTGGTAGCCGTCGAAAAAGACCTGGCTCAAATCAAACTGCCCTCTGGTGAAACCCGCACCGTTCACAAAAACTGTTATGCCACCATTGGCACCGTCAGCAATATCGATCACAGCCTAATCAAAATCGGCAAAGCCGGACGCAGTCGCTGGCTCGGCATCCGCCCATCAGTCAGAGGTAAAGCCATGAACCCCGTCGACCATCCGCATGGCGGCGGCGAAGGCAATCAGCCCTGCGGACTTCCCCACCCCAAAACCCCCTGGGGCTATGCCGCTCTTGGCGTCAAGACCCGCCGCCGCAAGAAGTTCAGCGACGCTTCGATCATTCGCCGCCGCAACGGCTCAAAATTGATCTAATCATCATTTCATCGTTCACTAACTAACCGCCAACCATGTCCAGAAGTTCAAAGAAAGGACCATACGTAGACCCCAAACTGCTCAAGAAAGTAATCACGCTGAACAACAGCGGCCAGAAAAAAGTCATCAAGACCTGGGCCCGCTCCAGCACCATCTCTCCCGAATTTGTCGGTCATACCCTGGCCGTACACAACGGGAAACAGCACATTCCCCTCTATATCACCGAAGAAATGGTTGGGCAGAAACTTGGTTCGTTTGTTCACACCCGCAAATTCAAGGGACACGGAGGCAAATTGGCCGCCATGACGGGAGCGGGCAGCGGATCGGTCAACAGTTAAATTTTCATCAATAAATTTTTTTACGCAATGAAAGCAATACTCAAGGGAGCCAGAATAACGCCAAAAAAGGCCAATCTGATCGCCGGCATGGTCCGCACCAGACCGGCCAACGAATCCCTGGAAATCCTCAAATTTACCCCCAAAAAAGCTGCGAAAATTCTGCACAAACTGCTGCTCAGTGCCGTTACCAACGCCGTCAGCAATTTCAAACAGGACGAAACCAGTCTTAGCGTCAAGGAGGTCATCGTCACCAAGGGGCCCACGCTGAAACGCGGCGTACCGGTATCCCGCGGCAGAGTTTATCCGGTGCTCAAAAGAACTTCCAACATCACTGTTATCCTCGAGGTAAAAGAAGCCGCCCCCGCCAAGAAATCAGGGGGAAAAGCCAAAAACGAAGAAACGGCAACGCCTGCGGCCGAGACTACGACAAAAGCCTCCGCCAAACCGGCTTCAAAGAACGCAACCTCCAAGACCGTCAAAAAAGTCGCCAAATCATAATCTCATTAATTCCAATAAATAATCACCAGCTCTCATGGGACAAAAAGTAAATCCAATCATCCAAAGAATCGGCATAATCAGAACCTGGGACTCCAAATGGTTCGCTCCCAAGAAAAAATTTGCCAAGTACTTGCATCAGGATTTTGAAATTGAAAAAATCATCCGCAAAGAGCTGGCCGATTCCGGCATCGGAAAAATCGAAATTCAGCGCAGTGCAAACAAATTCAATATTATTATTCACACCGCCAAACCTGGCACAATCATCGGCAAACAGGGCGCCAACGTCGACATCCTGCGCGACAAGTTGAAAAAGACTTTTAACGAAGATTTTCTAATCAGCATCCGCGAAATCCGCAAACCCGCCATTAACGCCCGCCTGTTGGCCGAAAGCATCGCCGCCCAGATCGAAAAACGGGTTTCCTATCGCCGCGCCTGCAAAATGGGCATAGAAAGAGCCTTGGAATCGGGAGCCAAGGGGGTAAAAATTTCCGTTGCCGGACGTCTCAACGGAGTGGAAATCTCCCGCAGTGAATTTTTCGCCCAGGGCAAAATTCCCCTGCACACTTTCCGCGCCAACATCGATTACGCGATGTACCACGCCAAAACGGAATACGGAACCATTGGTGTAACCGTCTGGATTTACAAGGGAGAAATATTCAAGGGAAAAGGGCAGGAACAGAGCATCGACGAGTAGAATCCGTAATGGCATGTTTTTGTTGACCTGCAAACAAATCAATAGTAAATTTCACAGGCCTTAATCAAACCAGAATCATATGTTTGGACCAAAGAAAAGCAAATACAGGAAACAGCAAAGGCTGCGCGGAGGAGAACAGGGCATCGCCACCAAAGGGTTTCGCCCGGCCTTCGGCACTCACGCACTTAAATGTCTGACTGGAGCCGAAATTTCTGCAAGACAAATTGAGGCGGCCAGGCGAGCCATGACCAGATATGTCAAAAGAGGTGGAAAGATCTGGATCCGTGTTTTCCCCCACAAGCCAATTACCCAAAAAGCTGCCGAAGTCCCCATGGGATCGGGCAAAGGCTCACTGGACTATTATGTCGCCGTAGTCAAAAAAGGCACCGTACTGTTTGAAATGGACGGAGTCGATGAAACTACCGCCAGAGAAGCGATGAGACTAGCCGGCCAGAAACTTCCCGTTAAATGTAAATATATCAACGCTAACGAAATCTAGCCATTATGTTAACACTAGAAGACATCCGACAAATGGACCCTCAGAGCATCAATGCTGAAATCGCCAAAACGCAGCATGAATTGCTGAAAATGAAGCTGCAAACGGCATCCGGCCAATCAAAAGAAACCAGCCAGATCAAAGCGCTGCGCAAAACGATTGCCCGTCTGCAAACCGTTCAAAAAGAATTTAAACTATCAGCCAATAAATAATTCCCACCATGGCCAGAAGCAAAAAAGGTACGGTCGTCAGTGACAAGATGGACAAAACCATCGTTGTAGTCGTCCACACCTACAAAATACACCCCAAATACAAGAAGCGTTACCGCACCTCTCGTAAATTCTATGCTCACGATCCGGACAACAGTCACAAAACCGGTGAGGAAGTGATAATTTATGAAACACGACCAACCAGCAAACTGAAAAGATGGACTGTCGTCGAACCGGTAAAAAACTAACCTCAGCAAATTAATTTTCCCCAACTATGATACAGTTAAGAACAATGGTCAACGTGGCCGACAACTCCGGCGCCAAACTAGCCCAATGCGTCAAGGTATTGGGAGGCCATCACCGTAAATATGCCGGCATCGGTGACATTGTAGTGGTAGCGATCAAAAGTGCCGCCCCCAAAGGCGCCGTCAAAAAACACGCCGTAGAAAAGGGTGTGGTCATCCGCTGCCGCAAGGAAACACGCCGCAAGGACGGCAGTTATATCCGCTTTGATGAAAACGCCATCGTTATTATCAACAAGGACAAGGAACCGAAGGGAACCCGCGTTTTTGGACCGGTAGCCAGAGAACTGCGCGAAAAAGGTTTCCAGAAAATCATCAGTTTGGCTCCGGAAGTTCTTTAATCGCAACAATCAAGCGACACATCAATCAATCACACTATGAAACTAAAGGTAAACGATCAGGTTATGGTTATCGCCGGCAAGGACAAAGGAAAAACTGGCCGCATCACCAAAATCGACCACAAGAAGAACCGCGTCACGGTTGAAAAGATCAACCTGCGCACCAAACATATCAAGAAGCGCCAGGGACAGACCGGTGAAAAAATCACCTACGAAGCTCCCCTGTCCGCCTCCAACGTCATGGCTCTCGATCCCAAAACGGGGAAACCAACCCGCATCGCCCGCAAAAAACTAGCCAGTGGTAAGAAGGAAAGGATCGCCGTCAAATCAGCGGTTTCCCTGGACAACGTCACTATCCCCGCCGCCAAGAAAGCTCCGGCCAAAAAAAGTAAATAATTTGTACCTACAATGACCAAAGCACTCAGTCTCAAAGAGAAATTCCGCCAGGAAATCACCCCGGTACTCCAGAAGGAACTCGGGATCAAAAATGTCAACGCCGTCCCCAAGATGACCAAGATCATCCTCAATGTCGGTATTGGCAAGATGCTGGCCGGCGGCAAGGATTTTACCGACATCGAGAAAAACATTATGATGATTGCCGGACAAAAACCTGTTATCGCCAAATCCAAAAAAGCCATTTCCAACTTCAAATTGCGCCAGGGCATGCCGGTGGGCATACATGTTACCATGCGCGGCGACAGAATGTATGATTTTGTTTCCAAATTCGTCAATATCGTTTTGCCCCGCACCAGAGATTTCCGCGGCATCTCACCACGCAGTTTTGACGGCAAGGGCAACTATTCAATCGCCATCCGCGAACACACCGTTTTCCCGGAAATCAATGTTGATGACATCGTCAAACTGCACGGTATGCAAATCACCTTCGTCACCACTGCTACCGGTAACGAACAAGGACTGGCCCTGCTCAAGGCGCTGGGATTCCCCTTCCAGGAAAAAAAGGATAAAAGCAAATAATCTTTCCCCCAAATAACCCATCTAATTTAAACGCTCACAATGGCAAGACTCTCACTCAAAGTACGGGCACAACAACTGAAACAGCAGCTGACCAAGGCCCTCTCCGGCGGCAAAAAGGCCAAATATCCCACCCGCGTTTACAACCGTTGCCGCATCTGCGGACGCAAGGGCGGCTATCTACGCAAGTTCGAAATGTGCAGAATCTGCTTCCGTGAAAAAGCCAGGGAAGGCAAAATCATGGGGCTCAAAAAATCATCCTGGTAACATCCAAGGCGCCCAGCCTGACTGCGGTGCCTAATCACTCCCCGCCCATCTAAACTTTATTTCTTCCCCACTTCAATCACACTCTCAATCACACAATTATGCTTACAGATCCCATCGCCGACCTTTTAATCCGAATCAAGAACGCCGCCCGCGCCCGCAAGGGAAATCTCACGGTCCCCTACTCAAGGGTCAAGGAACAAATCCTCGCCAATCTCAAGAAAAAGAAGTTTATCGAGGATTACAGTGTGGAGACCGGCAGCCGTGAACACTGGAAAAATCTCCAGATCACACTCAGCGAGGAGCACCGTGATATTGAAACAAAAAGGGTCAGCAAGCCCGGTCAACGCATCTACCTCAAGGCCGGCGAAATCAAAAAAGTCCACGGCGGCATGGGCCTGGCCATCATCTCCACACCCAAGGGCATCATCACTGACGAGGAAGCCCGCAAAATGAATCTGGGTGGAGAAATAATTTGTGAAATATATTAATTTAGCAAGCCAAGTTAACCTACCAACATGTCAAGAATTGGAAAAAATCCGGTAAACGTCCCTTCGGGGGTCACGGTCACCATCAACGGCAGCACCATTTCAATCAAAGGCCCCAAAGGTGAACTGACCAGAGATTTTCATCCCAATATGAAAATCGAACTGGCCGACAATCAACTCACCGTCACACGGCCAAACGATCTTAAACTAAACCGCTCCCTACACGGTCTGACCAGAACATTGCTCAGCAACATGGTTGAGGGCGTGACCAAAGGATACGAAAAACAGCTGGAAATCCTAGGAGTCGGTTATCGCGCCGCCATTGCCGGCAGCAAGCTAACGCTCAGTCTGGGGTTCTCCCATCCCGTCGAGTTTGCCATCCCCAAAGGCATCACCATTGAATTGGACAAGGATAAAAAGAATATCCTCATCATCAAGGGATTCGACAAAGAACTTCTCGGGGAAACCGCCGCCAATATCCGGGGCTTCCGCCCACCCGAGCCATACAAAGGCAAAGGTATCCGCTATGTCGGTGAATATGTTGCCCAAAAAGCCGGTAAGGCAGCAGGCAAAGACAAATAATCCCCGATCTTAAATCCGCGCAACTAAAATCACTACCATGAAAAATCTCAAAGTTATTCAAAAAGAACGCCGCAAAGCCAGAGTCAAAGGACAGCTGAAACCAAACGGCAAACTGCGCCTGGTTGCCTTCAAGAGTCTCAACTTCAATTATCTTCAACTGGTCGACGACGAAAAGGGCGCCACTCTGGCCGCCAGCTCCGACCTCAAATCAAAGAAGGGAAACAAACTGGAAAGCGCCAAGGCAGTTGGACTCGAACTGGCCAAAAAAGCCAAAGAATTAAAAATCGAAGAAGTTGTCTTTGACCGCAACGGCTACAAATACCACGGAAGAATCAAGGCTATGGCCGAAGGCGCTCGCGAGGGCGGTCTGAAGTTTTAATTAATCAACAATTAATCTTTTAACAGTAATGAAAAAAGGAAAAGCCCCAATCAGAGAAGCAAAGGAATTTGAAGAAGAGGTAATACAGATTGACCGGGTTACCAGAGTTGTAAAGGGTGGCCGCAGACTTCGCTTCCGTGCAACTGTCGTCATTGGCAACAAAAAAGGTAAAGTAGGGCTGGGCATCGGCAAGTCCACGGAGGTAACCGGCGCCATTTCCAAAGCCATTGCCCAGGCCAAGAAAGAGCTGATTGTCGTACCAATGGCCGGACAAACCATCCCCCACCGCATCCAGGTTAAATTCAAAAGCGCCAAAGTCCTGCTGATGCCCGCCATCCCCGGTACCGGAATCAAGGCCGGCGGCAGCGTGCGCAAAGTAATCGAACTCTCCGGCATCAGGGACATCATGGGCAAATGCATTGGCTCTCCCAACCGCCTCAACAACAGCCAGGCCGCCATTCTGGCCCTGACCAAACTAAAAAACATCCCTTGGCTGAAAAAGACCCCTGAACAGGTCGTCGAAAACGAACCGGTAGCAGCCGTCCGCAAACCCTTCAGGGGAAACGACAGAAGAAACGGACCCCGCAGACCGATGCAGGGCAATCGTAAACCACGCCCCGCCACAACTGAAACTGTCAAGAAATCCGAAACTCCGGCCCCTCAAAAAAACGCGGAAGATCAAAAATAATCACGACTCCACACTACTATAATCAACCATCGACATGGACGCATTGCTTAATTTAAAAAGGAACAAAGGAGCCCGCCAAAGCAAAAAACGACTTGGACGGGGCAACGGTTCGGGACTGGGTACCTACTCGGGTCGGGGCGGCAACGGCCAAACGGCGCGCACCGGAGGCAACATCAAGCCCGGCTTCGCCGGTGGCCAGACTCCGCTCTATCGACAAATGCCCAAATATCGCGGCTTCAACAACCCCAACCGCGTCACTTTCCAGGTAGTTAACGTCTCCGACCTCGACCGCTTTGAAGACGGCAGCGAAATCAACGCACAAACCCTGCTGGAAAAGAAACTGATTTCTTCACTCAACAAACCGGTCAAAATTCTCGGCAACGGAGAACTGTCCAAGAAACTGAACGTTACCGTGGAAAGAGTTTCCTCCAGCGCCCGCGAAAAAATCGAGAAAGCCAAGGGTTCGGTGACCGAATTGACCGCTCCAACCGCAGCACCTACAAACGATACCGAAAAAAGTGCCTAACCAGTTGATCAATTATTATTATTGCTCCAATGTTTAAACAGCTAAAACAAATTTGGAATTCCCGGGACCTGCGCAATAAAATCCTGTTCACGCTTGGCATCATCCTTATCGTCAGATTATTGGCACAGATTTCCATTCCCGGCTCCGATACCGCCGTCATCCGTGGTATTTTTCAACAAAACCAGCTTCTGGGGGCATTCAGCCTACTCACCGGCGGCAGCGCCGAAAACTTCTCCATTATTCTGATGGGACTTTCCCCCTATATCAACGCCTCAATTATCATCCAGCTGCTCACCGTCATAGTACCGAAGCTGGAAAGCCTCTCCAAGGAGGGTGAACAGGGCCGCCGCAAACTGAATCAATATACGCGCTGGCTGACTATTCCCATTGCCTTCGTCCAGTCCTACGGCATGATTGCCATTTTGAATTCCCAGGCCAACGCTCCCATTATCCCCAACATCGCCAGTCCGACCGTGATCATACCGATCATGATTACCATCACTACCGGTACGGTTCTGATCATGTGGCTGGGTGAACTGATCACCGAACGCGGCATCGGCAATGGCATTTCACTGCTGATTTTTGCCGGTATCATGTCCGCCATCCCAACCGCCATCGGCCAAAATCTCACACTGGCACAACAAAGCAACGAGTTTCTGATTCCCTTCGTGATTGAAATTCTCGCCACGGTAATTCTGACCATCGTCGTCATTGTTATCGCCGAAGCCGAAAGAAGAATTCCCGTGCTCTATGCCAATCGCGGCGTGCGGGGCGGCGGTGAGAAGTCCAATCTGCCGATCAAAATCAATCAGGCCGGTATGATTCCGATCATTTTCGCCCTTTCCGTGGTAAGCATGCCCGGAATAATCGCCCAATTCATGCGCAACTCTACCAATGATACCATCCGGCAAATTGCCGATTTCATGATTTCCAACTTCACCGTCAATTCGGCCATCTATCTGCTCACCTATTTCCTGCTGATCGTCGCCTTTACATTTTTCTACGTCAGCATCACCTTCAATCCCCATCAGGTCGCCGAAAACATCCAGAAACGCGGCGGTTATGTGCCTGGAATCAGGCCGGGACGGCAAACGGAGCAGCACCTGGGCGAGGTATCAAATCACCTCAATCTCTGGGGCGGCCTCTTTATTGCCATCATCGCCATTTCCCCGAATATCATCCAATCGATTACCGGAGCTTTTTCCATGGGTAGCGTGGCCTCAATCATCAGCGGAGCAGGAATGATCATCATCGTCAGCGTTGTGCTGGAGGTGATCAGGCAAATCAATGCCCAGCTGGTAATGCACGACTACAACAAGCTTTACTAAAAAATCAAAAAAAGAGCATGAACATTGTGCTTCTGGGGATACAGGGTTCCGGCAAAGGAACCCAGGCTGAAATCATGGCCAAGCGTTATAATTTGGTGATATTCGAGATGGGACAGGTCTTTCGTCGCCTGGCGGAGGAAGACAGCAAACTCGGAAAGAAGATCAAAAGCATTGTCGAACACGGCAAATTGGTCCCCGCCAAAATCGTCGTACAGGTACTGAAGGACTTCCTCGACAAAACAGCTCCCGACCAGCCAATTATTTTTGACGGCGTACCGCGCAATCAGGAGCAACAAAGAGCTTTCAACCTGTTGATGTCACGCCGTAAACGCCACTTTAGAGTCGTCAACATTGACATTCCTGAAGAGGAAACCATCAAAAGACTGGTTAAACGCATGCGCCATGACGATACTCCCGAAATCATCAGACAACGAATCCGCATTTTTCAGAAAAACACCAAACCCGTCATCGAAAAATACCGCGCCAAAAAGCTGGTCACCAACATCAACGGCGATCAAAGCATCGAGGATGTCGCCGCCGAAATTCACCGCCATCTGGACAGTTATTTCCTAAAAAACCACCGCAATTAAATACTGGCAGGAGGGTGAATACCGCATCACCCTGAAAAATTCGCAGGAAATGGAATTAATGCGTCAATCCGGACAACTTCTGGGACTGACGCTTGCCGAAGTGGAAAAAGCAATACAACCGGGACGCAGCACTGCGGAAATCAACGCTCTGGCCGAAAAAATCATCCTCGAACACGGTGGCATTCCGGCCTTCAAGGGATATTTGGGTTTTCCGGCCGCAACCTGCATCACCATCAATGAAGAAGTTGTGCACGGCATACCCGGGGAAAGAATCATTGCCGAGGGGGATCTGGTCACAGTCGACTGTGGTGTCAGTCTCAACGGAATGATCACCGATTCAGCTATTACTGTCGGCGCCGGCAAATTGAGCGCTGAAAATCAAAAATTACTGTGTACAGCCGAAAAAGCTCTATTGAAAGCGGTCGAAATTGCCCGACCGGGCATTAGAACAAGCGAAATCAGCAAAATTATCGAAAAAACTGTTCGCAAAGAAGGATTTGGTATCGTTGAAGATCTGACCGGGCACGGCGTTGGCTTCGAACTGCACGAGGATCCCTATATTTTCAATTTCTTCAACGGCAAACCGGGGCCGCTCCTGCAAATCGGTATGACCCTGGCCATAGAGCCTATTATTACGGCGGGAAGCCCCAAAACAAAAACCCTGGCCGACAAGTGGACCATCGTCACCAAAGACGGCCGCGCCGCGGTACAGGTAGAACATACTATTGCGATTACAAAAAAAGGTTGTGAAATATTAACAAAACGGCCAAAATAAAAAACAAAAAAATATGCTTGCAATCTAAAATTTCGTCAGGTAAAATTCCAACGCTTTTTAGGTTGGAAAATAGGCTTTTTACCGTTAAAATAAACGCAAATTCCCCATATGGCAAAAGAAGAAATTGAGGCGTCCGGAATAGTGGTGGAAGCCTTTCCCAACGCGACTTTCAAGGTCAAGCTGCTGGACGAGAGCTTTGCCGGACACGAAATTTTGGCTCACGTATCAGGCAGAATGCGCATCAATTTTATCAGAATTTTGCCGGGCGACCGTGTCACGGTTGTGATGACGCCATATGACCTTACCAAAGGAAGAATCACCTTCAGGCACAAGAAATCCGATCTGGACAAAAATCCGGCCGAAACTCAGACGCAGACACCGGCCGCTACCCCCACCGAAACTGTGAACGAAGCGCCTTCCGAGGAACAACCCGCCCCCCTTTCGCCGGAAGAAAACGGCACACCAGAAAATTAGTTTCCCCAATCAAAAATTTTTCATTCACCTTTAGTCATGAAAGTAAGATCATCTGTCAAACCCATCTGCGCCAAATGCAAAGTAATAAAGCGCAAAAACATCATCCGTGTCATTTGCAGTACCAAAAAACACAAGCAGAGACAGGGCTAAAACTTTATCTTCATAACCATTAAATAAGCAAACATGGCCAGAATTGCCGGAATCAACCTGCCCAAGGAAAAACGTATCGCTATCGGCTTAACAGCCATTTACGGCATCGGACGTGCCTTGGCCAAAAGAATCCTCAAAGAGACCCGTATCAAGGAAGACGTCAAGGTGCAGGATCTCTCCGCCGAAGAGGAAAACCGTCTGCGCGACAAAATCGCCGAAATGGTCACCGAGGGTGATCTGCGACGCAAAATCCAGTTGGACATCAAATATCAACAGGATATCGGCACCTACCGGGGAATCCGTCACAAAAAAGGCCTGCCCGTGCGTGGCCAGTTGACCAAGACCAACTCCAGAACCAGAAAAGGCAAAAAGAAGACGGTCGCCAACAAGAAGATCGCCACCAAATAATTTTCCATTAATAATTAATTTTCTTTTCATCTATTATGGCCGAACAAGAGAAAACCCTTGCCGACAAAACGGCTGAAAAAAGCACTTCCGAAAAAGTTGCCACCCGGGAAAAGACCCCCCAGGGCAAACCCGGAGAAAATGCAGCGGGCGAAAGCCCCGTCGGCGAAGAAGTGAAACCTAAAATCAAAAAAAGCAAATCGAAGAGGACTGTCACTGAGGGACGCGCCTATATTCAGTCCAGTTTCAACAACACCATTGTTACCATCACCGACCTGAACGGCAACGTTATTGCCTGGAGCACGGCTGGCTCCAACGGCTTTAAGGGGGCCAAAAAAGCTACTCCATACGCGGCGCAGATCTCGGCCGAGGCAGCTATCAACAAGGCACTGCTTTACGGCGTAGAAAAACTGCACGTTTTCGTCAAGGGCCTCGGTGCAGGCAGGGAACAAGCCATTAGAGGCCTTCACTCCAGTGGCATCAGCATCGAGTCGATTACCGACCAGACCCCGGTTCCGCACAATGGTTGCCGCCCCAGAAAGGCTCGCCGAGTATAATTTAATTTTTCCCTTCGTCATGTCCAACACTACAGGACCCAAATCACGCCTCTTCCGCCGCTTTGGCATCAGACTACCCAGCAACAACGAACTCAAGCAGACGCATCCCACCTTGAAAAAGGCCTATCCACCGGGAACGCACGGCCCCAAGGGCAGCTACGGCAAGAAATCGGAATACGCCCGCCAGCTGATGGAGAAACAAAAGGCCAAAGTCATCTTCAACGTCAACGAGAAACAGATGCGCCGCTATTTTGACACCGCTTCCAAGAAAGAGGGCATCACCGGCGATGAAATGCTCAGACTTTTGGAACAAAGGCTGGACAATATCATCTTCCGCTCCGGTCTGGCCACCACCCGCTATCAGGCCCGGCAAATGGTCAATCACGGCCTGATTGAACTGAACGGCAAAGTTGCCAGCATCCCATCGATCCAGGTCAACCCGGGCGACAAATTCAACGCCGTCGCCAAGAAAAAAGACTCCCCGCTTTTCAAGCAAAACGCCGAAAGAGGTACCAAAGCCCCCAAATGGCTGAGCGTAGATTTGAAAAACCTCAGTGGAACTATGGAAAGACTTCCCGACAAAGGAGAGCTGGAGCCTCTGGTCTCTACCCATCTCATTGTTGAGTTCTACTCAAAATAAAATAATTTATTAATCCTCTTCTAATGCATCAAATTCAAGAAGAAATTGGGATTCCCAAAATCAAGGTGGAAAAAATCAGTGATGCGCATGCCATTTTCACCGTCAGCCCGCTGCCACAGGGCTATGGGATCACCATAGGCAACGCCTTCAGAAGAGTCCTGTTGTCTTCCCTGCCGGGCGCCTGTATCACCGGCATCAAAATTGATGGGGTAACTCATGAATATTCGACAATCAAAGGGGTCAAAGACAGCGTTTTGGACATTACCCTCAACCTGAAACTGGTCAGACTGAAAAAAATCAGTGCCGAACCGACTACCATGACATTGACGGCCAACAAGGAAGGGGAAATCCGGGCCAAGGATATCAAAGCCCCCTCCGACATCGAAATTCTCACGCCTGATCAGTACATCACCACGCTGGAAAAAGGCGCCAAACTCAATATTGAGATCAAGGTGGAAAAAGGCGTCGGCTATATTCCGGTCGCCGTCAAACAAAAAAGCGACACCGATCCGGAAATTATTTTGATGGATTCGATTTTCTCTCCCGTCAAAAAAGTACGCTACGATGTTGAAGCCGTCCGCGTCGGTCAGATGACCAATCTCGACAAGCTGGTTTTGGAAATTGAAACCGATGGAGCGATTACTCCCGACGACGCCCTGCGCTTCAGCTCAAATATTCTGCAGTCCTACTTCAACCTTTTCAACAAGGAAAACATCATGGTTGAAGCGGAATACATGAGTGATTTCCAGAAAATTTCACAGAAGCAGGAGTTGGAGGAGAAAAACAAGCCTGTACAGGAGGCCTATACACCGATTGAAATACTGGGTTTTTCACCCCGCACACTCAACGCCCTCATCAACGGAGGCATCGGCTCGATTGAACAGCTCTCCAAATGTACGGAGAGCAAGCTGACCAATCTGCGCGGTTTTGGCCGCAAGGCGCTCACCGAAGTCAAGGACGCCCTGAAAAGCCGCGACCTCACCCTGGCTGAAGAATAAGGCGGAACAAAGATTATATAGAATACTAACTTTTCCACATCATGAGACATCAGGTAAAGAAACATCGACTGGCCCGCCCCGTCGGCCCCCGCAAACTGCTGATCGGCAACCTCGCCACATCGCTGGTACTGCACGGCAAGATCAAAACCACCAAGGCCAGGGCAAAGGCCCTGCAGCCGGTGATCGAGAAACTGATCATCTGCGCCAAACGCAAGGAGCGCAAAGACGCCATCCGCGAAGTGGACAAAGTCCTGCAGAATGAGCTCAGCTCAAAAATACTTTTTGAGGAACTGGTCAAAAAATATCAGAACCGCGAAACCGGTTTCACACGGATAACCGACATTGGCTTTCGCAGTGGTGACGCCGCTCCCCAGGCCCAAATTGAACTATTATAAATTCTCATCTATCCACAGCAATGAAAAAAGCAGAGCAACTGAAAGCCACCTTCAAAACCTTCTCCCCAAAACAGGGGGAACTGAACAACGAATGGTTACTGGTGGACGTAAAAGACAAAGTCTTAGGCAGAGTGGCCAACAAAATAGCCGACCTGCTCCGGGGTAAGGGCAAAACCACTTTTTCCGGACACCTCAATGTCGGTGATTACGTCGTGGTGATCAACGCCGCTTCCATCAAACTGACCGGAAAAAAAGACCAGCAAAAGGAATACCATCGTCATTCCCGCTATCCCGGAGGACTAAAAACCGTAACGGCCGGCAAATTGCTGGAGAAAAAACCGGAAAAGGTCCTCGAACACGCCGTGGCCGGGATGCTGCCAAACAACAAAAACAAGAAAGTTCTGATGGGACGTCTGCGTATTTTTGCCGGAGCCGAACACGGCCACAGTGCGCAAAATCCCAAGCCAATCCAACTATAATTTCCATAATCATTCAATAGACCATGCCTGCAAAAGCCTCCACTACGACCACTCCCAAAACAACTCGCAAAACCGCGGCCGTCCAGCAATATTATTACGGAACGGGCAAACGAAAGACTGCCGTCGCCCGCGTACGGCTTTACAAAAACGGCAAGGGCGATTTAACCGTCAACAATCAGGAAGGCGGCAGTTTTTTTAAACTTAAAAAACTCCTGGCCACCATCAACTCCCCGCTGAAACTGACCTCGCTCACCAAAAAATTCGACATTTCCGTGATGGTCAGCGGGGGTGGCATCGTAGCCCAGGCAGAGGCCATTCGCCACGGCATTGCCAGAGCACTGCTAAAATACGACGACGCCCTGCGCATAACTCTTAAAAAAGCGGGCCTGCTGACCCGAGACCCCCGCGTCAAGGAAAGAAAAAAACCCGGTCTCAAAAGAGCCCGTCGCGCCCCGCAATTCAGCAAACGCTAAATATCTGCGGCAACTTCAGCAGCTTCCCTTAAAGGCCCGCCTCCGGCGGGCCTTTTTTCTTTCAAGTAAAGCACAATTAATGTATAAATATTGGGAACTTCCAGCACTTTTTTCCATGAAACCAATACGTTTTGATATTGTCACCATCTTTCCAGACATTTTCAGCTCCTATTTCCAAGAAGGCATGATCAGAAAAGGACTGGAACAGAAAATTATTGAAATACACGTGCACAATCTGCGCGACTACACCAAAGACAAATGGGGAAAAGTCGACGACATACCCTACGGCGGTGGGGCAGGCATGGTTCTAACCCCTCAACCGCTCTACGATGCCATCAAAGCCCTACGCAAAGTCAACGCCGGTCCTGTAATTTACCTCAGTCCCAAAGGAGACATACTCACCCACACCAGAGCCCGCCGGCTCTCAATGGAACTGGAAAAACTTAAGCCTGGTCGCGGCAAGACGCGTGGAATAATCCTTGTCTGCGGCCGCTATGAGGGCATTGACCAGCGGGTCATCGACCTCTGCATCGACCGGGAAATATCGATCGGCAAATACATTCTCACCGGAGGAGAACTGGCAGCCATGGTACTGATCGACAGTATCTCCAGATTTTTCCCCGGATTACTGGGAGACCAAAGATCGCACCGGGAAGAGAGTTTTTCGCGAACTTTGGGAGGGAGGAAAGAATACCCCCACTATACCAAACCAAGAATCTTCCAAAAAAAAGCCGTACCGGAAATTCTGCTGAGCGGCCATCACGGTAAAATTGCCCAATGGCGAAAGTTACACACCAAAAAATAATTTCACCGCAAGCAAAATGGAAAGCCAAAAAGCCTACAAATATCAAAATATTTTCGACACTTTCGATAGCAGTGAATTGGGTCTGGATAACAATGAAGCGACCTTTCGCCTCAAAAAATTCGGCCCCAACCAGCTGGCCGTCAAAAAAGGTAAACCTCTGATCCTGCGTTTTCTGGAAGAATTTGCCGACCCGATGATGCTGCTGCTCATTTTCGCTACCATCATAGCCTTCTTCTCGGGAGACCATACCGATGCCGCCATAATTTTGATAGTGGTGATGCTCAACGGGCTAATCAGTTTTGTCCAGAAATACAAAGCGGAAAAAGCCGTCGAGGCTCTAAAAAAAATGGTTTCTCCGCAAGCACGGGTACTGCGTCAGCGACAACAGGTATTGATTGACACCGCCAACATCGTTCCCGGCGACGTGATCATCATCAATGAAGGAGACACCATCCCCGCCGACGCAATAGTTTTTGCCGCCAACGAACTACAAACCTCGGAAGCGATTTTAACCGGAGAATCATTCCCGGTGAAAAAAAACGCCTTTGACGTTATTGAAAAAGGCAATGTCACCACCGTCGAAAATATCGTCTTCACCGGAACCACGGTCGCGCGCGGCAACGCCAAAGCTCTGGTCTTCAAGACAGGCATGGACACCGAATTCGGCAAAATCGCCGATTTGACACAGGAAACAAAAAAAGACCGCACCCCACTAGAACAGGAAATTCACAAAATTGGCATCTTTGCCGCACAGATTACCATTGTCATTATTGCCATCATTTTCGTCTTTGAGCTGCTGGTACATCAGCGTTCAATCGTCAACAACATTCTTTTCGCGGCCTCCATCGCAGTAGCAGCTGTGCCTGAAGGTCTACCCGCGGTAATCACCATCGCTCTGGCCTTGGGCGTACAAAAGCTTTCAAGAAAAAAAGCCATTATCCGCCAACTGTCTTCGGTAGAAACTCTGGGAGCGACTACCGTCATCTGCACCGACAAAACCGGCACCTTGACCAAAAACGAGATGACCGTCACCCAGGCACTCCTCGATGATTTCTATGTCAGTTTCGAGGGCGCCGGCTACGCGCCCGTCGGTAAATTTCGCGTCTACACCGCTGACGAACAAATTCACGATCTGGAAAGCGGCAAAATCACACCGGAATTCAACAAAAAGCACCCCAAAATATCGACGGCCCTGAGCTGGTTCGGCCTGACAGCGGAACTTTGCAACAACGCCAATCTGGAAATCAAAGACAATCAATACAAACTGCTGGGAGACCCTACGGAAGGTGGGTTGCTCTCCATGGCCAAAAAGATCTCTTCCAACCGCAACTCGGAAATACGTCAAAATCTGCAGGAAACTCTGGAACTTCCCTTCGATTCCGAACGCAAAATGATGTCAAAAATATATTTGGACCGTCAACACGGCAAATATTATCTCTTTGCCAAAGGAGCGCCTGAACAAATTATCAAAAATTGCGACCAGCGACTTCACGGAGGCAGACTGGCCATTCTTACCAAATCGGTAAAGTCTGAGCTGCTTGAACATAACGAGAAATTCAACCAAGAAGCTCTGCGGACAATCGCCCTGGCCTATCGTGAAATGTCTGCACATGAAACGGAAAATCTGTTTAAACTGAAAGAATTTGAGGAAAAAATAGCCTTCGCCGAGAAAAAAATGATCTTTATCGGCCTGGCCGGCCTTTCCGATCCGCCACGCGAGGAAGTAGCCGAAGCGGTACGATTGACCAAAATAGCCGGCATCAAGAGTTACATTGTTACGGGAGACCACGGCTTTACCACGGCAGCCATTGCGAAAAAAATCGGTCTGATCGATCCCCAAAAGCCTTACGAGATAATTACGGGAGAAGATTTGGAAAAAATAGAAGACCAGACTCTGCTGGAAAAATTCAAACAGCGGGATTTGGACCTAATTTTTTCCCGCACCAAACCGGAACACAAATTACGCCTGGTATCTCTGCTGAAAGAGAACCGAGAAATCGTCGCCGTCACCGGTGATGGGGTCAATGACGCCCCGGCTCTCAAACGGGCAGACATCGGAGTGGCGATGGGAATATCGGGCTCGGACGTATCCAAGGAAGCTGCCAACATGGTTCTGCTGGACGACAGTTACAGCACCATCGTCACAGCCATTCGCGAAGGAAGAACGATTTACGCCAATCTGAAAAAATTCATCTTTTTCATCTTTTCCTGCAATATCGGTGAACTGTTTACCATCTTTGTCAGCCTACTGATCGGGCTGGTTTCACCACTGACTGCCATCCTGATTCTTACGGTCAATCTGGCTACCGACCTTCTGCCAGCCCTGGCACTGGGCCTGGAACCGGCCGAAAAAGACATCATGGAAAAAGCCCCGCGCCGAACCGATGAAAAAATCATGAACCGCCGTTTCGTATACCGGGTATTGGCCACTGGATCATTGATGGGCATCATTTTGCTGACCCAATACATTTACAAGCTTTACAGCAGCGGCTGGAGCTGGGGAGCGACAATACCCGAAAATGTACTGGTGGAAGCCAGCAGCCTGGTATTCCTAAGTATGGTACTGATACAGGTGGCCAACTCCTTCAACGCCAAAAGCGAGGATAAATCGATTTTTGCCGTCAATCCTTTCAATAACCACAAGCTTATCTGGGCCAACCTTTCTTCCGTGCTTATGGCAATTGCCGTAGTCGAATTGCCTTTTTTACAGCAATACTTTGATACCGCGTCACTGGGGTGGCAGGATTGGCTGCTCATCCTGGCCGGCTGCCTTATTATTATTATCTTCATGGAACTGTTCAAAGTAATGACCAGACGCAAACAGCCCCCCCAAAAACAGATCCCAGCATGAAAATGAAGGTTACCACAAAAACAGGGCTGCTGGAATTAATATGTTTGACACAGATACCTGTTGGAAAAGCTATAATCCTCTACGTGACCGTAACCCCAAAAAGCCAGAAGAACATCCTGCAGAGCATCGCGCCGGATCCACAGGGCAATGGTTTTATGCTTAAAGCAAAAATACGCGGTGTCCCCGAAAACAATCAGGTCAACAATAATCTGCTGCGTTTTTTGGCCAAAGAATTGCACACCGGCGTATCGGCACTAAAGCTGGTTTCCGGACATCATTCCCGTCACAAAATTCTGCAAATCAATCAAAATGCTTTATCAAAACAGTAGGGAACTGCTGACATTATTACAAAAAGAAGGTCTGCATGCCAAACACCGCCTGGGACAGAATTTTCTAATTCAGCCGCAAATTATCGACAAAATCATCGCCGCAGCCGAGATCAAAAACACCGACCGGGTGCTGGAAATAGGTCCGGGACTGGGGATTCTGACCGAAAAACTCCTGGCGCAGGCCCAAAAAGTCACCGCAGTGGAAAAAGACCGGGAGCTCTACGATTTTCTGCAAAAGCACTTCAGGCAGGCAAAGAATCTAACTCTGATCAATGCTGACATTCTGCAAACTGAACCGCCCAGAGCGCCATACAAATTGATTGCCAACATACCCTATTACATCACCTCGCCGATTATCAGCCATTTTCTGCGGGGCGGCGCTTCGCGCCGCCCCGACCTGCTGGTTTTGATGACCCAGCTGGAGGTCGCCCGCAAAATCTGCGCCAAAGCGGGGAACCACAGCATGCTTAGTCTGCAGACCCAGCTCTTCGCCGAACCGAAATTGATCCACCAGGTGAGTCGGGGTAATTTTTTCCCCGCCCCCAAAGTTGACTCGGCCATACTGCTGCTGCGGCCCCGGCCGACCCCTCTACTGAAAAGATCCGAAGTCTTTCTCACCCTGATTGGATTGTCCTTCGGACAAAAAAGAAAAACTCTGGCCAATTCTTTAGCCCGTTACCCCGGCCTGGACAAGCAAAAAGCCACCGAAACCATTCAGGCCGCCAATCTGGATCCGATGGCCCGACCGCAAAATCTGGACTTTGCCGAATGGGCCCGCCTGACCGAACGACTACCCGACTCGCCCGCCCCCGCTTAATCAAAAAAGGCCTCCCTCAAGATTTTTCTTCATTTCGGAAAGTTTTTGCAAATCCACGCTTTTTTCAGACCGGGCCAAATCATCCATTGCTGACAAATATTTTTGCAACGCTGCAATTGTCTCTGATTTCAAAGCATCAATCCGGGCGGCAAAATCAGAAAAACATGCCTTGACCAAGACAACGTTATTAAGTTTGTCAAGTTGGCGAAACTTTTCTTCCCAGCCCAGCCTCGCCCACAAACCTTTTTGCAGCACCTCCAGACAGTCAATCTGATAAAAATACTGCTCATGCCCCTTTTCCAGAGCCAAAATTTGGCTTTCCGCAAAAGCCAAAAGATTACGGTACTGCAGCTCAAAAGACGCCTTCAAAGCGGCAACTGTCGAATTTCGTGCCGTCTCCTCTTCGCCAAAAACGGTTTTGGTCACTTTTTTACCCTCCAGCCGGAAACCGCTGTACACATAAATGATTTTATCCCCGGCCGCTCCAAAAAGCGAACTACCCAGCTCCAGCGGCTCCAGCACTGTCGGCAGATAATGCCACAATTCGGACAGACGTATTCCGTGCACTTCCACCTGGCGTCGCACTTTCTTCAGTTTCTTTTTCAAATGCCACAAATCAACCTCCTCCTTGAGACTATCAATCTCACCCCCCTCGGCAATCACCGCACTATCCGCTGCAGAATCGCGCTCCCCCACCCCTTCACCGACATCAGCCGCCCTCACCACAAACCAGGGATGTAACTCCGGATATTCCCTCAGATTTGCCGTCACCACCGCCCCGGACAGATCAATCAAATCAGCCACCTTCAAAACAATCACCGCGCGCCCGGGAAAAGCATGTTCATCGTAGCGGTAGTCCACCGGATAAGATTTCCCTGCCAGATACACCGACTCCGGGAAAAGCCGTGCCAACTTTTTCCTTTCTGCTGGCGTCAAAATTTCTTCCTCATTGAGCAGCAAAAACCCCTCTCCCCGCCCGGCCAGCAACCGGTCCAGCTGTTGCAGGGAAGCAACGGGCTCACGGGAAACAAGGCGTAGTTTCCGCAAATACCATTCACGCAGCCTCATGTCAGTCAAAGCCCAGCGCGGTTCATTCAACCGGGCGGCATAGGCTTTCAATTTGGCCACTGTCTCCTGATTTTTTTTCAGCCATGGATAATGTGAAATCAGTCCCCTCTTGACCAGCCCTTCCCGGACAAGAATTTCCTCCGCCTGCGCCGGATCTTTCTGACCGATTTCCACCAGCCTGTCCCGAACTATGCGCTGCCCCCGGAAATAAACTTCCTCTTCGCGTACCACCCTACCGCTATGACGGTCAAATCTGATCGGTCCACTACGCACCCTGCAGAGCTGCGGGGCAATTTCCTCCAACCATCTGATATCGATTACCGTATTATTTCTGGCATAGAGCCTGGTCGTTTCGACGATCTCCGCCGAGACAAAAAATTTTGGATGAAGGTTAAAAAGAGCGGATCCCGGATGAATCATTACGTTTTCCACCGTACGGGTGCGATATGTCTGGGGACTGCTTGCCTCACAAAGATTCTGGATAAAACCGGATGAAATCGATTTGAGGATACCCTCCTTTTTGGAGAGATCAACCGATAGATCGGTCTGTCCCTCGACCAGCAAATAGCGTGAGAATTCATCTTTGGCAAATATATTCAAAGTATCCAGCAATTGCCGATAAATCTGCCCTATCTCACGAAAAAGCAGATGGTTGAGGTAATTGGACTGACAAAAAAGTTCCCGCTGAAGATCGTCTTTCAGTGCCTGTAATTTATTCCAGATGACCAAAAAAACCATTAAATCGGAGACCAGATCAAGTGCATGCTGATCACGGTCACGCACCCGGCGCGTAAACACCCGCCTGCCCCGCCTGATTCTGACCGTCCTGTATTTGGCTCCCGCGCCAATCACCATGCGTTGAAAATAACGCTTGGCCCGATCGGCCTCCTCCTCTTCGCCATTGGGGCGCAAAAAGGGATCTTTTACCGAAAGAGATGAAGCAATAATAGCCACCTCGCGCACACAGCCATATTTTTCCGCAGCCAGCAGCATGGCGGAAATACGGGGCTCCAGAGGCAAATGGGCCATTTTCACGCCGAGAGGAGTCAGGTTTTGCGCCTCGTCGAGAGCACCCAGTTCAATCAAATTGGCAATGGCATTGCGAAAGGCCTTGGGCTCCGGCGCGTCGATAAAGCTGAAACCGGTCAGATTGGCAATACCAATCAGTCGCATGTGCAAGACCACCGAAGAAAGATCGGAACGCTGAATTTCCGGTTGGGTGTATTGTTCACGTGCCTGGAAATCGGCCTCTGCGTATAGACGGATACAATGCCCGGCCTCCACGCGTCCGGCCCGCCCGGCCCGCTGAATAGCCGAAGCCTGGGAAATGTTTTTCACTTCCAGACTGCCTATGCCGGTACGAAAATTAAAATCGGTCATCCGGGCCAGGCCGCTGTCGATGACATATTTAATGCCCGGTACGGTCAAAGAGGTTTCGGCGATGTTGGTGGCTACGACAACCTTGGTCTGTCCCGGGAAGTCCAGATAAATCAACTCCTGTTCGTCCATCGAAAGCCTCGAATAAAGCGGCAGACACTTCACCCTGATTCCGGCGGCCTCCTCAACCGCCCTGATGGTCTTGAAAATCTCAGCTTCGCCGGGCATAAAAACCAGCACATCCCCTCCGCCACCACCTGCAATCCCTTTGATCAGCCGGGCGATTTTTCCATAGGGCTCCTCCCCCTCCTCCAGCGGATCGTAAACAATCTCCACCGGATAGAGACGGCCGGAGACATTGATCAGCGGTATCGGCGAAACCCGCCCTTCACTGTCCACATTCAATTCTGCAAAAAAATCGGCGAATTTGCCGGCATCAAAAGTGGCTGAAGTAACGAGAATTTTCATGGCGGACAAACCGGCCGCCAACCGTTTCCCCTGAATATCCTTGAGCAGTCCCAGCAAAAAATCGATATTCAAATTACGTTCATGTGCCTCATCGACCAGAATGGCGTCATAGCGCGACAGCAGACCGTCCCCCTTCATTTCCTGCAACAAAATACCATCGGTACAGATGTTGATGATCGTTCCGGCCGTGGTATCGTCGTCGAAACGAATTTTGTATCCCACCTCCTGTCCCAAATCCACTTCAGTTTCCTGGGCCATCCAGGTGGCTATCGAAACGGCGGCGATACGACGGGGCTGAGTGCAGGCAATTTTGAACTCTCCCAGCGCGTAATCGGTTTTTCGCAGTAAAGAAAGGGCCTCCAAAATCATTTTCGGTATCTGTGTCGATTTCCCAGAACCGGTCTCACCGACCACAATCACCACCTGGTTCTCTTCTATTGCCTTTACAATCTCGTCCTTATGTGACGTAATAGGCAGAATCTCCGGATAATTTAGGCGCATCAATTTGTCTTATCAAGTATACTTATTTTATATTACTCTCAAGCAATTCACCAGAAATTCGCATGAATGGAACCATGAAAACTTTTTTGACCAATCACCAATTCTATCAGTATCTGGACTGGACCAAATACCGTGAACAGATGGACAGACAGCTGGAATGTTCCATGAGCAGACACAACGAAAGCCAGCTGCATTTCAACAAGACCTGGGAAAAAATCGATCTGGCCGGCCGCGAACTGGATTTCCTGGTAATGGAGCTGGGAGGCATGTATCTTCGCCTCTACCATTGCCGCGTCATCAAAGGAAAACTGCAGACTCTGAACAGCCGCAAAATTTCTTTTTATCAGAAAAAAGTCTACACCCCGGATATACTTTTTGCCGATCTGTACAGCCATCTGGAAAAATTCATCACCGGCGTCAACCCGCTTCCGTCACTAATGGTTTTCTCTTTTGCCAACGCCCTCAAACCGGTCTGCAGCAAAAAGAACCGCATTGACGGAGAAATACTTTTTTGGGGCAAAAACCACCGCCAGGAAGGTCTGCTCGGACTGAAACTGGGCGAACATTTTGAAAAATTCCTGCAGACAAAAAATCTGAGAGCCCTGGCCGTCAACGTCGCCAATGACAGCAGTCTGGCCGTACTATCTGCGCGTCTCTCGCAAAAGACAGCTGCCAGTACCGTAATCAACCTGGTGGCCGGAAGTGGCACCAATATTGGCGTCGGCTACAACCATGGCCAAAACTACAAAGTCATCAATCTGGAATTCGGCAATCTCGACTTCATCCCTTACAGCAACTTCGACCATCAGCTCAATCATGAAAGCTCGACCCCCAACCGTTTTCGAACGGAAAAACTGTTCAGCGGAGCCTGGCAAAACAAACTTCTAACCATCATCATCGATCGGGCAATCAGTGAAGGACTGTTCGAAAAGGAAAAAGGGCTGGAAGCCCTGCGCACGATGACATCGGAGGAACTGGAACAATTCTTCAGTCAAAAAAACAGTGACCTAAAATGCTTTCCGGCCATCCGTCTGGCCTGGCGGGAAATCGCCAAACGCGGGTCCTTTGTCTGCGCGCTGGCCCTGGCACGCATCATCGACCATCTTGCCGTCAACAAGCTCCTGCCCAAAGGAGTGACCATAGTCGAAGTCGGTGCCCTGCCCGAGCACTGTCCCGGTTTCCGTCGTGATCTGGAAAAACATCTGGCTGAACTGCTCACCGAAAACCCGCACACCCGCAAAATCAAGCCCGAAATTCTGCTCTCCCCCGAACCGACCTGCTGCGGCGCCGCCACCCTGCTGGCCGCTATCAATCATTGAATCTACGACCCATTACCACCACCACTGTCACCATCGTCACCATGCCTCCCAAAAATCCACCCCAAAAAACCGGCAACCCGGAACTGACCACGCGCGACCGCCAAATCCTGGAACAGATCGGCTACCTGGCCATTCACCGCGCCAGTAAAAAAATCGTCACCGACCGCAAAAAACAATTTTTCAACCAACTGCAACAAGATGGCAAGGGAACCTCTCAAAATTGAATTCATCAGCAGCAAACCCGCCGCGCCGGAGGAAAAGCCCGGAGCGGGGGTAGAAAAAACATCGGAATCCGCTCAAAAACAACCTTCGCTGCAGGAAATCGCCCGCAAAGCCGCGGAACGTTTCACCCAGCCTGAAGAAAAAAGACGTTTTTTGATTGAACTGGCCAAAGAACTGCGCGCCAGAATCGACGAACTTTCCCCCGAACTGCGCACAAGATTTTACAATGGCAAAGAAGATTTGGATTTAAACAGCGTCACTGCCGTCTATGGCTTGCGCGAACACCTGAGCGCGGAAATCACCCCCGAGGGCGGCCTGCGTGAAGCCGATGAAGACACCACCGCGAAAATACCGGGAGAATACCGCATCCCCGAGCGGCCTGCCGGCGCCAAAGGCGGCCAGAAGCTTCTCCGTGAATGGGGACTGAACCGCAACATGAACGCTTTCCAGGACCAGCTTGCCGACAACATCATCCGTGAAATTGAGCGCGGCAACGTGCCGGATTCCTGCCGCAACATGCATACCATCACCATGCAGGGAGAAGACGGTACCAAAATCTCTTTCCGCACCTCGGCCGGCTATCTGGCCGTCGGTTCAAACCAGGACCACGTCAGGGTGCCCCTTTCCGGATACATGGCCAAGCGCATCGCCGACCACTTCGGCTGGACCCTGCCCACGGCCGACATGGCCGCAGCCACCGACAGAGCGGCCGACCTGCAGTTGCGCATCGGCGGGGAAACGCACAATGACTATGATCTTGCCCACATGGCCGACCTGGAATACGCCCGCAAACACAACCAGCGCGCCCAGAAATCATTGCAACGCCATCTCAATCAGATCAACAAGAGAGCCGCCGAACAGGGACAGCCACCTCTCACCGCCAATGATTTGAGCAGACTGCTCATCCGTGGCGAGAAAAAGAACATTTTTATCGGACAGCGCTCCGACCAGGGCGGCATCGGCATCGGAGGACTGCTCGACACCAACGGCAACCCCATTCAGCCCTACCAATATCCCCACTCTAAAGAAACCGGCCCCAACGGTGAGACCGGCTATCATGGTGACTACTCGCAATCAATCGCCATCCAGGCCCCCAAAGTCACCATCGTCACCCCGGACGGCAAGAGTCACAGCGTACATCTCTACGAAGCCCTGCGCGACCCCAAATACGCCAAAATCCTCAACCCCAGCGAAGCCGGTAAGAACGATGGTGTCTTTATCGCTGAAAACAGCTATCAGCGACGCGGAAACTTTGACTCTCCCACTCCACGGCGGCGCGGCAGAAGGGCCCCTTCGCGAACAGTCTGATTTAATTGCCGAAAAGCATCGGCTTTGTTACACTTAACGCCGATTACTATTTAATTTGCCCCTATGATTTCCTTCCAACGCATCCTTGGAGGAGCCTTGGTCGTGCAGTTGCTACTGACAACCACGGCTTTCGGCGCCACCAATCCATCGTACCTGGCTCCGGCCAACAGTTTCGTCTACCTGGAAAGCAACACCGCCCAGGAAAACCCCCTCAAGGGTCAACTGGCCGACCTGCTGCGCCAGGCTGGCGAAGACATGGAAAATCAGGCCACACTCAATGCTATCGCCGATAACATCGACCAGACCACCATCGCTATCAGCACCGCCTTTCACCAGGACGGCAGTGACATCTATTTCCTCTCAATGGCCCTGGACGAGGACGACTTTCAAACCATTATCGACGAATTAACGGACAAAGACCTGATCATCAAAGACCTGGGCCAGAACAACATCATCTACCTGACCGGAGACGACTTTTATTTCACCCACAAGGACGGTAATCTGCTGGCCTCCAATCGGGAAGGCATGGTCTCCGACCTTTTGCTGGTCCACAATCCCGACTCCATCGGCAAAACAGCCGACTGGCAATTTCTCAACGGCAAAAGCAGTGGACGTGAATTCCTGCGCGGACTGATCAATTTCCGCCAAATGCCGGACAGTCTGGCCGAAGAAGAAAACCTCCCCTTCCAACTGACCGATTTAATTGAGTCCGAGAGCTTTGCCATCGAACAGACCAGCAGCGGCTTCAAAGGAATCGTTTCCGTCAAGAGCGGCTCCATGATGGAAAAATTATCGACCAGACCAACTTTTGTTCCTGAATTATACAAAAAGCTGCGCGCGGAAGGCGTTCTGTTTCATAGTGAATCCTTTGATTTGGCCAGCGGCATCGTCGACACCATCGAACTGTTCTCGGCCATGTCCGGCCAGGCAACCGAAAGCGATCTCGAAGATTTCTACGCCGCCTTCGAAGAGGAAATTCTGGCAGCAACCGGACTGAATCTGGAGAAGCAAATCACTCCCCTGCTGCGCAACCGGTTTTCTCTCAGCATACACGATGAATCAGAACTGCAAATGGCCCCTGCATTCACGCTGCTCAGCGATGTCAAAGGAAATGAAACCCTGGCCCGGGAAACCCTGGCCGCCATGCATTCCCAGCTGCAACAAAACATGCAGGACACCTTTGACAGATTTTACGATCAGGAATTGGCCTATCGCGAAGAATTAAAACAATATTTCGACGAAGATCCGTCCTATACTCCAACCACCCTGCCGGACCGCCAAACCCTGAACCAGCTTTTTTTCCAGCAGTCTTCCCAAACCGTCAACGGCACAGTGTTCAACCAGCTGACCTTTGACCCGGAGGCCAACATGTATTTCTATCAGGACGATTACCAGCCCAACCCGAAAACGGTTTTCACACTGTCCAGCGGCGTTACATCCGACGGTCTGCTGATTTTAACCACCAGCAAGAACCTCAACACGCTTTTGTCGGGCAACGGCGGTATTGGCCAGGACAGCGAATGGCAAAAAAGCTATCAGGGGGGAAGCATGCTGGAAATAAATTTCCTTCAGCTGGACAATCTGGGCAGCTATATCGAAAAATTGGCCATCACAATAGACCCCGAATATGGACCGCAGGAGGTTGAGCCAATCCTGGATTTCCTCAGTCCGCTACACAGTCTCACCGTAAAAAGCAGCAAAGAAAACGATTATTTCCTGGGACATTTCTCTCTGAACATGGACTTGTCAGTAACGGAAAATCTGATCGAATCAATCTTTGAGGCAATGCAAAATTATTCCAACAGCTACGGTGAATACGATTATTATAACTGGGACGAATTTAACCGCTTTCAATTGACCGAACCAGCGCTCTTCCAAAAATTCAACTTCAGCGACGTCGATGAAAAAGCCTGGTACGCCCCCTATGTCTATCACATGGCCAATCTGGGCATCATGAAAGGTTATGGCAACAATGAATTCCGTCCGGCCCAAAACATCACCAGAGCAGAATTCATCAAAACCATCATCACCGCGTACCAAAAACGCTATGGACAGGAAGAACCAAACAATATCATGCCAGTAAAAGGATTTTCCGACGTACTGGCCAATGACTGGTTTTCTCCCTATGTCAATCAGGCGCTCAGTCTGGAACTGATTACCGGCTACAATGATGGCACCTTCCGTCCGAATCAGACCATTACGCGCGCCGAGGCTACCGCCATCCTGGTCCGTACCTGGGAAAACGACCATTATTTCTACGAAATGGCACTGGATGAACCCTTTGACGACGTCAATCCGACAGACTGGTTTCAAGCGGCCATAGCCAAAGCCTATCAACTCAATCTGGTCAGTGGAAAAACACCCACCACCTTTGCTCCCAGCGCCCCGCTCAGCCGAGCCGAAACAGCCACCCTGATCAGCCGCTATTTGGAGTGGTACTAATTGATTAGATTAAACCGACAAACCTTAATTATCACTAGAAAGAAGGCTTTATAAAGCCTTCTTTCTTTTTAAATTTAAAGATTTTCTTAAACGCCTAAAAATATATTTTCCTTAAAGATAGGGGCGGACAATTCCTCCCCAAATAAACAAACTTCAATTGGTTTGAGAACGTCTATGTGCTACAAAAATATAAACAGCAAATCAAGAGTATGGAAAACACCTATATTGCCCTGGACCTGGAAACCACCGGATTTGACCCCGCCACCGATGAAGTTCTGGAAATCGCCGCCATCAAATTCCAGGGCGAAAAAATCCTGGAAACCTTTCAAACTCTGGTCAAACCGGCCACGGAAATACCGGCAATGGTTAGCCACATCACAGGCATCACCGTCGACACGGTCAGAGAAGCTCCAACTTTTGAGGATGTGCGCGACAATCTCAGCATCTTTCTGGGCAACCTGCCGATTGTCGGTCACAATATTGAGTTTGATCTGACCTTTTTGGAGGCCAAAGGCATTCCCATTCTCAGCCCCCAGTTTGACACACTCAAACTTTCGGCCATCCTGCTGCCACGCCTGCCCTCTTACAGTCTCGACACCATCAGCCGCCAGCTGAAAATCGTCCACGACCAAAAACACCGCGCCTACTCGGACGCATTGGTGTGCGTCAAACTGTTCAATTTGCTGGTGGAAAAAATCAAAACAATTCCCGCGCCACTGCTCCGGGAAATTCGCGAGATTGCTGAGCGAGGCGAATGGGACTTGGCAAAGATATTCACACAGACCGACAGCACTGCCAAAACAAATAAACGTCGCCCCGTTTCCGCCACCAAAACTCCGGAACCGCTTCCCGCTACACCGCCGGTTGACGACAAGAGAGCGCCCCATACAACCGGCCAGCCACAAAACGAAGACATTGTTGAACTGCTCGGCTCCAAAAGCCCCCTGGCCGGGATACTAAAAAACTATGAATATCGACCCGGCCAACAGACTTTCTTTCTCAAAATACTTGAAGCGGCACAAGAAGGACACCACCTGATTGCCGAAGCGGGCACCGGCACCGGCAAAACCATGGCCTATCTGCTGGCGGCAGCCGCATTACGTACCCAGTCAGGCAAAAAAACCATTATTTCCACACATACCAATCATCTGCAGGATCAGATCATCGAAAAGGAATTTCCACTGATCCGTAAACTATTCCCCGGTCTGACCATTACAGTCCTAAAGGGACGCCGCAAATACCTTGACCGAAGTCGATTGCAAATACTACGTGACAAACCGCTACTCGAAGAACATGAAATCAGCGCCCTGATCAAAATTCTGCTCTGGCTGGAAGAAACCGAAAACGGTGATTTGGATGAATTGAACCTGCAAAACAAAGAAGTGCTAATTTATGATCAGATCTGCAGCGACCCCGACGGTCTTCACCATCCGCAGACCACAGCCGGCCAGGACTTCCTGGACCAGGCCAGAGCACGAGCTGAAAATGCCGATTTGGTCATCGTTAACCACGCCCTGCTGACACAGGACAGCCTGATGGAAAACTCAATTTTACCTGATGCCGACGTTTTAATTATCGATGAAGCGCATCACCTGGAAAAAACGTTGACCGATGCCCAGACAGTTATCTTCGGCGAAAACCGCCCCTACAAACTCTGGGAAAACCTCTTTGAGGCCGGCTTCAAACACATCAATCCCGAACAGTTTTTCCCCGAACGGTGGCCGGCCCTGCTCGAAAGACTCAAAACCGAACGCCAACTCTGTCTGGAAAACATCCCCCAAATCTTTCGTCTGTTGGAAAGCCTGATGAACCGTTTCTCTTCCGCTCCACCCGGCCTGGGCATGCGACTGGCCATCGACCAGAAACTGAGAACCGACCCACAATGGCAACAAATACTGGATCTGCTTGTCGAAATGGAGCAGCAAACCCCGCGCATCGCCCAGCTCTGCCGCGACATATCCACTCTTTTTCAGGACCTGCCGGTCGTTAACGAACAAATCGGCTACGCTCTACATGAAATCGAGCGATTTTTCCTGCAAATCAGCGCCTTTACCGGCGACGCCAACCACCAGATCACCTGGATCAACAAAAATTTCGATGACAGCATTCACCTGGCCACGGCGCCGCTGGCCATAGACCAGACTTTTGACGAAAAAGTTACCTCCCCCTACTCCACCGTCGTTCTCACCTCGGCCACGCTTTCCACCTATGGCAATTTCAATTACCTGCGCCGCGAACTGGGCCTGGAAGACAATTATGAACAAATACTTATCCCCAGCCATTTCAGCTATCCCGACCAGGTAAAAATTATCATTCCCGAAGACCTCTCCGACCCCCGAGACAGCGACTACCTCAATCAATGCCGGCAAATCATTTCCGACGTAATCCAGAAAAACGGCGGACGCACGCTGGTACTTTTCACCGCCAAAAAAGATTTGGCCCATGTCTTCCATAACCTGGCCCCCTCACTGAAAACTGCCGGCTACAACCTGCTGGCCCAAAACATTTCCGGGGGACGCGGCAAAATACTGGCGCATTTCCAGGACGAGCCCGACCGTTGCGCCATTCTGGGCACCAACAGTTTCTGGGAAGGAGTCGACTTACTCGGCCCCGTACTGACCTGCGTTATCATCCAAAAATTGCCTTTTGACCCCCCCGACGACCCGATCATCAAAGCCCGCTCCGCCCGCTTCGAAAAGCCGTTTGAACAATACGCCCTGCCCCGCGCCATTCTGCGTTTCAAACAGGGCTTCGGGCGCCTGATCAGATCGGCGGAGGACACGGGGGCCGTCATCATCCTCGACTCCAGACTGGTACAAAAAAGCTATGGACAGGAATTCGTTTCCTCGCTTCCTTCAGGCATCAAAATCCACCAATGCGCTCGCGGTGAAACCTCCGAATTCATCTAAACACCGCTTCCAACCAGCGGGACAAAATGCTATAATAATATGATTGTTAGCCCCAAAAAGCATGTTCAAAAAAATCCTTCTGGTCATTCTGATTCTGATGATGCTGGCAGTGATCGCCTTTATCATCCTGATGGGCGGAGGCGCAAAATTCCTGCAGGGAGCCCTCTATAATCTGCGACCGGTCTATAACGAATGCCGCATTGAGGGAAAGGACTTTCAAAGCAGCGATGCCACGGACTGTGAAGAATTCATGCAAAGACTGGAAAACAAAGCATTTCCGGACGGCGAGTACACCGTCTTCGCCAAATACGCCGACAGCCGCCTGCCGGAAAACATTATACCCCTGCGCGTCAGTGAAAACGGCAACACCATTGAATGTACCTATCTGGAAAACGGCTACGAACCGAAAATCAGTGTCGCGCCGCTTTCCGACACCCTCAGCACTCAACAGCTTGGCGATACGCAGGAAACTCCAATCTATGAACAGGGCACGGTGGTCACGGTCAATTTCCGCAAGAACGGAAAAGAATACCTCTATGACACCAATATTTGTGAAAAAAGCCTTCAGGCCACCATCTACGATAGAAACAAACAGGAACTGGGCAAGGCCAGCCTGGACCGGAACGGATTTATCAACAGCCGTCCCCTGGTCCACGAACTGTTGATCAACAACACCCCCTATTACACCAGCTCCGAGGGACAAACCGTCAAGGACTTCCGGGCCGGTAACATCTATACCGTTTTCAATTTCGCGCCGGACCTCTTTTTCAAACTGACCATACCCTGCTCCAGGGAAAAGGTTGGAGTCTTTATTCCCGCCCTGGAAACAAACAAAGACATTCTGATCCCCTTTGACGGATTGGAAAAAGACTATCTGGAAACCTGCGGTTCCCGGCTCTATCTCAGTCTGCAAAACACCAACCAAGCCGACGACATCCAAATCATCGACCAGCTCAACATCGACCCGCAATCTGATAAACCAACCTATCTGCTCAAACTCGACCAGCTGGCCAGAGTTACGGACAAAGACACCACTTTCCCGGTCAGCTTCAAAATCAGCCTGCACCTGCGGGACCGCTCGGATTCAACGGAAATAATCACACTCGGCAGCAGTCTTTTGAACATTACGGGATACCAAGCGGGCCAGGCCACTGCTACACCAAGCGCTTCGGGATCAACCAGTGACAAAATGGCCAGCCCCGACGTTACGCGCATCATCGAGGACAAAACCTCCACCACCGATCAGACCGCGCAAACCAGCCGTCCCAAAGTACGGCGCTGATTAAGCCGACAGCAAGTCTTACGGCCACCGAGAACAATTTGCATTAGGCCGTCAGGTCGTTTAAAATTGGCGCAGGTTTTTTTGCAATATCAATTTAATTTAAACCAATGGAACTGCTTATAGTTTTAGGCGTAATAGCCGCTCTGGCCTTTGCCGTTATCGGCGTGTACAACTCCCTGATCCAGCTGAAAAACAAAGTGGACGAGGGATGGGCTGACATTGAAACACAATTAAAACGCCGCTACGACCTGATCCCCAACATGGTTGAGACCGTAAAGGGATATGCCAAGCACGAAAACAAAACCCTGGAGGACGTTATCAAAGCCCGCAACATCGCCATGACCGCCACCGACCCCGACGAGAAGATCAAGGCTGAAAACGCACTGACCGGGACACTGAAAACACTTTTCGCCGTAGCCGAAAACTACCCCGACCTGAAAGCCAACCAGAACTTCATGGACCTGCAGGCAACTCTCAAGGAAATTGAGGAAAAACTGCAACTTTCCCGCCGTTATTACAACGCCACCGTACGCGACTTTAACACCAAGGTGGAAATTTTCCCCAACAACATCATCGCCGGGGTATTCAACTTTGCCCGCCGCAAATTCTTTGAAATCGAAAACCCCGAAGAGCGCGAAAACGTCAAGGTTTCGTTCAACAACGACGAGGAAAAAAAATAATCTAACCATCTGGACGCCCATGTCGCACAACTTTTTCAGAAAGTTCGTCCAGATATTTATTTTCTGTGCCCTGCCCGGAATAGTTCTGGCTCAGAGCTCTGCCGCCGACGTGGACTTCAGTGCCTATAATCTGCACAACTGGGGCATTCGCGATTTCCATGCCGATATTCAAATCAATCAGGACAGTTCCATCGATGTAACTGAGCGCATAGTTGCCGACTTTACCGCTGCCAGCGACCGCCGCGGCATTATCCGCCACATTCCGATCAAATATCAGGACCGTTACAAACAAAACCTTGATCTGCGCTTCAATTTGATCAGCGTCACCGATGAAAATGGGCAGCCACACGAAACCTCCACCAGTTGGACCGGAGACAGCGTCAGTCTGCGCATTGGTTCACCGGAAATCTACGTCGACGGTCAGGTAAAAACCTATATTATCAAATACCAGTTGGCCCGGGGTTTAAACCGCTTCGAAGACCATGATGAACTCTACTGGAACGTCACCGGCAACGGCTGGGACACGGCCATAGCCGGCAGCAGCGCCACGGTCCGCCTACCACGGGCTAGCAATACGACCGATTTGAAAGCCATCTGCTACACCGGAGCCGGATACAGCACGGAACAGGACTGTCAGGCCGACGTCGCCGACGGTCAAACCTACCGCTTCACCAGCAACCACCTTCTGCCACCTTACTCCGGTTTGACCATTGCCGTCTCCTTCCCCAAGGATCTCGTGGAGTTTCCCGGTTTGACCACCTATCTGCAGTGGTTTTTGACCGACAACTGGGGCTATTTCATTCCCCTGCTGGTTTTCCTATACCTCTATTATCATTGGCACAAGCATGGCCGGGATCCGGCGGCTAGCCGATCGACCATCGTCCCCCTCTACGAGGCGCCCGACAACCTGCGTCCCGCTGAAATCGGCACGCTGATCGACGACAAAGTGGACATGCCGGACATCACCAGCACCATTATTGACCTGGCCACCAGAGGCTACCTGAAAATCATCGAAAAAAAGGAAAAAGGCATGCTCTGGGGAGAAAACGTTTCCTACACCTTGGAAAAAACCACTCCCGCCCAAAAACAGTCCAGTCATGCCAACACCGACCAGCCGCTGCAGGATTTCGAGACCAAAATCTACCAGGCCGTCTTTGGCAGCGACAACTCCGTCAGCCTCGATTCGCTTAAATACAAATTTTACAAGGATATCCCTGGCATCAAAACCTCCATCTACGAAACCCTGGTCAAGAAAAAATATTATGTTTCCAATCCGGACAAAGCGCGCGAAACATATATGGGGTGCGGCGGAGCATTGAGTTTTGTTACCCTCTTCTTCCTTGGTTTTCTGATTGAATACAGCCTTTCCATTTTCCTCGGCCTGATCATCTCCGGCATCCTGATTTTTGTATTTGGTTTCTTCATGCCCAAAAAAACCCAGCTCGGAGCCGACACGCGCATCCAGGTACTCGGGCTGGAAGAGTTCCTCCGTACTGCCGAAAAAGACCGCATGAAATTTTACGAAGACCAGAATATTTTCGAAAAAATGCTCCCCTATGCCATCGCACTGGGTCTGGCTGACAAATGGGCCAGGGCCTGCGAAGGCCTGGCCAAAGAGCAACCAGACTGGTACCAGTCAGGCGACAAGGGGCTACGCACCTCCTTCAACTCTCTTTATTTCCTCAACGCGCTGAACAGCTTCAACAGCACCATCTCCAGCAATATGACCGCCGCCCCCCGCAGTTCCGCTTCCGGCGGCAGCAGCGGTTTCAGCAGTGGCGGTGGCTTCAGCGGCGGCGGCTTTGGCGGGGGCGGCGGCAGCAGTTGGTAAATAGCACGACAGGATCTGGTCAGCGGTCGCCGACTTCAAATACTGTCTATTTAATCAGCCGCAATGCGCTACGACGGGATTGCTCACGCTGGCTTTCGATTTGCCGCTCCATCCGTTTCCATTGGTTAAAATATTCTTCCTGCCGACCATGAGCCTGAACTTCAATCTGATTTGCCGCTAGAATACGCGTACGCAAAAGCAGCTCACTCTCTTCAACCAAACTGCTTTCCAGAGCCGACCTGGCCAGCGAAAGCAGCCTCTCCGGGAAAAACTCATCCAGTTGATTTTGTTGATAGGTAATGGACAAACCGTCGGGACCGGGAATTTCAGTGCTACCCGGATCGTTCCGCCCGCCTTCGCGCAAAAAATTTGGCACAAACACAGCTTCACTGCAAGCCCTGTAAAGATAGTTTTTTTTCATGGCCTGAAAATTTGGCAATTGATCAAAATCATCCGTCTGGCCATTTCGGTTGCCCAAAAGCCGTACGGCCCTGCGCACGGATTCCGCCAAGAGAAGATGATAGGGCGGATAAATATAATTGCGATCAAGCAGTTTTTCCAAACGTCCCCTCTCCCATAGAGCTTTGCCATTGGAGCCAAACTCCTTTTTCAACTGGGCCAGTGAATTGAGAACGTTTCCCAGGGACAAGGTCAAATTTGTAACCATGCGCTGATTCACCTGAACCGGTGAACCAATCATTTCCAGAGAAAAGGAGAGATCAGCAAGCATCGCCTCGAGATTGCCATGCAGCTGTCTCAACAAAAGACACAGATTGATCAGCAGCCCCCAATACAAAGAGCATTGTTCCGCCAGGAAAGTTCCCATCAATTGATCATCGTGATACAGGTCCGGAACACTTTGCTCCCAGGACTGCAAATCGGCGCGCATCCTGGCAACAATTTGCATGGCGGCACCACGCATGGCCGCAAGATTATTACCGTGCAAATCGACACCATACTTTTCGTCCAGTCTGCGAACGGTCTGCATTTGTTTCCTGACCGATACACCGGACTGATCTACGCTCTCGCGAAAAAGACTTGCGCCCGCTTCCCCCAAACCAGCCTGCTCAATTTCCTTGATCCGCCAGAGCAAAGTCACTGCATCGGCCAGTGGCGCCCTGACCAAATCCCTATAGTTCTCACAAAGCGGATGACGCAGCATCCTGCCAATTTGCAAAAACAGTTTGGCGGCCAGATCAAATGGTATTTCATCACGTCCATCCAGGACTTTCTGAAAATCCTGCCTGGCCTCCAGCTGTCCACCGACAATGGTTTGCGTTCTAATCCTTTCCATGATTTGAGTAATCAGGACGGTTATTAAAACACAAATTAACGGCGATTACAAGTAACGCTCTTTAAGCTCGTCAATTTCATCGCGTAATTCGGCGGCTTTTTCAAATTCCAGATTCATCGAAGCCAGCTCCATCTGCTCCTCCAGTTCTCGAATGAAACGAGCCATTTCTTCGCGCGGGATTTTCTTCGCATCGATTTTCCTCTCGGGCTTCTGAACCTTTTTGCCGCTACCCATGGCAATATCCTTGACCGCCCGAATAATCGTCTCAGGAGTGATTCCGTGTTTTTTATTATAAGCCTGCTGAATGGAGCGACGCCGCTCGGTCTCCTCTATGGCCCCTCGCATGGAATCGGTCGTTACATCTGCGTACATGATCACCGTTCCGTTGACATTGCGGGCGCAACGTCCAATGGTCTGAATCAGAGCGCTCTTCGAACGCAGAAACCCCTCCTTGTCGGCGTCCAATATCCCGATAAAGGACACCTCCGGTAAATCCAGCCCCTCCCGCAGCAGATTGATCCCCACCAGCACGTCAAACTTTCCCAGCCGCAAATCGCGCAGTATCTCGATGCGCTCAATGGTCTGGATATCCGAATGCAGATACTTTACCCTCACGCCCGCATCGGTAAGAAAATCGGTCAAATCCTCGGCGGAACGCTTGGTCAAAGTGGTAATCAACACGCGCTCTTTGGCCCCCACACGCAGATGGATCTGCTCCAATAAATCATCGATCTGTCCCTTGCGCGGGCGCACCTCCACCGCCGGATCGATCAGACCGGTGGGACGAATGATCTGCTCAATCACCTGCCCGGCGCTTTTCTCGATTTCATATTTGGCGGGCGTTGCCGAAACATAAACCGCCTGGTTGATGGAGGACTCAAACTCATCAAATTTCAGCGGTCTATTGTCATGCGCGGAAGGGAGACGAAAGCCGTAATTAACCAGTGTTTCCTTGCGCGAATAGTTGCCGTTGTGCATACCCCCAATCTGCGGCACGGTGATATGGGATTCGTCGACAATCAGCAGGAAGTCTTCCGGAAAGTAGTCCAGCAGAGTCGCCGGGGGTTCACCGGGCTCACGCAGATTGAGATAGCGCGTATAGTTTTCAATCCCCTGGCAATAGCCCGTTTCCTTGAGTATTTCCATATCATACTCGGTACGGGTCTTGATCCGTTCGGCCTCCAGGAGACGCCCTTCTTTGAGGAATTGCTCACGGCGCTGCTGCATCTCCTCCAGAATTTTTTCCGCCGCCCGGTCAATCTTGTCCTTTGAGGTAATGTCATGTTTGGCCGGAAATATTTTGACGCTGTCCAATTCACGATATTCTTCCCCGGTAAAAGAATCCGCCTCGCTGATGCGTTCGATTTCATCACCAAAAAACTCAATCCGATAGATTGTGTCGCGGTCGGGCGGGAAAATCTCCAGGGTGTCGCCCAGCACGTGAAACATGCCCTGTTTGAATTCCATCTGTGAACGATTGTACTGAATGTCGGTCAGGTGACGCAACAACTTGTCCCGTTTGCGCTCCTCTCCCTTTTTCAGTTCAATGGCAAAGGCCATGTAGTCCTCCACCGAACCCAAACCATAAATACAGCTCACCGAGGCCACGATCAGCACGTCGCGCCGGGTCAGCAGATTGGTGGTGGCGGCATGGCGGAATTTGGAAATTTCCTGGTTGATCGAGGCGTCCTTTTCTATGTAGGTGTCGGTACTGGCGATATATGCTTCCGGCTGATAATAATCATAATAGGAGACAAAATAACTGACGGCATTTTCCGGAAAAAACTCCTGGAACTCGTTGCATAGCTGGGCGGCCAGAGTTTTGTTGTGGGCCATCACCAAAGTCGGCCTCTGCAGATTTTGAATCACATTGGCCATGGTAAAAGTTTTGCCGGTACCGGTGGCGCCAAGCAAGGTCTGATGCCTTACCCCCTTATGGAGATTTTGGCTGATTTTTTCGATCGCCTCAGGCTGATCGCCCTTGGGCTGATAGGGAAATTGAAGCTTGAACCCTGCCGGGCCCCCTGCTGCCAGAGACATATTTGAATTGCTACGGGATTATAAGATTTATAGACCATTTTGACCGCTCATCCAAGGGCATTTGGGCAGTCCGACGGCCTGGAACGTTGACAACGCAAAAATACATTGGAAAACCCTATTTAGACTTTACTAATTCAAGAAATAGTGTATAACTATGCCGGATTCCTCCCCCAACGGGGACAATGTGATCGTTGACAATTGAGAAAAACACGCCGGTTTGACCAAGACCGGCACTAACAACCAAGATTACAGGCAAGGAGGTGATGCCCGATGCTAAACCAGTGGTGGAGCCTCCTGGGCGTCACCACAACCAGGGATTTCGTGCGGCGGGCCGGCAACGGCAACCCCGCACCACAACGTCCGCGCTGGCCATCCACGGCGGCGCGCAACCAGGAACGGAGAGGAGAGAGATAGATCATGGGAAAGCAACAGCGCAACTGGATGGCGGCGCACCTGATTACGGTGCTTGTCGCCATCATCGCAGTCGTGGGTGCTTCGGCACTGCTCGGCTGCGATTCGAACCCACCGGGGTCTGCCTGTCTCGACGAAGGCAACCCCTTCTGCTCGAACTACGTCCCTCCGGGGAGCGGTGGTTCGGGCAACAACACGAACACCGGCGGCACGGGCAACAGCGGAACCGGCGGCAACACCACGCCGCCCGTCAACTGCGGCGCCCTGCCGAACTTCAACTGCTTCGGCGAGTGCGTCGTCCTGACCACCGACGAAGCAAACTGCGGCTCCTGCGGCCGCGAATGTGGCAGCGGCCAGTCCTGCGTGGACGGCTACTGCACCTGGAACACGCCGCCAGACCAGTGCGTCCAGTCAAGCGAAGCCTGCGACGGCATCGACAACGACTGTGACTTGGCCATCGATGAGGAGTTCAATCTCTTCACCGACGAAGCGAACTGCGGCACCTGCGGACGAGCCTGCGGCAGCGGCCAGTCCTGCGTCAATGGTCACTGCACCTGGGACGAGCCTCAAAACGGCTGCGTCTCATCGACAGAGACCTGCAACGGCGTGGACGATGACTGCGACACCGCCATCGACGAGCCGTTCAATCTGCTGGCAGACACTGCAAACTGCGGTGTCTGCGGCAACGTCTGCGGGACGGGACAGCACTGCTCCAACGGGCACTGCGCGCTGGACGTCCCCGACGACCAGTGCGTTCCGAGCGCCGAGGTGTGCGACAGCGTCGACAACGACTGCGACGGTACCATCGATGACGGGTTCAACCTGCTCACCGACGCACAGAACTGCGGCATGTGCGGCCACGCCTGCGACAGCCTGCAGTCCTGCGTCAGCGGTCACTGTGCCTGGGACACCCCGATCGACGAATGCGTACAGGCGGCCGAGGTCTGCGACAACGCGGACAACGACTGCGACGGCGCCATCGACGAGACCACCAACCTGCTCTCAGACCCGCAGAACTGCGGCATGTGCGGGCGGGCCTGTGACACCGGAGCTCTCTGCCTCAACGCGATCTGCTACTTCTCCACTCCGGTGGACGAGTGCGTGCAGCAACCGACAGAGCTCTGCAACAGCCGCGACGACAACTGCAACGGCTGGGTGGACGAGGGCTTCAACCTCTTCACCGACCCTGCCAACTGCGGCATGTGCGGCCGCGACTGTAGCGCAGGAGCTGTCTGTGACTCCGGTCACTGCCAGCTGATCACCCCGATTCTGAACTGCACGCCTGCCCCTGAGGTGTGCGACTACACCGACAACGACTGCGACGGCGTGGTGGACGAGCTCATCAATCTGCAGACGGACGAGGCCAACTGTGGCGTCTGCGGACTGGCCTGCGCGGCTGAGCAGGTCTGTGACACTGGCCACTGCCAGTGGATCACTCCTCCCCTCAACTGCACTCCTGCCAATGAGGTGTGCAACGGTGTCGACGACGACTGCGACGGGGTGATCGATGATGGCTACTCGCTGCTCAATGATCCCCTCAACTGCGGCGCCTGCGGCCGCGCCTGCGGTGCCAACCAGCACTGCGAGAACGGGGCCTGCGCGCTGGACGTCCCCGACGACCAGTGCGTTCCGAGCGCCGAGGTGTGCGACAGCGTCGACAACAACTGCAACCTGTCAATCGATGAAGGCATCAATCTCTCCACGGACAATGCCAACTGCGGCGTCTGCGGAAGGATCTGCCCGGCAGGCCAGGTCTGCCAGTCAGGTGCCTGCTCCTGGATCGTGCCGCCCTCGGGCTGCACGCCATCCAACGAGCTCTGCAACGGTGTCGACGACGACTGTGACGGCGCCATCGACGACGGCTTCGTGCTCACCAACGACGAAGCCAACTGTGGCGTCTGCGGCCACGCCTGCGGAGCCAACCAGGTCTGTGACAACGGTCACTGTGCCTGGATCACCCCACCCCCCGGCTGCGCGCCTGCCCCTGAGACGTGCAACGGCGTCGACGACGACTGCGATGGGATTCTGGACGACGGCTACAACCTGTCCAACGACCCGCTCAACTGCGGACTCTGCGGATTTGTCTGCGCCGCCGGACAATACTGCCTCAACGGCCACTGCGCCTGGGAGTCTCCCGTCAACGTCTGCATGCCTGCCAATGAGGTGTGCAACAACGTCGACGACAACTGCAACGGCCTGATCGACGAGGGCATCAACCTCGCCACCGATCCGGCCAACTGCGGCGCCTGCGGCCGGGTTTGCGCGCCCGGTCAGTCCTGCCAGACAGGCAAGTGCATCTGGAACGTACCCCAGAACGGCTGCGTAACAGTCGCGGAGATCTGCGACAACATCGACAACGACTGCGACCAGCTGATCGACGAGGGCTTTGACCTGCAGAACGACGCCCTCAATTGCGGCAAGTGCGGAAGGACCTGCGCGGCCAACCAGCACTGCCAGGACGGCACCTGCGCCTGGAACGTGCCACAGGACGGGTGCGTACCGGCAGTCGAAATCTGCGACAACGCGGACAACGACTGTGATGGTCTGATCGACGAGGGAATCGCCTTGCTCTCCGATTCCCAGAACTGCGGCACCTGCGGCCACGTCTGCGGAGCGGGACAAATCTGCCAGAACGGCTACTGCAGTTGGCTGATCCCCGTCTCCACCTGCGGACCGCCGTCGTCGGAGGTGTGCGACAACACCGACAACGACTGCGACGGCTTCATCGACGAGGGGTATGACCTGCTCCTCGACGAGATCAACTGCGGCCACTGCGGGAACGCCTGCGCGGCCGGGCAATACTGCTCCAACGGGGCATGCGCCTGGATCGTGCCGGTTTCCTCCTGCGTACCGGCCCCGGAGACCTGCGACAACACCGACAACGATTGTAATCAGCTGATCGACAACGGCTTCAACCTGTCGATCGACGAGAGCAACTGCGGTCAGTGCGGTACGGCCTGCGGAGCCAACCAGAGCTGCTGGAACGGACACTGCGCCTGGAACACCCCGGTGAACGGCTGCACACCGGTGGCAGAGCTGTGCAACAACATCGATGACGACTGCGACGGCGCCATCGATGAGAACTTCAATCTGTCGTCCGACCAGCTCAACTGCGGCATCTGTGGCCGGGTCTGCGCGGCAGGACAGTTCTGCCACGGCGGCAAGTGCCAGTGGTCGACGCCGCCTGCGGGCTGCACTCCCGCTGCCGAGACCTGCAACTACTCGGACGACGACTGCGACGGGATCATCGACGACGGATTCAACCTGTTGTCGAACAACTCCCATTGCGGAGCCTGCAACAAGGCCTGCGCCGCCGGGCAATTCTGCCAGAACGCGCACTGCACCTGGGTCATTCCGCAATCCAGCTGCGTGCCGGCAGCAGAGAGCTGCAACCAGATCGACGACGATTGCGACAGCGCCATCGACGAGAACTGGAACTTCATGTCTGACGACCTGCACTGCGGAAACTGTTGGACGGTCTGTCCTGGCACGCAATACTGCCAGAACGGACAATGCAGGCTTCCATGACGGTAGCCCCCCCAAGGTTGACGCAGCAACCAAGGGGACATCACCAGCCGACCAACGCAGTGGTCAGCTGAACACGGACAGAGGTAAGAAGTCGCAGTTCTTCCTCCGTCCACCTCACCCCGAAACGTCCTTCCCTGCTTGACTACACATCAGCAAGGAAGGGCCTGACCGTCGATGACGGCTTGCCCGGAAACGGGGAGGGCGGATGTGTAATCCGCCCTCCCCGACCGGATCAGGCTGGCATCGCAAGAACCGAAAAAGGCCGCCCCAGTGCATCGTGCACAGGGCGGCCTTTTCGCTGTCCAAATTTAAGACAGACTTGTTTTTAATTCAATCAGATCTTCCCCAGATTGTGCAGCTTGTAGAGCACCTGGGCCACCTCACGCCGTGAAGTGAAATTGGCCGGCTTCAAAGTGCTACCGGTAAAGAGACTGTTGTCTTTGGAATACTTGGCATAATCGGCAAACCAGTCGGTGGAATGCACATCGGTGTAAGAAGCCCCCGTCGGCATGATTTCACCCAAATTGCGAAGAATTATGGCCAAAAACTCAGCCCGATTAACTGAACGGGCCGGACGGAAATAGCCCGCATCCGCTCCCGCCTCATAACCGGTTACCACAGCCAAGGCCTTGGCCCGGCAAATATACTGATAGGCCCAGTCAGCAGCAGTCACGTCGGGGAAAGGGCTCTGACCGGCGCAATAATCGGCGGAACCACTGAAGTTCCCGAAGGCTTCCAGGGCGATCTTGGCAATTTGATCACGCTGCAAAAGTCCGGCAGGATCAAAGGTGCCATCGGGATTGCCAGTCATCGCGCCGATACTTTTTACATAACTGATAGCGTCACAATCGGCATCGGAAGCCGCCAGATCGGAAAAACCGGCACACTTGGCCACAATCTCCTGCGAAACGGTAAAAGTGGGAATCGAAACGGCCGAACTGAGATTCCCCCAGAAGTCCGCCACCCTGATTTTACAGTTGCTGTAAGTCCCGGGCTCCAGCGCCATAAAAGTAATTGTATTGTCACCCGCCACAACCTGACTGGTAGTACTCAGACAGGCACCCTGATAACTGACATAGCCGGCCTCATCGGTTTTGATCACCACGCTGGGAGTGGTATCCGTAGTCGGTGAATCCACCCCGCTGACCAGAGAGATAGTCGGCGCTACCACATCTATCAATAAAGGATCGATAGGATCAATTATTATTCCAGCCTTCACCTCAAAGGTCGGTACCTCCAGCTTGGCTGAGGTGAGATCAAGGGCGTTTTTCACCGCCACCGTACAATTGCTGTGTATCCCGACATCAAGAGTATCGAAAACAACCAAATTGTCTCCGGCAATCGCTGTGGTAGTGGAACTGACACAGTCCCCTCCATAAATAATGTCTCCAGCCTGTGAAGAATAAAAAGTAAATTCCGGGGTTTTATCATAAGTCTCAACGGGCACAGGTTTAACCACATGCAGGGAAGGAATCAGATTTGGAAAAACCGCATCCGGATCTATCGGATCAGGCAACGTGGGCGGCAAAAGAGCCTGCGCTGGCAAAACAACAAACAAAGTCAGCAAACCCGAGAGCAAAAAACGGGAAAATATTCTCCAGCTAAAAATTAACATAAGCAATAGAATTAAAAATTTAAACTTCAATTTATTAAACCACGAAAAACGGTATTAGTTACCTCACTTGATTTGACAAAAGCAACAATGAACTTAAAATTATCCCGTCACCCCCAAAACATGAAAAGACGAGCCCTGGCAACCAACAACAATCAGGAGCAGGCATCAAACAACAATTTACGAGATACCATTCCGGACCACGACGACACTGTCTTTCCGTCAGAAGAGAGAGACACCCGGCACACACAGGTTGATGCCCTGCTCAACCAGACCGCAGTCTGGTACAGAGATATTGTGATCAAAAAAAAACTACCCCCTGAAACTGTCGCCTTCCGCATCAAACTGTTCAACCTGATCAAAAATGACTTTCTCAAGGCCGCTTTCGAAGAAATAGAAAAAATCGGCAAAACAAACAAAAAAAAAGTGGCCACCAAATACCAGCAAAACACCCTTGCCTACATCGGCATACTGAGAAACTCGCAATACGAACAACTGATCGGAGCGGCACTGGCAGACCGGCTGACCGCAATTTTCAACGACGGGGACTGGCACAGCGCCGAGGGCTTGGGCGCTATGCTGCTACAATTGCGTCCATTACTGACATCTTCTTTCGAAAACGACTAAGCAGGTTTCATCGCGCGGCCGGCCAGACCAACGGCCTTCGTAGCCAGCTGTGGCCATTTCTCTGCTTTCTGCAGCAATATTTGTATTTTATCCTCGGGCACGCCGGCCTCCCGGGCCTTATCAACAATTTCCCTGGTCTGCTCTTCAAAACTCTTCGAACTCCATTTGTTGGCCTTGAAAAAATAGTCTGCCGCATCGCCCAAAACCGGTATTGCACCGGCGGCGAAATCGGCAACCTGCAAACCGATAATTTTCAGATAAGCCATACCTCCTAAATCAGCTGCCTTCGCCTCCATCAGCAAATAAATTCCGGAGACAATCGAAGATGCACCATCACCAAGCTCGGGGATCAATGACAGCAGCGGATCAAGACCAATATCATCGGCAATAGTGGCAAAAAGCTTCACCCGCTCCTCAGAATTTTTGGCGGCACGCAGTTTTTCCATGATTTCCTTTTGCTGCGGAGTCAATTCACTTTCCACCTCCTTGCTTACCCGTTCCCGCGCCTCGGTTGCCTTTTGACCCACCGTCTCGCGCGCCTCCTGTCTATCCACCGACCTCTCACCGGACTCAATGGCCGCGCGGGCCCTGGGCCCGAGCAGAATTTCCGACTCGTCTTCCCTTAAAATTTCCGACATTTTGCTGTTTGGTTATGTTTTATAATTCTATTTATTATACCATTTTCGCACATAATCCGGCCAATCTTTTTTTTTCCTTCTGATGCCGGCCTCATTCATATAGCGCACCAGGCCAAATACCGGACGCTCCGGCCCCCAGGGCCGGTCATGCTTACCAAAACACCAGGCCACGCCGGCAAAACTGTTCGGATCCCGCCCGTCCAATTCATATTTATTGTTCAAATAAAGCATCCGTTTAAAAGCCTCCTCCGGCGTTTCCGACCACTCAATAATTTTCTTTCCCCAATACATGCGCATATAACCATGCATTTTCCCGCTGCGCGTCATCTCGAGCTGACAGGCATTCCAGATTTCATCCTCCGTCGCCGCACGTTCCAGCTCCTTCAGACTATACAAAAACGGCCTCACGTCACCGGCATGTTTCTCCAGCGACTCCCTGGCCCAGCGCGGCACGGCCCGCTGATAGCTGTCATAACCGGGATTAAAATGACAAAAATTCATCGCCAGTTCACGGCGCACAATCAATTCTTCCAGATAGGCCTCCACCGGCTCCCGCAGACTTCCGGCAAGATATTTTCTCACCGTCAGCGCGGCTTCCAGCGCGGATATTTGCCCGAAATGCAAGTATGGACTCATCCCCGAAAGCACCTCCCGGGTCGGCAAATTCCTTTCCCGCGCGTAGGTCTGCAAATCCCGGCGACAAAACAGTTTTAATCTGCGCAAAGCCTGGGTGCGTCCGCCCCGCCATGGAGACCTTGCAACCGAACGATCGATTTTCAGACCGGCCAACAATATTTCGGAGCTGCTCCAATCCAGCCCCTCTCCGGCTATCCGTTTGCAATCCCGCCCGGTAAACTTTTCCGACAGAGTAATCTGACTGAAGGGCCGCAAAAAATAATCCAGATGCCGGTTCAGCTTCGGCCGCAGAGTGCGCGCGGCATACTCTTCTTTTTCACTGGCGGTTTCCACAGGCACAATCACATCGCTTTCCACCTCCACCATCTGCACGGATACAGCCTCCGCCACTTCCCGCCGCCACTTGCGCTGCACGTTGAGATAGCCGCGATCGGTCACCAGAAGCGCCGCCTTCAAATCCCGCACGGCCGGAGGGAGCACCACCCCGGGCTCTCCCTTTCTGATCTGCAGTGGTATCCCCCGCTTGGCCAGAGCCACACCAGTCTCAGCAAGTCCCTCGGCCATGAAAGCATAGTGCCGTAAATTGGCCTCGGGGAAATTATCCACCAGTGCAAAAATTACCACCAGCGGCAGATCAAGCTGATTGGCGCGAAACACGGCGTATTCCAAAGCATGATTATATTCGGCTCTTTGCGACTGCTGCATCCAGTACAGCACCACCTCCCCGTCCCGCCTGGTTTCGCCCTCATTGAGAAAATGTATTCTCTCCTGTTCCACCATCTTGGTTCAAAAAGGTATTGGAAATCAGCACCTGCACAGAGACATAGTGACACAACCAAGGGATTAATGGTAGATTGATGACATGAAAAAAAACACTGTTTCAACTCTGCTGCTGATCGCCTTCGCCACGATAATTTTTACCTCCTGCCAAACTCCCGACCAGGAAAAACCAGGCAATGAAACAGCCACTCCAATACAAATAACCAATAACCAAAAAATTATGCACATCCAGAGCCCAGATTTTGAAAACAAAGCTCTCATTCCGGATGAATTCACCTGCATGGGCAAGGACATTTCTCCGGAATTGCAAATCAGCGAAGTGCCGCCCCACACCGCCTCACTGGCCCTGATTATGGAAGACCCCGATGCCCCCAACGGGACCTGGACACATTGGGTGATCTGGAATATCCCACCGGAAACTAGCGTCATCCCCCGCAACGTCAGCACCGATTTCGCCAGACAGGGCCTCAACTCCTGGCCCAAGAAAGGCTACGGAGGCCCCTGCCCTCCGTCCGGCACCCACCGCTACTTTTTTAAACTTTTCGCTCTGACCAAAGAGCTGGACTTGCCCGACAACAGCGGAGGCGAAGATCTGCTGAAAGCCATGAACGGCCTGGTAATCAGTCAGGATCAATACATGGGCATTTACCGCAAAAAAGGCTGAAATCGTTGGCTCGGACTATTTCGGCAACAAGCCACCTACCTGCAAATCAACCAGATCCTTATACACACCCTCCTGCCGCGTCAACTGACGATGCGTTCCCTGCTGCACCACCCTGCCTTTGTCGATAACCACAATCTTGTCGACATCCACTACCGTGGAAAGCCGGTGGGCAATCACGATTGAGGTGCGGCCTTTCATCACCTGCTGCAATGCCTGATGAATCACTTTTTCATTTTTGGAATCCAAGGCCGAAGTAGCCTCGTCCAAAATCAGAATCGGCGGATTTTTTAATACCACCCTGGCGATGGCCACCCGCTGTTTTTCACCGCCGGACAACTTCAGCCCCCGCTCCCCAACAACAGTTTTGTACTTCTTGGGAAGACTCATGATAAAATCATGAATATTGGCCTTTTTCGCGGCCTCATAGACCGCCGCCCGACGACAACCCGGACGCGCATAGGCGATATTGTTGTAAATCGTATCGTTAAACAGCGTATTTTCCTGCATCACCAAACCGATATTTTTGTGCAATGAGCGCTGGGATACTTTGCGAATATCCTGACCATCAATGAGAATCTTGCCCCTCTGCAAATCGTAAAAACGGTTCAGCAAAGCGGTCACCGTCGACTTGCCGGCACCCGAATGACCGACCAGCGCCGTAGCCTTGCCGGGTTCAAAAACAATATTGACCCGGGACAGCACTCCAACCTTCTGGTACTTGAAAGAAACATCCCTCATCTCGACCAGACCCTGCTTGACGCGCAAATCGGGTGCCTCAGGCAAATCCTTGACCGAGTCCTCCCTGTCCAGAATTTTTCTAGCCTCCTCCAACCGCAGCACGGCAAACTGAAAATGTCTCATATCCCAGCCAATTGCATAGAGCGGATCATAGAGATAGCGCCGAAAAGTATGGAACATCACCACCTGCCCCAGAGTGAATTCCCCCTGCACCATCAGATAGGCGCCAACGGAAATGATGATGATCACCTGCATCGTGCTGATCGCCCCACTCCAGACATCGATTCTCCCCCAGCGCACCGATGTTTTTTGCTGTAGTTTCACGTATTTTTCATACTTGCCCATGAAACGGCGCCGCTCCTTTCCCTCCTGGGCAAAACTTTTGACCACCATGATGTTGGCCACGGCATCATAAGCCCTGCCTATGGCCGAATCAAACAGGGTATTGGACTTGTTCTGCAGTTGATTGGTTTTTTTCAAGCCCAGAAAAACCACCCAGATCGCCAAGGGATAAAGGGAAACCGAAACCAGCGTCATCACCCAGTTGATCGTCATGGCCCAGATCAGCACGCCCAGAGCCAGAATCAGCTTTGGAACAACGTTGACCACAATCATAAAAGTAATAGTCCAGAAGCTGTCCACGGCCCGGTCAATTTTCTTCATCATCTCTCCACTTTTTTTCTCCAGATGATAGGACATGTCCAGATCCAGCACCCGCTGCACGGCCATCAGAAAATAACTGCGATCCACCAGCGGCATACGATGGGCAAACATCATCCGCACCAATGTCATCAACGCCGCCGACACCAGCATGATCACCGCCCACAAAGTGATAAAAAAAACGATCGTCTCGACCTCAAAAGTTTCGCCCACCCCAGCGATTTTGGCCAGCTCGTCAAAGACATTGCGATAAATATATGGCTCGATCATTTGCGAGAGTATCAGCACCAGCCAAAGCGGCCAGACATACCAGATCTTGCGCATCACCGGCCAGGTGAAACGCCAATAATAACGCAAAGGCGGCCCCCAATCCTTCATTTTCAACTCTTTTTCCATCTCAAAATCCACATATTTGACTTACGGGATGCATTATAGAGTAATAAATTTTGCTTTGCAATTTGACAAATCTATACTATGATACGCGGGCAAAGACCTTTGTGAGCCCGTAGCTCAGATGGATAGAGCGTTGGTTTGCGGAGCCAAAGGTCGCGCGTTCGACTCGCGCCGGGCTCACCATTTCCAAATACCAACTTCGCCAAAACTCCGATACGGCACAAAGGCATCGCTTTATTAGTGGAAATCATTTACTGAACCGGAGCGACACCTATTTACGCAAAGACTCAATCGCCGCCACACGATCAGCCGCGCCAAAAATATAGCTGCCCGCCACCAGCACATCGGCACCGGCCTCCCGGCAGAGCGCTGCGGTTTCTGCATTGATACCACCATCGACTTCTACCAGAAGTTCCGGTCGTCTTTCTTTCAGCCAGCGGATTTTGTCCAAGGCCAGCGAAATAAATTTCTGCCCGCCAAAACCGGGATTGACGCTCATCACCAGCACCATGTCCAGATCATCAAGAATCGGGCTCAGACTCTCCACCGCTGTAGCCGGATTAAGAGCAACCGCGGCCTTCATACCCAGTTCGTGAATACGGGCAATCAAACGATGTAAATGGACATTCCCCTCCTGATGCACCGTCACCGACCCCACACCGATTTCCGCCAGCTCTTCCAGATAGGTTTCGGGGTGCTCCACCATCAAATGTGCGTCCAGTAACAATCCGGTTTTGATGCGGCGAATCACCGGGGCCCCAAAAGTCAGATTGGGCACAAAGTGGAAATCCATCAGATCCAGATGCAGCCAATCGGCATGGGACTCCACGGTGGCAATTTCCTCATTCAGTTTGCCAAAATCGGCCGACAGGATCGACGGGGCGATCAGTATTTTTTTCTCCGCAGAATTGAGTAATTGTTCCATGATCGTGCAAAAATTCAAATATTACCCGCCCCCAATACTAACAGGCGCCGGTTTTCTCATCAGCGCTGGCCGGCTCATTGATTTTTTCCAGTTTGGCCACCCGGCGGACATGTCTTTCCTCTGCGTCAAAATGTGCCTGCAGAAAAGCATCTACAATGGCTTTAGCTAAGTCCCTGCCGATAAAACGCTCCCCCATACACAAAACATTGGCGTCATTGTGGGCGCGCCCCATTCTGGCCGTCAATTCATCACTGGCCAGCACGGCGCGTATGCCCGAACGTTTATTGGCGGCAATTGACATGCCTATCCCGCTGCCACAGATCAATATCCCCATTGCCTCTTTATTCTCGACAACCTTTTCACACACTTCCCGGGCAATGTCCGGATAGTCAGTGGAATCATTGGTAAATACTCCCAAATCAAGAATCTGCGCTTCCTCGTTGTCCTGAAATTTATTTTCCAGATAATCCTTGATTTCTCTTTTCAAGTTGATGCCGGCATGATCAGACCCCAAATAAATTTGCATATTTTTTGTTTTAAATTGTGTTTCCCTATATTATAACACCTGCAAAAGCAGCGTAAAAGCTGAAAACCTCATTTTTCAAGTGACATGACCGACAGGGCGGGATTGCGCAAACATTTCGGCGAATACCTGGAAAAACTGGGTGCCAAGCACAAAAACCTGGTAGTGCTCGACTCTGACCTCAGCAACGGCCTGAACACGCTCCTTTTCGCCAAAAACCATCCGGAAAGACATTTCAGCGTGCCCGAAGCCGAAAGGGCCATGCTCTCGATGGCAACGGGAATGACCATCCGTAAAAAAAGTCCCTGGGTTTGCGCCCGCGCAGGCAACCTCCTCGGCCGCGCACTCGACATTCTCCGTAATGGCGTGGTCTCACCCAATCTCAATCTGAAAATCATCCTCTCCGATGTCGGACTGGGCAATCTGGAACATGGCGCCTGTCGCACCAGCACCGAGGATCTCGCCATTTTGCGGAGTTTACCCAACCTGAAAATATTCACTCCCGCCGATCAACATGAACTGCGGGCGATGATGGAATTTATGACCACGGATTTCGGCCCTACGGTAATGCGTATACCCGCCCAATGCCATGAAGATATCTTTGACGGCAATTACATTTTCAATCCCGGGACTCCGGTCATTGTTCGCCGCGGTGAACAGATTTGTCTTTTTTCGCATGGCAACATGTTACAACAAACGCTGCAGGCGGCCAGTGAACTAATGAGCAAGGGTCTCTCGGCGCAAGTGGTCAACCTGCCGACACCGGCCCCGCTGGACGAGGAAAAACTTGCCGAAATCTGCACGGGGTTCGATTTATTGCTCAGCGTTGAAGACCACAGTCTGCAGGGCGGATTGGGCACGATACTCGCCGAATTGCTGCAAAAAAAGTCCCTTCCGGCCCGGCTGGTCAAACTTGGTCTGACTGCCCCGGTGGAATCGGGAAAATATCAGGAGGTACTGGAAAAACACGGCATAGGCACAAAAAACATCTACGAAACGGTACGCGAAAAATGGCTGCAAAGTTGAGCCCTAAGCTGCCCCCCCTTTTACCAGCTGACACGATCGCCAGGAGCGATGCCCCATCTCTGCGCCAGCCCCCCACCAATTTCCAAAACATACCTGGCCGGATATTGGGAAGCGTACTTGGGACAGTCCGCGTCACGCATAGCCGTACAGGGCTGGGCCTGATGAACAACGTGCCTGACCGTACCGGTCTCATCGACAAAAATCATGTCCAGAGCGATCAGAGTGTTTTTCATCCAAAAATTGAGATAACCCTGACTTTCAAAAAGGAAGAGCATACCTTTACCTTCGTCGAGAGTACGGCGATTCATCAGACCGACACGTCGCTCTACATCGGTACTGGCCACCTCCATTTGCAGTTCGCGCTTACCGGCAGCTGTTTCGACAGTCACCTTTTTCTGCGACAATCCCGAATTGACGGTAACTGCAGATTCTTCCCCAACCAAATCGGTCCTGTTTTCCTGCCCCGGCCACAACGCACAGGAACACAAAAGCAGCAACGAACCTGACAATAGCAAAGCTTTAATAAAAGTTTTCATTAAAAAAATCCATTAAATGATATTTTTTACTCAGGGATAAAGATATCGCCCCTGAATCGTCTCTCGGGATACAAAGGGGTAGAAAAAAGTTCGCGAATCCTTGCTGTGAGCCCTGTTATCGCCCAGAACAAAATACTCCCCCTCAGGTACGGGGAAATACCTTCTGTCACCGTAATCAAACTCCTGACTGGCCAGATAGGGCTCATAGAGACGTTGATACTGACCATCACCTTTCTTGATTGAAACAGAGTTTCCTTCGAGACGAACAGTTTCACCGGGTAAACCGATAATTCGTTTGACGTAAAAAAAGTCATCCCCGTTGCTGAAAACAACAATCTCACCACGCCTCAACGGCCGTTCCTGATCGATTTTTGAATCAATTAGAAAAAACTCCCTGTCATAGAGAGTGGGGTCCATCGACTGCCCTTCTACAAGAAAAGGACTCACCGTCATCAGACGTGTCGCCACCATCATGATAAAGAAAAAATTGGACATCATCCCTTTGATAAATTAATCGATTTTCTTTTCCAGCACGGCCAGCGCTTCCTCAAGCTCCTCTGGACTAAGCGGCTTGTCATGGTAAAAACTTTTATTTTCGGCGAAATCAACCCCCTTGGCCTTGACCGTCCTGGCAATCAGGGCTACCGGCAGACGGGTCTCCGAAACCGCCTTTTCCAGAGCGTCAAGCAGATGGTCAAAATCATGACCGGCAAAAATATTGATCGTACGAAAACCACAGGCTTCTAGCTTATCCGAAAGTGGGTCGGTCAGATTGAGATTGCGGACAATGCCGTCCTGTTGTATGCCGTTTCGATCTACCAGCAAAACAAAATTGCCAAGTTTGTTGTGACCGGCCTGGAGTACGGACTCCCAGACGGCACCCCCGGCCATTTCCGCATCACCAGCCAGCACAAAAACCTTGTTGCGCAAACGCCCGGCCTTCAAGGACATGGCCAACCCCACCGCGCCGGCAACTCCCTGCCCCGACAAACCGGCAGTCAAAGGTACACCCGGTATGCGCGAACGGGGCACGGCGGTGAGCAGCGAACCGGTGGCCTGAAAATAATCCAGCTCTTCCGCAGGAAAATACCCCAGATCAGCCAAAACGGCATACCAGGTAGGCGCGGCGGAAAGTTTGGAAAGAATAAAATAATCCTGATCAGAAGCGTTGGGATTGGCCGGATCGATATTCAAAATAGGTCCGGACGCAGTCTGACCATAATAAAGCGCGGCCATAATTTCGACGCACGACATGGCACTGCCCACAGAACCGCTCTGCGCACGGGTGATCATCTTGAGAACCTCTATTCTTGTTTCGGTGGCCTTGCGCCGCAGGGCCGCCAAATATTCCTGAAAAGACATTACTGGTTTGATAATTGTCCGCGCCAGATACTGCGATGACCTGATTTTGCCCCAAATAAAGGTTTAAATAAAGACGAAAAGTCTTGCCGCCTACGGACATTTGCTCTACAAATATTAGGCAAAACTTTATCAACACAAAACATGATTGACGATCAAATCCGTCTGGCCATTCAAAACGTACGTAAACTAAAAGAGGAATTGCGCCAAATCAAAAAAGATCTCCGCGAAGAGGAAAAAATCGACAGCCCCGAATATATCGACCTGGAAAAAGCTCTCAAAGATTTAAAAAAGCAGGTCAAGGACTACAAGGATCAGTGGATGCTGGAAATGCAAAGTGACGAAGACTATAACAAATTACGTGAATTGCGCATCGGTAAGGAAGAAGAAATTGCCGAACAAAACGCCAAATTATTCGAGCTGGTGGCCAAACTGCCCCAGAAACCGGTAGAAATGAACATGGATGGGGAAAACGGCCCGATTCGCATCCAAATCATGCCTGAGATGAAGCTTTATCTCAATGGACGGGAAGAGAAACGCCGCGCCTAAACACCATGCCCATGAGCGCCCGGGACAAAAACCTCGATAGGAACAACCCTCCGGTTATCGCCATTGTCGGCGGCGGCGCGGCCGGTCTGATGGCCGCTTATTTTGCCTCAATACAGACGGGACACCCCAGAGTAGTTTTGCTGGAAAAAAACAGCGGTCTGGGGGCAAAAATCATTATTTCGGGCGGTGGCCGCTGCAATGTTACCACCGGTCTGACCGACCCGCGGGAAGTCCTGAAAAACTATCCGCGCGGTAGTCGTTTTTTGCGTACGGCCATGTATAGTTTCCCGCCGCAAAGCACGATGGACTGGTTTGAAAGTCAAGGCGTACCGCTTAAAACCGAGACTGACCAGCGTGTCTTTCCCATCTCCAACGACGGAAGACAAATCGTCGAAGCCCTGGAAAAAGCCCTGCTCGCCAACAATGTACAGATCAGACTAAACTGCGCGGTCAAAAACATCGAAGCCTTGACCAGCGGCTTTCGGTTGAAACTCGACAGCACCGCGGCTAAATCGAACCAGGGCAATAAAAGTGGTAACACGGCGGCAAAAGACTCCACCCTGACCGCGGACAGAGTGATTCTCACCACCGGCGGCAGCGCCTACAGACACACGGGATCCAGCGGAGACGGTTACGCCTTCGCCGAAAAACTCGGCCACCATCTGACCACGCTGGCGCCCTCGCTGGCCGCGCTCCAAACCGTCGAACAATGGGCACATCAATTGAGCGGCATCTCGTTTCCTGACGTTGAACTGGCACTCCAGACATCCGCAAACAGACACCGACGGCGCGGCCCCCTGCTGTTCACCCATCGGGGTATCAGTGGCCCGGCCGTCTTCGCCCTTTCCGCCCTGGCCGCCCATGACCTGATTACCCCTCAACAACCCGCGCACCTGCAGATCAATTTTTTCCCGGACAGCAACCCGGAAAAATTATCCGCCGAATTGAACCGGCAAATCGACCGGCACCCCAACAAAAAAGCCGCCAATCTGCTGGGACTCTTTGTCCCGCACTCCCTGGCCGAAAAAATCAGCACGGAACTGCTGACCCCGGCCTTCTCCGACAAAAACCTGACCAGCCTCACCGCCGCCAATTTTCCAAAAGCCCTGAGACAAAAAATCTGCGCGACACTGACGGCCCTGCCTCTGGAGATCATCGGCCGCGGCGCCGGTGAAGAATTCGTCACCGCCGGCGGAGTGGATTTGAAAGAGGTAAACCCGGCCACGATGGAATCGCGGCTGCGCCGCGGCCTCTATTTCGCCGGCGAACTGCTGGACATCGACGGTTTCACCGGCGGCTTCAACCTGCAGGCCAGCTGGGCTACCGGCGCCTTGGCCGGCGAATCGGCCGCCCGCTCGGCCGCCAATTCTTGTTGACTTTATTTCGAATCAGAATAAAATCGCGTCCTGCTCCTAATCTTGCTCGGCAGTGATTAGGCGGCGACACTTGACATGGACGGGACCAACAAACGGAGCGTCTGACGGCAATCATGCGGGCAGACAACAACCAAGGGAGGCTTGAAAAAATGGACCACCACACAAGCGACATGCTCTTCCCCCTGATGCTTTTGGGAGATTACGTCAGAGCAGGCATCCGGCTGTCATCGAAACACCCGCTCATCAAAAGGCTGGGCGTTTGCCTGGCCAACACAAAACTGATCGGGCTGCATATCAACGAAGCGGCTCAACGACAGGAAGTCCTGAGGAACAGCTTCAAACAGAGCCGGGAGAAACAATCAATTTTCCCGGAGACCCTACCCGGCTACTGCCGGCTTCACTCGGTACTGCACGGACTGATGGAATGGGAAAGGCGTTTCCCCAAAGCCTTTACCGAGACCCATTCACAAAAAGTCCAGGAGCTGACCAAGCTGGACCTCCAGACCATCGAATTGTTCGGCGAATGGGGTCTCTGTCTGGAACGTGCGGAAGAAATTCTGATCATGGCCGGACGGGGCCTGGTGAACATGGACATGAACTGTTTCCTCACCCTGCCCCAGGCAAGCTCTGCCCCCTACATTGAAATTATGCAGCTGCACCCACACAAGCGTTGCCTCGACGGCTGAACCACCCGTCCTCCGATTGCCTCCTTTTGCCGACAAAAAAAGCAAAAGGGGGCAATTCGACACGCCCCCTTCAACCAAACCGGCCAGCCGGTATTTTCATTATGTACAATTGCTCAGGCATTCAGCTCCTCGGCCAGATAGACGTTTTCATATTCGCTCTTCAGATAGTCATGGATTTCATCCTCCTTGAAAAAACGCGGCACTTCCTTCATCGCCGTCTCCACGGAATCGGAAGCATGTACTACATTGCAGGTCAGACTCATTGCGAAATCCCCACGGATTGAACCGGCCTCAGCCTCACGGGCCTTGGTAATGCCGACAATTTTTCTCACTGCCGCAATCACCTCCAACCCCTCCAGACAAACCGCCACCACGGGCGATTTCTGCATGAACTGACTCACTCCGGGGAAAAAAGGTTTTTCCGCCAGGTGAGCATAATGTTCGCGCAGTTTTGCCTCATCCAAAGTCATCATCTTGACCCCAACCACTTTCAGCCCTTTCTGTTCAAAACGCTTAAACACCTCCCCGATCAGACCTCTTTGTATTCCGTCGGGCTTGATCAGCACCAGCGTCTTTTCACGAATTCCGGCAAAATTCATTGGCATAATGATATAGATTAATGAATAAATTTTTCGCGCGAATTATAATCAAAGCCCGCCCGGCTGTCATCCTCATTTCAGGTTGACCCCCACCGCTTCGGAAACATGTTTGTAACCGTCTTTTTTCAGCAGACGCTCCAAACCAAGATTGATCTCACTGATCAGCGACGGTCCCTGAAAAATCATGCCGGTGATCAATTGCACCAGGCTGGCACCGTTTTTAATCTTTTCATAAGCATCTTCGGCGCTGAAAATCCCTCCCACTCCGATGATCGCCTTTTTGCCACCGGTTTTCAGATAGACATGACGAATCAAATCGTCCGCCAAATGCTGCACCACTTTGCCGCTGATCCCACCAACCTCGGGAAAATCTTTTTCCACTATTTTATGATTCTCCCGCTTCTTGGTCAGATTGCTGCAGACATAACCATCGACACGATGTTTCGAGCAAACTTCCAAAATATCATCAATTTCAGACACCTGGAGATCGGGCGACATTTTGATAAATACAGGTCTTCCCTCTTGATAGAGTTGATCCAGCTCTTTCAGCAGCAGATCCAGACTCTTGCGATCAGTAAAAGGCTGACCGCCAAAGGCATTGGGGCAACTGATATTGACGGTAATATAGTCGGCATAGGGACGCACCTCCCGATAGGCCTTGGCATAATCCATGACTCCCTTGGTACAATCGACGGTTTCGGCACAGTTGGTTTTGGCCACGCTGACACCATTTACAAAATGTCTGGCCAATTTCCAGCGCCGCTGCCGGGGAAATTCCCTGCCCATTCTTTTGGCCAGCACTTCAGCCCCATCGTTTTTCAGTCCATAATAGACCAGCAACCCCTGCGACCTTTTCAACCGCCACAATCGCGGCTTGGCATTACCCTCACAGGGCTCACCGGTCACCGACCCATACTCGGCGAAACCGAAACCCAGAAAGGGCAGCACTGCGGAAAGCTCGGCGTTCTTGTCAAACCCCGCCGCCAGACCAACGGGACTGTCAAAGCGCAAACCGGCCACCTTCTGACTCAACATTGGACTGGAGGAGTAAAACATCGCTTTGATCAGCCAGCGTCCTGGTGCAAAACCACCGAGCAGCCTGCCGGTTCGCACCATGCGGTCGTGGATTTTCTCCGGATCCATCAGAAAAAACAATGGCTTGAGCAGGTGACGATAACCCCAGGAAAAGAAAGCGTCCCGCCCCCCGATAATCAATTTTTTCATGGCAGAGTTATTAATGATGCACGATCCTACCCCACAGGCCCACCGGTCTCTTCCTGACAATTCAACTGACGAACCTCAGCATAATCATAAATCATCTGGGAAGGTTCATAATTGCCAAAAGACATTGTCCGCGCCGTCAGATCAAAAACAGCAAATCCTCTGCCATTTCCGCCCTCCATGGAGGTCAGCACGGGATCAGCGCACATGTCTTCGGCCGAATCAATATCCTTGAAAGCCAAAACCAGACTACCGGAAATCCCCTCACCATCCGGCAGCCAGGCCACCAGACTGGCCTGCGGCAAATAATTTCCGATTGCGCCAAGCTGATCAAATTCCCCGGCCAGATAAGTTGCCTTCCACAATTCGCGCGGTTGGCAAGTCCCCACCGTAGGACAGACATAAATCCGCAACGTGACGGCGGAAAGATCGTCCTCGTAATCGGAGGTCAGAAAATACTCCTGGTCTCCCACATAGTTGATCAGAACCCCCCATTCCATCACCTCCGCTGCAGATATAACCTGATCGACGTCCTCATAACGCCACCATTCACCGGGTGCCAGCGGGGCGGGATTTTCCATCGGCTCACCACCATACACATCGCCATCCTCGTCGGCCCACTCTTCCCCCCCTTCATGTCCGGTGAAATACCAGTCCATGATGTCAATATCCCTGACCGTCTCCCCCACCTTCACCGGTAGGCTGACCAGCTCATGAGAAGTACAATTCTCAACATCCATACCACAGACGACAAATTCAGTATAACCGCCGAAACTGCTGCCGACATAGGCCATCACATTATAGGAACCAGCCGGTACCGGCAATTTGTAGCCCACGCCATAGAGATAATTCTTCGACTGAATCTGCTGATAAGTACAATATTGGGCGCCGCTGTTGGATTCGGTGGCGCAAACCAGCATATTTTGCGGAATAAATTCACTGGGATAGCTGAGACTCCCCTCCAGATAGCCCTTGGAAACGGCCAAACCGGCATAGGTCTGATAGGCTCCGTAATTATTGCCATCGCCCAGACGATAAATCATTTCCGCCATTTCGCCGCGGGAGATTTTCTGGTCAAAACTGTTGATCGTGTTTGGAATCGCTTTCTTGGCACTTAGCACATCGACATAAGGCTTATACCATTCTTTCGCATCGGGACCGGCAGTCTGATAGCCCATGGCGTTGACGATGATTTTCGCCGCCTCTGCGAAATTAATCTCCTGGGCAGGCTTAAAAGTACCATCCGGGTAACCATCGATGATCATGGCGACCTTGGCCTCGCGCAGATAGGGCACATACCAGGCACCGTTCTCCACATCAGAAAAAGGCACGCCAATCAAACTGTAAATGTCATAACCGCTTGGATCTTGGGCGGGATTATACCCTTCACCGGTAGAACCGATGATTATTTTGGTGAATTCGGCACGGTTGATGGTCTGATAGGGGCGATAGGTGCCATCCGGATAACCGGAAATAATGCCCTTGTCCTTCAGATAACTAAGGGCGGCAAAAAAACCGTCCTCCTCACCCACATCGGCAAAAACCATTCCATCGTCCGGCCATGACTGTACCGTTTCATTGGCTCCGGCCACATTGCCGAAAGACATGGTGAACAGCATGAAGACGAATAACAACCTGGCAAAAAACATTTTCCACATATACGAAAGAAATTAAAGATTAATAAATTTAATTTTTTATTATTTTGTCAAAGCGGGCACTGTCCTCATAAGGCCCGATCACCGCCAGCCGCAAAGCATCAAGTTTAAAAAGCTCATTGGCCACGCGGTTCAGCTGGGACAATTTTACCGCCGCAATGCCCTGACGCAAATCTTCCAGGGCCACCAGCCGGTCCTGCAGCAGCTCATATTTCCCGATCAGATGGGCATATTCCTCCGAATCCTCCAGCCGCAGCACAATTTTGCCGGACAGAAAGGCCTGGGCTTTTTTCAGCTCCTCGGCACTAAACCCCTTCGCCGCGGCCAGATGATATTGTTCTATGATTGAACGCAGAGCCTGGTCAATTTTCCCGACCGAAACACCGGCATTGGTGCTGATCGTTCCGACGTCCTGATATTCATCGGTAGCCGTATGTATATAGTATGCCAACCCCTGTTGCTCCCGAACGGAAAGAAACATTCTCGAACTCATGTTGCCACCCATAATCACGGCCAAAAGCCGCGCGGCGAAATAGTCCGGTGAGCCGGCGGAACAGGACGGAAATCCGGCGACGACATGGGCCTGTTCGGTCTTCTTTTCCCGCAGATGCACGCGCACGGGAGAGTTGTCCGGCTCAAAGGGGCTGAAACCATAGGACTTCTTTAGCCGCGCGGCGGGGAAAACAAATTTTTTCTCAACCTTTTTCACCAGGGCATCCCGGTCAAAATTGCCTGCCACCGCCACTACGGTATTGTCGGCGGTATAAAGATCGCGCAAATAGGCACGAAATTGCCTGCTCGAAACACCAGCAATCAAGTCCTTGGTTCCCACCTGGTCCCAGCCCAGCGGCTGATCGCCAAAAAGCAGCTTTTCGAAATTCCAGCCGATCTGATACATCGGAGTATCCTGATACATATTGTATTCTTCCAGGATTACACCGCGCTCCTTGTCGATCTCCGCTGTTGCCAGCCGGGCATTGATCAGCATGTCGGAAAGCACATCCAGGGCGGTATCAATCTTGTCGGCGGCCACTTTGACGTAATAACCGGCATACTCTTTGCCGGTAAAAGCATTAAAATCGCCCCCCACGGCGTCAATGGCACCGGAAACCTCTCTGGCATTGCGATAGCGCTTGGCCCCCTTGAAAAACATATGCTCCAGAAAATGCGAAATACCGTTGATTTCTTTTGTTTCATAGCGGGAACCGGCCCCAACCAACACCAGCACGGTCACGGCCTGGGTGTTGGGAAGGTTTTTGGTCACCAGCCGCAAACCACTTCCAAAATTTGTCTTCTTGACCATATTTTTGAACATTCTATATTGCTTAAGGCCACCATTTGTCTTTTACTGACCAAAGCGCTAAAATATTAGCTCAATTTACCGACAACTCCAAGGCCAACCAACGGTATGAAAAATCCCCTGCGCAATATAGAACTGGACCGCAACCTGATCTTCTTCGGGGTAATTGCGCTCTGCACCCTGATCATCCTGGCCAGGCTTTTCCATCTGCAGGTGCTGGCCCATGACCATTATGCCGCCATCGCCGCCCGCGAACACTACGGCTACAGCGAATTGCCGGCGCACCGCGGAGAAATCTTCATCAAGGACTATGCTTCCGGCGAAAACGTGCGGGTGGCCACCAATTCCACCCTGGACCTGCTCTATGCCGACCCCACCATGGTCAAAAACAAAAAACTGGTGGCCGACCGGCTGGCTCCGCTGCTCTATGTCCAGGAAGAGGCGCGCAAAGCGGATGAAGATCGTGTCAAGACAGCCATACTGCGTGCCAAAACAGCCGAGGAACTGGAAACAGTCAAGCCATACAGCGACGATGAGCTATATCAGAATTTTTACAACAACCTGCTTGAACAGGTCAGCTCTGACATCCGACCGGTAATCATCCTGGGCATCGATTTGACACCGGCACAGACGGAACAGATCAGGGAACTCGGGCTGGCCGGCGTGGAAATCGACGGGACCGGACAGCTGAAAGCTTATCCGCCGCAGATTTCCGATCTGAAAGGAACGGCGCAGCGGTTGGCGGGCGTACTGGAAATACCGCCGCTGCAACTGGAAACAACACTGCGGGGCCGCAACCGCTATGTGGTTTTGAAACGCAAAATGACTCCGGAAATGTCGGCGCAAATCAAAGAAATGATCGGCAATGACGAGACCCAAAGCTTCACCGGCCTGGGGCTGAAGGAAGAATATTATCGTTATTACCCGGAAAAAAACCTGGCCGCCAATATACTTGGTTTCGTCACGCCCGCAGGAGATGGCAGCTATGGAATAGAGGCCAAATTCAACATGGAACTGAAAGGGAAAAAAGGAATTTTTGAAACGCAAAAAGATTCGGTCGGCCGTCTGATTACCGTTGGAGACACATTGATTGAGCCGGCGGTGGATGGACAAAATATTGTTCTGACCATCGACCGTGCCGTACAGATGGCCGTTGAAGCAAAACTGAAACGTGCGGTTGAAGACTATCGCGCCGACTCGGGACAAGTAATCGTAATGGATCCCAAAAGCGGCCGCATCATCGCCATGGCCCACTATCCCAGTTTCGATCCCAACAACTATGGCACCGTCTATGACCGCGAAGAAATCCGCCTCAGCGAAAAAGAAATCGCCGACCTGGTACCAATCGAAAACCAGGAAAACTCCTTCTGGCTCTACCGCAACGTCGCCGCGCAGGATCGCACCCTCATCTTCAAAAAAGAACTGGCCGACGGAACTATTGCCTACGAACATTACAAAAACAACATCGGGCCGGAAGCCTATCAGAACAAAGTCGTCAGCCAGCCCTACGAACCCGGCTCCGTTTTCAAGGTCATCGCCATGGCCATCGCTATCGACGACGGAGACGTTACCGCTTCCACCACCATCAACGATTCCGGGGTACTGAAAGTGGACGAATACGAAATCAAAAACGTCTCCGCGCGCTGCACCGGACGACTAAATATGGCCCAGGTCCTGGCGCAATCCTGCAATACCGGAATGGGCTGGATAGCCCAAAAAATCGGCCGCAACCTTTTCTATAATTATTTGAAACGATTCGGATTCGGCGAAAGAACGGAAATTGAATTCGAAAACGAACACCCCGGCCAACTCTCACATTTCAGTCAATGGGCCGACTCCGAACTGGTCACCAAAGCCTTCGGACAGGGCCTGACCACAACACCGATTCAGATGGCCACCGCCCTTGCCACCATCGCCAACAATGGCATTATGATGCAACCTTTTATCGTCGACAGCATCGAGAAATCTCCCGGCAACTGGCAAAAGACCGAAAGCACCGTACTTGGCCAGATTATCCATCCCGAAAGCGCCAAAACCATTCGCGAAATGATGATTGGCGCCGTAGAGGACGGTGTCTCCGGCAACAACCGCATGGAGCGCTATTTTATCGCCGCCAAAACCGGGACTTCCCAAACCTACAAACACGGTAAGCCCCTGACCGGAGCCGGCACCACCATTGCCACCGTCGGAGGTTTCGGCCCCATCAACGACCCCCAGTTTGTCATTCTGGCCAAACTTGACCGGCCACGCTCCAGCGAATGGGCTGATCAGACCACCAGCAATCTCTTCAAATCTGTGGCCGAATACCTTTTCGAATATTACTCCCTCCCCCCGGACAAAAAATAAATGTCACTATTCATAGCGCAGCGCCTCGATCGGATCGAGAGCGGCAGCTTTGCGTGCCGGATAGAGACCGAAAATAATGCCGATGGCAATAGCCACCAAAAGTGAAATCAGCAGAGCCTCCATATTTACCATAAATTCCCAGGTTGGCTGATATTTCCAAATCAGCAACGAGCTCAGATAGGCCACGCCGACTCCTGACAGCACTCCAATAATCCCTCCCACCAGGGTCAACATGGCCGCCTCGACCAGGAATTGAATCAACACATCGGATTTGCTGGCCCCAACCGCTTTTCGCAAACCAATTTCCCGCGTTCGTTGATTGACCGACACGTACATGATGTTCATGATGCCAATACCGCCGACAATCAATGAAATCGAGGCAATCAGGACAATAAACAACGTCAACACCGATGAAACCGACGTAAAAATACCCAATGCCTGCTCCTGGCTCATTACATTAAAATCATCCTTGGCCGGATCCTCCTCTGGATTGTCGATATTGTGCAGACGACGGATCAATTCACGAGTCTTCTGCATGGCCTCAGCCACATCGCCATTGGCTTTGGCCATGATACTCTGCACATAATCGACCCCAAAGAGATAAGTCTGCATCGTAGTCAATGGGACAAAAGCCATGTCGTCCCAGTTTTCAAAAGGATTGCCCCCCTGGGGCCCAAGTACACCGATAATTTCAAAAGTATGACCTTTGATTTTGACCTTTTGGCCAACAGGGTTTTGATCCTCAAAAAGCCGTTCCGCCAAAACATAGCCGAGCGACACGACACGGGCCGAATTGGCCAGATCAAAATCTTCAATAAACCTTCCCCGCGCAGAATAAAAACCCATTAATGATATATATTCGCGGGTAGTGCCGTTGACAATAGTCTTTTCATTGAGATTGCCGCTTACCAGAATCTGGTCGGTGGACACAAAGGGCGTCACATTATTCAGGAAATCAGCCCTTTTCAACTGCAAATAATCACGATACTTGACACGATCGGCAGCCGTAAAAGTCCCTGCCACCAGACCCTGTTGTGGTGAACCTGGAATAACATAGATCATATCCGAACCCAGATCGGAAACCGATCCCAAGATCAGATCCTCCGCGCCACGACCGAGAGATGTCATCAGCACGACAGCCCCAACACCAATGATAATCCCCAGCATGGTCAAGACCGAGCGTCCGCGGTTTTCATGCATATTCACCCAGGAAATTTTCCAATATTTAAATACTTTTTTAATCATTCCATTCTTAAACATTCAATCGTATCCAGTCGCGAAGCACTGCGGGCAGGATAGATACCAAACAAAATTCCAATCCCCACCGAAACCCCAAAGGCCAGCAGCACGGAATCCGCCGTCACGATAAACTGCCATTCCGGCTGATACCTCACCAGCACCTGAGCAATCAGCCAGGACAGAGAAACTCCTCCTACTACACCCAAGAGACCGGCCACAAAAGTCAGTACGGCCGACTCGGTCAAAAACTGTACCAGTACATCGGCATTATTAGCGCCAACAGCCTTGCGTATACCGATTTCTCTGGTCCTCTCCGAAACGGACACCAGCATGATATTCATGATACCGATTCCCCCCACCAACAGCGAGATGGCAGCAATCGCCACCAGTGTTATGGTCAATATGTCGGAAATTTGACGAAAGGTCTCGGCGGCATCAACCTGGCTTATCACCTTGAAATCATCGAGATTCGGATCGTCCTCGGGATTATAAATGGCATGGCGCTTACGAATAAAAAAGCGCAAATCCTCGATGGTATCTTCCAGGTTACCCTTGGCGTTCATCACTATCGACATCACGTAATCACCGCCGAAAATCAGCTGGCGCATAGTAGTGATCGGCATGATCGGCCTGTCGTCAAAACTGGTAAAAAACCTTGTTCCCTGGGGTTTCAACACACCGACAACCAGAAAAGACTTGCCGGCAATTTTTACCTGTTTGCCAATTGGATCCTGATCACCAAAAAGATATTCGGCATTTTTGTTGCCCAGCACAATCACCCGGGCCGAATTGACTATGTCGTCAAAAGAAATAAAACGGCCCCGTTCCACCTCCACCTGCATCGACTGCTGATAATGTTCATTACTGCCGGCCAAAGTCACCAGCTGAGTAGTGTTCAGATAGGTCAAAGTAGTCGCGGTAGCCACTACCGGCGTCACATCCTCGACATAATCAAGTTTACTGATCGCCAGATAATCCCTGTATTTAACTTTGTCAATCGAAGTTGGTGAGGGCGGCCCCCCCTGCGACCCCCCGCCGGGCTGAACAAAAATGCTGCGGTTACCAAAACTTTCAATGGAAGAAAGTATCAGTGCCTCCGCCCCCTTGCCCACGGACAACATCAAAATCACCGAACCAATACCGACAATTATTCCCATCATTGTCAGCAGCGATCTCGTTTTGTTTTCCCAAAGCGAGCTCAGGGAGACCTTGATAAATTTCAGTATTCTCTCCATGGCCGAATTTATTTTTTGTAATTGCCGTTGGCTCCGACGCGATCCTTTACCTTCTCCTCACGCTCCACCAGACCGTCGAGAATATGTACGATCCGTTCGGCGTTCTGTGCCGTAATTGTCTCGTGAGTAACCAGAATAATGGTATGACCGGCCTGATTGAGCTGCTGAAAAATATCCATCACCTGCTTGCCGGAATGCGAATCAAGATTACCGGTCGGTTCATCGGCAAAAATCACCGAGGGAGAATTTACAATCGCCCTGGCTATCGCCACACGTTGCTTCTCGCCGCCGGAGAGATTGGTCGGCAAATAATCGATGCGATGGGAAAGGCCCACCGATTCAATCGCCCGCAAAGCTTTTTCCTGATGGCTGTTGCCATTCCCGCGGGCATAAACCAGCGGAAGCATCACGTTTTCCAGCACTGTGGCGTGGGGCAGCAGAAAAAAGGCCTGAAACACAAAACCAATCCGCTCACGACGGATGGTGGCCAAATCGTCATCGGTCAGATTACTGACGTCAATTTCTTCGAAACAGTATCTCCCGCCGGTCGGCCGGTCCAAAAACCCCAGAATATGCATCAGGGTAGACTTTCCGGAACCGGAAGGCCCCATGATGGCCAAAAATTCGCCGTTTTTAATCTGCAAATCAATACCGTGCAAAACAGGCGTTTCCACTTCCTCGGAATAATAGGTCTTTTTCAGTCCCTCCACTCTGATGATCTGACCGGGACACCCGGCCATTTTCTTAGCCTCTGCCATTGATTGTTCTTAGGATGACCTCCTGCCCTTCCACGACACCGGACTTGATTTCAAGATTACCCTGCAAATCACGTATGCCTGTTTCCACATCTACGTTTTTTACCCGGCCATCCTCCAGAATCCGCACAAAACTCTTGCCACCCTCCCTTTGCACGGCCTTTTCCGGCAGAGTCACTGCTCCGTCGGCCCGCCGTAAAACAATCTCGACGGTGGCGGTCATACCGGGCTTGATCCGCTCATCTTCACTTTCCACCAATACCTCGGCCTTATAGAAAACCACGTCCTGAATCACTGTTTGCACCGGATCAATTCTCGTGATTGTACCTTCAAATACGCTGTCTCCACCCACGGCGTCCAAAGTAATCGCCGCCTTGTCTCCGATACTCAGCTTATTGATATCAACTTCGGCTATGTCCGCCTTGATCTTGAATTTCTGGGCAGAAATCATTTCAAACACCGCCACCTGCCCGGTTGAAGAAAGGGCACTGGAGGACGATAACACATCTTCTCCCACTTCAATATTCTGGCGGGAAAGCACGCCGCTGATCGGCGCGCGCAAAAGAGTCTTCTCAAGGGCTTCCTCGGCCAGGGAAACGGCAATCTGATTGGCCGTAATCTGTGTACGCAGAAAGGCGACATCAACCGCCCTCGGGCCAACCTTCCTCTGCTGCAAAGCGGCCCTGGCCGACTCAATCTCGGCCAGCTGAATCTGATATTGGGCCTGCAGACTACGGATATTGGCCTCCCTCAAATTCAGGTCTACCTCATGATCAATCAAAGTCTGGGTCTGACTCTGAAGCTGCTGCTCATAATAATTTTGGGCTGAAATCACTTCCGACTCACTCGTATCGTCACTGGTCACCACGCCCAGCTGGGCATCCAGGATAGCCTGATATTTTAGATTAAGGGCTGCCAGACTGCTGGATATCGTATTGCTGTCGTTTAATATCTTTGTTTTCAGTTCGGCAACTTTGCTCTCAGACAAGGTCGCGGAGGTCGACAAAATCGAGAGAGCATCTGTGGTTGCCTTCTGGGCACTCAACAATTTCGTCACCAGCCGCTGTTCGGTCTGGGCATAAGCCTCCAGCTCTGCCGGCTCATAGCCTGTACCGCTCTTCAATTCCACATAGAGGGGATCAAACTCTCTCTTCACATCAAAATAATCCTGCTGCGCGCTATTCCAAAGCGAGTAATCAAGTCTATCCTGATCATTGCCCAAAACCGAATTACCATCCTTGGTAATAATGCTTTTCAAATTGACCAGACTCTGCTGAATCTGGCTACCGGTGGAATACAGTTGCGCTTCCAAATCTTTCTTGGCCGTTTCAATGGCGTTTTCACTGGTCAGACCAGTGTTGGCCTGGTTCTTCAGGGCAAAATCATATTTGGCTTTGGCATCGTCCACGGCCAGCTGGGCACGAATTTCGTCCTGGGCATATTTTTTTCTGATCAAATCAAGTTCATTGCGGGCGTTCTCCCAGTCTATTGCGACCTTTTCGGCCGCCGCCTCTGCCTTCAGAACAGCAGCCTCGGCGATACGGATATCCTCATCGGTATAACCTGCAAGTCGCTCTTCCAGATTGGCCTGGGCACCGGCCAGATTGGCTCGCGCCTGTGCCAGACGCAGCTCCTGATCTCTGTTTTTCAGACTGGCCACGATATCACCTTTTTTCAGATCGGCCCCCACCTGGTAATTGATTTTATCGATTTGACCGGACTCACGGAAAGTGAGATTCAAGGTGGCACCAGCCTCTACATTACCGGTGATTTCCACCATTTCCAGCACATCCATCTTGGCCGCACGCGCCATCTCATAAGAAGGAGTCCTGCCGGCCCCGGAATAAAGCCAATATAGCGCGGCAGCGGCAAGCAGAGCCAAAACCAAAATTACCGCCCTCCGCAACCGGCGCTTGCGCCCGGCATTCAATTTGTCCGCAGTCAACTTCTCTCCGAGGCCGTTTCCAGCTACCATTTCGGATTTTTTGTCTTTCACTGACATGTTTTTATTTTTTAACCCAAAAATCATAGAGCAATCGACGTTTTTTCGCAATCTTTCCTGGACAGCCGAAAAATGCTAAAATATAAGGACAATCACAATAAAACATGAGCGCTGTGGAAAAAATCGAAGAACGCAATCCTCTCGAGAACCTGGACCAGGACCTGGCCGTGCATATCTACCGTCACAGTGCCAGAATTTTTGAGCAGTACAATCAATTGGGAAATCATCTCTCCCAAATGTCCCAGGTCAAACCGCGCGACGTCACCATACAGTATCGCCATCTCTTCGCCGCCGGCCGCCTGCAAACGGAGTATCTCTACGACATGGCGGCAGTCAACTACCTGGTCCGCCATTTTAACGGAGCAAACTGCCTCCAGAACGAACAGGAATTACGGAAAATTGCCCAAATCGCTGCGGGAGAAGCCCTGAATCAGATCAACGAACCAGTGCTTCCTACAAGTAAAAATCCAGCCAACAGCAACACCCCCACCGAAAAGAGCGAAGAAAGCACTGGGCCCGGCATCGTCAAAGCCCGTGCCCAAACGACAAAACAACGAACAACACAACCAGAACAAGATCAACAGACACCGGAAGAAATCAGCGGCTGGCTGGCCGACAGCATCGACACCTGGGGAAAACAGAACGACAAATAGACCGCGCTATTTGGCAATATGCAAGAAGATCTCCACAGAGGTTTGGTCTTTCTCCACACCATGCGAACCGAATACAATGCTTTTCAGCGGCCGCAGATAGGATTTCACCGTTTCATATTCGGCCAATTGGGCTTCCGGTAAGCCTCCCGTTTTAGCGAGTTCCACCAGCCGGTCAAAATAGACAAACATCTGGGCCGGAGCCAAATAGGTAATACCATTCTCGGCCCCGTTCAGATATTTAAGAGCTCGACGAAACTCTTCGGAGTCCGCTACGCGCGGCGGACGGGCAAAAGACTCCGGCAACCCGGGTTTCAGTGCCAAAACCGCAGTCTGATCAGACAATATTCCATAATAAAATTCGATTTTCTGACCGGACAGCTTTTTCACCAGCGCCGGATCCTGGCCGGACAACAGGAGATCGGGATTCAGTGTGAAACGCCAGAGACGCCCCGGATCCAATTCTTCATGCTTGAGCAACATAGTGAGTTCGGGATTCTCCGCTTTGACATCGGTCCACAGCTCTTCGACTGCGCCATTAAGCAATGCAAAAACCTTCTCAGCCCCGGCAACATTGCCGGTGGTATCCAGATAAAAGCCCAACGCGGGGAAAACCGAGTCATTATCTTCCAGCACGAACGCATAGCCGCGATCAAGAAAAGTCAAGATATCCCGCTGAAAATCCAGCCCCAGATCGGCCAAAGCCTGTTCCATTTCATCCATTCCCTGCCGCAATTCGTCATCCTGTACGGCCAGCTCCATGAATTGTTGATAGGACTGCCCGAAATTGTAACCTTCCGAATAGAAGAGAGGCGCAACGGCAGGCAGTTTTTCAAACAAATATGATTTTTCAATTTTGCCGGCCTGTTCTCGCAAATCCTGCCCATCCCCGGCCCAAACCCTGATCATCATGCGCAGTCCTTCTTTTTCCGCCCTCAGAGAAATGGTTTCAGCGGCAATGGCCTCCAGGCCGCTGGTCTGCCAATTCAAACTCTCCAGTTCGGGCGCCAAAGGTTGCCCGTCGATTTCCGCCCGATTTAGAAAATCAAGCAAAAGACGAAAATCACCATATAAAAAAAATAGGGAAGGCCGGTAATCTTCAAGGGCTCGCCGATAGACCGGATTATTGACCAGCAGGGAAGAACCCTCCAAAGTTTTCTCCACACCCGAGGCAATCGCTTCCTTCAATAAAAGCTCATCATTGGCAATTACAAACACATCTGCGATACGCGCCAAAAAAGCACGGTCAGCCGAGTCCACTGTCCCATCACCTCCTGCAGAACGATCCCCTGTGCCAGCGTCCTCATCACCGGTTACGTAATAATCCATGCCCAAATGAGTCTTCTTGCTTATGGCACCTCGTTGCAACTGGGTCGCCAACAAACGATCCAATGCGGCCTTATCGGCTATGGTCAAAACCATAATCAGCCTGATAGAGGCGGGCTCTTTTTCCAAAGCCGGCGCCAGAGCCAGATATAATTCGCTATTCTCCTTCAGTAGAGGCAGTAAATCACGCTGATAATCCAGTCCCAGTTCCTGCAGACCGGCCCCCTCACTGACTCCCTGGTTAAATTCCTCGATCAGCATGCCCATTGGGTCATTGGGGAAATAACTATTGAGTTGGCGCAAATTTTCCAGCTGTTCAAGATCTCTGCTGCCGATTTTCCCCAGCATCAAAAGATCAGCAGGCAAAAGAGCCTCTATGGAAACGCCCTGATCGGAAACAAAACGCCCAACAGCGGCATTTTGCTGGCAACCGGACAAAAAAACAATCCCCGTCAAAAAAACAGCCATTAACAGCGGGAACCTCATCTTGGCAGTGAAAAATCCTGACATGGAATATTGGTTTTAAATTCTCAATTTTTTATTGTAACCAGCGGGGGGAAAGGGCCTACCCGTGCGGGCGGGGCTTTGCCCCGCCCGCTGCAATGAAACAGTTTACTTGGAACCTTTTTTGGTATCCTTACGCTTGTGAACAACGTGCTTATGGCACTGCTTGCAATACATGCTCAGTTCCTTGGTAATCGTCTCGTTGTTTTTCTTGTTGTAGGCAGTGGTTTTCTTCGGGGCATTGCATTCCGAACAATACCAGGTGCAATAGGTGCTTTTTCCTTTCGCCATACGGGTGATTTACGATTATTTTTACCACTGGAGTCTAGCTTATATCGTCTATTAGTCAAGCCAAATCGGCAGCGGCCGGCGACCGTCCGCTGCGTCGAAAAAACCACGCCCCCAAAGCAATGGCCACAACAACGATGCCCCAGGGCCAGAGAAACCAGGGGAAAACAGACCCTGGCTCTTCGCGAGAAGGGCTGTTTAAGACATCCATCAGAGCCATTTCCTGCCAGTTGCTCTCGATGGCATAGCCGGAAGAATCAGCTTGAACCGCCAAATCGCCTCCGACAGGCCCGGGGAAAGCCCCATTCGAAACAAAACCGGCTGGCGGAACTACCACTTTACCGTCCGCAACAGCGCCGGTATCAGCCGGAGAACGTATAGCATCAGGCAAGGCGGCAATGGTCCACTCCACGGAAGGTAGGTCTTTGCGCACACCGTCATAGACGCTGAGCACCCGCTCCTCCAGGGAAACCGGCTTGAGCAAATCTTTCTCAAAAACCAGCCTGGCCAGCGCGCCGCTCGACAATTCCGGCAAACGGTCGGCGCGAAAAGTCATTCCCAATACCACCCTGGACTGATCCGGCAATGCCTTGACCATTTGAATCGGCCGCTCCGACTCGGGCATGCCCGCAATCAAAGCCCCCCACTCCATCCCCCGATAACCGGCCGCGGCGAAATCCCCCTCAAAAACAATATCGGTCGCCAGACCCAAAAAGTTGCGCGGCGGAGCATCAATACTCAAGTCAAAGGCCACCAGCCCTCCCTCCAGATAATTTTTACTTAAATTGATTGCAGTCATTTCACTTTGGTTAAAAAATTTTTTGCTAAAAGTGGGTAGGGGGCGAGGCGCGCCGACGGCGCGCCTCGCCCTATACAACGACTCTACGGAAAACAAAAAGCTTTTGTCCCGACGTCACTATCAACTCACGGATAACGCTGGGCAAAGGCGGCACCGATATCAATCAAATCGCTGCCGTTGATCAGGGCATCATAAGTGGTATCAATCAGCGGATCAAAAGCGGGCGATAGATCGCTCTCGGCAAAATGCAGGGCCAGTCGCTCCAGATCGCGTCCATCGATGCGGTCACTACGGTTGTTGTCACCCCGGATGCCGCGCGAATCCTGGGCGGAAATCGTCACTGACTGACTGGTCAACGAGCCTTTCACCGCAGTCACCCGGTATTGATAGACCAGATTGGGCACGATATTGCCACCATTCAAGACGCCATCCTGATCGACAAATTCAGTCCCCGCCACTCCGGCGAGAATCTGCCACTGACCATGGGCATCCATCCTCTCCACCCGATAATGATCGGGCTGGGAAAGAGAAGCCATCCAGTTCAATCTGATCTGATAGCGATCAATTCCCTGGGTGGCCTGCAATAAAGTCACCGGTTCAACCATACCGGTCTCCAGTCCCAGGCTGGCCGGCAAAAGTGAAACCGGCAAATCGCCCTGCGTGGAAGATGCAAAAGACCCCGGCGCAAAAATCACACTGGTCTGTCCGCCCTCTCCGCCAACAACGGTGAAATTGACAGAAAAGAGATTGCCGCTGCCGCTGACACCGACCTTGGGATCGATAGTCCTGGCCTCAGCAACCAGCAGATTACCAGCTTCCCCCGCAACCAGGCCGCTCTGAAAAGAAGTGGCCACCGTCCCGCCGGCAGAGAGAAAACCCCCCGCCGTCACCGCTCCCAGCTGCAACTTCGCGGGGTCATAAACCAGTTCAAAACCATAGGAAAAAAGTTCACTCAAATTGTCAGCCCGTACCGTCATCGTTACAGTCTCGCCCATCACAGCAACTCCTTGATCAAAAAGCGCCGTCACCTTTGGCTGGTTGACAGGAGGCGTGGACATGGAATTCAGGGCCCGCGGCGTACCAATTATCGCGGAACCGGCCGAGGCCAGCGCACCACTCCCACCGGTAGAAGAAGCAAAATTCGCCGACAGATCGCCAACCAGCGCATCGATACGCTCCATGGTGGCATAATTTGCATTCGAACCGGCATACCAGACACCACCTCCTGCATTTACCGTGTCAATCACCTGCCCACCGGCATCGGCCAACTGCAGCGTGTCACCGGTATTGGCCAAAGACATGTTGAAAATCAGATCGGCGCTCAGATTTGATACAGCCGTCTCTGAATCCTCAATCAGGAAATAGGCCTGCGGCCCGATTACCGTACCGGCAGGAAAAGTTAAGACATCGGCCCCGTCATCACGCAATATCCAGCCGCCCAAATCAACCGAAAGGGCGGTCGTATTATAGAGTTCAATCCATTCATCATTGGCCGAATCGGCGGAACCCGCCCAAGCCACCTCATTAATCACTACTGAACCGGTCGCAGCCGCCCGCACCGGCAATCCACCCGGAATCACTCCAACCATAGCCACAAAACCAGCCATCACAGCCGAACAAGCTTTCTTTAAATTCATTGCATAGTATTGGTTAGGAATATTTTGACAAATCGGCCGATTCGCCCCATCAAAATAACGCCCCAAGCTGAACGGAAGCTGAAAAAAATTACCCAAAAAACTCCCCCCAATCACTAAGGCGAAAGGAGGGAGTCAGTGCTTTTTAGCGACATTTTGCTATTGAGAATTGCGACTACCCTGTCCACAACGATCCTTCAGTTTTTGTCCAACAGGCTGAATCCCATTGTCTTCCAGAATCTGCCTCACCAGGTCCCCGTCCCCAGCTTCATGTGCAGCCCTGAGCTGGGCCTGTACTTCCTGTGACAAGGCTTTTACCACAGGCAGTTCGAGTAAACTACCGTCTCCACCACGACCACGGAAACCACCCATCATCCGTCCGCCTCCCATACCCATGCCCAGAGGCATTTTCAAATCCTTTCCCAATTCCTTGGCCCTGGCATAATCGCCGGCTTTGAAAGCATCATAAAGCTCGGCCAATTTGGCAAAATCCTCAGCCGTAACTTTCTCGGCCAGCATCTCACGGCCGTTATCCAGCATAAATTGCTTCCAGGCATCATAATTGCCATCGTCCACCAATTTCAACTGATCGACATGACGCTCCCAATTCTGCTGATGCAGCTGGGCACGTTCGTCTTCGGACAACAAACGTGGACCGTCTGTGTCCTGCCACATCCCCTGGGCCCCAGCCACCGAAGCGCCGACAGCGACCGTCACCAGCACCCCACTAAAAAGTTTGTTTGTTAATTTCATCTTTAGACAATAAAAAAATAAGAAATTGTTTTTGAGAGTTCCATGGACAACCCTCATTCAATACTACACACCACGAACCTCATTTATTACAACTTTTCGTTCTGTCCTTTCTGCCGGGCGGGAAACAACATTGCTCCTCCCTTCCCCGGCACGCCAGCCCCCGGCAAAGGCAAAGCTCTTTTCATCCGTATTTCCACCGCGTTGAATTGCCCCCCGGACAGGACCTCACCCATCAACAACACCGGCTGTTCCAATCGCAACTGGGGAAATTTCTTCTCGGCCTGTGAACGACTCTGCACAGTCACAATCCAAAGTTCCCGACGCATGTCTTCCAAACCAAAAACCCCACCATCACGCAATTCAACCACCCTCCCGGGCAGCACTCCCAGCTCCGGCAGGTGAAACTTGCGCAGTCGCTGCTCCTCCATCTGATGGTAAGACGGCAATGCGTTACGCAAAAAAGTATCCACCATTTCCGGTCCATGCAGGGCATAGACTAATCCACCAAGAACCGCGGAAACCAAGACAGAACCGGCCACCAGCCAAATCGGCCGGAAACGATAGCCGACCTCGGTTTTTTCAAACACCCAAACAGCCAACAACAACAATAACGCCAGCAGAAAAAGCCACAACAGCGGCAATACTTCCAGCACCATCGGCAATCCGCGCTCTCCTCCCCAGCTCAACAACTCCCAGTCCAAATCGCCAATTTTCAGAAAAACCAGACTCATCACCAATCCACCAACCACCACAGCGGCAAGCACAAGCGACATCAGCGTTAAATTTGCCAACACAAATCTCCAGCGCGGCTTGGGACGAATCCCCAACTCGCGAATCTGCCCGACGATATTGTCACTGATTTTACTCATGGTTAAGCAGGTTATATTTCAATGCCAGCTGACGAAACGCGGACTTGGCCCTCTTGAGCAGCACCCCAACCGTTCCCAACGGCTTCTGCAAAATGAAACTGATTTCGTTGTAATCACGTTCTTCCAGATAGCGCAGTACCAGCACTTCCCGATAATCCGGCCGCAATTTGCCAAGCAATTCCCGCACCCTCTGGGCGGTCTCCCTCCTGACAGCATCCTCCGCCAAATCCTCACCATCGGTCAGCACCTGAAATAACGACGCACTCCCATCCTCCTCACCATCGAGACTGATTGTGTTTTGCAGCCGGCGCCTACGCAACTGATTGAGCGCTTCATTGCGCACAATCCGGTAAATCCAGGCAGAAAAAGGCCAGTTGGGATTGTATCCGTTCAGGTTACGATAGACCTTGATCATCGCCTCCTGGAAAATATCTTCGGCCAGCTGACGCTCACCGGCGGTAAAACGACAGATATAGCGCATCAGTTTTGCCTCATAGCGCTCGACAAGACTGGCGAAATTTGCGGCATCGGAGAGTGTCCGGCGCACCAACTCGGCGTCGCTAAACTGTTTTTCTCTATCCGCTGCGGCCACTGCAAAAAGATTAATCTACCAGAGTATACACTTAACCACTTGAGAAAATTACAAAAAAATCAGACCTTCATACTCTCCAGCACTTTGCGCACCCGCTCCTCCTCGACAAAATCATAGCCGGCATCGATCAGGCCTACCGCGCCCGGATGTTCGGCCAGATAAGCAATAAAACGATCAACCTTGCGCAGATATAGCTCCAGCACGCGCCTCTTCTGATTATCCGGTGTCGACTGTGGCTTTGTGCGCAACGGTTCCAGCCCCATCCCACCCGCGGCAATTCTATAACGAATCTCCTGACGCATATCTTCAGGCGGATTGGCTTCGCGCCCGAGCACCTCCATAATCTCACCGCGCCAGTTGTTCCACTTCTCCAGCATTTCGGTTTTTTCGTTGAGCTGGCCGTATGATTCCAGCCGTCGCCTCAAGTTATCAAGAATTTTCACCAGGCCGTCGCTGTCATTGACCAGCCCCTGGGACTGTTTCAGAACCAGCGTCACATAGGGCAAAAAGACCGGGGCCTGTGACAGGCGGCTTTTCAATTTTTCCAGGGCGCCCAGATATCCGCTTTGGGCTGACAGTCCCAGCCGCGCGTCCATTGAACGAAAGACGCTCTCCAATTCCTCCACGGTCGCCCGATAATTCCCCTGCTCTGTGGGAGACAATTGCGTCAACAGATCGGTCACAAAACGTCTGCCGGAAATCATCTGCTCCTTCAATGCGGCCAGCTCCGGAGCGGCCTCGCGATTACGCTCGGCCTCTTCCAGCTCAGCCCATTCCAGCCAGTTTTCATCTTTAGGTACAGCCATCGCAACCAGGATCAAAATAATTGATTTGTTTCCAATTGGCTTCAGTCTCTGCCCACGCGGAGCATTGCCAGCACCAATCCCCATATTATAGCATAAATAAGCCAGCTCGCCAAAACGGCGCCAGCCCCCGCAACAGTCAAATCCTCACACCCACCACCAGAAACACCACCCCAAATCAAAAAAATTTGCATCGCGTCTCATCTATGCTAAAATCAGCCCGCGATTGCCCATACCAAGCAGCGCTCGGGCGCAAATGACAGGCCAGCCAGCACGTTCAAAACCAGCCGCAGTAGCTCAGATGCCCAAGCGAAGCGTCAATCATCATAGCGCACCAGCGCGATCATGACCAACGCCCTGCACGCACCTTAGCACCAAAGCTTCAAAACAAGCCGCAGTAGCTCAGATGGTAGAGCGCATCCATGGTAAGGATGAGGTCACGGGTTCGATTCCCGTCTGTGGCTCCATTGAAAAGCTTTTTAACGTCAGAACCCTCATTCTGCTTTTCTTCATGACCTTTTCCGGTTCTACCCTCCTCTGACGGCCCACCAAACTTCTCAGGGTTGAACCTAAAATGAACATCGGCAAAAATTTTCCAGTGTTTTCCTTCTTTTCTGCGGAACATCTCCACCCTGTCTACAAAAAGCTTTACCAAGACCTGCTGATCTTTTCGGGTTAAGTTTTCTAAACGATATTTCACCTGCTTCGAAGCCTCCCTTAATTTTTCAACTTCCACGTCAATCTTGCCCAAAATTCTAAGCTCATCTTCAATCTGCTGAATGGCCTCATCTGTTTTTGCAATCTCTTTATTCCATTTTGCACTCTTATCAACCAATTGGGCTTCACTATAGCTACCGTTCTCAAATGCCTCCTGGACCCTTTCTAAAGCTATCTCCTGATTAACTTTATTTTCCTCTAGCCTATCCAAATGTCCCTGCAGCTTTTCTATACGGGTTTTGTCAGCAAACTGTTTGGACAAATAATTCTTTATAAACACCTCTGGATCCTTTAAGGCCTCACTGATCTTCTCAATAACATATTCCTCTATTTGCCTAGCCGGGACTTCAAAAACCGAATAATAGACCCCATCTGAGTCCGTAAATTGCTTTCGTCTATAACTTAGACCTCCTTTTGACCTTTTACATCCCACAAAAGACTTTGATTTGTCCAAAGTCACATCCCTCAGTTTTCCTGCTAAAATATAAGTTACTCCTTTAGCATTTGCCGCATGACGCTTATTTTTAATCTCCTGTGCCTGTAAAAACAAATAATCTGAAATAATTGCAGGAGTAGGAACACTTGTCCATTTATCCACCTCTAACATTGCTCCCATCTCATCTTTCTTATTGGCATAATATCTCCCCCGATAAACCGGATTCCTAATTAACTTCCGTATTATTTCATCAGTCCATTTAAATGTAGCTCTTTTAGCTTTCATATTTTGGCCTATTGGCACTTTCAGCTGATTAAGCTTATTTGCGACCTCTCCAAAACCTAGATCGTCATAAACGTACCATTCATAAATCTTCCTTACCCATTCAGCCTCCTCTGGGATTATCTGCAGCTTTCTACCCTTGCCGCTTGAATTCGGAACAGCCCTATAACCATAAGGAATGTACGAACCAGTATAATTGCCCATCTCTGCAGAAGCAATCCTACCCATCACTGTCCTTCCCTTAATAAGCTCCCTTTCAAACTGAGCAATCGCTCCAAAAATCTGAAATATTAATCTTCCTATAGGACCTTTAAAATCTATATTTTCCTGGACCGAAATAAAACTAACACTGTTATTTTCCATTTCTTCAAAAAGCACTAACAAATGCTTTAAAGATCTGGACAATCTGTCAATTTTCCAGACTAGAACAGCGTCAAACCTCTTCTCTCGAACCATTTTTCGCATTTCTATCAAACTCTCACGGTTGAGATCACTTCCAGTATGAGTGTCTCTGAAAACCCAATCCTTTTGTGTATGGAATCCGTAAATTTTATTTGCTTCTATATACTCCATTAACCTCTTTTCCTGAGCCTCCATACTATAACCATCGATTTTCTGTTCCGTGGTTGAAACTCGAATGTAAACAGCCACCCTGCGCTGTTTTCCAGCATTAATAGTTAATTCCCCCATACCACTTTTATTAAATTTACAGTTATCCTACCCTTTTCTGTAAACTTTATAAAGAGGGTTACAAATTGTCAAAGATCCCCAAATACTGGAGAGTATGAGTTACATCCTCAACTGTCCCAGCTGGATTTTCTTCAGGATAATGGCATCTGAACTCCAAAACAGACAAAGGAGATACACGTACCACCTTTGCCCCATTTTGTGCTTTATCTTCAGGCGCAATCAAAATCATAATGAACTTCTGTGTTCACCTGCGCCTAAACTCGGAAGATACGCTCTAAAATTAAAATTGCAACATTAAATGATTCTACCAGAATCCAGATCCTATTAAAACTCAGGAATCACGATAAAAGAGAACAAAGGGGAGATCGTACAATCAACGATCTTAAACTTTGAGTTTTCACAGGCTTGATTCAAATATAATTTCAAAGAATTTGCTTGTTTTGGCTTTATGTTACTTATAAAAATTGCTCTATCTAGTGTAGCCACCTCACGTTTATGTCTTAAATACAAATAACATGCGAACTTATAACTCCTCAATTTTATATTCTGAACTATCCTACCACTACGTGTTAAATGGAGAGGAGTAATCTCTCCTTTAAACCCAGCCTTATTAAGAAGATAAATAAAATCTTGAAATTTCGCCAGAAGAATCCTTCTATAATAGGTTTTATAAAATTGTGTATTCCTTAAAGCCTTATGACCAAGAATGATCTGAAGCCTTTCCAGGGACATCCCTCTAGACAGACATTTCAAGGCAAAAGTATGCCTCAATATCAATGGTGTAATAGGTGCCTTTATACCCGCATCCTGTGCATAATGCCTTATATATTGTTGTAATGAATTGCCACTTAAATTATCGTCCATAAACTGAAGATCTCTCCGTCCTAAAGTCGAAAAAAGGACTTCAGAAGGTTGACTTTTCTTCAACAGATATTTTTCTATTAAAGATACTACATTTATTGGCACTTCCAGGACCCTTTTTCCCCGGTCTCTATTCTTTATATAAAGCAGATGTTTTTTGAAATCTATATCCTCCTTCTTGATTGCTATGACTTCATTTAGCCATAGACCACATTCTGCAATAAGTTCAATAATACATTTATTTCTTATATGTAACTCATCAAACTGAGGAATTGCTTTAATCAAGGCAGCATAATCACAATCACCGACATACTCATAAATTTTATATTCTTTTCTAGGAACTTTAAGATCTTGATATTTTAAATGTTTAATCCCCTTAAACGCACTTAAATAGGACAAAAAAGATCTCAAGGCAGAAATATAAAGCGCACGAGAATTACTTTTAATATCCCTATCGTTAATATAATCAACAAATTCTAAAAGATTCTTCTGTTTAATTTTCAAAATTGGCCTATCTCCTTTTAAAAAGTCAACAAACTCATTCAAAGATGACAAATATCGTGCAACCGTAATTGAAGATTTTTTCTTTTTTCTAAGAAAATCCAGGAAATCGCCTATACTCTCTACCAATTTCATAATAAAACAATTATTTCCTAATTCCTTTGTATCGAAAAGCTCTCCTAAACCCAGCAGCTTCAGCCTCAACTACCGTCTTACAGTAAAACTCTCCCTTATCCTTTTCGATTTTAATCTTATCGTATTGCTGATCAAAAGGAAGGTGATAAATTTTTTCTGAAGACCTTTGCCCAATATTGCACTTTATACAAGGGTAATTTTTATCAAACTTATGGTTTTCATCCAATTGAATACCAAAATCATGTGCAAAACGCCTAGCAAGTTCAGATAACGAAGTGGTAGTTACAAAAATTGCTTTTACCTTTAATGAAGGGTTTTCATGCTGAAACTCATAAACAGTTCCAAAAAACTGAAAAATATGTTTTTCAAAAATAGTTTTAAATTGAGACCAGTTTTTACACTGAATAATAATCACTTCCCTCCCTTTCCTACACAAAAGATCTCGTCCTAAATCCTCTACCCCTTTAATTGCACCAATATATTGGACATCAAACCCTTTTTCTTCATACAAATACCCAATATATCTTTCATACAGCCTTCCGATTAACCTATTAGACTTTCCTCTCTCTAAAAACCTATCTAATGCCAATTGGTTTTTTTCTGCAGAAGACAATTTCCTATATTCGTCTTTGGTCAGATAGTTGATTGCTGGATCTTGCTTTTCGTCTTCATCCCAATCATAGAAAACTCCTTCTTCATTCTCATCAATCTCAGTTTCTTCTCTAAAATCTATTAAAAATGGAGCAACTGATTCATATAAATTTATGATATGACGAGCCTGCCTTTCTTTCTTTTCAGCCGCCCGTCTCATTTTTGAATACTCATCAACTATTTCACTAGCTTTTAAGGCTGGGTGTTCCTTATATTTCAAAAAATTCACCATACTCTTATCCTGGAGTTCAAAATACTCATCATAAGCCTTTGCAAGCCAAGGGAAACCCATTTGTCTTTCCTTTGCCAATTGCATAACAGCACTCTTGTCTTCTTCAATTTTGATTTTCTCTTTTTTTAAAGCTTCAAATGCCTTATCGAAAACCCCTTGAGTTTCCTTTAATTTTTTCAGGGTATCTTCTAATTCAGCTTTTTTTTGGTCGTAATATGACATATTGGCAAATTATAAGCTTCTTTAATATCTGCAATAAATTGATCACCAACACTGGGTGAAGAATAAGAACAATTTGGATAATGTGAACAACCAATAAAGATACCAAATTTGCCCTTACACTCTCTCAACCGCCCTGACCTACATATTGGACAATATGTTGGGAAAACAGGTCTAAATGGCTTCACAAAATATTTTTTCAAGAAACCGCAATTTATATAATTCTGAAGCAATATTAACCGTGAAATCCCCCTTTTAATTTCATTATTTATATCGATTTCTTTTTCCAAATCTCTCCAAACTTGATCGCGAACCTTTTCTTTATGAACAACAATAATATGTTGAAACCATTTAACCAGTAAAATCAAAAAATAAATTGCAAATAAAAACCCGATTATTGGAATTACTTCAATGAAATATTTTAAGAGACTGCTCATTTTTCTAGGTATAAACGAGCTGATATTATCATACTCCAAAAAATATAAGTAAATTTGATCGACTTAGCTCCTATCTTCTCCAGTAGGTTCTTTGTCATATCTAATTACAAACTCCACCTTCTCCGGACCAGACAATCTACCATTAAACCTAGATAGTTTCGGTTTAAAGTACTCCAACAGACCAGAGAAGGCATTTACATATTCTTTGCCTTTTAATGCGTTTAACTCAACGGAAAAGCGTTCCAATCCCTCACTCATACAATACTCCACAAAATACTCCCATTGCTGAGTTTTCAGGGATTTACTACCAACTGGCCTTCCAGCTGGATTAAAACAATTACCTTTTGGTGCTGCCATAAAGATTAATTTAGATTAAATATCTTAATAAAAAACAAACTAATTTTGCCCATTCGGACAAAAAAATGGTCTAATA